>NZ_JBVVXV010000011.1:0-188132 GCF_055902415.1 Bacillus sp. SSR7 | reverse complement strand
AGCCAGGTGAAGAAACAGAGAAACCAGGCGAAGAAACAGAGAAGCCAGGTGAAGAAACAGAGAAACCAGGCGAAGAAACAGAGAAGCCAGGTGAAGAGGCAGAAAAACCAGGTGAAGAAACAGAAAAACCGGGCGAAGAAACAGAGAAACCAGGTGAGGAAACAGAAAAGCCAGGCGAAGAAACAGAGAAGCCAGGTGAAGAAACAGAGAAACCAGGTGAAGAGACAGGAAAACCGGGTGAAGAAATAGAGAAGCCAGGCGAAGAGACAGGAAAACCGGGTGAAGAAACAGAGAAGCCAGGTGAAGAAACAGAGAAACCGGGCGAAGAGACAGGAAAACCGGGTGAAGAAACAGAAAAGCCAGGTGGAGAGACAGGAACACCAAGTGAAGGAATGGAAAACGTAGATAAAGAAAAACCTACCTTACCAGAAAAAGGACAAGGTGCGTCTCATGCACAACTTCCAGCTACAGGACATGATATGAATTATCTACCATTCATTGGTTTTGCTCTTGTTTTATTAGGAATACGTCTTAGATTTATGATTAAAAATAGTTAATGGTTTTATAAAAGGCATAAGAGAAATGTTATCTCTTATGCCTTTTAGTTTTTTTGTTTAAGCTTCAATCACTTTCAGCATTCGATTTAAAAATGCGGCTGCTTCAGCGCGTGTTGCTGTGCCTTTTGGTACGAATTCATTTCGTTCGTTACCTTTTACAATTCCGTATGCATAAACGTTTTGTAATGCTTTTTTATCGTATGCTAAGTGTTGGTCAGTGAATGGTAATTTCACTTCTTTTCTATAAATCCACTTATATTCTAGTGCACGGTCAATCATAATAACAGCTTCATCACGTGTTATTGTAGCATTGGGATCAAATTTATTATTCCCACGACCATTAATGATACCAGCGCTAGCAGCACGGTTAATTCCGTCTACTAAAGATGGATGTGCTTCGTTTAAGTCTGTAAATGTAGCATTTCCAGCAGGTAATTTTAAAGCTCTCGACATTAAATTTGCAAACTCAGCTCGTGTGACAAGACGATTTGGCCAGTAAGAACCATTTCCATCACCGAACATGATTTTTCTAGCAGCCAATTGACGAATGTCTTGTTCATACCATCCACCTGTAATGTCGTCTTTTTCATGAGGGACTTCTGGCGGCGGAATAACATCTTTACGATTTTCATTATAGTAAGCGTTTGTGCCCTTTAAGAAAGCATCCCATTGCCCGTGTTGAATCATAAATGCAGGACAGTTTTTTCCGCTCCAAAATTGATGTTTTTGCACGTGATCTAGGGAGATGTTTAATTCGTTCATTAAGTAAGCAGCTAATTTTCGGGCATTTTCTACAGCTTTCGTATAATTTCCATCACTATTCACAGCAATTTCAATTCCGATAGATTCATAGTTCCCAGTTTTATTTCCAGCATGCCATCCAACTTCATTTAATGGAAGATGTTGATAAATTTCTTTGTCATCCACTGTAAAATGCCAAGATGCTGAACGATCAGTATTTCCGCGGGCTTGATTATCTAAGTACTTCGCGTGATTTAAAGCATTCGCACCTTTACTTGTATTAGCAGTTTCGTGAATTGTTATGTATTTTGGTTCCATTGCGTAGCCAGGGCGAATATTTTCATTCCCTTTTGGGACGATCATTTCTTTAAATGTAACACCATAAATATTATTTGTAAGTAAATGAGATGGTGTTTTGAAAAATGCTGCGCTTCTATTTTCTATAGAAACTGTTTTTTCGAATAATGATGCTTTCGTACCTTCGAATGTAGCTGAAGGAGCATAAATCCATTTCTCAGTTCCGTTCATTTGAATGTTAAACCAATTCCCAGCTTGTTCAGTAGGAGTTACTGTTTGTGGCTGTAATTTCGTTTCTTCTTTAAACGATTGGAAAGGGAAGGAATATACTGATGCTTCTTCTGTTACAATTAATTTTTGATTCGAGAGTTTATGAATCTCTTGTATTTCTAAACTAGTATTTTCCTTATTAACCCAGCCAGTACCAAACGTAGTTTGTATGTAATATGCATTTCCTTTTTTCTTTGTTGCCTTTACTACTGGTTCAGCAATTTCAATATTTGTTTTGGTTTTTAAGTCGTTTGAATCGTATAGTGGAAGTTTTGTTGATAAGTGGAGAAGATATTCACCTGAGATTTCAAGGTCGTTTTCTTCGTCATGTCTATGCTGTTTTGCATGTTCTTCAATGCTTTTTAAAGCTTGCTCATCCGTAGACAATTCCGCAGTTTTCTCTATGCTTTCCGCGAATGAATGGATAGGTGCTACAAATGTTTGTAATGCTAAAGATAGTGCTAAAATATTGTAAAACTTTTTTTTCATAGTTGTTTTAACACGTGATAGTCTTTATGTCGTGTTAAGAGTCCCCCTTTATATGTATTTAAATTAGTAGCAAGTACTAATACGTTCTAGATTGTAACAAGAGTATATTACAATGTCTATACAACTAGAGAAAGTTCATTAAAAATCAATATTCAGTTTGTTTTAAATAGGATATGAAAATAAGGTAAAACCTTCTGTATTGACCTGCAAACGCCCTTCAAGTAAACTAAAGAGAGTTTGCAAATGAAAAGGTGATAATGTTGTTAATTTCAATTAAAACGTTACAAGATGATCGTTTTTTACGTCCGCTACAAAATATTGGCGGCTTATTTTTTGAAGATAGTACGATTGGATTTGAACAAGAGGAAGCAAATCTTATCGTTGATATACACATTGAAGAGAATGTGAAAGCATCAGCTCGTTTAACAGATGTTGCGACTGGAAATGTGTATGAAGAAACATTCGCAAAAGATTTATCTGCTTTTACAGATGAAAAAGAGCGTATGAAGCAAGTGAAGCACGTTGTTTCTTATGTATATCTTTCTGTTCTTCAGCAGCTAACTGGTATGGAACAAAGCTGGGGTATTTTAACGGGAGTTCGTCCAACGAAACTTCTTCATAAAATGCTTCAAAATGGTATGTCAAAGGAAGAAGCACACCAAGAACTTCGTGAAAGTTATTTAATTCATGAAGAGAAAATTGAACTTCTTCAACGTATCGTTGATTGCCAATTAGCGGTAGTTCCGGATTTATATCGTTTGAAAGAGGAAGTAAGTATTTATATCGGTATTCCATTCTGCCCAACAAAGTGTGCGTACTGTACATTCCCGGCGTATGCAATTAACGGACGCCAAGGCTCTGTTGATTCATTCTTAGGTGGTTTACATTATGAAGTTCGTGAAATTGGTAAGTTTTTAAAAGAAAAAGGTGTAAAAGTTACGACGATTTATTACGGCGGCGGTACACCAACAAGTATTACAGCAGAAGAGATGGATATGCTGTATGAAGAAATGTATGAAGCGTTCCCAGATGTGAAAAATGTGCGTGAAGTAACAGTTGAGGCAGGTCGCCCAGATACAATTACGCCAGCGAAGCTAGAAGTGTTAAATAAATGGAATATTGACCGTATTAGTATTAATCCGCAGTCATACCATCAAGAAACGCTAAAAGCGATTGGACGTCATCATACTGTAGAAGAAACAATTGAGAAGTATCATTTAGCTCGTGAAATGGGAATGAACAATATTAATATGGACTTAATTATTGGTCTTCCTGGTGAAGGGTTAGATATCTTCAAGCATACGTTAGATGAAACAGAAAAGTTAATGCCAGAATCATTAACAGTTCATACGTTATCATTTAAACGTGCTTCTGAAATGACGCAAAACAAACGTAAATATAAAGTAGCAGGTCGCGAAGAAATTACAGCGATGATGCACGAAGCAGAAGAGTGGACGAAAAAGCATAATTACGTACCATATTACCTATATCGTCAAAAGAATATTTTAGGTAACTTAGAGAACGTTGGTTATGCAATGCCGACGCAAGAAAGTATTTACAACATTGTCATTATGGAAGAAGTACAATCAATTATCGGACTTGGTTGTGGTGCATCAAGTAAATTTGTTCATCCGAAAACGGGAGCAATTACGCACTTTGCGAATCCGAAAGATCCAAAATCATATAACGATGGCTTCGTAAAATATACAGAAGACAAACTGAAAATTTTAGAAGAGTTATTTGCATAAGAAGAGGGGGCTGTTCCAAATCGGGACAGCTTCTTTTTTATATTGTCATTTTTTGTCGATAAGTCGATATATTCGAAAAATCGCTGATATAAATTGAGTTGTGGTCGATATATTTGAAAAATCGTCGATATATTTCAAGTTACGGTCGATATATCCGGAAAATCGCCGATATAATTTCATTTACCGAGAAGTTGATCAAAAACATTTTCATTTGTAAAACAATGTCGATAATAATCAGAAAAATTAGTCAAATCATTAAAGGACAATGTCTACTTATGGACGAAATGATAGATTTATGAAAGAGAAAAGGGGGAAATTGTTGGCATGTACATGACGATAGGGAGAATATTTGATTTAGCTGTTGGTAAGTATCCGAATAAAGAGGCATTAGTGGAACCAGAAAAAAATATTCGCTGGACGTATAAACAGTGGGATGAGCAAATAAATAAAACGGCGCATGCTCTATTAGAAGAAGGGGTAAGAAAGGGCGATACGGTATCTGTTTACTTATATAATTGCCGTGAATTTGTAAACGTTTACTTAGCCTGTGCAAAAATTGGAGCGATCTTTAACCCGATCAATTTCCGCTTAAAAGCAAAAGAAGTATCTTATATTCTCCAGGACGCATCCTCGAAAGTAGTTGTTTTTGAAAAAGCAGTTGAGCCAACCGTGGCTATCATTGAACGAGATTTTCCGAATTCGTCTTTTTGGTATGTAGAAGACGATACACCTTCTTATGCTAGTTCCTACCATGAAAAAGTAAATGCGGCATCTTCTGAAAAAATAGATATTGAAATAGGTGAAATGGATTATTGTTCTATGCTGTATACGAGCGGTACGACGGGTCATCCGAAAGGTGTATTACATCGTCATCGCGAAATGGCTGAGCATAGTATGATTTGTACGTATTTCTTAAAATATAATCGAGATAGTGTTGGACTTGTTGTAGCGCCGTTATATCATTGCGGTGAGTTGAATGCGGGGATCATACCGCGCATTCAAGTTGGTGGAAAGAATGTTATTTTACATCATTTTGACACAGAAACAGTATTACATACAATTCAAGAAGAGAAGATTACGACGTTTTTTGCAGCGCCGACGATGTGGAATATGTTGTTGCAAAAAGATTTAACACAGTACGATTTAACTTCGATGAAGATTGGTATATACGGTGGGGCTGCAATGGCACCAGCATTAGTGAAGGAATGTAAAGAACGTCTTTATATTGATCTTGTACAAATTTACGGAATGACAGAAATGGGACCTGTTGTTGCGTTTCTCGTAGAAGAGGATCAAATTACGAAAGCAGGCTCAGCAGGGACACCGTGCTTTAGTCATGAAATTCGAATTGTAAAACCAAGTGAAGATGCACCGGCAGAGCCAAATGATGTATTGCCTCCTTATGAAGTAGGGGAAATTATTTTGCGCGGACCAACTATGATGGCTGGTTATCATAACCGAGAAGAGGCAAATGCAAAATCGATGTATAAAGGATGGTATCATTCGGGTGATTTAGGTTATTTCGATAAAGACGGTTATTTATTCGTTGCAGATCGCGTGGATGATATGGTGATTAGTGGCGGCGTTAATATTTATCCACGTGAAATTGAAGATTTTCTTCATAGTCATCCTGGTATATTAGATGTTGCGGTGCTTGGTGAGCCGGATGAATTATGGGGAGAACGTGTTGTGGCAGTTGTTGTGAAGAAAGATGAAACAATTACAGAAGCTGATTTAGAAACGTATTGTAAAGAAAGTGATGAATTAGCAGATTATAAACGTCCTCGTCATTATTTATTTGTGGATGAACTGCCTCGTAATGCGAGTGGAAAATTACAAAAATTTGTCCTGAGAGAGTCGCTGAAAGGCGCAAAACAATAAGGAGTAGAACAGTCGTCTATACAGATAAAGCTACCTTTTCTAATACGAAAAGGTAGCTTTATTTTTAAAAAACGATTAAAAAAATGGTATTTATCTTCTAGTCAAATTCTCTTTTATTATTATGTTAAAGTACTTTTTTGTAGCATTAAGCTTTGATTGTAAATGCAAATATCCCGCTTTAAATAAGGGTTTAGTAATTTAATTAGGTGAATTTTATAGATGTAATATAATTTTAGTGTGAGTGGAATAAAGGTATTGGAGGAGTATATTTAAAAGATAAAGATAGTCAGTCATCAGATGACCTTATGAATAAAATGGTCATTCAGTTCGGAAGGTTACTACTATAATAGTAACAAATTAAATGGTGGATGAACAGTCTTGTAATGCACTTTTATAAGGACTAATATTTATTGTTGGCTGCCCAAAAGATAAGTAAAGATAGTTTGATGCTGCAAATAATCTTTATTTTAAAGTGTAATTTAGGGTAGAAAAATGAAGTAACCAAAGATGGAGGGTTTATGAGTACATATTTCAAAAGAATATCGGTAATTTGTTTTATTTTTACTGTTCTTATTGGACAAGTTTTTATGCCTATCATAGGGCATGCTCAAGAACTAAACACAACAGGATTTGTTGATAGTTTTGCATTTGAAAAGACGAAATTAAATTATGGAGAAAAAACCACGATACATGTAAACTTTAGTGAAAAGCCTGGAAAGAAGATGAAGTCTGGGGATACATTAACGTTAGTGCTACCTCCAGAATTAAAGGGCTATAGTGGAACTATCGCATTAAAAGATGAATCAGGGCGCGTTTTTGGTACGTGCCAGATTAATACAAATAATGTAGTTTGTACATTTAATGATACAGTAGAACAGCTCCAAAATATTCGAGGAAAGTTTAATTTTGCTGTTCAAGGTACGAATGTAGAAGCAGGAAAAACGAAAGATGTACAAACGAATTTAGGAACAAGTTTAGAAAAGCAATCGGTAAGTATTACACATCCAAAAGGGGAAGGTACAGAACCGGGGATGTTTTTCTATAAGTCTGGTGATATTCAGCCAGACAAAAGTAATGAAGTACGTTGGTTTTTAAATATAAATTTAAAGAAACAATATTTACATGACAACATCGTTTTAAAAGATACGTTACAAGAAGGACAAACACTAAATAAAGATAGCTTTACCATCACTATCAATAATAAAGAATATTTGTCTCTTAAACAATTTCAAGACCGAGGTTATGGATACATTAAGCTTACTAGTGATAACTCATTTGAAGTTGTAATTTATAGGCATATGGCGAACGCTACGTCGTTTACCGTTTTCTATACATCAACGATTACTGATAGCGGGAAAAAGTTGAAATATCTACAGAATGACTACAAGCTTGATTATCAAATTTTATATGAGAAACCTAGTACTGAATCTAATAGTGTAAAGGTTGAAAATATATCATTTGGTGGAGAAGCTGAAGGGGTTTTACCTGCGAAAGGAACGCTGCAAATTGTAAAACATATTGAAGGAGACGAGAAAAAGTTTATTCCAGGTGTTTCTTTTAAATTGTTTACAGAGTCAGGACAGCAAATTGGTGATTCCTATACAACAAATCAAGACGGAATAGTTGAAGCACCAAACCTTACTCCAGGTAATTATTACGTACAAGAAATATCTGCTCCGAACTATGTAGAGTTTGATTCACAAGCGAAAATTCCTTTCACAATTAAGACGGATGCTACAAATGGAATAAAACTTATGGTTCCAAATAAGTTAAAAACTACATCTGTTGCAGGAACGAAAACGTGGGAAGGCGATAAAGTAAACGATCGCCCGAAAACGATTAAAGTAGATTTACTGCAAAATGGTAAAGTCATTGCAACGAAAGAAGTTACGGCAGAAAATGATTGGAAATATGAGTTTGGAAAGTTACCAGCAGTTGATAGTGAAGGAAAAGCTCATACGTATGAAGTGAAAGAACAACCAGTATCAGGATATCAATCGAAAGTTAACGGATATGATCTTACAAATATAAAAATCCACAAAGTAACAGAAGTGGAAGAACAAGGTGAAGAAGAATCGATAGAAGAACTGGAAGCTCCAACTAACCCAGAAGAACCGAAAGTAACAGAAGAGCCGAAAGAGTTAGAGAAGCCAGAAGTTACGGAGAAACCGGAAATTCATGTAAAACCAGAAGAAGAACAAGTTGAAGAAGGAACAACAGAAGAAATCAAAGAAGAAAAACCGGAAGAACCGAAAGTAACAGAAGAGCCGAAAGAGTTAGAGAAGCCAGAAGTTACGGAGAAACCGGAAATTCATGTAAAACCAGAAGAAGAACAAGTTGAAGAAGGAACAACAGAAGAAATCAAAGAAGAAAAACCGGAAGAACCGAAAGTAACAGAAGAGCCGAAAGAGTTAGAGAAGCCAGAAGTTACGGAGAAACCGGAAATTCATGTAAAACCAGAAGAAGAACAAGTTGAAGAAGGAACAACAGAAGAAATCAAAGAAGAAAAACCGGAAGAACCGAAAGTAACAGAAGAGCCGAAAGAGTTAGAGAAGCCAGAAGTTACGGAGAAACCGGAAATTCATGTAAAACCAGAAGAAGAACAAGTTGAAGAAGGAACAACAGAAGAAATCAAAGAAGAAAAACCGGAAGAACCGAAAGTAACAGAAGAGCCGAAAGAGTTAGAGAAGCCAGAAGTTACGGAGAAACCGGAAATTCATGTAAAACCAGAAGAAGAACAAGTTGAAGAAGGAACAACAGAAGAAATCAAAGAAGAAAAACCGGAAGAACCGAAAGTAACAGAAGAGCCGAAAGAGTTAGAGAAGCCAGAAGTTACGGAGAAACCGGAAATTCATGTAAAACCAGAAGAAGAACAAGTTGAAGAAGGAACAACAGAAGAAATCAAAGAAGAAAAACCGGAAGAACCGAAAGTAACAGAAGAGCCGAAAGAGTTAGAGAAGCCAGAAGTTACGGAGAAACCGGAAATTCATGTGAAACCAGAAGAAGAGAAAGTAGAAGAACCAAATAAGTCAGAAGTAAAAGAGCAGCCAAAAGTTTCAAACAAACCAGAGATTCAAGGTAAAGTAGAAGCAGAAAACAAACAAGATGTACAAAATAAAAATGAAGTATCATCTAGTAAAGAAAGTAATAAGCAATCAAAATTACTTCCTCAAACAGGTGGAGCGGCAGCGGAATCTACTTTCATTCTTGCAGGTATGTTCGCATTAATTTTGGGAGCGATCATGTTTAGACGCCAAAAAAATTAATGGATGTGAGAGCATTAAATTTTTATGTTTTTAGTTTGGGAACAAATGTATAGAAAAAAGCGGAGACGATAAGTCTCCGCTTTTTATATTATTTACGTGAAAATCCTTCTTCATCAAGGTATTCCGCAGCTTCTGGATAAGAGTTGAATGTACCGTCTAAATTTACACCAGCGTACACGTTCCACATATCGTCCTCTGAGATAAGAGTAAGGATATGACCGTCTTCGTTCTGCCATTCTTCTTCTTTTGCAGGTTCTGCAGGAACTACAATTTCTTCTTGTGATAATAGTTCAATTGATTGCTCAATTACTGAACGTAACTCATCTGCTGAAAATTCGCGGATGTTAACCATACCTTTATCATCCGTTTTGTAACCTTTAATACCACTTGCATATACAAATCCGTTTCCATTTGGATGTAAATGATATACAACGTTCTTTTTATCTAAACGACTTTCTTCAAAGTGAAAGTTCACACGTTTTAATGATACGTTTTTTCTTTCTAATTCTGGGAAAGATTCAATGATCGATAATTTTTCTTCAAAAGTTAGCATAGTGCCTCCAAATATATAATAAAAGATTTAATTTATCTATTATAGCACAGTTACAATGGTTTCCAAAGATGCGATAGGTACTTGTAATTGAATGCGTTTACGTCACGATACTGTAAAAAGTGGACTAACGAATGTATCTATTTAGGTGTACAATGGAAAATGGACTTTATACAAAGGTGGTTATTATATGTTTCAAAAAATAGCAAAGGAATGTTTAGCAGGTTTTACTGTTGCGATCGTTGCGTTGCCACTTGCCATTGCATTTGGTATTGCTGCAACGGGAACGTCTGAGGGAGCACTAGTCGGATTGTATGGTGCAATTTTTGCAGGCTTATTTGCGGCGTTATTTGGTGGTACACCTGGGCAGGTTACGGGACCAACTGGACCGATTACGGTTATTGCAACAGGGGTTATTGCGACGCACGGATTAGAGGCGAGTTTTATAGCATTTATGATGGCGGGACTGTTTCAAATTTTATTCGGTGTATGTAAGCTTGGATCTTACGTGCGGTACATTCCGTATCCTGTCGTATCAGGATTTATGAACGGAATCGCATTAATTATTATTTTGGGTGAAATGAAGCATGTGCAAAATAGTTTTCTACTTGTCGTATTAACGATTATTGTAATGATTGTTTCTGGAAAGTGGATTAAGGCAATCCCATCTAGTTTAGTTGCATTAGTAGGTGTGACAGCTATGCTTCCTTTATTTTCTTCTGCGTTAGAAGGGCTTACAGTGAAGTTACCGGTTATCGGAAACCTGTCATTAAATAAGGTAATTGAAAAGATTGGAACGATTCCAGAAGCGATGCCGACGCTTCATATTCCCTCTTTAAGTGGAACAGGCGTAGCAGAACTTGTTTTACCAGCGCTTAGTATTGCTTTATTAGGATCGATTGACTCGTTGTTAACATCGGTCGTAATGGATAATGTGACGGGGACACGTCATAAAAGTAATAAAGAACTGGTCGGACAAGGTATCGGTAATGTGATGAGCGGATTGTTTGGCGGATTAGCAGGCGCAGGTGCGACTGTACGATCTATCGTTAATATAAGAAGTGGCGGTAAAACGGCGCTTTCAGCAAGTATGCATAGTGTTATATTATTTATTTTCATTATGGGACTTGGATCGGTCGTACAATACATTCCACTTGCTGTATTATCAGGTATTTTAATTTTAACTGGTATTGGTATGTTTGATTGGGAAAGCATGAAGAAAATGCATGTAGCGCCAAAGGGTGATGTCATTGTTATGCTCGTAACGATGGTTGTCACCGTGAAGTTTGATTTAATGATCGCTGTTGCGTTCGGAATTCTTCTTTCCTTCATTATATACATGGTGAAATGTAAAGAACGTAAAGCTTCTATTATAAAAGAAAAGGAAGCAACATATAAAATTAAGGGCCCACTTTCGTTTTTAACAGTGGATCGTGTTTTTTATGCTTTACAAGACGTAAAATCTCCGGTTGTTTTACGTATGAAAGATGCACGTTATATGGATGTATCAGGAGCTATGGCGTTATTGAATTTCATTGAGCAGTCGGATAAATCAGGATTGAGTGTAACGCTAGAGCAAGTGCCTGCTCATATTAAAAAGACGTTAGTAGCGATGGCGAGTAATGAGCAGAAAGATAAATTACTATTTGTAAAAACGGAAACTATATGAAGAGACACCCTTATATAAGGGTGTTTTTGTTGTTTTAACATCTATATATCAAGATGTTATACGTTTGTTGACATTTATTCAGCTTAGCAGTATAGTAACATTTTAGATTAGGTATGTGATATTATAATAACGTATATGAATTTTGAGATTCCTTTTTTTCAGAAGGAAGAGCTTTAAGCTGGAGGGAATAATTGATGTACAAACAGTTACCACATGGAGTGAAGATTGGGATTACACGCTCAATTGTTGTTTCTTTTGAGAAGTATATGAAAGAAATTGAATGGAACGAAGAAAAGTTTGATATGCAACAATTTGTTGAACAGTGGAAACAGTATTTATACACAAAATCAACTTGGGTCAATAAAGTTGATGATGAGTTGAAAGGACATCCAGATTTCCATCAAGCGTTAGCAATGAAAGTAAATGAAAAAATTAACGAGCTTATTAATGAAAAACCGAGCGAAGAACAAGTGGAGCAATTAAAAAGAAATAAAGTGAAGCATGCAGATGAAATGTGCAAATTAGAAGCTGAATATCATATTGAACGTTTATTCGTAACGAAATAAATTTTACATAAAGAAAAAGCCTGTCCAAAGAGGTGTGATGACCATCTTTTTGAGCAGGCTTTTTGTATGAAAAAAAGTAAGAGAGGCGAGCCTCTCTATGATTAGTCTTGTGGTACAAGTGCTTTCCAAGAAGATAGGTCCATATCTTCTTTTAATATAGATGAAGCAGGGAAGACAAATGACCACGGCTTTGTAGTGTTCGCTTTAATTTCAAGGTTCGGTAATGTGAAAGCACCTTTAACAACAACTGCACCTGTGGCATCTTCAATATGAAGAGGAAGTTGCTCTAGTTGAATGTTGTCTTTACAACCGTTACGAATAAGAAGCGTTGTATGTAAATCGCCGTTTTCTTTTCGTGCAGCTTGCAGACCTAGGAAGTTAATTTCACCATCATTTGGAGGTGTTAAATTGTCTACGAAATTACGTAAAGCTTCTTTACTTGCTTCAGGTAACTGAGCTTCCCAAGATGAATCTAAATCTAATACATGCTTACTTTCAAGTTCGAAAGCTAATTCCCAATCCGTTTGCGATAATTCAGCATCTGTAATTGTTTCTTGCTCAAACGTAAAGATAAACGGCATATTTACATTTGCAGGAATATCTCCTAATGCAGAAAGGTTAAATGTTTTTCGCGCGCATAATTTTTTCTCTTTATTTAGAAGAATTAATGTAACTTCTTCGAAGGAAATTGGTTTCGGAACAGTGCTGCGAATAAATACAGCTACGTCATAACCATTATCACGTTTTTCAATCTCAATTCCAGATAAAGAAATTTGATATTCTTCTAAACGTGGTAGTTCTTTATGTAAAAATTGATAAATGTATTTTTGTTCTTGTCCCACTGCACCCCAGCTAGGGTGGAAGTAAAGCGTTGGTTTTACAGTTTTATTTTCAGTACTTGTGCTTTCTTGTCCGAATAGTTGATTACTAGAGACAGTCGTATCTTTTCCGTTTTTCTTAGCTTTTTTTAGGAATGATAACATAATCTTTCACCTCGTTATTGTACGTTTTCAGGAACACCTAAATGTCTTGCAACATAGCGGCACATTTCTTTTTCGAAATTACCATATGTGTATAAAAAGATATCTAAAGCTTCTTTTTGATAAAGACGAGTAGGGTCTTCTTGTTGATATTGTCTTAGTCCTATGCCTTCTTTTAAGTGGGTCATTGCATCTAAGTGATTGACCCAGTTCTGATCTAGGAAATGAAGGGCAACATATCGTAGCGACTGTTGTAAATCAGTATGGCTATCTAGCTCATTTACGCGCTCTTTATAAAGAGATAATGTTTCTTTCAAAACGGATTGTAAATCTTCCGGTGAATGTACATTATTCGCTGATAATGATGGCATGTTTTCTACTGATAAAATTTCGTTTAGACTTGCTGTTAAACTAGCAAAATCCCATTCTTCCGGAAGCATACCTTCTACAAGATATTGCTTAGAAATGGCTTCTACAGCATGATCAATCATTGGCATAATAATTTCAATCATATTTGTATCTTCTTGTAATAAGTTATTACGTAATTTATAAATAACGTTACGTTGGTCATTTATTACATCGTCTAACTTTAAATTGTACTCACGCATGGAGAAATGGCTACCTTCACAAATTAATTGTGTACGGTTCACAAAATCATGGACTTTAGAAGTTAGAATAAGTCCTGTTTCATCTGTTTTCAGTGATTTCGTTAATTTCTCGACTTCTTCTTGTGCGAAACGTTTTAGCATTTCATCTTCTAAAGAAAGGAAGAATTGAGAGCTACCAGGGTCACCTTGACGACCGGCACGACCTTTTAGCTGATTGTCAACGCGTCTTGATTCATGGCGTTCTGTCCCAATTACATGTAATCCACCAAGTTCGTGAACACCCTCACCTAGTAAAATATCAGTACCTCGTCCGGCCATATTCGTTGCAATTGTAATTTGCCCTTTTTGTCCAGCTGTTGCGATTAAATCAGCCTCTTGTTCTGCGCTTTTTGCATTTAATAATTGATATGTAATATTTGCTTCATCTAAGTAACGAGCAACGGTTTCTGATTGTAAAATAGACATTGTCCCAATTAAAATCGGGCGTCCTTGTTTATTGTGTTTTAGAACATCTTCACGTACAGCTTTATATTTAGCATCGGCTGTTGCGTATACGACGTCCTTTTTGTCTTCACGAATGATCGGACGGTTTGTCGGAATCGGCATAACTTCCATGTTATATACACGGTTAAATTCTTTTTCTTCCGTTTTTGCTGTACCTGTCATACCAGATAGTGCTGGATACATACGGAAGAAGTTTTGAATTGTAATGGATGCTTGTGTTTGATTTTCTTCTGTGATTTCTAAGCCTTCTTTTGCTTCAAGAGCTTGGTGTAAACCGTCACTTAAAGAGCGACCATCCATAACACGACCCGTGAAAATATCTACAAGTAGAATTTTTTCATCGTGTACAATATAGTCAACATCACATTGGAAAGCGACATGAGCTCGTAATGCTTGAATCATATAATGATATAAAGTTTGATGTTCTAAATCATATAGGTTATCGATATCAAATAAATCTTCTATTTTTGTAATACCGTCTTCTGTAAAACTAGCAGATTTCGATTCTGCATCGTATGTGTAATGAAGAGTATCCTGGAATGATTTAATAACTTTTGCACATAAATAGTGTAAATCAGAGCTGCTTGATTTTTTACCAGCGATAATAAGAGGTGTCTTTGCTTCGTCAATTAAAACGCTATCAATCTCATCAATAATAGCAAAATGATAAGGACGTTGTACCTGTTCATTTTTTGAAGAGGCCATATTATCACGTAGATAGTCAAAGCCAAATTCTGTTCCAATACCGTATGTAATATCAGCTTCGTAAGCAAGTTTCTTTTCGGCAGGATCGATTTGAGGAATATTTAATCCAACCTTTAAACCTAGAAATTCATGAACTTGGCCAATTAATTCTTTATCTCGTTTTGCTAAATAGTCGTTTACAGTAATAACGTGAACGCCTTTTCCTTCAAGAGCACGTACGTATGTTGGAAGAGAAGAAACTAATGTTTTTCCTTCACCAGTTGGCATCTCTGCAATATTACCTTCTAATAGTACAAGGCCGCCAATTAACTGCACATCGTAGTGACGTAATCCAAGTACACGTTTTGCTGCTTCACGTACAACAGCGAACGCTTCAACTTTTATATCATCCACTGTTTTTCCGTCACGAAGCATGTTTTTAAATGTAATCGTTTTATGACGCAATTCTTCATCAGATAAATCAGATAGTTTTTCTTCTAGATTATTAATTTCTTGAACAAGTTGTTCATATTTTTTTAGTTTTCTCTTTTGAGAATCTCCTAACAGCTTTTTTACCGAATTCAGCATGTTGTAAACACTCCTCTTACTGACAATAGCTACATTATAGCACATGTTTATCCCGAATAAGTAGAAGTAGTAAATTGAAGAAATAACTGGATATAAATAAGGCGTTATTGTATATACTATATTTAAAACATAGAAAGAAAGAGAGTATTCAATGTATAAGAAATTTGGTATGATAACTAAATGAGATAAAGTGAAATTTTTCAAAAAAGAGAAGAATATAGCTATCTCGTTTTATGTTGTAATATGTATGGAAATTATATATTGAAAGAAAAGAGCTAGAAGATGAATAATAAGTTTGTGAAAGGCGCTGCGATTTTAACGATTACAACGTTTCTATCGAAAGTGTTGGGAAGTTTTTTTCAAATCCCATTACAAAATATAGCAGGAGATGAAGTACTGGGGATTTTTCGCCTTGTTTTTCCTGTGTATATGATAGCTTTAACTTTATCAGTAGCGGGAGTACCGCTAGCTATATCAAAATTAATCGCTGAACTTCATGAGAAGAATGACCAGAACGGAATTGCCAAACTATTTACTTCAGCATCTATTATTGGAGTAATATTTGGAGTGCTTGGATTTTCAGTTATTATGATTGGATCAAGTATGTTTGCAAAGATGCTTGGTGGACAAGATACAAGAATTCCATTAATTGTCACTTCGTTTGCGTTATTAATCGCACCATATATGGCGGTATATCGAGGATATTTCCAAGGTTTTGGAGATATGATTCCTACCGGGGTGTCACAAGTAATTGAGCAGTTCATTCG
Organism: Bacillus sp. SSR7; assembly: GCF_055902415.1. Taxonomy (NCBI): domain Bacteria; kingdom Bacillati; phylum Bacillota; class Bacilli; order Caryophanales; family Bacillaceae; genus Bacillus; species Bacillus sp. SSR7. Next base: position 171,967 of record NZ_JBVVXV010000011.1, on the reverse strand, counting down.
TGTTTTCTTTATGTTAGCAATTGCATTTTTATTGGTATATTGGAATAAAGAGAGTGATGTTGTAACAGGCGGGGCAATGATTGGTTCTTGCCTTGGAGTAATTACGTCACTTATCTATTTGAGAATGAAGTATGTAAAAAGTATATATCGTTATAAAAGTAATACATATTCACTACAAGATTTTCAAGATAATGCAAAAAAGATACTGCAGGTTTCGATTCCAATTGCAGTTGGAGCATTATCGATGCCGTTGTTAAATTTAGTTGATTCTGTAACGATTCCACATATGTTGCATGAATCCACTACAACGATTCAAGAACAATTTGGTATATATAGTCGTGGATTTGCGTTTACACAATTAATTGTCGTGTTTGCAAGTGCGATGGTATTTCCGTTAATCCCATTGTTAACTGCTGCATTAACAAAGAAAGATATAGCGTTAGCAAAACAAACAATTGAACGGACAAATGAGCTTGCTCATGTTTTAACAACGCCGATAACAATCTGGCTCATGGCACTTACAATCCCGTTAAATGTTGGATTGTTTACAGATGCGAAAGGGAGCGGAATGTTAGCTATTTTAATTGGTAGTTCGTATTTTACGTCACTTATGGTATTATCAATAGGAATTTTGCAAGGAATTAACCGTTCTAAGCAAGCGGCGTGGATAGTTGTTGGAGCGAGTTTTGTAAAAGTCATATTAAATATAGTACTTGTAAGTCAATTTGGCATAACTGGTGCAGCTTATAGTACACTTATCATATATATCATGATTTGTATCGTAAACTATATATACATTCGAAAAGAATTGGCTTATTCGATTCACATGGGGAGATTTTTTGCTGTAATTGGGGTATCTAGTATAGTAGGTATAGGATTATATTTCACATCTACTTTCATAAATGTGGTAGATTCTAGACTTATTGCAATACTATATAGTGGTGTAGCGTTTTGTGTGGCCTTGTTCATATATGGCATATGCGCACTAAAGTTGAACTGGATATCCAAAAAGCAAATCCCATTTTTACGTAAGTAAATGAGTCCATAAATGAGTATGGCTATTTATATGTTTGTGAAAGAAATCAATTTGAAGTTATCCAACTTTTCTTATTAAAGAGTTGATAGCGATTTGTTGAATGACAAAAAGTTGATTGCGAAATGTTGGAGGAGATTAAGAGTGCGGTTAGTTTTATCAGGATATTATGGTTTTTATAATGTTGGGGACGAAGCAATTTTGCAATCAATTATTAAAGCGCTACATGAAGAGGATCCTACTCTTGAGCTTGTTGTACTTTCGAATGACCCCGACTATACAAGGAAAATGTACGGTGTAGAGGCAGTGAATCGCTGGGATATAAGAGCAATTTATAAGGAAATAAAGAGAAGTAATGGCTTAATTAGCGGAGGGGGAAGCCTCCTTCAGGATAAAACGAGTATTAAAAGTATTTTGTACTATACAGGTATTATGCGAATTGCTCGTTTTTTGAAGAAGCCGTATTATATTTATGCGCAAGGAATTGGTCCAATTACGAAAAGACAAAATCGTTTATTAGTGAAATGGCAAGTATCAAAAGCGGAATATATATCAGTTCGTGATGAAGATTCATTTTTGTATTTAAAAGAAATTGGTATTAAGAAGGATATCGAACTAGTTCCAGATCCAGTATTGGCATGTCAACCAGAAGGAATAAAGTCCGAGTGGTTGCAAAAACATTCGATTCACGGGAAAGTAATTGCAGTTAGTGTGAGGTATTGGGACGCGAAAGAAGATTATATGAAGAAGCTAGCAGATACGCTGAAAAAATTTAAGCGTGATGGATACCATATTTTATTCGTACCAATGCATGGACCATTTGATCAAAATGCATCACGCGATATTATTAATTTAATGGGAGAAGAAGCTCATATGCTTCCGTATAAGCTCGATATTCATGAGAAAATTGCAATTTTGTCGGAATGTTCGCTTCTAATCGGTATGAGACTTCATGCGCTCATACTATCTGCGGTTGCTAATATTCCTATGGTCGGTATTTCATATGATCCAAAGATCGATTCATTTTTACAACAAGTAAATCAGCCGATTATCGGAAATGTAGATGGTGATTGGACGTCTGAAACTTTGCATAATGTCGCAACGAAGCAATTAGAACAAAAAGAATATGTACAAGAAACATTGGAACAAAGAGTAGAAGAATTACGAGAGCAAATTTCAACAGCGTCTCGATACATCATAAGTGACTTGAATTCCAAAGAGTTTAAAAAAAGAGGAATGGGATCTTAATTTAAGAGGACATCCTCTTTTTTATTTTTGAAAAAAAGAAAATGTCGAAAGGAAAAATGAATTTGTAGAAAAATGTCGAATTACGTAAGTGATTGTAAACGTATGCTCATAAAGAAAGAAGTTTGAGAGATAAGATGTATGTTTAAAAATCCTAACATTAATATATACTGAATGTTGGTATTTAACGTTTTATTTAGTAAATGATAAGAAAATAGGTATGGTAATTTTGGAAAATCTGATGGTAATAAAAATGTCGAATCACAGAAAAATAAGTTGTCGATTAATGTCGTAATATCTCTATAGTTAGATGTTGTAATTGGAAAGCTTTTTCTGTTATAGTTGTAAATGGTTATAAGAAGTTTGTTATAAATGTAATTCTGACGCGTTTTTCTATTCATTTAAAATATTCTGATTTTGAAATCTGGATCCTTTAAAATGAAAGTCGAAAAAACGATCGTTTAGAATTGTGAAAATTCACTTTTTTGTCGAATTTAAGGTTTTAAATTGGATGAAAAAGGTGTATGATTTCTTTATGATTCTGTAATACGGGATATCCTATTATTCTGTATAAAGAATACTTTAACCACATTTATATCTACTAGTTTCAAAAATAAATAGAATATCTATTTAAAACATTATGGAACTAGTATTACATTCCTAAGGAGGAAATATATAAAATGGCAAAGACTAACTCTTACAAAAAAGTAATCGCTGGCACAATGACAGCAGCAATGGTAGCAGGTGTTGTTTCTCCAGTAGCAGCAGCAGGTAAAACATTCCCAGACGTTCCAGCTGATCACTGGGGAATTGATTCTATTAACTACTTAGCAGAAAAAGGTGCAGTTACAGGTAACGACAAAGGAATGTTCGAGCCTGGAAAAGAATTAACTCGTGCAGAAGCAGCTACAATGATGGCTCAAATCTTAAACTTACCAATCGATAAAGATGCTAAACCATCATTCGGTGATTCTCAAGGCCAATGGTATACTCCATTCATCGCAGCTGTAGAAAAAGCTGGCGTTGTTAAAGGTAAAGGCGACGGCAAATTCGATCCAAGCGGAAAAATCGACCGCGTTTCTATGGCATCTCTTCTTGTAGAAGCTTACAAATTAGATACTAAAGTAAACGGTCCTCTAGAAACTAAATTCGATGATTTAAAAGATAGCTGGGGTAAAGATAAAGCTAACATCCTAGTTAAATTAGGAATCTCTGTAGGTACTGGCGACAAATGGGAGCCAAATAAATCTGTAACGAAAGCAGAAGCAGCTCAATTTATTGCTATGACTGACAAGCAGTTCGGACAAAAAGAAGAAGCTAAAGTTGAGTCTATTAAAGCAGTAAATGCTAAAGAAATCGAAGTTAAATTCGGTACTGAAGTTAAAGATTTAGCTGAGTTAAAAGAAAATAAGTCTGCTAACTTCTCAGTAGTAGAAGGTTCAAAAGAACTTGAAATTGAAAAAGTTGAGTTAAGCAAAGATAAAAAATCAGCAACTATTACATTAAAAAATGCACTTGTAAATAAACAAGCTTATGTTGCACATGTTAAAGATGTTAAATCTGTAGATGGAAAAGACATTCCAAAAGCATTAGAAGTAATCTTCTTTAACGATGAAGTAGCTCCAACTGTATCTACAGTATCTACTCCAGATGGAAATGTTAAAGTTGTATTCAGTGAAAAATTAAGTGGGGATGAAGTTACTGTTGTAATTAACGGTAAACAAATCAAAGCTACGCCTGCTGGCAATGCAGTTACATTAACAAAAGCTCAAGTTGAAGATGTAGTTAAAAATGGCGAAGCATTTAACGTAATCGTGACTGGCGCTACAGATTTAGCTGGTAACAAAATGGAAATGTACGAAGGTAAAGCTACGTACAAAGTAGAAAAAGATGTTACAGCTCCAGAAGTTAAAGATATTAAAGTGAAAGAACTTGTTGGTGGAAAAGCTACTTTAGAAGTAACATTCTCAGAAGAGCTTATTAAAGATGGTCAAGGTAAAGTAGTAGTTAAGAAAGATGGAAAAGTACTACCTAACACGGAAATCGCACTTACTGACGATCAAACAAAAGCACTTGTAACAGTGCCAGCTGCTCTTACAGAAAAAGAAACATCTGTAAACCTTACAGTTGAATTTACTGCTTACAAAGATTTAGCTAACAACGTAGGTCAAAAAGTATCTAAAGAAGTAAAAGTTACAAAAGATGTTGTAGCTCCTAACTTCGTAAAAGTTGTAGCAGAAAAAGATCAAAAGGCAACATTTACATTTGATAAAGAAGTAAATGTTGACACAGCTAAATTTGATAAATCAGTTGTTCGTATCATTAATCAAGATACAAGCGAAGATGTAACAACAAAAGTGACTGTAGAAGCTGCGAAAGATAATAAAAAAGGTATCACTGTAACATTCCCAGCTGCAGGTAACTATAAAGTTTCTGCTTCAAAAGGATTTATTCAAGATACAGCTGGTAATAATTCAGCAGCATTTACTGCAGATGTAAAAATTGAGAAAAACAAAGAAGAAGAAGTAGTAGTTGATAAAGTAGCTCCAAAGGTAACAGAAAAAGCATTCAATAAGGCTGAAAATACTATTACAGTTAAATTTGATAAAGTAGTAAAAGGTGGCCAAGGTGCAGAATCAGCTGCTAACGTAAACAACTACACATTAGCAGGAGCTAAATTACCAGAAGGTACACTAATCACTTTATCTGGTGATACTGCTACAATCGAATTACCAAAAACATTCACTTTCGAAAAATCAGAAACAGTGAAATTTACAGTAGCTAATGTTGCAAATGCATCTGGTGTGAAAATGGGTACAACAAACCTATTATTAGAAGTTAAAGATACAAAAGCTCCTGAATTTAAATCAGCTAAAGTTACAAATGTAGAGAAAAAAGAAGTAACTCTTACATTCTCTGAAGCTGTAAAAGTTGATGCAACTGATCTTGTATTTGACTTAAATGGTGTGCCATTTACGGTAGCGGCAGACTCTGCTAAAGCAGCAAAAGAAACTGCTTCTAAAGAAGTAGTACTTAAGTTAGAAACTGCAGAGAATGTTAACTTTGCAACTGGTACATTAACTCTTAAAGCTAAAGAACTTAAAGATAATGCAACTTTAAATACAGTTGACACAGAAAATAACAAACTTGTTGCTTTCAAACCAGTAACAGTAACTCGCTAATTGAAATTTATTTCAATAGAAAGAGCCCACAACATGTGGGCTCTTTTTTTATATAAAACGAGCTCTGAAAAATAAATCATATTTTGCAGATTAGTAGTTAGCTATATTGAGAAACAAATAAAAAGCGCTTTCAAAAATAGAAGAATACCTCATTGATATGTAAAATATTTGTAAATTAACACCTTTTTCTGTTAAAAAAACATTCGAAAAAAAGAAGAAAATGTCGAAATGTAATGTTTTTAGTCAAATAGAGTCTGAAAATTGTATTTATTGTAAAAAATATTTAGATGCTGAAGTGGAAATATGTGCTATAATTCCAATTGTGTATTCGATATGAAAAATATACGAAGCGCATTGAGAGTGGTTTATAGGAAAACAGTTTATTCATTTCTATATTTAAGTATTATCGATATCTTAATAGCGCGATAAAAAGACCGAATTATCAGAATGTGTCGAATCTTCTTTTGAGAAAGTTCTTGATAACGAATGGTTTTGTATAGTATGATGAACTTGTTTCAGAAAATGGTATTTAAACCTTATATTTACATTTAACGGTTTGTATCATTTTTTATGTGAACTACTTTTCATTATAGTTTTTTTGTTTATGTTTTTATTGTTTTATGGCTTTTCTAACTAGCTAGTTTTCAAATTTAATATGATGTGAAACTAGTAGCATATTCCTGAAGGAGGAAATTTATAAAATGGCAAAGACTAACTCTTACAAAAAAGTAATCGCAGGTACAATGACAGCAGCAATGGTAGCAGGTGTTGTATCTCCAGTAGCAGCAGCAGGTAAATCATTCCCAGACGTTCCAGCTGGACATTGGGCAGAAGATTCTATTAACTACTTAGTAGATAAAGGTGCAATTGTAGGTAAGCCAGACGGTACATATGGTCCAACCGAATCAATCGATCGTGCTTCGGCAGCTGTAATCTTCACTAAAATTTTAAACTTACCAGTTGATGAAAATGCTCAACCTTCTTTCAAAGATGCTAAAAATACATGGGCTGCTAAATATATCGCAGCAGTTGAAAAAGCTGGTATCGTTAAAGGTGACGGCAAAGAAAACTTCTATCCAGAAGGAAAGATTGACCGTGCTTCATTTGCTTCTATGTTAGTAAGTGCTTATAACTTAAAAGATAAAGTTAATGGCGAGTTAGTTACAACATTTGATGATTTAAGAAAACATTGGGGTGAAGAAAAAGCTAACATCCTAATTAACCTTGGAATCTCTGTAGGTACTGGTACGAAATGGGAGCCAAATAAAACTGTAACTCGTGCAGAAGCAGCTCAATTTATCGCATTAACAGATAAAAAGTATGGTAAAAAAGATAATGCACAAGCATATGTAACAGATGTGAAAATTTCTGAACCAGCGAAATTAACATTAACAGGTACTGGTTTAGATAAACTTTCTGCTGATGATGTAACTCTTGAAGGAGATAAAGCTGTTGCGATTGAAGCAAGCGCTGATGGTACTTCTGCTGTAGTAACACTTGGTGGCAAAGTAGCTCCTAATAAAGACTTAAGCATTAAAGTTAAAAATCAATCATTCGTAGCGAAATTCGTATACGAAGTGAAAAAATTAGCTGTAGAAAAACTTACATTTGATGATGATCGTGCTGGTCAAGCAATTGTCTTCAAATTAAACGACGAAAAAGGTAACGCTGATGTTGAGTACTTAAACTTAGCAAACCATGACGTCAAATTTGTAGCAAATAACTTAGACGGTTCACCAGCAAACATTTTTGAGGGTGGAAAGTCAACTTCTTCTACAGGTAAACTTGGTGTTGGCCTTTCTCACGGTGATTACAAAGTAGAGGTTCAAGTTACAAAACGCGGTGGTTTAACTGTTTCCAACACTGGTATTATTTCAGTGAAAAACCTTGATACACCAGCTTCTGCAATTAAGAGTACTGTATTTGCGGTAGATGCAGATAAAAATGGTGTAGTATACGGTAATACATTGACTGGAAAAGACTTCAAACTAAACAGCCAAACGTTAGTGGTTGGTGAGAAAGCACAAATCCATAACGTAGTTGCTACAATTGCTGGAGAAGATAAAGTAGTTGATCCAAACTCAATTAGCATTAAATCTTCAAACAGCGGTATTATCTCTGTAGTAAACAACTACATTACAGCTGAAGCTGCTGGTGAAGCTACACTTACTATTAAAGTAGGCGACGTTACAAAAGACGTTAAATTCAAAGTAACGACTGGTTCTCGTGCGTTAAAATCAGTAAAAGCTAATCCAGATAAATTACAAGTTGTTCAAAACAAAGAGTTACCTGTTACATTTGTAACAACTGACCAATATGGCGATCCATTTGGTGCTAACTCAGCTGCAATTAAAGAAGTTCTTCCGAAAACAGGTGTAGTGAAAACTTTAGATGTAACAACAACTGATGCTGGCTCAATCGGTACAAAAACAATTGGTGTTACAGGTAATGAAGTAGGCGAAGGTACGGTTCACTTCCAAAATGCTAACGGTGAAACTCTAGGTTCATTATATGTGAACGTAACAGAAGGTAACGTTGCATTCAAAAACTTCGAACTTGTATCTAAAGTAGGTAAATACGGTGAATCACCTGATTCAAAACTTGACTTAAATGTGGCTAACACAGTTGAGTATCAATTATCTAAGTACACTTCAGATCGCGTATATTCTGATCCTGAAAACTTAGAAGGTTATGAAGTTGAGTCTAAAAATCCAGCAGTAGCTACAGCTGAAATTGTTGGAAATAAAGTTGTTGTTAAAGGTTTAAAACCAGGTAAAGTTGATATCCACTTAACGAAAAATGGTGCAACTGCTGGTAAAGCGACATTAGAAATCGTTCAAGAGAAAATCGCTATTAAATCTGTAGACTTCAAACCAGTTCAAACAGAAAACTTCGTTGAGAAGAAAATTAACATCGGTACTGTATTAGAACTTGAGAAGAGTAACCTTGATGATATCGTAAAAGGTATTAACTTAACAAAAGAAACACAACATAAAGTACGTGTTGTGAAATCTGGCAAAGATAAAGGAACTCTTTACCTTGATACAAATGGTAATGCTCATTATGATATCTTTGACCAAAAACTTGGTGATGTAACAGTAACAGCATCAAGTGATTCAGTATTCAACAACTTTAAAGCAGATATTTATGATGCTTTAACTACTAAGTACACTGACAAAGGTACATTAGTATTCAAAGTATTAGAAGATAAGAAAGTTGTAACAAGTGAAATTGGTTCACAAGCTGTACAAGTGAACGTTCTTAACAACCCAAATCTATAAGTTGATTATAGATAAAGTAAAAAATCAGTGGGGATTCATCCCCGCTGATTTTTTTAATAGAAAGAAGGCTCTTGTAAATTTACAAGAGCCTTCTTTCTATTTCTTAAATTTAAACATATCCCCACTCAAATTCGAATCACTATACACAAACAATACTATGTTAATATTGTTGTCTTGAATGTATTGATATACGTCTTTTTCGTGATAGTGACGTAGGTCGAGGATAGATGTGTGTTTGAAACTTTGTGCTAAGTGTGGCACGATTGCGTTTGCGAATGAGTCTTTTAGGACTAAGGCGCGTACTTCATTTTGTGCGTTGTTATTTTCGATGACGATTTCTGGATAGTCATCCGTGTAATAACCTGCGTATGATGTTGTATCTTTTTGTTTTTCTACGCCGTATATTTCATCTAAGTTTTGGTGAATAGTACCTTGCACATCTTTTGCGGTTACGCTTGTGAAGTTGAAACCGTCTTTCGGTGTGTAGTAGCACAATTTTTCACCCGTTGCATCGATGAGTTGGTATAGTTGGTTGTTAAAACTACCGACTAAATGTTTATTTTGCGCACATGTCCGAGTGTAGTCTTCTTTTTTTATTTCTTTTCCTTTATATATAGAAGATTGTTGCCCGATTGTGTTCATTATATATTGGTAACCTAAGAAGGCACCGTCCATATTCCAATGATGATCTGTTTTGAAATACATGTCTTGTATTTCTTCGTTTGTATAGTTCTGTTTAAAGTGTTCCATCAGTTTTATTGGCTTTACGTCTGCTGGAAGCTTCTTTAGAAAGTAATTTAAATTTTCCTGTGCATATGTGTGAATATGAGAAGGTAATTTAAATGATAATGCATTCGTTTTTGACGGTGGTAAAGCAAAGTAAAACTCAACGTTTTGTTCTTTTAAAAACTGAGACAAATCGTTTATAGCGGGCATGGATTGGTCAATTTCATTATATTTTTTTGTCCATGCCGGGTTTTTCAGGAGCCATTTATCATCAGTTAAAATAATGTCGTTAATGAGAGATTTGCCCATATTAATTTGAGCAATCGTATAGTTTTTAATAAGCTCATCTCGTCCAATTAGTTGATCATTTGTGTATGTTTCGAAATCTTTAAAGAAGCTACCAGTTAGGAGAGCTTCTTTCGTAAGTGCTGGTTTTTGAGCGAGCGGCCGATTTTCAACTGGTGAAATGTCTCGGTCTGTTTTGAGTAACGATAATATGCCAAATGAAAAGATAATGGTGAGAAAACCGATAAACAGGATGAGGTTCCCCAATTTTTTCATAATAACGTTTCCTTCCTACATAAGTTAAAACCTGAAATAAATAAATGGATTATATGTTGAGTTAATCAAGTACATAACCGAAATCATAAATAATGTTAGTAATAATATAGGACGTACAAATTGCATTGTGAACATATACGTTTTTGGCGCAAGTTCTAGTATATTTTTCATTCTTTTTAAAATTGGTGTCGCTGCGATAAAGGCAATGAGAAATACGATAATGTATTCATGTACGTATAACATCGTATTGTCATCGATGAAAGATTGGCCGCTTATGCCGAACATCGCTTTTAAATATTGGAACGAGTAAGCGAAGTTGTCAGCTCGGAAGAAGACCCAACCGATCATAACGATTAGTAATACGTATGCATGTTGCAGCGGCTTCCATAGTTTGTTTAATATTTTTTCGAATCCAGCTTTTTCAATTGAAATAATAAAGCCGTAATATAAGCCCCAGGCGATAAATGTCCAGCTTGCCCCGTGCCATAAACCAGTTAACCCCCATACGATGAAGAGGTTACGATAATTCGCTAGTTTTGAAACGCGGTTTCCGCCGAGCGGGATATATATGTAATCGCGGAACCAAGAGCCGAGTGTAATATGCCATCTTCTCCAAAACTCTGAAATAGATTTAGAGATGTACGGATAGTTGAAGTTTTTCGGGAAATCAAATCCGAACATTTTTCCAAGTCCGATTGCCATATCAGAGTACCCTGAGAAATCAAAATAAATTTGCAGGGTATAGGCGATAATACCAATCCATGCCGTTCCAACACTCATTTCAGATGGTGGTAAGGCAAAGATTTTATCAGCGACGAATCCAACTTGGTTAGCGATTAATATCTTTTTTGCTAGTCCGAGAACGAAAATTTGAATACCTTCTGTGAATCGTTCAAAAGAATGGATGCGCGTTTTAATTTGCTCAGCGACGATATTGTAACGAACAATTGGTCCGGCAATAAGCTGAGGGAAAATAGAGATATATAGCGCTAAGTTAAGTGGATTTTTTTGAACATCCCCATCTTTACGGTATATATCGATGACATAGGACATCGCTTGGAATGTATAAAATGAAATTCCAATTGGTAGTGGAATAGGTTCCACATGAATAGATAAGTGCAAGACGTTGTTTAAAATGTCTGTGAAAAATGAAATATACTTAAAATAAGAAAGTAATAGTATATTTCCGACCACAGCCATAATTAAAAATGTGACTTTCATATTTTTTCGTTTATCATAATGATGCACGAGTAGGCCGAAGCAGTAGTTTAATACGATGGAAAAGAGCATTAAAAGAACGAAACGTGGTTCGCCCCATGCATAGAAAATTAAACTAAATGCAAGTAATACGAAATTACGTAGCTCGGCACGCACTATAAAATAGAGAAATAATACGAGAGGTAAAAAGATAAATAAGAAAATCGAACTACTAAATACCAAAGGACTCTCCTCACTTTTTCGAAATACATTTCGTACAAAAAAACCGACATATCTATTATATATTCTTTTTTATAATAGCGCCTTTAATATTTTAGCATGTTAATAATTCGATTAAAATAATTATCCTATATAATAGAAGGAAAGCGGTATGGAATCCTTTTGACACCCACTATCTGGATAAGATAAGATGAATAAGGTGTGATTTGTTTAGAAGGGAAGAGATGGTGTGTTATTTAACTCGTTTGAGTTTATTTTTTTATTTTTACCGATAGCATTTCTTTTATATTTTTTATTAAATAAATTTGGACAAACTACTTTAGCGAAAGCTTGGCTTGTGGCAGCATCTTTATTTTTCTATAGTTATTGGAACATAAAGTATTTGCCGCTTATGTTAGTATCGCTCATTGTGAACTACTTTATCGGAATGAGGCTCGTGAAGCATAAGAGTAAATTTCTTTTAACAGTAGGCTTACTATTTAATATCGGAATGCTTAGTTATTTCAAGTACTATGATTTCTTTTTGCAAAATGTAAATTCGTTATTTGGAACTCATTTTACATTATTATCATTAACGTTACCGCTTGCGATTAGTTTCTATACATTCCAAAAGATTGCGTTTTTAGTAGATACATATCGCGGGGAAACGGAGGCATGTCATTTTCTTGATTACGCTCTGTTTGTAACATTTTTCCCGCAACTTATTGCAGGACCAATTGTACACCATGCGCAAATTATGCCGCAGTTTGCGGATCGTAGTAAAAAGCGTTGGCAATCAAATTATATCGTTCTCGGTATTTTTGTATTTGCCATCGGTATTTTCAAGAAAGTAGGGATTGCAGACGTTTTATCTCCTGTCGTACGGGAAGGGTTTGATGTACAGCAGTCGCTAACTTTTGTTGAAGCGTGGCTTTCATCATTAGCGTTTACATTTCAGTTATACTTTGATTTCAGTGGATATAGCGATATGGCAATTGGAATTGCGTTAATGTTCAACATTAAATTGCCTCAAAACTTTAACTCACCTTATAAAGCGGTGAGTATACAAGACTTTTGGCATCGTTGGCATATGACATTAAGCCAGTTTTTAACGAAATATGTGTATATTTCTCTTGGAGGAAATCGAAAAGGTATTACGCGTACATACGTCAATATTATGATTGTCTTCTTAATAAGTGGACTTTGGCATGGGGCTGGTTGGACATTTATTTTCTGGGGATTTCTGCACGGATTAGCTTCTGTCGTTCATCGTTTGTGGAACAAAGCAGGAGGGCGCATGCCGGCTTGGGCGGGATGGCTCGTGACGTTTTTCTTCATTAATATAACGTGGGTATTCTTTAGAGCAACATCGATGCATGATGCGGTGAAAGTGTTAAAAGGAATGTTTGGATTTAATGGATTCGAACTAGCCAATAGCGTATTCCCGGTATTTATTATTGAGAAGCTACAATTTTTAAAAGGGTACGGTGTTTCATTTACTGAAGCATACCATGTTTCATTATTAAATACGGAAATAGTAGCGTATATTTTCGGAGCATTATGTATTAGTTTCTTCTTAAAAAATTCAATTCAGTTAAAAGACTCATTCCGTCCGACAGTATGGACGGCGTTATTTACTGCAATATTACTTGTGTATAGTGTATTGCATTTAACGAGTATTAGTGAGTTTTTATACTTTAATTTCTAGGTGGAGAATATGAAAAACAAACAGTGGCTTATTTTCGTTTTTGTATGTGTTTTTGTTCCACTTGCAGGTGTTGGAATATTTAATGGCTATGCAGATTCACTTTGGTTATTCTCTCATAAAAATAAGTGGAATGATGTTCAGTTTGGGTTTAATGAGAGACAACAAAAAACGAATTATATAACATATCGTCCGTTTACTTATGATGGCGTTATACTTGGAAGTAGTAGAACAACGTTTATCAATGAGAATGATTTTACTGGATTAAACGCATTTAATTATGCGGTAAGTAGTACAGATCCGCGTGAGTACGATGCGTACATTGAATATGCAAAAGAGAGAAAAGGTAGTGAATTATCTTCTATTGTGATTGGTTTAGATTTCCTTGGAACGAACAAAAATAGAGAAATCGGTTTTGAAAAGCCAGAAGTATATATTAATGAGGCGCAAAGCTTACTATATCCAATTAAATCGTATGTGAGTATGGATGGAATTACATATTCCCGAAATACAATTCAAAACTCCATTCATCACAATAAGACTATTGATGTATATAATCGCGATAACATAAAATCGATGCGTGAGTATACGAAAGAAGAGCGTGACACACAAATTGCCGCGCAAGTAGATAAATTTAGTAGAGAGATTTATGGCGGGAATTATGAGTATCAAAATATGAAGGAAATATTAGGAACTGTAAAATCTCATAATCCGAATACAAAGTTTTATATTTTTACAACTCCTGTTTCAGAGCCATTGTTCCGTGCGATGATTCAATCAGGACGTTGGGAAGATTATAAAAGGTGGCTCCATGATACTGTCGATGTATTTGGAGAAGTACATCATTTCATGTATTTAAATTCAGTAACAAAGAACTTAGATAACTATATGGATGGACATCATTTCAGACCAGAAGTCGGAAAGATAATTGCACATGAAGTTGTAAATGAAGAAGATCGTAATGTGCCGAAAGATTTCGGTATTGTTATTACGAAGGATAATATTGATGAGGTGCTGGAGCAGATTCATGCATCGTTTCAATAGAAAGAAATAGTTTTGTTTCAAAGGTCGAATCGTAATGTGATTCGATCTTTTTTTAGTAATCCACAAAAAATTTAATTAAGCGAGAAAAAGCAATTATGACTGGAGTAGAAAGAAGCAGCATCCAAATAGATGCTGCTTCTTTCTATTCTATTTCTAAATCAACAATTAAGTAGGCAAGTATAACAACGAAAAAAATGCTAACAGATGGCGCTGTTAATACGTGACCGGACATAAAGCCAATGCCAAGTGATAGGATGAGTGTACTAGCTAATAGCATATATTTTACAGTTATAATTTTCTTAAAGTTTGTAATCATACGGATGAATAGTTTAATACCGAAGTATAGAAGTGGTATTAAGTAAATAAGGAAACCGATAATTCCAAAGGCGAAAAATAGGTCATGGAAGTCCATTTCAATTAATTTAATTTTAACTGTGTAGTTACCAGCGTAACCCATTCCAAAAAGTTTTTGTGAGAGCGGTGCTTCTTTATAGTATTGTTTGTATACTTTTAAGAATTTGTCCCGATCACTATAAATTAAACTCTTCACTTCAGAGTCTGTTAGTTCACCTTTTGCGTGTTTTTTTGCATCCTCTAGATCTTCTTTAATTACTTTTCCTTCTTTTTTATCTTGTTCTTCTTGTACTGATTTTTTGTATTCGTATATTTGCATGTGGATTCCCATATTTTTTGCGATAGGAGTATGCGGTGTAAGAACAATTAAACCTCCTAGTACAACTGCTGCAACGATGGTGTTTACAAGATATGTGAATCCTTTTTTTTCTTTTTTACGGTTTATCATATATTCAATGAACGAGAAGAAAAGTGCTACGCCTAATGTTAGCACAATTGCACCATATCCAACTTTTGTTCCGACCATAATACTTGCATACATCGCAAGTATTGTTGGAATCCAGTAATATATTTTCGAGAAAGAAGTTGTTTTATAAATCGAATATAGGACAACGATTGGGAACATAATCGCGAAGAGAGCACTTAAATCATTTCCAGCAAAGAACCATCCTCTTGAACCAATTTTTGAGTGAGGATAGCTTGGGAAATCAGTGCCAGTTTGCATTGCGATAATCATTGTGATGCTTAAAATTAAAGTTGCATATAAGAAATATGTGATGATTTTATGAAACACATATTCTTTATTTTTTAGCTCTTTAAAGACGATAATATATCCAAACAGTAGCACAATTGGATATATGCTCTTTAAAATAAATTTAACTTCTTCTCCAAATGAAACTGGAGATTTAACCATCATATTGTTTACAAGACCGATTGCCAGTGCAATTCCGAGTAAACATAAATAGAGAATGTACTTTTTCGCGCCTTGTTGTTTATGATGAAGAAGTAGATAACCTAATGCAAGAAGCATAAAGGCGAAACGGACTACGATTCCGACTGTTGCGCTCATGTGTAATATATAGATTGAAAAAGACGTTAATAAATCTAAAATTGGTTGAAACACGATGAATAGCAGTAGGAAATGCGGGAAGTAGTTATCCGTCTGTTTTAACTTAGTAACCATATGTTCCTCCATTTCTTCATTCCTTTATTTCAGCACCCCTCTATATAATAGGAAGGGGAATGAATTTCTATATTTAATTTTTATATCAGACTTAAGAATACACCATTTCATTGTAATGGTAAATAGATGAAGAGCCGGGATAAACCGACTTTAATTTCTATATTTTTCAACGAAATTGTATGTTTTATGCAAGACGATATACAAATTACGAGATTATTAGACAGAAAATTAAGAAAAAAGAAGGGTTTTTCACATCCTTTCTATAATTATATAAGTATAATCTTTGTGTAGAAAAGAGGGGTATATATAATGGAAGTAACAAGTAAAACAGAATCTGTCATTGTGAAATATGAAGGGCACGTTGCAACGGTTATGGTCAATCGCCCAGAGGTGTTAAATGCATTAGATGAGCCAACGTTAAAAGAGCTATTACAAAAATTGAAAGAAGTAGCGGAGAGTTCTGCACACATTGTTGTGTTATGCGGGAACGGCCGTGGTTTTTCTGCGGGTGGAGATATTAAATCGATGCTTTCAAGTAATGATGAAAGCAAGTTTGATGGTATTATGAATACTATTTCTGAAGTCGTTGTGACTTTATATACGATGCCGAAGCTTGTTATTAGTGCGATTCATGGACCAACTGCTGGTCTTGGATTAAGTATTGCACTAACAGCTGACTATGTGATGGCAGATATATCATCCGTTATTGCGATGAACTTTATTGGAATCGCTTTAATTCCAGATGGTGGCGGCCATTTCTTCCTTCAAAAACGCGTCGGTGAAAATATGACGAAGCAAATTATTTGGGAAGGAAAGAAATTATCGGCGAGCGAAGCGCTTGAAATCGGTTTAATTGATGAAGTAATCGGCGAAGATTTCCAAACGGCTGTGAAGCAAAAAATTAGTGAATGGTCACAAAAGCCGATCAAAGCGATGATTCAAACGAAACAAATTTTATGTGAAGTAAACCGTTCTAATTTAGAACAAACGTTACAACTTGAAAAACGCGGCCAATATGCAATGAGACAAACAGCGGATCATAAAGAAGGCATTGCTGCATTTTTAGAAAAACGTTTGCCAGCATTTAAAGGAGAATAAAGTGTAGTGGCAGTTTTACTGCCGGTTAATTTAGGATAAAGGGGAGAAAGTGCTAACACATTTTAGTATAATTGTGTTAGCACTTTTTTTAGGAGTAATATATGAAGAAATTGATTGGTGTTATCGTTATTATTTTATTTACATGCATAGTACACCATCTCTTGCGGTACGGACTGCACTATTCTTTGAAGGGCATCCAATTGTTGCTTTCTCAGGTGAAGTGGAGAAAGAACGGGATGTGAAAAAAGAGGCGATTCCTGATGAGTACCAAACCTTATATGGAGAGAAGAAAGAAGAAACAGAGCATTATTTCTTTCCGGCAGTAAGGGCACATGGATCAGGAATTGATATGTTAAGTGCTTGTGTGAAAAAAGAGTGGTTATTTTATAAGGCAGAGCTCGGCTGCTATTAAACATAGGAGGATGAATGATGTCAGCATATAACAAGTTAGTAAGAGATCGTGTTCCAGAGAAGATTTTAATGTCTGGAAAAACATATACAGCACAAAAATTAACAGGACAAGCATACATACAAGCTTTAGCGAAAATTGGAACAGAAGAAATTCGTGAATTTGCTTCTATGAAAGAGCGTGAACATGCGCTTGATTCTCTTGCGGATGCACTGGAGGTAATCATATCATTAGCGCGTGCAGAAGGTGCAACAATTGAAGATGTAGAACGTCTTCGTAAGCAGAAAGAGATAGAGCGCGGTGGGTTTGAAAGAGGTATTTACTTGTTGGATGTTTCAGAAGAATAGATTTGTAGGGAAAGCATAGCGTTACTCATTAACGCTATGCTTTTTTGTTGCAATTAAGCTAATAATGAAGAAGATAGCTGTTAATACCCAGCCAGTTGTAATAGAAGTAGTAGTATGAACTGCATAAGAAACTTGTAAACAAAGTAATGATGCTAGAAACCAAATGAGTGCAATGTGTACATATTTTTTTGATATATTCATATTGTGTAACTCCTTTTATATACTAAAGTGAATTTTATTATAATTTAGAAAATTAAGCTATATGAGTAGAGGATTTATAGTAAATTCGGTATACTAAATAATAGGAAAAATGAGGAGGAAATGACAATGGCACATCATACGAAAGAAACGATGGAATTGATTAAGGAGCTTGTCTCTATTCCAAGTCCATCTGGAAATACAGAGAAAATTATTCGTTTTATTGAAACCTATGTAAGTGAGTGGAATGTAGAAACGAAGCGTAACAATAAAGGTGCTCTTATTTTAACGGTAAAAGGGAAAAATGATGCACAGCACCGTTTATTAACAGCACACGTTGATACGTTAGGTGCGATGGTAAAAGAAATTAAGCCAGATGGTCGTCTCAGTCTTTCTATGATTGGCGGATTTCGCTGGAACTCTGTAGAAGGGGAATATTGCGAAATTGAAACATCAAGTGGTAAGACGTATACAGGAACGATTTTAATGCATCAAACATCTGTACATGTATATAAAGATGCAGGTGAAGCGAAACGTGATGAGAAAAATATTGAGGTTCGTATTGATGAGCGCGTATTTTCAGCTGATAAAGTACGTGAATTAGGAATTGAAGTAGGAGACTTCGTTTCATTTGATCCACGCGTTCAAATTACAGAGAGTGGGTACATAAAATCACGTCATTTAGATGACAAAGTAAGTGTTGCGATCCTATTAAAATTAATTAAGAGATTACAAGACGAAAACGTAACATTACCATATACAACTCATTTCTTAATTTCTAACAATGAAGAGATTGGATACGGTGGTAACTCTAACATTCCAGAAGAAACAGTTGAATATTTAGCGGTTGATATGGGAGCGCTAGGTGATGGACAAGCATCTGACGAGTATACAGTATCTATTTGTGCAAAAGACTCTAGTGGTCCGTATCATTATGCACTACGTAAACATTTAGTAGAGCTTGCGAAAACGAACAATATTGAATATAAAGTAGACATTTATCCTTACTATGGATCGGATGCATCAGCTGCGATTCGGGCTGGATTTGATGTGAAACATGCATTAATTGGAGCGGGTATTGATTCTTCTCATGCATTTGAGCGTACACATGAAAGTTCGATTGCTCATACAGAAGCACTTGTTTATGCATATGTATTATCAGAGATGATTGCAGAATAAGAAAAGAAATAGGCTACCTCTAGTAGCCTATTTTTTGTTTGCAGAGAAATCGACTTTATTTAACAAAGAGTAAGTTAATTGTAATTTATTTTACAATATTAAGAAAGTAGGTTTACTACATAATTCGAGTATTATAAAATAATAGAGGCGCACTAATTTTTTTTGTTCGGATTTTTCGAGATTTATATATTAAGATTACGCGTTATTAAAAGATGATTGTCGAGAGGAGTATTATTTTTTATGAAGTATCGTGCAGTCGCGGCAGGTATTTTAGCCGCAAGTTTATTATCGTCTCCAGTAAGTAGTTTCGCAGCAGCGAAGAAGTTTTCTGATGTTCCTTCATGGGCGCAAGAATCAGTTGATTATTTAGTAGGAAAAAAGGCGCTTGATGGAAAGCCAGATGGAACGTTTTCTCCATCTGAAGCAGTAGATAAAGGGTCAGCTGCAAAAATTTTAGCAGTCGTTCTTGGTTTACCAATTGATCCAAAAGCAAAGCCATCTTTTAAAGATGCACAAAACCATTGGGCAGCTCCGTACATTGCTGCAGTGGAAAAAGCAGGTGTAATTAGTGGAGATGGTACTGGTAAATTTAATCCATCAAGCCAAATTAACCGTGCATCTATGGCATCTATGTTAGTACAAGCATACTCATTAGATAAGAAAATTATTGGAGAACTTCCAACACAGTTTAAAGATTTGGAACCCCATTGGGGTAAGAAACAAGCTAATATTTTAGTAGCTTTAGAGATTTCTAAAGGTACGGGAAATGGCTGGGAGCCTGAAGGAACTGTAACTCGTGCAGAAGCAGCTCAGTTTATTGCGATGGCTGATCAAAATAAAACAGATACATCAAAAAGAATGTATATGAACAGAAACTTTATTACATATCATCAACCATCATTATCATCTGGTATTACTGATGTTCAGCATAAGCCACAAATGGTTGTAGTGAAAGAACAAAGAGCAGACGGCTGGTTAAAAATTGTAACAAGTAAAGGTGAGAAGTGGACACCTCTAACAGAAAAAACAGAAACGATTAATGAAGGATTTACTACTTATGAAGCAGCTTCACATAGTTCTAAAGTGCTAGGTACATATAATGCACAAACAGTAACGGTTATGGAAGAGAGTGGAAGCTGGATTCGTATCCGCGTAGGCGCTGGTTTCCAATGGGTTGATAAAAATCAATTAAACCCAGTAAAACAAGAGAACTTCTTAGAAGGTAAAGCAATTATTATTGATCCAGGTCACGGTGGAATTGACTCGGGTAATGTTGGTTATTATGAGAAAGAAAGTGAAACTGTATTAGATGTATCATTACGATTAAAGAAAATATTTGAGCAAAAAGCACCATTTACTGTTATGTTCACTCGTACAGATAATACACGTCCAGGAGTAGACTCAACAGATTCATTGAAAAAACGAGTAGAGTTTGCACAGGAACATAATGGAGATATTTTTGTAAGTATTCATGCTAATGGCTCTCAATATAAAAATGGACAAGGTACAGAAACATTATATTATCAGTCAGCAAGAGCAAAAGTAACGAATCCGCATGTAGAAGACAGTAAGTTATTAGCACAAAAAATTCAAGATCGTCTTGTAGCAGCACTTGGAACAAAAGATCGTGGTATAAAACATCAGGACTTATACGTAACTAGAGAAAATACAATGCCAGCTGTATTAACAGAATTAGCATTTGTAGATAATAAAAGTGATGCAGATAAAATTGCTACACCAAAACAGAGACAAGCTGCAGCAGAAGCAATTTATCAAGGTATTTTAGACTATTACGAAGCAAAAGGTAATAACGTATCTTCTTTCCGTTAATAAATAAAAGAGATTGCCAATTGGCAGTCTCTTTTATTTATTAACGTTTCTCTTTATTTCAGGCATGTGATATCATTTAATTTTATACGAAAAGATATTGTAGTAATTGTAATTATAACGATATAGAGGATGATAATAGATTGAATAATCATAGTAAAACACCTGCATGTATATATACGTATGCATTTCGCGAGGAGGAGCGTGCTTTATGTTACTTGGAAATGCGCTCGTTCTTTGGAATGGAGTCTCACGTTAATATTTTAAAAAGTGATGTCAAAATTGACCCGAGTAGAAGTGCGTTTATGAAAGAGCGCGTTGAGGTTATGTATGAAGGGGACGACTTAGAAAGTATTTTGAAACAAGTAGAACAAATTGATTTGGCAGGGGCGACGTTCAAAGTTATCTTCGTTAAAATTAATGACCTTGTTGGAGAGAATAAAATTGAATATGGAGAAAGACGTCTGATAGAGCGAGACCTCGGCATGCATATTGAAGGAGAAGCGGATGTTCGTAATCCAGAGCGTGTATTCGGGATTGTTCCACTTGGAGGACGCTGGTACTTCGGGCACTATGTAGAAAGTGAACCAGTTTGGTATCACCACATAAAAAAACCGCATAGCTATTCGACATCTCTTAGCACACGCGTTGCGAGATCGGTTGCAAATATTGCGGTGCCAAATCCAGAGGGAGTACGAGCAATTGACCCATGCTGCGGCATTGGAACAGTAGTAGTAGAAGCACTTTCTATGGGGATTAACATCGTTGGTAGAGATATAAATCCACTTGTAGTTCTTGGAACGAGAAAGAACATAGCACATTTCGGGTTTGAAGGAACAGTAACAAAAGGCCCAATCGAGGAGATTACTGAGAACTACGACGTTGCAATTATCGATATGCCGTATGATTTATTTACTCACGCAACACCAGAAGATCAACTCTCCATTCTTTCAAGCGCGCGCCGCATTGCTAAAAAGGTAGTCGTTGTCACGATGGAAACAATGGACGACATGATCCATGAAGCAGGATTTGAAATTACAGATCGCTGCATTACAAGAAAAGGATCATTTACTAGACAAATTCTTGTTTGTGAATAAGAAAGGAAGGTCACCCGTTTGGGTGACCTTTTTTTGCTTTGTATGAATGTGTGATTGGTTGGTGGTGTAGATAGATGAATTGGCGGAATTTGTCGATAAGTCGATATTCCATGTCGAATCGTCGGTAAATTTAAAAAATCGCCGATATATTGCGTTGAATCGCTGATATATTCCGAGAATCGCCGATATCGTTACATTAGAATGTTACTGTTCTTTTAATTTCTCTTGTTGTGCAATGAGTAAATTACGTAAGACGTGTCCGCGGTAACTTTCTAGTTTTCTTCCTTCATGATAGCGAACACCTAATTTTTTTAGTTCAGCTACGTACCAGCCTTTTGTTCCGTAATACATGGGATCACTTCCTTTTTGCTTTTGAACAGTATATGTTGGGGATGGAAGTAACTTTCCATTGAAAATAATAAGCCTGGCTGTATCAAGTGGTTCCAGAAAATAGCTTCTGGATCGTGTATAAAAAAATAGACAGTACTGTATGTTTTTTTAAACAATGTATACAAATTCATACCCTATGCGTTGGCATGATATTTGCAATGAAAAGAGTATCAACATATAGGGGAGAGATAGAAATGAAGGTTAGTAAAGTGTATACGACGATTGATGCTCACGTAGCTGGAGAGCCGCTTCGAATTATTACAGGCGGCGTGCCGGAAATAAAGGGAGAAACGCAGTTAGAAAGACGCGCATACTGTATGGAGCATTTGGATCATCTTCGCGAGGTTCTTATGTATGAACCGAGAGGGCATCACGGCATGTACGGTTGTATTATTACACCGCCGGCAAGTGCTCACGCTGATTTTGGCGTGTTATTTATGCACAATGAAGGCTGGAGTACGATGTGTGGGCATGGCATTATTGCCGTTATTACAGTCGGAATTGAAACAGGTATGTTTGAAGTGACAGGTGAGAAACAAAAGTTCATTATTGATAGCCCTGCTGGTGAAGTGATTGCGTATGCAAAATTTAATGGTAGCGAAGTAGAGTCCGTATCATTTGAAAATGTCCCTTCATTTGTATACAAAAAAGACGTTCCTATTAAAATAGATGACTATGAATTTCAAGTAGATATCGCGTTTGGCGGAGCATTTTACGCGGTAGTAGATAGTAAAGAATTTGGTTTGAAAGTTGATTTCAAGGACTTACCTGCTATTCAAATGTGGGGCGGTAAAATTAAACATTATATCGAGAGTAAAATGGAAGTAAAGCACCCGCTTGAAGAAGGGTTAAAAGGAATATACGGCGTTATTTTTTCAGATGAACCGGAAGGGAAAGACGCTACGTTACGAAATGTAACAATTTTCGCTGACGGACAAGTAGATCGTTCTCCTTGTGGCACAGGAACTTCCGCAAGAATCGCAACTCTTTTTGAAAGGGATAATTTACAAAAGGGAGAAATTTTCGTCCACGAATGTATTACTGAGGGGAAATTCGAAGGAGAAGTATTGTCGGTAACAGCGGTAGATACATACGAAGCTGTCGTTCCGAAAGTAACGGGGAATGCATTTATTACAGGATTTCATCAGTTCGTGGTAGATCCGAGAGATGATTTGAATCGGGGATTTTTGTTAGGATAAGAAGAGGGGGTGAATAAATATGTTAGTCATAAGCGCGAACGAACAAAGAAACTTAGTAAATATGAATGAAGTCATTGAATACGCGGCGCTTGCTTTACAAGAATTTTCCGCAGAAAGAACGATCACACCAATACGTACTTCACTACCATTTGCGAATGAGAAAAATACGGCATTAATTATGCCTTCAGTAGCGGAAGGACTCGAAGCACTCGGTCTAAAAGTAGTAACAGTAGTCCCGCAGAACAAAAACATAGGAAAGAAAACGATAAATGGGATTGTAATGCTATCAGACTTTCAAACGGGAGAACCGCTCGCGCTTTTAGAAGGATCCTACTTAACGATGATTCGAACAGGAGCCTTATCAGGAGTAGCGACAAAATATTTAGCACGTCATAACGCAAAAACGTTATGCATTATCGGAACGGGTGAACAAGCGAAGGGAATTGCCGAAGCAATATTTGCGGTTAGAGATATCGAAAAAGTCATTTTATACAATCGCACAGAAAAAAAAGCGTATGTATTTGCGCAATATATACAAGAGAAATTCAATACACCTGCTTATGTTAAAACAAATGCAAATGAAGCAATAAGCGAAGCAGACATCATCGTCACAACTACGAACGCATCCACACCAGTCTTCTCAGAAAAACTACAAAAAGGCGTCCACGTAAACGCCGTCGGCTCATTCAGACCGAACATGCAAGAACTACCATCTCACGCCATCGTGGGCGCTAACAAAGTAGTAGTCGAATCAAAAGAAGCAGCATTAGAAGAAACAGGGGACCTTCAAGTTCCAATAAAAGAAGGTCTATTTGAAGCAAGCGACATCCATGCCGAACTTGGTCAAATTATAAGCGGAGAAAAAGCTGGTAGGGAGAACGATGAGGAGATTACTGTTTTCAAATCGGTTGGTTTGGCGGTAGTGGATATAATTGTTGCGAAGTATTTGTATGAGAGAGCGGTGGAGCGTGGAGTTGGGAGTAGGATTGAGTTTTGAGGGAGACTGCCTTTTTGGTGGTCTTTTTTGTTGATAGAGTTGGTGCTTGGGTGGGATTGGTTGCTAGTTTGGAAGGTAGTTTTTGCGAAATTTGTCGGTAAGTCGATATGCTGTAGCCACGATCTTCTGGATCTGCCACATGTTTATGAATCTCATCTAATATCTTTTGGATTAGCTCTTCACGAGAGGGCGCAAAACAACTACATCAATGCTCGATGAATCTCCATATATAAGATTTTCGCTTTTTTGTAGTTCCTTCCGAATCTATATATGATTCAAATCCGAATAATACATAGTCCTTCTTAATTTTTGTATTAGAAAATAATATTGTACAAGTAGTTATATATTCATTTTCCTTGCATATTTTTAAATGATATGGAATAAAGGGGGATATGAAAAATGTATATTTTGAATGATATAAATCTTGAAGAAGATACACTTTTAGAATCTTATCCAGTTTGTATGAAGGATAAATATAATGGAGAGATCTCTTGTATGGGTATATTAGTGAAAAGGGAAATAGAAAATCATCATTCAAAATTGGAAGGTACACACTATTATCAATTTGTCTATTTTTATGGAAAAAGCCCTATTAATTTTTCTAAATCAGACTATAAGGAATTGCAAGAAAGAGTCTGCTTTGATATGAATCTCGAAATGGTTGCGGATTTTCGATATTCTTTTAGTGAATATAGTTCATCTCCAGGATTGAGTACATCAATTAAAAATAAGAACTCTTTATCGGACATATTAGGGAATGATATTATGCAGGTTAGCTATGAATACCGCATTTAGGAGATGTTCCTCTTAGTACCTGTAAAAACTAAACAGCTTAAAAGTTAAGATTAGAAAGCGCTTATAATGGGTGGTTGAGTCTGTTCATATGGGAAGGATGAACTATAAGAAAGCAGCCGACTTTTATATAAAAGTCGGCAATTTTTCTTTCTATTTAATCTTTAAAAGATATGTTTTAACGGTATAGGTGATTTATGCCAAAAGTCCCCTGGAAATTAGGGTGCTTTAGTTATATATATTTATGGTAGTATCTAATTAGAGAAATGTATTTGTTAAGAGAGATACTTTAAGAAAATAAATTAATTCTATTCAGAGAGGGATAATTATGGGGATATTCAATACAATCAAGAAGTTATTTTCTAATCCGGCTGTTAAGGAACCTAATAATGGTCCAATGGTAAATTCAGAGCGTCATTTAGGTGATATTAAACAAAATAAATATTATGATTTTATTGATAAGGATACAATTCGACCAATATCAACGATTCTATTACAAACGGATAGCAAGCAAACATGGGATTCGTTCTTTTCTGTAGCCAAGAAAAATCCTAAATTAATAAATTTTGAAACCAGGTCTCGTAGGAAATTTCGTCATCTTTATCATAATCAAGATTTACTTGTTGTCGAAGCGGCAGGAACTATTGAAATGATTACTAAAGAGCAAGTACAACAAATCAATTTAAAAGAAACAGCATTAGAAAAAATGCATCCTGTTGCTGTGAATCACATGGGTGCTCTGCTTCACGATAAAGAAAAGGTTGCTTTTGTACATTATAAGAATAAGCAAGCTATTGTATATGAGTTTCAATGGCAACCTTTTAGATTTGCGATAGGTAATGATTTTTGGCTAGTGGGAACCCGGGAAACATATGACGGTCCAGGTAAGCTCTATTGTTTTGACTTTAATGGAGATCTAAAATGGGGAATTGCTTTTAAAGAAACACTCTCTACGATGTTTGGTGAGCTTAGTTTTATGCCTTATTTACTTGAGGTGTCAGCGGATTCAACCGATATTTTTGTCTCGAGTATGGATAGATTGTATAGATTGGACAATAACGGTAATTTAAAAGCTAGAATTGCTATTTCTGAACTGAAAGAAAAAGAATTACAACAAAAACAAGAAGAACTTCAACGTGAATTATCTGCCCCGCCAAAAACTGAAGAAGAAGCAATAAGTATGTTTGCTAAACAATTAGCAGCTCAATTTTCTATGGGATTTGAGAGAATGAGTTTTAATTCGCCATTCGCTGGTTTCGCACATGATCACAAAACTGACATGGTGTTCATTTTAGAAGAGAAGGGGCGAGTTTCTGCCTGGGATAGTAGTGGGAGGCTCAAATGGATTAATGCATTTAAAAATGAAGGTAGATATATTTGTTGGATAGAGAATAAATTGGTTGTCTCTTTTCAATCTGGAGAAACTTTCTGGTTAAACAGAGAAGGGAAGTTTATTTATGGCGCGCAGCTACCAAAACAAGCCACTACTATTCAATTGATTCCTAATCAAGAAAAATATTTAGTTGTGTGTGAAGATAATCGATTATATGAACTACACAAAGACACTGGAAATCTCATAAAAGGTTCAGAAGGGCATCCTGGAATGAAATTATTCATTTTATCTGGTCAAAATGTATTTTTTGATGGAGGGATTCATAATCAAGGATACTTTTGGTTAGCTCCTGAAAATCACCAATGGCAACATTTTGAGGCTAAAACCTTTACAGATGTAGAAAAGATTGATGTTCAAAGTGAGGTGGCACCTGAGATTACTGTGACTAAGCGGTTCTCAGGAAGATGGGAGATAAAGAGTAAAAAAGAGTGGTTTGGTAGTCGGGTTATTGACATGAAAAATCAAAGGGTCTACGTGGTTGAGGAAGGACCGCAGAAATCAATTAATGAATTAGCAAAGTTATCTGATAAACAAAGAGAAAAAGACCGTTTGAGCCATAAATTAGTATGTTATGACCTTGGTGAAAATGTTATTTGGGAAAATCATATATATTCATCTATGCGGTCGCTATTCTTATCTTTAGATGGAGAGGTTTTGTTTACAAGTATACCTTCAGGATCAGAAATTACTTATCTTCCTGGGCATATTGTTACCTATTCAAAAGATGGTCAACAACTTGATAAATTCAAAGTGGATGCTCATGGATTTAATCTGGATTTTATTTCCGAGGACAGGGCTATTGTTCATTTTGCTTCTGATAGAGGGGAGAAGTCTGTTTCTGGTATATTCGAAATCGACGGCAAAGGAAAATGGAGACTAAAAATAAATGAATCCGATGTTGAAAGTGAAAAACGGAATGTGTTCGGCGCAGGATTAAACGATGTAAGTTTACCTAACTTCAGATTAAAAAGAACAGATAAGAAAAAATATGAATTGGAAAGTCGAAATAGTAAAATAGAATTAAAGTTTTCGGCGGCTATTTATGAAGCTTATGAAACAATGGAACATAATTTGGTATTGCGAATAGGAACAAGATTGTTATCGTTCTATAACACGGATTTAGAGAAAATCCTTGAAGTTAAAGAACAAGAAAGTATTCAATCTGTTACATTGGGATCGAGTAGCTTAGTGGTTGTCACAAAAGCAGAAGTAAAAGGTTACAATTATCAAGGTGAAGTCTTATGGAGGTATAGCGCTCTTCCGAAAGCGTTCGAATCAAGGGTATTATGGATTCCGAGTAAGAACATGTATCTATGGATAGTATCAAATAATTTGGAAACAATAGTCGCGGCTATACATGAGAATGGGAACGTGTTAAAAAGTCATTCGTTTAACAAGAATAGTTATCATCATTCTATCTTGGTCTATCCTGAAGAGTGTTGTTTTGTAGCTCA
Organism: Bacillus sp. SSR7; assembly: GCF_055902415.1. Lineage (NCBI taxonomy): Bacteria > Bacillati > Bacillota > Bacilli > Caryophanales > Bacillaceae > Bacillus > Bacillus sp. SSR7. Next base: position 143,857 of record NZ_JBVVXV010000011.1, on the reverse strand, counting down.
GACAAATGAAATTATTCAAGGATATAGTATTTAATAATTATTATGGAACATTTACGTGAGTAGACGGGAAGAGGGGGGATTTTTTGGCGATCACTACGCATTACAAATGTAATGCAAAAGCTAGTGTTAGGGCATTCACAAGTAGTTGTTGAACTCCTTCGCAAGGGAGAGCTTGAATGATAAGAAAGCAGCCGACTTTTATACAAAGAGTCGGCTGTTTTTCTGTTTATTTAATACTCTAAAGATATACATCTTAAAGAATATAAGATATTTATGTTCAGAACGCCTTGGTAATTGATTAGAGAAATGAGTTTGGAAAATAGATTAATTTTAGTTAGAGAAGAAGAACTTAGAAAAAAATCTAATCATATTATTGATTTTAATATATATCAGTATTTGATTCTATTGGAGTTATTTTTGTTTGTCCCTTATTTTCTAATTGGAGAATAAGGGACAAAGTTTTATGAAGGAGTAAATTTAGACACCAAGAGTATGCAGCTTTTTTACCATTCTCGCCATTCTTCTGTGATGTCTTCTTCGGATTCTAAGCCAGCTATTTGTGCTGCTGTATCGATAAAATCATAGAGATCTTCTCTTTCCATTGTTTCGATAAAGTTGTCATGTTCGACGTTTAATTCATTTATGTTAATAACGACCTCTTGGACGACTTGCATTATTTCGACTTCGGTTGGGTTGTTTCCTAATTTTTGTAAATTGTTGATGTAAGTGTCAAGAACCTTATTTGTTGCACTTATATTTTCTTCAGTGAAAAATTCCCCATCTTCATCATACTCAACCCATGAGGTTGTTGGTTTGTTCTTTTTCAATTCATCAAATGTCATGATAACCTCCTAAATGTGTTTTTTATCTTTAATCTCATTCTACATTTTCGATCATATATAACAACCATTTTAGAGGGGGTTTTTTTGTAGATTGGTAGTTTCTACGGAATTTGTCGGTAAGTCGATATGTTGTGCCGAAACGTTGATATAATCGGAGTGGTGTTCGATATAATTGTAAGGTTTTTTTGGTCGCCCATTACATACATTGTTCTTTAAACATTTCGTTGTACTATCTTTTGATTTGAAATAGCTCTTTATATAAATTAATGTTATTGGATTGATTGAAAACTTAAGTTGTTTATCGGAGGAAGAGAAAAGAGAGGGGAAATTATTGTAATGTTCTTGAACAAGATACAAAATATAGAATAGTAGTTAAGTTTATGCTCCAATTACTACAAAGTGCAAATATTAAGGTGCTTTCTAGGAGGGATATTGCAAATGGATAGATGGAAAAAGTTTTCGATGATTGTAGTTAGTATCGTGGTATTTGGTATATTTATAGGATATATGGTAGGAATGTTTTTCAATCCTGGAAGTGAAAATAAGCAAATACAAGAGAGAACAGTTGATGCCAAAGGTGAGGAAATTGACGATTTGGTCAACTCTGAGGGTGTCATAATCGACTCTATGCACAAAATGTTGCATCAAAAAGTAATAGCTGATAAAAAGATTGGTTTTATCGTAATGTCCCCTGAGAATATTAAAAAGCTTCGTCACTTGTTAGATCAAAGCGATAAAATAATTGAAAAAGAAAAATATGTTGTGATTTTAAATCGTTGGGAAAAAGGTGATTTTTCTCAAGCGGTTGAGGAACATAATTATATGTGGGAGCAAGCAGGTGGAGAAAGTACGGGAAAAGCAAAAAGATTAGCTACTCCAAAAGAAGAAACAGCATATCTCAAAGAACAAAGCAAAAAAGAAGGTTCTAGTACAAAAATAGAATAAAGGGTAATAAAGTGTATAGATTCCTAATGGAATTGTATCTTATGCTGCAAGTTCCAAAAATTGATCGATGAATTCTTTCTGATTTTTGACAGACTTGTCCCGTAAATCAACTTGTTCTTTTTTATCTGCTGTTATAAAGTTTAAAAACCTCTACATATAAGTAGAGGTTTTTAAATTGCATATTAATGAATTATACTTTTTCAGATAAACGAAGGTCATAGAATACATACTTTTAACTAGATTTATTATTAGCTAGTTTATCCCCACCACCAAGCTCCGCCTCAATCTGCGAAGTCTTCGATGACTCATCCATACGCCAATACGTAATAAAGCTGATCGCGATACATCCGGCTACGTAGAAGTAGAATAGTGACTCCATTCCGATACTCTTTAGCCATAAAGCGATGAATTCTGCTGTTCCGCCGAATATCGCAACGGTTAGGGCATATGGTAAACCTACGCCAAGTGCGCGAATTTCAGTTGGGAAGAGTTCTGCTTTTACAATGGCGTTAATCGATGTGTAACCAGTAACGATAATGAGACCGACCATCATGAGTAAAAATGCTACGATTGGTTCTGTCGTTTTTTCCATGAAGAAGAAGATCGGTGCTGTTAGTAACGTTCCGAGAATACCGAATGCCATTAATAGTGGGCGGCGTCCAATTTTGTCGGATAATAGCCCCGCAATCGGTTGAAGTACGACGAAAATAAGTAGTGCGACAAAGTTAATCCAGCTCACAACTTCTTTTGGAAGACCGACTGTGTTTACCATGAACTTTTGTAAATATGTTGTGTACGTGTAGAATGCGACAGTGCCTCCTAATGTTAGGCCGACTACTGTTAATACTGCTTTCGGGTGTTTCATAAGCGCGCGAACGGTTCCTGCGCTTTCGCGTTTTTGCGATTTTATGTTTGCGAACTGCTCCGACTCATCCATCGTGCGGCGAAGCCATAATACAGCTACTGCGCCCATCGCTCCAATAATGAATGGAATACGCCATCCCCAAGCTTTCATATCTGGTTCGCTTAGTAATTGCTGAAGAACAATTTGAACGCCTAACGCAACCATCTGTCCAGCAACGAGCGTTACATATTGGAAGCTTGAATAAAAACCGCGGCGACCACTACTAGCCATTTCAGATAAATATGTGGCAGATGTTCCGTACTCTCCGCCAAGTGATAATCCTTGTAGTAAACGGGCAAGAACTAAAATAATAGGCGCCATAATCCCGATGCTTTCGTAACTAGGTGTACAGGCGATAATGAAAGAACCACCGGCCATAACCGTAATAGAAAGTGTTAATGCTGCCCGGCGTCCGTGCCGATCCGCATAGCGTCCCATTAATAAACTTCCGATAGGACGCATTAAAAATCCGACGGCGAAAATAGCTGCTGTGTTCAGTAACTGACTCGTTGGATCACCTTTAGGAAAGAACTCTGCTGAGAAGTAAACAGCGAAGGCAGAGTAAACGTACCAGTCGTACCATTCAATTAAATTACCGACAGAACCTTTGAAAATATTGCCGGCGACTCGATTAGATTTTGCTTGAGCCATAATCATTCCTCCTCTTGTTTATAAATAAAATGATAATTATGAAAGCGTGTTCATTGTAGTTAAATTGTACTGTCTAAAGAATGGAATCTCAATATTATGACAATTTTATTCTTTTTGTACTTTATGTACATGGAGAGTTTTAATAGTTGCTTCATTATTCGTTTTGTCATAATAATAGAAAAAGGAGATTGATAGTTTTGAATATTTTATCAAAGGATATGAAGTATGAAGAAATCACGCAAAGTGTCATTACAAACGAAAATAGTAAGCTTAATTATCGCGTTAATTTTATTTGTCGTTCTCCTATTAGCGGGAATATTTGTTTACATTCAGTCCGTTGATACGAAGCGCCAAGTGGAGCAGCTAGCACTGCAAACGGCTAAATCTCTTTCTTTTATGCCAGCTATAAAAGAGGCTTTTCAATATAACGAACATAAAAGTACAATCCAATCCATTGCGGAACAAGTTCGTGAGCAAGCTGGTGCAGATACTGTCATTATAGAAGATCGCTATGGGGTTATGTATTCGCATTCTAATTCGGAGTTAATTGGCACAAAGGGTAACAATCCATATAACTATGAAGCACTCACTTTTGGTGGTTATTATACGCTTGAAGGAAATGGTACAAGCGGTCCAGCTTTAATAGCGAAAGCACCTATTATTGTTCATAACGGAGATTACAATCAAGTAGTAGGTGTTGTGACAGTAGAGTTTTTAATAAAAGGTATTGAATCTAACATATTGAGTAGAACGAAAGAAATTATCCTCTTTTCCTTAGCGGTATTATTAGCCGGCATTGTAGGTGGCATCCTTTTAGCACGTAGTATTAGGAAGGATACACTTGGTTTGGAACCGAATGAAATCGCAGCGTTATACCGGGAGCGAAGCGCAATACTACTATCTATAAAAGAAGGAATTATTGCTATTGATCAAAACGGTTTTATTACGATGATGAACACATCGGCAGCAGAGATGCTACATGTACAGGATGATTATATGCACCAGCACATTTCAAAGGTTTTACCAGAATTTCATATGGAAAGAGTGCTAGAAAACGATCAAGAAATCGCATTTCAAGATAAAGTGTTTATTTTAAACATGACACCGATACTCGAAAATGATAATACGGTAGGCGTTGTATGTAGTTTTAGAGATAAAACAGAACTGCAAAACTTAGTGAATACAATATCTGAGGTAAGAAAGTATTCAGAGGACTTACGTGCTCAAACGCATGAATTTACAAATAAGCTTTTCGTCTTATCGGGATTATTGCAAATAGGGCATTACAAAGAAGCGATTGAATTTATCCAACAAGAATCTAATATTCATCAAAGCCAAAACCATATTTTATTCTATCAAATTCATGATGCGAAAGTACAAGCTATTTTATTAGGAAAACTCGGAACAGCGTCTGAGAAGAAAATTGATTTTCATATTGAAGGAGATAGTGCACTTCATCCGTTACCAGACCATATAAAAGTTTCGCACCTTATTACGATACTTGGAAACATAATCGACAATGCATTTGATGCGGTGAGTGAACGAGAGGAAAAGAGTGTTTCCTTCTTCGTTACGGATATTGGGCACGATATTGTGTTTGAAGTGATAGATAGCGGAGTAGGAATACCAGCTGAAAAAATCACGACCATTTTTCAAAAAGGATTTTCAACGAAAGGAAACAATCGTGGTTACGGGCTAGCAAACGTGAAAGAAATGGTAGATCTACTAGAAGGAACAATTGAAGTTCAAAACGAGAAAAATGGGGGAGCTATTTTTACAATTTACCTTCCGAAAACATTGAGAGAAAGTACATAACAAACAGGGGGATGGGTATATGTTGAAGGTTGCAATTGCAGAAGATGATTTCCGCGTCGCGCAAATTCAGGAAGAGTTTTTATTAAAAATAAAGGACGTAAAAGTGATCGGAAAAGCATTAAACGCAAAAGAAACGATGGAACTACTACAAAGGGAAGAAATCGATTTGCTTCTATTAGATAATTATTTACCAGATGGAATTGGAACAGACTTATTGCCGAAAATCCATGCTGACTTTCCAAACGTTGACGTCATTATGGTAACGGCGGCGAATGAAAATCATATGTTAGAAAAAGCAATTCGAAATGGTGTAAGTAACTACCTTATAAAACCGATCACGTTAGAAAAATTCGTTCGCACAATTGAAGACTATAAAAGAAAGAAGCAATTACTACATAGTAACAATGAAGTGAATCAAGCACTAATCGATAACTTCTTCGGTATGTCGCAAACACAAGATATAAAAAACTTACCGACTGGTGTTGATCCGCTAACATTGCAAAAAGTGAAAGGAATTATAAAAGGATTCGAAGGGGGCATTACAATAGAAGAAATGGGAGAGCAAATGGGGGCCTCCAGAACAACCGCAAGAAGATATTTAGAATACTTAGTAGCGACAAACGAATGTACAGTAGAGTACACATACGGCATTATCGGACGACCAGAACGAAAGTACCGAATAGGACGAGGACTATGAAAAAACGATTATTACTATGTATATGGATCATGACAGGAGTAATAGCTGGTTGTTCCTCAGAAAAACCTCAAACGAATACAGTAAACATAGAAGAAGTAGAAATCGTTGCGCCGAACGTTCCAGGAGCAGGATGGGACTTAACAGCACGGGCGATGCAAAAAACACTAACAGAAGAAAAAATCTTCACAAAACCAATCACAGTCACAAACAAAGTAGGTGGCAGCGGTGACGTCGGATGGAAATATACGAAACAAAAAGGCGGTCACGTACTGGCGATTAACTCAAGCTTACTCATAACGAACAACCTACTAGGCCACAGTAAACTAACATATAAAGACTTCACACCGCTCGCAACGCTAGCATCGGACTGGGAAGTCGTTGTCGTATCAAAAGACTCAAACATAGAAAACGCAAACGGACTAATGGAACAACTAAAACAAGACAAGAAAAACTTCAAAATCGGCGTTGCCCCCGGCCTAGGAAATGACGATCACCTATCATTCGTACAAGTAAGCAAAGCATTCGGCATAAACCCAGCCGAACTACAATTCTTTGTCTACGAAAACAAAGAAAAAATCATAAACGCCCTAACGAACAAACAAATAAGCGCCGCAACCATGACCCTATCCGAAGCCGAAAAACAATACAAAACCGGCAAAATAAAAATACTAGCCGTATCCGCACCAAAGCGCCTAGACCGACTACAAGAAATCCCAACATGGAAAGAACAAGGAATCGACGTCATCTTCCAGCACTGGAAAGGCATTATGGGACCGAAAGATATGACGGAGGAAGAGGTTGCTTATTGGGATGGTGTGATTAAGAAGATGGTTGAGAGTGATAGTTGGAAGGGGATTTTGAGGGAGCGGGGTTGGGAGAGTTTTTATAAGGGGAGTGGGGAGAGTAGGGGATTTTTGGAGGAGAGTAGTGGGTGGTATGGGGGGATGGTGAAATTTAGTGACTAATACTCTTCTATTGGTTTGTTTGTAAAAATTAGTATATTCAACGTTAATAATGCTGAATTTTAAGGTATACTTTGGGAGTAGCAAATTAATTGAATGCTAGAGAAGTATTGTAACTAAGATATTTAGGGAGATAGAAAAATGAAAGTAGAAACATATTCTTATAGGTATGCAGAAGAGATTTTGCAACATCCCCGTTTTGAAGCTGCATATAACGAATTGATAATGGTTTGTCGTGATTGCCCTGTTCCAATATACAAGGGGAAATCGGGCAGTCAGTCACAGCTGGAAGTTATACAGCAGATAATGAATACTTATTTTCTTTTGAGATTCGAAGAACTTGGCTGGGAAAAAGAGCCTCGAGCTACACCGAATACATCTGATGATGCATTACGCTCTGATTTTCGAAAATACTATATTGATCCTGATACAGGAGAAGTTATTCTTAAACTTCAAATTGAAGTTGAGTTTGGTAACGTTGCTTCCAGTTATCGTAACTACTTCAAGTTTCAACTTAGCTTTTCTTATGATTTAACAGATATATGTATTTTAATTGTTCCTTCTTATGAACTTTGTAAGAGAATTGATAGTGGTGTTTCAAATTATGAAAAAACAATAAGGGAAATACCAGCTGCAAAACTATCTGTTACTGTTCCAACACTAGTTATTGGACTTTTTGATGATGGCTCTACAGCCTGGAATGTAAAAGATATTACAGAAGATTTAAAAGTTTTGAAAGGAGCACTAAAAGATACATATCCTCAGCATTGTGAGATAGTGAAAGGATACATAAATGATTTAAAAGTATAAAAGGTTAGGGAAAGTACTTATTTTTATTGGGATTGTTTTTTGAATATTCATCAATTATTAATTATATTATTAGGGATTTCAACTTCAATTAATGTTGGAATAACTAGATAATCGGTCATTAGAGATACGATTTGTAAAATCGTAACAAATTGATAAAAGCAGATATCTTTAGGGATAAAATTGATATCTGCTTTTTATCATGAATGGTAATTTCTTTATAAATTAAATTAAATCCTTATGATTTTTTATCAGTAATAATATCAGCTATGTATGAATTATTTAACCAATAACACTGCTTTGTAATTTGCTGGCCATCAGGTAAAGTTACTTTATCGGCACCGTTGCGGGCTTTTGGTCTAATATGCGTGACGCCGTTGAAGTTTATTTTTGGTAGGTTATTTGCTTCGACGACTTTATCACCACGTTTTCTATATTCAATTTGAATACCCTCATGTATTACTTTATTAACTTCTTCCCATAGTTCGCGTATTTCTTTTTCTATTGTAGGCACAGGCATGTTCCAAAGCTTAATGCCTTTAAAGTAGAGTTTACGGTTTGGGTTTTCTTTTTTTGTTTGGTTAAATTCAAAAATTACGAATAAAAATTTGGTTTGATAGAAGCGTTCTCGGATTTCGCTTTCTTCCCATGATTCATTTGTCCATTGATGAAAATCAATTGTTTCAAATGACATGCTTTGTTCTGGCTTTCCGTTTGGTTCTAAACGAATTGTTTTGAACTCTATATTGGCTTTTGCAAATTCTTCAATTTTATCGAGTCGAGTTCCTTTAATACCAAGTAAAGAGCTTACTAATAGTGGAACAAAGCTTTTGGTTGTAGGTTTGTAATCAATAGATAATTTTTGAGCGATTTCTTGATCAGTTAAGCCTATGTAATTTTCAAATTTTGAATAAAGGATTTCTTCTAAAGATTTTCCTTTTAGTTCATTTGTTGTTGTAAAACTTACTAGTTCTTCGTTTAGGTGATACCTGCGAACTAGTGCTGTCATATAAGAAGGCTTTAACGAAAAAGCTCTTTGCATTGCTGGAATTTCAGAATACGGTTGTGAGCGAAGTGAATTTTTATTAGAACCCTTAGTGCAAGCTCCTAAATAGTTTGTATCACCTTCAGATAATTCATGTGCTTTGCCGGCACGAATTTTATTTACGATGGTTTCCCAGTCTTGTCTGATTATTTCTAAATCAGCTTCGGGATAGGTGAATAAAAGGCTTTTTGTAATGTGAAAATTTTTACGGTCTACACCAGGTACCCATTCATAAAACATTAATAGTAGCTTTTTGTTTTTCTTCCAAAAGCTTGAGGTTTCAAAGTGTGTATGAACTTCTTCCATATAGTTGATAATATTTAAGACTAGCCGCTCTTTGGCAGATAATGAACCGTTTTTATTTTGTTTAAATGCAGTTACTTTAAGTTCAATACCAAGGTGCTTAAAGTCAGCTTCTGCATTTGAATTGACTTCATATCCAAAAAAGCTTTCTTCGATTACTTGTCCTAGTCCACCTTTCGATTTAGCATTTGCAAGTCGGTTAGTGGAATCAATCTCACCAAATGTTTTTCCTTCAGCTTCATGTGCTTTTCTCATTAGTTCTTCTATTGTAGTATAGTCCATAATAAACTCCTTTCTGTATCCAGTGCTGCGGTGTATGATTTTAAACAATACATATTAAAGTTATGCTATAATAAAAAGCTGTTTCAATTTTATATAAGTAAAATTTATAAGAAGGAAAAGACAATTAGTTTTATTAGGTAACGGCTATATTGGATCTGTTCAAGGGAAGTTTCTTCCTTTATAATATTGATATAGTAGCGAACTGCTTTCTTAATTGTTACAAGCCAAAATAAGGAATTGTAAAAAAGTATGGTTCTTGAAATGTTATAGTTGATCTTTTCCTCACTTTTTATTATAATGAAGCATAGATAAATAAAATACCGAAAGGATGTTCGTGTATTTATGGTGAAAGTAGTAGAACTTTTCGCGGGAGTAGGAGGTTTTAGATTAGGACTAGAAGCAAACGAAAACTTTGAAGTTCTTTGGGGAAACCAGTGGGAGCCCTCAACTAAAGCACAACATGCATTTAATTGTTATGCAACTCGCTTTGAAAATAAAGGAATACATGTAAATAGAGATATAGCTGAAGCTTGGCCGGAAATACCTGAGCATGATTTATTAGTAGGAGGCTTCCCTTGTCAGGACTATTCTGTAGCACGTACTTTATCGAATGAAAAAGGAATACAAGGGAAAAAAGGTGTTCTTTTTTGGGAGATAATGAACATAGTTAATTCTCGCAAGCCAAGATTTGTTTTGTTAGAGAATGTAGATAGATTATTGAAGTCACCAGCAAAACAAAGAGGTCGTGATTTTTCTATTATGCTGGCTAGCTTTAGAGATGCAGGTTATGTAGTGGAATGGAGAGTCATTAACGCTGCGGATTATGGAAATTCACAAAGAAGACGAAGAGTATTTATTTTTGCGTACTTAAAAGAATCTCATTTCACATCTGTTCAAAGTAAAATGAAGCCGTTAGAGATATTGTGTGAAAATGGATTTTTTGCTCCGATTTTCAAAGTGCATGAAGCGCCTGAGGAAAACAAAAAAAGAGGGCAATTTGAGTTGCCGGTCGATATTATTGAGGTTTCTGATACATTTAAAGCTGAATACTATAATTCTGGCGTAATGATGGACGGGCAAGTATATACGGAAGAAGTAGTTCCGGTAACTGAAAATCCAGAGACTTTAGGTGAAGTTGTTCAAAAAGTATATGATAAATTTGGTCCTGCAGATGAATCATATTATTTGAAAATGGATAAGATTAACAAAAAGGGAAGAACGGAATTTGAGGAACTCAAGTATCTTAAAGGTCCGAAAAAAGAAGAAAGAGTATCAAAGGCGACAGGTCATAAATATTTCTACTCTGAGGGAGGAATGGCTTTCCCTGATGATTTAGATAAGCCTGGACGCACAATGTTAACAAGTGAAGGAACATGTAATAGAAGTTCCCATGTAATAGAGGATCCTCATACAAAAAGACTAAGATATTTAACGCCAGTTGAGTGTGAATTGTTAAATGGTTTCCCGATGGATTGGACGAATACAGGAATGCCACAAAGAAACAGATACTTTTGTATGGGAAATGCTTTAGTTGTTGATTTGGTGGAACGAATGGGTCAAAGGATTTTAGAGATTAACGAAGAAGAAGAGAAGATGGATAGTATTGTGCAGTTGAGTTTATTCTAGGGAATAAACCATATGCATGCTTATTAAAAATTTGAAATAATAAAGAGTTGAGATAATCTGGGTTATATAGCTAGCTATATAACCCAGATTATTTTTTTGCAAATTTCTAATTGAGAATGAATAATCCACTAATTTCCTTTTTTCTTAATACCAACAATTCTTCTATAGATATTGTATAATATGGAATATATTCGAAACGTATTTTTAGATTAAGAGGTGTTACATCATTGGAGAAATATACATTTGATTTTCTACAAGAGGTATTCCCCGAGTTAGCGGAGATGGGGAGAGATATTGAAAATGTTTTTTATCAAGATCCCCAATCGGTTTTAATTAAGGGAAGAATATTTGCAGAGCTATTATCAAAACGCATTGCGGAAGAACATGAACTGCACGACGTACAATACTTAAAGCAAGTAGAGCGTATTCAAAAATTAGAAAGAGAAGATATCTTATCAAAGGAAATTTCACGTTCATTTGATACTGTTCGCTATTTAGGAAATAAAGCGGCACATGAACATATTGAAAGTGGGGTAGAGAGTGCTTTTAAAATGCATAAAAATCTATTCCAAATTGCAGTGTGGTTTATGGAGGTATACGGGAGTTATGAGTTTGTTGTCCCGAAATACAAACATCCACAGCCGAAGAGTAGTGTACATATTGTGGAGAAATTAGAAGAAAAGATATCTGCTAGTTTAGAAGAAAAGTTAAAAATGCTAATTGAGATTGCAAGTAAACAAAATACATCAAATCCAACTGAGGAATTAACAGAAATAAATAACGCTGAGATTGCGGTAGGGTTAGAAATTGAAGATAAACAGTCTGTAGATAATGAAGAAGAAGCAGATAACAATTTTGTGTATGATGATTTTATTTTAGGAGAAGGAGAGAGTTATTTACTAGCAGAACTCTCGAAGCTGAAAGAATCATCTCAAGAGGCTATCGAAAATCCTAATGAATTTAGTTCCTTTAAGGATTATTTACATGTAGAAAGAACGATACAGAACGATATGATGTCTGCTCTAACAGCAGCAGCTGGGCAAAATACGAGTCAATTAATTTTCTTGTGTGGTAGCGTTGGAGATGGGAAATCACATTTATTATCGTATGTGAAAAATAAATATCCTGAATTGATGGAAGAGTTTTCGGTGCATAATGATGCTACGGAAAGTTTTGATCCACAAAAGAGTTCCCTTGATACATTAGCGGAAGTATTAAAGCCATATAGTGATAGTGAGATTGATGGTTCTAGATTTAAGCTAATTTTAGCTATTAACCTAGGAGTTCTGCATAACTTTATTGAATCAGATTATGCAAAAGAGCACTATCAAATTTTAACAAAATTCATTGAGGAATCAGGAATATTCGAGGCAAATGAAATTGCTACTAATCAACAAAGCGGTAATTTCCACTTGATTAGCTTTAGTGATTATCAACCTTTTGAATTAACCAGTGAAGGGCCAAAATCAGATTATTTTTCATCTATTTTAAAGCGAATTGTGGTTGAGTCAGAAAAAAATCCATTCTATCAAGCTTATTTGAAGGATAAGCAACGTGGTATAAATGGATTCTTTATGGTGAATTATGAGTTATTGCAACAACAACAAATACGAGATGGTGTTTTAAGTATATTAATTGAAGCAATAGTTAAGCATAAGATGATTATTTCGACACGTTCCATGCTTAATTTTATTTATGATATTTTAGTGCCTTCTCATGGCAATGAAGATTTTCTTGGGGCAGGTATGATGGAAAAAACCGAAGCCTTATTACCGAATTTATTATTTGATGGTCAAGAAAAATCAAATTTACTAGCAGTTATTTCTAAAATGGATCCTATTCATCTACGATCAAATAGTGTAGACCAAATGCTAATTGAGCTAAACAATTCAGTAAATATGAAGAATACTTTCCAAAAGCATTTGAATTTACATGGACTTGATGGATGGATAGAAGGGCTAGAAGAGATGGGCTCTTTCTTTGAGCTAAGTGATTCATCTAGACAGGTATTCAATAAAACATTAATACGTATGTCATTATTTTTATCTCCGGTTTTAAATGAAATATTTGGGGATGAAAATTATAAAAAATATATGGAATATTTATATGCTTTTAATAAAGGAAATCGATCTGATTTAAAAGATATGTATAATTTAGCCAGAAAATCAATTTTTTTATGGAACGGAAGTCCGAAGTCAGATTATGTATTTATGGATTACTCAAATGATACTACTCAGGTTGCACAGTCTCTTAAAATTAAGCCGTTTGTAGGACATTTGAAAGGGGTAGAACCGGAGGTTTTAAATCGATTTAAATTAAATATATTACTTGCTTTTTCCAATGAAGATAAAGTAGCTCCTGTATATTTAGAAATTGATTATCCATTATATGAAATGATGGTCAAACTTTCAAAAGGTTATCGCCCGAATAAAAAGGATAAAGAAGATTGTATTCAGTTCGTTGAATTTGTGGATAAGATAATGAAATTAGGAAATAGAGAAAAAGAATTATTGTTTGTTCAATCTAATGAAAATGGAATGTTTAGACTAACATACGACGAAGATTTTGAAGAATTTACGTTTAGAAGGGATTAGAAAATGATTGTAAGAGAGAATTTAGAGGATTTGAAAAACTCGCTGAGTATTAAACCAGAAAAGTTAGGATTAAAACATACAATAAATAAAAAAGCCCCTCTGTTACCTTTCTCTACCCGAGGAACAGAGCGGGCAAAATTCGCAAAAGGGTTTCAGGGAGTATTAGGAGAGTTTACGCGTCTAGTCAGCGGAAATAAGTTGAAAATGGAAGTTAATCTAGAAGAACTTATTGGAGAGATTAGTAAATCTGTTGATGTATCAAAGCAAGATAAGTCGCAATTTGAACAAATACTACGTACCTTTCTGCAGGATAGTGACAATACAATTAAAATTTTTCATTTGCATTTGTTTCAATATTTACCATTAAGTGATAAGGCTGATAAAAAAGGAGAACAAGATATTGCTAGATTCCTTTTAGACGTCTTATTAGGTGAAAAAGAAACAGTAGAAGAGATTTTTGGAAAAAGCGATTCAACAGATTTAATGTCACGTCTTGTGTTAAAACAATTAAATCATTTGGAGAGCGACGAAAAAGAACGCCGTCCTTATATTAATCAAATTCCATTTATCTCAAAGCTATTCAAAGAAGATTTTCAATTTTTAGCAGAACATAAAGATTATTTTAGAACTCATTATCATTTGTTTCTTAGTTATTATTACTTTTTATATATTACTCAATTGACTTTAAAGCTTTCACAAGTTGGGAAAGCGAACTTTAGTGAGAACAACGAAGTTTATTTTACACTTGACTGGGAGTCTACGAGTAAGAATAGAAAAGGTTATACTCATGGTTATCAAATGATTAAAGATACAGGTAGACATTTACTACTACATATTAATTGCTTAGAACATTTAAATTTCCTAATGGGAGTAGAAAAAGCGGGTGGCTATCCTGAGTTAAAGGAAACATATCAGCAATTATCCGATGAGGATAAAAAAGTATTTTTAGAGATGCTTTGTGATTGGGTTATGGAATATAGAAGACATTTAGGTCTTGGGGCTTATGAAGGAAATTTAGAATTAGAATATGATACGCTTGTACAATCCTTATTCCGTAGTATAGAAGAAGCCTATGAAAAAGATACGATGCAAGGCCCTCGACATAGATACTCTTTATCAATAGAAGAGGTTGGGAAAAAATATTTCTTAAAAACTCGAGGTTCACTTGGTTATATGCTTAATCTTAGTCAAGATATGTTATTGCTACTAACAGCATTGAGTTTAAAAAAGGAAAGAAAACCTTTGAAGCAAGTATTTATAGATTTAGAGGCTAGAGGTTTATTCTTCGATCGTTATTCAAAAGAAGAAATTGTACAGTTATTTGATAAGCTGAATTTAATAGACAAAAAAAGTGATAGCGGTGATGCACAGTATGTTAAACCAATTTTATAATTATCTTTCAGATAAACTAATAAATTATTTACAAGCAGAAAATCTTAGAGGTGGAGAGCGGTTTTACCTTCAATTTGATAATCATGAACAAGTACAAGCATTTTATGACACATTAAAAGAACAAGATTTATCGCAGGCGTTTTATTATCAGCATAAGCAAGGAACTCCATACGAAACGATTGCTATTAAGGTTTCAGAGGAAATGAAAGTAGTTGTTGCGACTACATCGGCAAACGTTACTCCGGACTTTTTAGTAACACTTCGTAATGAAGTCGGTGAACAAAAGGATATTTGGGAGAAAACAGCTTTACTTAGTATATGTCATGAGACACTGGACAGTATTAAGGGTGGTAGCAGTGATTTGCAAAAAGAAGGTATGCCATTTAATGTAAAATCAATTTTGAAAACATTAAAAGAAGAAATTGAAACTTCTTCTTTAAATAAAGAAGAGAAGGAAGTACTTTCATTTTATTTACGTAAAAAATTAGATGATACAATTGTGCGACCATCTCTTTGGGATTATGAAGAAATTCTTGGGTTTTTATCAAAACAAGAGATTGCGAGAGAAGACTATTCTAATCTAGGTATTTTCTATGATGAAAATTTAAATCAATTTACTTCAGCTCAAATGAAAAAAAGGCTAGAAGAAAATGCTTCATTCTTTGAGAAAGTTCAACATATGCATGAGTATGAACATTTAGAGAGTCAATTAGAAAAATTATTTGATGAGAAAGGTGTTTCTCGCCTGAAGAAAGAAGATTGGCAGCAAGCGGATTATGTTCTTGTTAAAGATTCTTACGACAAAATGACTGAGATAGATCGTCCATTAGAATATATCGAATCACCAAAGAAATATTCAAAAGAAGGTCTGTTATATTGGGAAAAAGCACAAGCTGAGACAAAGGCTGGGAGACGTAAACGCCATATTATCGTTTTTAATCCTACACAGATAGAAGATATCAACCTGAACTTTGAATTTGAAGAAAAGTTGAAGAAGGAATACATTCATAAAAATTCACAGGGGTTCTGTGGGATATCTGGGAAAAAACTAACTGTTAGTTTAGTGCATAAGCAAAATGTGACTTCATTCCATAAAGTTGTATATACGCATAAGATGCAATCTAAGTCGAAATATGAGTTTCATATTGCTGTTATAGAATGTGAAGCCGCGTTTTTACAATCGCTTCAAACGATTTATGAAGTGAATGTAAATAAGAAAAACGTAGTTATGAATAAAGCTGAAGAACGTATTGTTTTTGGAGATATTTCTAATGAGCCAGAAGAAGTATTTATTGAGGAAGATGCACAGATTATAAATTGGCAAGGTGGAAGTTTTGAAGTCTCTGAATCTTCCCCTGCATGGAATGATGATAGCTTATCATTTTCTGTTCAAATTGAAACCTCTTTAATTCCTATTCTTATTAGAGAGCAAGTTGCAAAGACTGTTCCAGTATCAGGAGAAAGGGTATGGAAATTAAAAAGAGAACATCAAGAAAGCTTTGAATATAACCTTGATACAAATAAATTAAAACAAGGTGCAAGGGAATTTTCAGCACGAGAAGGATTTCGAAATTATTTACAAGACGAGAGAGTATGGATTGAAAATGAAATCGCTTTTGCAGTTAGAGGGGTATCAGGCCTAAATAAGGTTGAATTATTAATGAACCCATCATTGAGAGATGCGTATCAACAATTATTAAATTACTATAAGTTTAATAATACGGTTCCTAGTCTTTGTTTTGTGGATAATCAATTAAGAGAGCTATCTATAAGATACTTGAAGGCTTTTAACGAAAGTGTTGCTCATATACAAGAAAATGTAATGTTAAAAGAAGAAGAAAAGAATCTGTTTAAATTGGGAGTTATTGAAGAGGAACAAAGGGTCATACTAACACCGTTGCATCCGCTTAATGTTGCCTATCAGTTAAGTGTTAATGATGAAATTAAAAACGAAGTAGTTGAGATGCATATTTTAAATCGTCTGCACCCTAACAATCTATTGCCATATATATATGGACAGAATGATGAATTGTATAGACCAGTTTCTCAAAATGAAGCGCCTGAATGGACTGTTTATGAACCACTTCATAAGGTTGCAATTGGAGAATCTAATGCATTTTTAGCTAATGTAGTTGAAGAAAAGCTTCAACAATTTGTAGAACATTTCCAATACTTATTTTTACAAGAATCTAAATCTCCGATACGAATCAATGTGATTAATATAAATAATGATAAAGAAGTTGTAAGAGGTTTAGTACAGTTTATTAAGAAGCAGATAGATAAAAAAGGGCCGTCCAAAATTATACCAGTAGAGGTTGCTTTATATCATGAGAGTAATATACTAAGCGCCTTTGAAAAATTTTCTATATATGATGATGTTCAAAAATTCGAGGAGTTCTTTGAGTTATCGTTAGCATCAAAGAATCTCGATGCTGTAGACGTATTAAGGCTAATTCGAGAAAATGTTTTCTATTATAAACTTATTGGTACGAAAGAATATGGTTACGCTCATATTTCATTCTATAAAATGATTTCAAATGAGAAGCATGCGAAAAGTACAATGGAAGATATTGAAACAGGATTATCTTTAAATGGAATGTTATCATCTCTATCATCTATTAGTACGGAAGTAGATTATCGTACAGGATTTGGATTGAAAAATGTATTGAATAATGAAAATTTGTTAATTCAAACTGCTAGAGGAATGAATGAATTAGGAAGTAATTTAAATAACGATGGTACAAACCCTTATCGTAAGAACGAAACAATTGTTACGAGAACATCTACCTATGATGAACAAGTTTTAGAACATTTATATGAATCTTCTTATTGGGTAACATTTATTGAACCTAATGTAGGTTTAGATTTCTTCCAAGATTCATCACGTAATTTATTGGTTATTCATTATAGTGATCAATATTCTTCATCAAGCCAGT
This sequence comes from Bacillus sp. SSR7, assembly GCF_055902415.1. Classification (NCBI taxonomy): domain Bacteria; kingdom Bacillati; phylum Bacillota; class Bacilli; order Caryophanales; family Bacillaceae; genus Bacillus; species Bacillus sp. SSR7. The sequence continues at coordinate 126,056 of NZ_JBVVXV010000011.1, read as the reverse complement.
ATGATGCAATTACAGTAACGGATAAAGCAAGACAATATCGAGCGGTTATTGAACAGTATTTAGCGGAAAAAGAAATTGTATCGACACCTGAAAAAATTAATACAGCTATTAGAGCTTTCAATAGTTTAAATGGTGAGTGGTTACTACGAATTATAGGAAGTAAGGGACAATTCTCAAGAGAAAAGTTAAGTATTATTTCAGCTGTGAAGTATATATTAAGTGCTTTAGATCATGAGAATATTTTATGGGTTCCTATCTCATTAGAAGAAATATTGCGTGTCGCTGGAGCGGTGAAATTAACGAAAAGTGAAGGTGTATTTTCTGCGAAAAATCTAGGCGGAAAAGGTGTACATAGTGACGATTTACTGTTAATCGGAGTAGAAATGCAAGATGATAAATTATCAGTGCATTATTATCCAGTGGAAGTGAAAATCGGCTTAAATCAAGACAGTGCTATTGCAAAAGCAAAAGAGCAAATTAATGCTACTAAGCAACTATTTGATACGCAACTTTCTAAAACAAGTGAAGATGGTTTACATGTATTTAAACATAAGTTTTTCCGAAACTTCTTTGTACAGTTATTGCTAGCAAATGCCGAGAAATTTATTGCAAACAACATTTGGCCAGAAAAATCTTATGAGAAAATTGAAGAACTAAAGAAAAGATTATTAAATGATGATTACGAAATGAGTGGACATTTGGATGATAAAATCGGAAAAGGAGCAATTTTATCATTCAAAAAGGAACAATCATGGAGATCCATCAAAATAGAAGAAGATATTTTATTAGTGGAATTAACCGAAGAGGATGGATATGAAGGAGTAATCGAAGAAATTGAAGCACTCAAAATGAAAATCCATTCTGGCGGAACTGATATTAATCCAGATAGATTATTGAATCAGAATCATGATTCTAATCAAGTGTTAAAAAAAACTAGCAATAAAGTCGTTCCAACTGTACCTCATTCTGAAGAGGAAAAGGAAGAAAAAGGAACGGGAGGAACAAAAGAATTAAAAGACATCCGCGTTTTGTTAGGAACAGTAGAGGGATCGACTCAAGAAATATATTGGGAATTCGGAAATTCAGAGCTAGCAAATAGACATATTTTAATTTCGGGTAAATCAGGACAAGGTAAGAGTTACTTCATTCAATGTTTACTACTTGAGCTGGCGCAAAATGGAATTTCTAGTATGATATTTGACTATACAGATGGATTTAAGAATTCTAAGTTAGAACCGGAATTCAAAGAGAAACTCCAAGATAATATTGAACAATTCCTAGTAGCAAAAGATAAATTCCCAGTAAATCCATTTAAGCGAAATCAAAAAGAATTGGATGAAGGAATTTATATCGATGAAGATAATACAGATGTTGCTGAAAGAATTAAAAGTGTATTTTCAGCTGTATATAAAGATTTAGGCATTCAGCAACAAAACGCTATATATGAGGCGGTAATGCGCGGTTTAGATAAATATGGCGAAGGTATGAATTTAAATTATTTATTAGCAGAATTAGAAGAGGATACTTCTGGGCCGGCTAAAACAGCCAGGTCACAAATTAAGCCATTTATTGATAAGAATCCATTTAATCATAATGCTGTATATAATTGGGGGGATATACTGAACCAAAAAGGTAAAGTGTTTATTGTACAATTAACAGGCTTTAATAGAGATGTACAGCTCATGATTACAGAGTTTATCTTGTGGGATATTTGGAACTACCAATTGCATCACGGAGATAAAAATAAACCATTCCCAGTTATATTAGATGAAGCGCAAAATCTTGATCATAGAGAAAAATCACCGAGTGCCAAAATTTTAACTGAAGGAAGAAAATTTGGTTGGTCAGGTTGGTATGCAACACAATCATTAAAAGGGCAATTTACAACAGATGAAATTTCACGACTACAGAATTCAAGTCAAAAGGTGTATTTCATGCCACCAGAAAATGAGATTAGTGCCATTGCATCAAACCTTGCTCAAGATTCAGCTATGCGAAAAGAATGGGAAAAGCGACTTGCAACATTGAAGAAAGGTCAATGTATCACTTCTGGGCCAATGTTACAGAAAGATGGAACGTTGAAGTCGGGTAGCCCTGTAATCATTAATATTAGTGCGTTGCAGGATAGATTGAAGTAATAATTTAATAGTGATATGAAAGTTTTAGAAAACCACCTTGGACGGTATATTTGTTTGGGGTGGTTTTTGTATTGTTAAGCATGTTGAAAGCTAGAAATAATAAGAGGTCCTCCTTGCCAAGGCTTTTAAAGTTTTTAAGTGATTTTCATAGGGAGCAGGGTGAGAGGCAATTCGTGACTAGATAAACTCTTAGTATTTAAAGAGTTTGTATACGGTTAATCTTTTAATTTAGCGGAGATATAATAGGTGAATCATAAAAATGAAAGGGGGAAGAGGGGTGAATTTTATGATTTCTTTGACTGGTATCTCAATTTTGTTTCTCTTCTATTGGTGTATTGTGAATCAATATATTGTTGTTAAATGGAACTTTATTTTTAAGAAATTTAATGAAAATATAGCGTTTGGGATGTTTATTACATGTATGTTATTTTGGCTGCAGTATGTATTTAAAATGTTTTTTGATAGATAATCAGTTTTTTATGAGGTAAATAGACACAATGGAGTATGTAAGGTACTTCATTGTGTCTATTTTTTCAGAACTAATTATAGTTTATTTCTTGAACCTCCCCCAACGTCACCCCCTAACCTAAAGAAGACAAATCAAAAAAGGGGGATCAAACCACTCATGAAAACCACCACAAAAGAAAAAAGAAACACCATCATCATGCTATTACTCTCAGCCGCAATAGGAATCTTTTCACCACTACTCATGTACATCACGCTGGCACGTAAAAATGAGGTATACAAATACCACTGCCGAAAGGCTTTTAACTTTCATTTGTTAATTTTTCTTCTATTTAATATTAGTTCACGTATTAGTGATGTATTGTTTTGGATCATATTTGCCTTCGAGGTCGTTCAAGTGATCATTGTTACGTGGAAAGTAATACGCGACGAGCCATATCGTTATTTCATTCGAATTCCGTTATTTAAAAAAGATAAGTATGCGGTGGAAGGAGAATAGGTGATGAAACAAGAAGTGGAGATAAGGGGAAAGCGATTTTTCGTTATGATTGCAGTATTGTTTATTGCGATTTATATTGTTTTACGAAAAAGAAAGTATGAGTACTTTTATGATGGTATTAGCGAGTATGAAAATCGTTATAGAGGGAATGTTCCTTTGTTATTGCTTGTTGTAGGTTTGTTTCAATATTGTAGGCAGAATGAGATTAGTTTTTCTCATATGCTTCAGTATGTGAAAGAGAAGTTAGCGGAGTAGGTGATGATATGGCGTGGTTGATTAGTGAGTTTGCAAATGTTGGGGATGTTACGGTGCGGACGCTTCGTTATTATGACAAGATTAATTTATTAAAGCCGAGCGATTATACTGAGGGGGGACATCGGCTATATACGAAAGATGATTTGTATGTGCTGCAGCAAATTCAATCGTTTAAGCATCTCGGTTTTTCGCTTGGGGAAATTCAAAATATTATATTGCAGCGTGATATAAAGACGGAAGAATTTTTAAGACAAATGCATTTTCAAAGGGAATTGCTTTTGGCAGAGCAAGAAAGGATTGCGAAGGTGCTTTCGCATATGGATGAGATGACGAAGAAGTTTCAAAAGGAGAAACGAGTGGATGTCGCTTTGTTTTCTTCGTTTTTGCAAACTTTTATATGGGAGAAAGAAAATAAGGAATGGCTAGAGGAACACTTTTCAACGGATAGTGTTCGAGCGTTTTATAATAATAAGGAACTAAAAGAAAAGTTTGAACAGCGATTTATGGATGTGATAGGGAAGTTGAAAAAGTATAAGGTAGAAGAGAAAAATCCGGGTCATCAAGACGTTCAAGTTACCTTGAAGGAATTTTTCAATGTAATAGAAGAAGTAACGAATTATCTTGATACACCCCAAAGCGATATAGAGGATATAATCCAAAAATCAAACCTCCCACTATCCGAATTCCCAACCCTCTTCACAACCGAAGAAGAAAACTATATAAAAGAAGCAATGAAGCAGTTTAACACCTAGTTAAACTGCTTTTCCATTATAATAGAAGAAAACCAAACGGAGGGAAATCCCATGCCAACCTACAACAAACTAATCAGAAACAAAATCCCACAAATAATAAAAACTAACGGAAAAACACCTACAACAAGAATCCTACCCGAAGACGAATACATAAAAGAAATCTGCAAAAAAACACAAGAAGAACTAACAGAATACATCGAAGCAAAAACAAAACTCGATAAACTCGAAGAACTATCCGACCTACTAGAACTAATAAACGCCCTAGCCGAACACGAAGGCACAACACTAGAAGAAATCAACAATATCCGAAAAAAGAAAGCAGAAGAAAGAGGCGGCTTCTCAGATCGAGTGTTTCTAATTGAAGTAACCGATAACTAGCCCCTCCTAAGCCCCTTACAAGCCCCTACCAAGTAATAAATCACTAAGAAAAAACATAACAAAAACAAAAACAACAACAAACACCGTAGTAGTAGTCAAAAAAATTTGAAATAACACGCCAAAAACCCGGCCATCCTCCCATATATATTATGAAGAGGTTTTCATTTTGAACGGAGACAGGAGGAGTTAGGATGGCGGTATACCGTACTGTGCAGGTGAATTTTTGGCAGGATGATTTTGTTTTGGATTTGACGCCGGAGGAGCGGTATTTTTATGTGTACTTGTTGACTTGTTCGAAGACGACCCAGTGTGGGATTTTTCCTTTTCCGAAGCGATTAGCTGAGATGGAGACGGGTTATAATCGGGAGACTGTTGATAAGCTTGTGCAGCGCTTCATTGATTATGGGAAGATTCTTTATGATGCGGATACTCGTGAGTTATTCGTTTTAAATTGGCTTCGTTATAATCCGGTGACGAATACGAATGTGGAGAAGTGTGTGCTTCGTGAGCTTAAGGGTGTGAAGAATAAGGAGTTTGTACATATGTTTCTTCAGAAGTGCGTAGAGGAGGAGCTGAATGTTCCGATGCTTTTAGCGCATTTCGGTATGCCTGGTGAATTGGTTATGGATGATGTTGATCCGATTTGTGAGGAGACAGAGGTTATAGAAGAAGAAATGGGAAGTCGCGTGTTTTCTTTTTATGAGCAACATTTCGGTAGTTTGTCTCCGTTTGCGGTGGAGGAACTGAGTGCGTGGATGGAAGATTTGTCAGAGGAGCTTGTGCTGAAGGCTCTTCAAATTGCGTTTGAGAATAATAAGCGGACGGTTGCTTATGTGAAGGGGATTTTGAGAGGTTGGCACGGGAAAGGATTTACGAAAGTTTCTGAGGTTGAGGCGGATACGGCTAATTTTCGGAAGAAGGATTCGTCTGTTAGTACGGGGGAGACGGAGGAGTTTTTGGCGAGATGTGAGGAGTGGGAGAAGAATGCGCCGTCTGAGGAAGAGTTGCAGCGCTTTTTAGCGGAGCGCGGGTGGCGTCCATGAGTATTCAAAATGTGGAGGCGGAGAAGACGGTGTTAGGTTCTCTATTAATTGATGGAGAGCTTATTAAGGAGTGCCGTTTGACGGAGCAGTATTTTTCGATGCCAGTGCATAAGTCTATATTTCAGTTAATGCGAAAAATGGAAGGAGAGGGGCAACCGATTGATCTTGTAACTTTCACTTCTAGAGTGGACCCGAATTTTTTGAAGGGGATCGGGGGAATGGAGTATTTTATAGGGTTAATGGATGGTGTGCCTACTACTAGCAACTTCTCGTATTATGAGGGGCTTGTTCGAGGTGCCTGGAAAATGTATCAGGCGGGTGTTCTCGGGCACAAGATGGGAGAGCGCCTTATTGCGGAGAAGAGTGAGAAAATTATTGGTGAGACGATTACGGCACTTTGTGAGTTAGAGGAGAAGGACTGTGTATGTGAGTTTGATTTGAAGGATGCGCTAGTTGATTTATATGAAGAGCTTCATCAAGATGCGAAAGAGATTACGGGTATTGAGACTGGTTATATATCGCTAAATAAAATGACGTGCGGATTGCAGGAAGGTGATTTTGTTGTTCTTGGTGCGCGTCCTTCTATGGGGAAGACTGCGTTTGCGCTAAATGTTGGACTGCATGCGGCGAAGTCTGGCGCGGCGGTGGGGTTGTTTTCGTTAGAGATGAGTAGTAAACATTTGTTAAAACGGATGGCATCTTGCGTAGGCGAAGTGTCAGGAGGTAGGTTGAAAAATCCGAAGCATCGTTTTGCGATGGAAGACTGGGAAAGGGTGAGTAAGGCGTTTGCGGAGATTGGTGAGTTACCACTTGAGATTTACGACAATGCAGGTGTTACAGTGCAAGATATTTGGATGCAAACTCGTAAGTTAAAGAGGAAGCATGGTGATAAAAAGATTTTAATTATTGTAGATTACTTGCAGCTTATTACGGGCGATCCGAAGCATAAAGGCAATCGATTTCAAGAAATTAGTGAGATTTCGCGTAAGCTTAAGTTATTAGCACGTGATTTAAATGTTTGTGTAGTAGCGCTGTCGCAATTATCTCGTTCTGTAGAGTCACGGCAAGATAAGCGTCCTCTTTTATCTGATTTAAGAGAGACAGGACAAATTGAGCAAGATGCGGATGTCATTATGCTTATGTATCGTGAAGATTATTATGATAAGGAAACGATGCAGAAAGAGATGACGGAGATTCATGTGGCGAAGCATCGGAATGGACCTGTGGGGAGTTTTAAGCTGAGGTTTTTGAAGGAGTTTGGGCGGTTTGTGGAGATGGGGAATTAAGTGTTGGGAAAATAGTCAATTTGTAATAAAGTTTGATCAAATGTCCTATATTGATAGGCAGGGTTTTTACTTTTCCAGCAAGCGGGTTATTTGTTGAATAGTTCAATACCTATTATTTTGTTGCGGTGAATATACTGGAGGGTATGTTAAGACTTTCATTAGGATAGGAGTGAATAAGTAATTATGAAAAAAGCGATACGCGTCCTTATTTCTGGTGCGAGCATTACCGGTCCGGCACTCGCTTACTGGCTTCATCGTTATGGCTTCGACGTGACTGTAGTAGAACGCGCACCTGCATTGCGCTCTGGTGGATATGGGGTTGATATTCGTGGTGTAGCTGTTACGGTGCTTGGACAGATGGGTATACTCGATCAAGTCCGTGCAGCTGATACAAACATGACCGGTGTGTACTTCGTGAACAGCAAAGGTAATGTTGAAGGTCAATTAAGTGAAGCGAGTTTCGCGAACCAGCATGGTGTGGACATCGAAATCATGCGTGATGATTTGAGTAATATTTTGTACGATTTAACTAAGGACACAATTAAGTACATTTGGAGTGAGTCAATTACTGCTATACATGAAACTGAAGATGGTGTAGAAGTCCAATTTATTCATGAAAAGCCACAGACGTTCGATCTGGTTATCGGTGCGGACGGGCTGCATTCTAATGTGAGGTCCCTGACTTTTGGTGATGAAGCACAGTTTAAACGTACACTTGGTTGTTATATTTCGATTTTCACCCTCGAGAATTACCTCAACCTTGACCACCGCGTAATGCTTTATACAATGCCAGGCAAAACTGTGGGTATGTATAGCGCTCGTGGTAATACAGAGGCAAAAGGTATGTTCCTGTTCCAATCGGAGGCACTGGAGTACGACCGCTATGATGAAGAATCTCAAAGAAAACTTGTAGAAAATGCATTTGTAGGCCATACAGAAGACTGGGAAACTTCACACATACTTAAAACTATGAAAGAGGCGGATGACTTTTATTTTGATGAGATTTGTCAAATTCACATGCCAACATGGTCAAAAGGTCGAATTACATTGGTAGGTGATGCGGCATATGGTCCATCACCTCTATCAGGGCAAGGTACTAGTCTAGCGCTTGTCGGAGCTTATGTATTAGCAGGCGAACTAAAAAATGCGCGTGGTGATCATTCCCGTGCCTATGTTGCTTATGAGCAAGAGATGAGAAAGTTTGTTGAGAAGAATCAAAAAATAGGGAAACTAGCTGCTGGGAGCATGGTTGAAAAATCGAGCTTTAAAATCTTTCTGCGCAATTTCATGTTACGAGTACCAATCCTTATGGTCGTACAGTTTAAGGTAATCTCGAAAATGGTAGCGAAAGCCGCTAACGGGATCGAGCTAAAAGACTATTGATATGAATATGTAAGAAAAGAGCTTTGTCTCCATGATTTATATTACCGCACAAGATTGATTGTAATAACTGTTTCTAGTTAAAAGACTGAAAAATCAATAAATATAAATGGAAAAATTATTGGATAGGGGGAAGTTTATGGGAGATCACTCGAATAAGTCAGATGAAGAACTGGAACGGTTATATTATGAAGGGAATACATGTGCAAGTCGAGATGCAGAAAATAAGTTATACGACAGAGGATATACACTAGATTCTGATAGTGATACATGGGATTTAGCATCAAATCAAAATGATACCCATTCAGTAGGGATTCCAATACCTACTGGACAAGGAACATTCCTTTTGTTTTTAGCTATTTTAATAGGCGGTTTAATCGCTTTTTTCATCGGTGGGTTTCTTGTTATTGCGTACGCGGTTGAATATGCTACATATATTTATATAGGCTTTGTTACATCATTTATACTCATGTATGTAACAAAAGGTAATGCTAGATTTATGAATTTTTTATTCTATTTAGGGTGTTTAGCTCTAGCCACTAGGTTATTTACTAATGTTATTGAACTGTTTGAAAATGTAGATTATGTCACTTTTATAATGAGAGATACTGATGGATTAGGGGTTATTATTAAATACGGAATTATATATATTATATACGCAGCTGTTATTCCCTTATTGTTAATGAAGGTAATAACGGCAATTGTAAGAAAAATAAACTTAAAATCTAATAATAACAATTCTACATTAAATGTTTAAAAAAGAGGTGTCACATAGTTATAAGGTGACACCTCTTTTATTTGATCTAAGAGAAACAGGACAAATTGAGCAAGATGCGGATGTCATTATGCTTATGTATCGTGAAGATTATTATGATAAGGAAACGGTGCAGAAAGAGATGACGGAAATTCATGTGGCAAAGCATCAGAATGGACCTGTGGGGAGTTTTAAGTTGAGATTTTTGAAAGAGTTTGGGGGGGTTGTGGAGATTGGACGATAAAATAGAAGAAGGCATATAAAAAGGTAAAGGAGTGGTTACGGATGACAAAAGTAGGTCGTTTATATGAACAAGAGAAGCAAGAAGAAATTGATAAAGCACTTTCGGCAGCTGGAATGCTCTTTAAAGGAATGAGTGTAGAAGAAATAGCTAAAAAATTAGATGTAACAATTGAAAAGGTGAAAGAGTGGGAGAAGCGTTTATCTCATTAATCGCTGGGGTAATGGCAGCGTCTGTATAAATTTATATAAAAATAGCCGACTATTTACTATATAATAGTCGGCTATTTTTGTACGGAGAAGTTGCTAGGTTTAATACGCAAATTTTTTGATTTGCTCTTGAATATGCTTCTTATTTCCCCATAAAGAAAGCTCTTCTCTCTGCAGTAATCCATTGCTCCAAGTCATCTTGGCTACGTCGGACAAGGCGATTTACTAAAACATCATGCCATACATAATCTTCTAATAGGTATATATGAACGGGGTCATCTGTATAAAAAGCAATATTACGCTCTTCAAGTGATGGGCCGTAAATCATTTCTTTAGAATCTATTGATAAAATAAACCAATGTTCTGTAGAGAGGGTTTCTGTATAAGTTGTTATACGATGGGATTCTAGATTTTTAATAGGATTTTCAACATGCAGGGTAATACCTTGTACTGTGACTTTATCAGCTACCTCAGCTAGATCCTCTTTTAACGCTTCATACATTTCATCCCACATTGAAATGACAATACGTTGTTCTGCTTTTTTTATTAATGCCTGACAATAGCTAATGATTGTTTGATTGTCTTTTAACGTAATGACTCTATTATCCGTTTTTTCCTCGGAAGTTTCTAGTTTTTTTAATGAATCACTAATTCCTTCATAAGTAGACTGCCATTCTGATTGAGCCTTCTGTAAAAAGATTTCAACGGGTAGAGGTGAATAGCGAGTAGTGTCATTTATTTCTTCCTTCATGACAATTCCTTTTTCTACAAGGTTACCTAAAATCTCATAAATTCGCGCTCTTGGGACACCCGAATCTTTACTCACTTGGTAGGCTGTGACAGGCCCCTGTTTAACAAGAGATACATAAGATTTAGCTTCATATTCATTAAAACCGATTTTTTTAAGCTGTTGCACTATGTAGTCCACTTTTTTCGTCCTCCGATGTTTGCTGTTATCCCGCTTTAACGGGCAGTAAGACCCCCACCTCAAAATTTAGCGGAAGAAAAGAAGTTAGGTGGGGGGCGGGCTGCCCGTAAAAGCCCGATTGGTTCAACTAATAATCAGTGGGGGATGAACAAAACCCCCCACTGATTAAAGTTTCACTTTATATTTCAACGTTACAATAACTCTTTACATTTAGCAAATTCATAGTTACTATTACGATAGTGACTAAAGGGGAGGCTACTAATATGGATTTTTATTTAGACCCATCTGTATTAATGATTTTGATTGTTTTTGGGTTTGTGGCTGCATTTATTGATTCAGTTGTAGGTGGTGGCGGACTCATCGCCTTACCAGCTTTATTATTTACAGGATTGAATCCAGCAAGTGCAGTAGCCACAAATAAGCTAGCATCGACGATGGGAAGTGCAACTAGTAATATTGTGTTTTATCGTTCTGGTAATCTTGATTTGAAATCGGCGTTTAAATTATTTCCAATCACTTTCATAGGTTCCATAATAGGGGCATGGACTGTTCATTTAATGAATCCAGAAGTATTAAAGCCATTAATGTTGATCATGCTTGGTGTGGTCGCTATTTATACGATATTCAAAAAGGATTGGGGAAGTATTTCCACTCATAAGAAATTGTCTGGTCGACACGTCATTATTTTTACCTTTTTTATTTTTGCTATTGGTTTTTACGATGGATTTCTAGGTCCTGGCACAGGTTCTTTTTTAATGTTTTCTCTTTTATTTATTGGGTATGATTTTTTAAAAGCAGCAGGTACGGCGAAGTTTCTTAATTTAGGAAGTAACGTTGGTGCATTGTTCATGTTTATGTATGTAGGGCAAGTAAACTATGCGTATGGCTTCATAATGGGAATTGCTCAAATTGCTGGAGGAATCGCCGGATCCAGATTTGCTATAAAAAAAGGAAGCGGGTATGTTCGCGCCCTTTTCATTACAGTAACTTGTTTGTTATTAGCGAAAAATTTGTATGACTATGTGCAGTAAGTAATGTAGAAGCGGTGAACTATGCAGGCTACATAAATATAATAGTTCCTTGTAACATGTTTTAGATGCTACCTTATTCGAAGGTAGCATCTAAAAAATTAAGATAAGAGGGTGAAAATAATACAAACGAATATTTTCGGGGTATGTTTATGTACTGTAGTGAAATAACTATTCCATATTTTTTTTATAATTAGGCCGCAATACACTCTTAAAATCAACCTCAGCAATCAACACACTCACTAATATAAGTGTCGCCCCTAAGTATCCTTTCCCGGTAAGTGTTTCACCTGTGAAAACGAAAGCGAAGCCTGCGGAAAAGACAGGTTCTAATGAGAAGATAAGCCCTGTATGTGTAGGTGTCGTGTATTGCTGGGCGATAACTTGCACGATGAAAGCGACTGCGGTGCAAAATATGCTTAAGGCTAAGATGATGAGCCATGAGTTGGTTGTGCTAGGAAGCTTTGGTGTTTCGATAATGAATGAAAAAATAAGGCTAAATAGGCCGACGAAACCGAGTTGTATGACTCCAAGTGCAATGGAGTTCACATGTTTTGTTACGCTGCCAGTAATGATGACGTGAATGGCATAAAATAAGGCAGATAGTATGCAAAATATATCGCCGTTACCGATCTTGAATTCGCTCGTTAATGTTAATAAGCCGATTCCTATTATCGTTAAAAAGATTCCTACTACCACTTTCTTTTCCGGAATGTGTTTTAAAAATATAGCTGATAATATCGGAATGAAAATGACTGTGAGACATAGTAAGAAACCAGCATTAGAAACACTCGTATACTTTGTGCCGAAAGTCGCGAAAATGTAAACGATAAATAAGACAGAAGCGAGTATAAATGCATATTTTACAGTTTTAAAATCAATTTTGAATAAATGTTTGTAAAATATTAAACCTGATAAAAGAAAGGCGATAATAAATCGTAATGCGATTAAGTTGTATTCTTCTATGCCTTCGAGTCCAACCTTTGTAAGTAAGATGGATGCACCCCAAAAGAATGTAACTAGTAGTAGCCCTAAATCCGCTTTTAATTGTAGTTTCATTTCTATTCCCTCGTTATGTATAAATTTTATAATCCCATACCCCTATCCCCATTTTATATTTTAATATTAATTCTGAATATTTGTAACTTAAATTTATCGACGGTTTTTTCTCCATAATGAAGAAGCTATTTAAAAATTCCTATCTAACAACATCCGAAGCTGCTTTGCAACAACTTCGGCCAGATGAACATGTATCAGGTCAGCGTATGAACAAAGTGGATGATGCGAGTTAAGAAGGTGGGGTATTCCCGTTCAGTTGTTGAAAGTTCGGATTTGAAGAAGGGTGGTATGTGAGTTGCTAAAGTGAATAAAAATAATGAAACAAGGACCCAATTTCTCTATTTTTTATGGAGAAATTGTTTTTTTTTGTTTTGAAATCATTATGAGAAATTTCTTATATATTTCTCATATATTCATCATGCTTCCTTCACTTTCTTCTCACGTCTACGTTTTACAATCGTATGTATCAAAGGTAAAGGGAGGTCATACATTTTTTACTTATTTCAAAACGAAGGATAGATGGTGGTGAACAGATGAAAAAGAATAAACGTAAAAAATTGCGTTGGTTAAAATGGGTTTTGATCCTTCCGTTACTTCTGGGATTACTACTGTTTGGATTACATAGTATGAAGTTTGAAAGGTGGAATCATGAGAAACATAAGCAAGCAGCATATACTGTTTCTCACGATAAAGAAAGAGAAGCTTTCGTTACGCAAAAAGAGAAATTTAATAACTTTGAGCGAGATCAGCATCATGAAAAACACCATGAAAAAGAGTTTGAAGGTGTATTCTTTATACCATTCCTGTTAGCGTTTGGATTTGTTCTTTTCGGCTGGTACATGCTTCGTAAGTCTGAAGGGAATATGGTTAAAAAGTGGACAGGCATATTGCTCCTAGTTATTGGTGTATTACCAGTTCTTCCGGTGCTCGCATTTGTTGCGATAATTGGTTGGACATATAAAAAATTAAAAGAAAAAAGATTAGCAACTCATATAGATGTATACAGCGATTTTCAAGTGCATCAACAGGTGGATATTTTAGATCAATGGGAACGTAATATTCGTAAGGAGGAGAAGTAATAATGGGTATTTTAAAACGTATTAAAAATATTGTAGTGGCGGATGTGCATCAAACGTTAGATAAGATAGAGAATCCGGTTAGTATGTTAAAGCAATATCTTCGCGAGACAGAACAGCAAATTACGAAGGCGGAAAAAGCACTTTCGCATCAATATTATTTAGAAAAAAAATATGAAGCATTAATTTCAGAAACGAATGCTCTTATTGCGAAGAGAACTCGCCAAGCGGAACTTGCCGTATCACGTGAAGAAGATCATATGGCGCAGTTAGCCCTGCAAGAAAAAATTGTGAATGAGAAAAAGGCGGAGTTATACCGTCAGCAGTACGAAATAACAAAAGAGCAAACAGCGACGCTTTATGAACAAATTGACAAACTGCAAAAGAAATATGGAGAATTGCAATATAAAGAACTCGTTCTTGTTTCAAGGTTAAATGCGGCGCAAGCGATAAAAGAAAGCAACAGAGCGATTGATTCGTTCCATACAGAAAGTACGGCGAAAGGTTTTGCACGTATTGAATCTTACGTACAGAAACTAGAAGCAGAAACAGCTGCTAGCAACTACTTTTACAACATGAAGTCTCCGAATCAACAAGAAGTGTTAGATCAAAATTTACAAGAAGAAGTGCAGCGGGAGTTAGAGAAGTTGAAAGAGAATAAATAGTATGTAAAAAGCCCATTTCATATGGGCTTTTTTTATCGATAAAATTATTCTTTGCCAAACTGAAAAATATCCCGGTTAATAAGTTGGTGGAGATACATATCCATTTCAGTAGCAGAAACTTTTCTTTCATTTTTAAACCACCATGCGTTTAATGAGGTAATTGCCCCTGAATAAAATTCAATGATTAAATCATTTGGCATCGTATGATTTTTACACAGTTGATTTAACGCTTCTATTTCTTGTTTTCTCGTTTCGTGACTTAAATATTGTGCACGACTAATAAATTGTTCATCAGACATTTGTGTTTCTAATATTTTACCGATTTCTTCATGATGTAGGAATTGTTCCATTACTTGAAATGGTTTACTTAATCGATCTGAGACCGGTATTTCAGCAATCATCTTGCCGTATCGTTTAAATCCAAATGTTAATAAAGCATCTTTATCTTCGAAGTGTTTATAAAAAGTTGTTCGGTGTACCATTGCGCGGTCACATATTTGGTTAATTGTGATCGTACTATATTTCTGTTTTGATTGTGTCATTAATTCGAATAAGGAATCCCATAGTAATTTATGTGTACGTCTAATACGTAAATCAAGTTGTTTTTCATTATCATTCATCTACAATTCTCCTTTTTTGTAGATTAAATATACAGTGGCTGAAAATTGATTCTCCCTTTTTAATCTACATATGTATATTATATTACATGTGTTCCGGTGTATTTAAAATGTTTTAAGCAAGAAACAGGAGGAGAATTTGTAAATGAATATGACAACTAAGAGCCCTGCAAGTGGCAAAGTTGATACTTCTAATTTGAAACATATCCCCATTTTAATTGCATTACTTTTAGGGGCAATGGTTGCATTATTAAACGAAACGTTACTTGGTAATGCGTTAACAGTATTAATGAAAGAATTCGACGTAACAGCTTCAACGATTCAATGGCTTTCTACAGCATACATGTTGGTGGTTGGGGTTTTAGTCCCAATTACAGCGTTACTTCAGCAATGGCTTACAACGAGACAGATGTTTTTGATCGCTATGGTAACGTTTTTAGCTGGTACATTAATTGCGGGATTTGCACCGACATTTTCTGTTTTATTAATTGGCCGTATCGTCCAAGCGATAGCGACAGGGTTAATTTCACCGTTATTAATGAATACGATTTTAATTATTTGTCCGCCTGAAAAACGCGGTGCCACAATGGGATTAATCGCACTTGTGATGATGGCAGCTCCGGCAATTGGCCCTACATTATCTGGAGTAATTGTGGATTCACTGAATTGGCGCTGGTTATTCTATATTGTTATTCCTATCGTAATCATTTCCATTATGATTGGAATGAAGTATATTCAAAATGTTTCAGAGTTAACAAGACCAAAAGTAGATTATCCATCTATCCTTTTATCGACATTAGGATTTGGCGGGCTTGTGTATAGCTTTAGTGCATCGGGTGATTTAGGATGGTCCGATGCGAAAGTATATGGTGCTTTAATTGTTGGGCTTATCTCATTATGTATTTTTATCGTGCGACAATTAAAAATCGAGAATCCAATTTTAGAATTACGCGCATTTAAAGTTCCGATGTTTACATTATCAGTTGGATTAATTGTCATTGTGATGATGTCGTTATTTTCAACGATGACTTTATTACCGATGTTCTTGCAAACCGTTTTACTCGTTACAGCTTTTAAATCAGGAATTATCATGCTTCCGGGAAGTATGATTAGCGCTATAATGGGACCAATTGCAGGTAAACTATTTGATAAATTTAGTCCGAAAGTTATTATCGTTCCCGGCATTGTGTTAGTAGGGATTGCAATGTTCTTATTTAAAGGCATTACGCCTGACACATCAATGTTACAAATTATTATTATGCACAGCATATTAATGGTTGGACTCATGTTTGTCATGACAGCACAAACATACGGTTTAAATCAATTAACACCAGATCTATATCCGCACGGAACAGCACTGTTTAATACGCTGCAGCAAGTAGCTGGCGCAATTGGTACGGCTATCTTTATTTCAAAAATGTCTTCAGGAACAACTCAGTATATGGAAAGCTCCGCAAATCCAATGGATCCAGTAGAGAAGTTAAATGGTTTAACGTCAGGATTCCAAGGGGCATTTGCACTTGGATTAGTCTTTATCGTTGTTGCATTTATCGTATCGTTGTTCTTAAAAGAAGAGAAAAAGGGAGTAAAGGTAGCAGGGGTTTTACAGAACGAAAATTAAGATTTATATAAAAAGACATCTTTATGATTAAAGATGTCTTTTACATTTCCTCCGTAACATCATACCGAAGCAACTCTTCCTGATTATAAAACCTCTCAAAAATAAGCCCCATAATATAGAAGAATACTAGACCAAAACAAATATGAATAAGTGTAAAAGTAGTGCCAAATGAAGAAAATTCATACACGAGAATTGGCAATTTCGCAGTTGTCCAAACGCCTAAGAAAAATACGATGTACCGAATGCTTGCACCTTTTTTTAATAGTAGTGCTGCGATTGGAAAGGCGACGTAGAGAGGACCAGCTGCAATGCCGCCTAATAATAGAGAGAATAAGATACCATAGATGCCTGATTTTTCACCCATATATTTCATGAGCGTTTCTTTTTTCACCCACTGATCAAGTAGCCCTACAAATAGTAAGACAGGGGGGAGGAGAAACAGCATATCTAAAATGCTATTCCCTGTTAGTTGTAATGCACTCCATCCTAAAGATTGATTTATAAAAGTTAATATAAAGAGCCCGAGTAGTAAGACGAAAAAGAAGCGATATCTTTTTAGTTCTTTCATACCATCACCATCCAAATGATATAGGAGAATAGAAGAGACATGAGCAAAGCAGCTGCATTACGTGCGTAAGCAAAGCTTCGCCCAAGTATCTTTTGTTCCATCGGTAAAGTTGTAATTCCTACTGACATGAGTGTAGACATAAGTGTCGCAACTTGAGGTAAGCCTGCACCGTGTTGGACTAACGTATGACCAAGAGGAAATACGACAAAGCTTGGAATAAGTGCAATGGATCCGAGTATTGCTGAATACATAATACCTAACAATCCGGACTGTTCTCCAATGATAGAAGAGATAAAGGACGGCGTTAATATAGAAAGCGATAAGCCAACGAAAAGCATGATGGAGAGCATCCCAGGGAGAAGGTTGCGAAACATTTTCCACGACTTCATTAGAGCATCTTTTGTTTTCTTGCGGTCCTTCATAAAAGAAATCCCCGTAAGAATAATGGCTAAAGTATAAAGAATCACGCCGTTAATCATGGTCGGATTCCTGTAAGTCTTTATATTTGCCCAGGAAAAAGGATAAGTTCTTCATTTTTTCTTCAATGTCCATTTGAAAGTCTGCCAATTGTTCCTTCCCAGCAGGCGTAATTTTGTACATCTTTCTCGGTTTGTCTTGATGATCTGTGCTTACGTAAGATTCAATCGCACCTTCGTTTTCTAATTTCTTTAACGTGCGATATAAAATGGCACTATCGATTGGATTGACGGGAAGTTCTTCCTCGCACTTTTGTAGTAATTGCCCGCCGTAGTTATCGCCCTGAGCTAAAAATAACAAAAGAAATGCACCTGTATGTCTTCCTGTATGTTTCATGGGTCTTCCTCCTAGAATGAATTAGGATTTATACTGTTAATGACAGTATACTGTTGTTAACAGTATATGGTGCATGAAGTGTTATGTCAATTTCAAAATGTACGAATTTCGAGGGAGAAGATAACAAGAACATTGTTTTTTTAGCGCTGGGAAACGACGGATAGGGAGGGCCTGTACATCCAAAAACACAAAAAAAGACACTCTCAAGAGTGCCTCCCCTTAGCAGCCGAATCCGCCGCCCCAACAGCTAGCGCCAACGATGATTAATAAAATAAACAGTACAACAAGTAAAGCGAATCCGCCGCCGAAACCGCAGCCTCCACCACAACTACCGCCATAGCCCATATTAACTCCTCCTTCCATAAAGACCATTAATTAATGGATTTAATTCACTTTATGTTTTTACGGATAATCTTGAGCAGGTCCTTTTGAAAAATAAAGGTGCTTAGATTTTAAAAGAGTTGACAACATTATTTTTGTCACCGCTATTCGGCTGATGACATATTGTATTTTATTCTGTGTATTGGGGGAAGGAGGATCTTTATGGCCAATTCTGAAATGATTTTACGATTACTTACGGATTTAAAGATTGAACAGCAAGCCTTAAAAGAGCAGTTGGAAAAAATACAGACAGCCGTGAATACTCTTGAAGAAAAATCAGTGATTGTGGAAGAAAAACCAAAGACTATTGAAGAAAAACCAGCTGTTGCTGCTGCAAAGCAAAGAGCTCATTCTGGACACCCAACATCTTTTCGTGCTTGGAGAGCATCTGCTCAACGGAATTCATAAAAAATATAAGAAAAGAAGACATCTAGTAAGATGTCTTCTTTTGCTTGTACAATCCAAATGAAGTTAAGAAGATATATCTATATTGCTTTAAAACTAAGAAGAAAATAACGATTGTCGACTCCTTTTTTAGTATAGCATGTAATAGTGAAATTTTTCTATGTAATATTGCATATATACGAATTATACAATTTTTATCGTATATATTTTAATTGTCTGTTATTTGTTTTAATTCATTTACTTATATTATTTTTTGAGTGCCCCAGTGATGGGGCCTTTTTTTCTAATTGTTTTAAAGTGGAAACCCCTCAAGCATAAGGAGGGGTTCCATAACTAGGGAAATGGTTATTAGTGTTTAATAAGATGAAGCTCAGGATATTGCTTCTGAATTTCTTCTAAATGATTTTCGTTTATCCCTTTTAAAGTTTGATCGAAAAAGCTAGTTACTAGTTTATTAATGAGTTTATAATTTGCGGCTACATCTTCACCGGGTTCATTAATAATACGTGAAAATGCGGCTAAATCTGTAAAACTATTATGATTTGTTTTTGGAATTACAACTGTGTACACGCCAGGTTTTTCAATGGTTTTATTTCTTAAATAGGATATTTCAAACAATTCATCTTGGATTCCGCCTGTCTTTTGATTCTCCGCTTCTTTCATATACTGAATGGTAGCTTCAGCGTTCATCAACATGAATGGTTTCTGAGGGCCGTCTTTAGGCATTGGATCTCCATACAATCCGCCGTCCATATCAATTGCAGCTTTAATACGAGTATCCTTTATTAACATTTGCGCGGCAGTTGCTCCTCCATAAGAGTGACCTAACATGCCGATTTTGTCATCGTCAATTAAATTTGCAATGGCTGTAAAGTTTTTATCAAAATTGCCTTTTATTACTTCGTTTAAAACAAAAGTAGTATCCTGTTCCCAATTTCGAACCATGTTATTTAAAGCGTTAGGTGTAAATTCAATTGGTACGGAATCTATACGTTTTCCATTAGGGAAAATTGTTGTTGCTGCGTATCCTGTGAAATTAAGAGCGATTACTACATAACCTTGACTAGCTAATTCTTCTAACTGGAATGTATTTTGTTGTCCGTATAATTCCATCCCATGGCCGAATAAAAGGAGTGGGAATTTTTCTTTAACTTGAAGTGGCTTAGCACCTTGATAAGAATGTGTTTTTGTCAGCCCTAAATGTGTCGTTACGATATACGGAGCACCTTTTGTTACACCCAATTGTTCAGCGAGGGCGTCTATGTTCTCAAAGTAGGCAGAAGGTTTCCCAGATCCTTTTTCAGCAGGATAGTACACTTGTATCATAAGTTCACGATTTCCATGACTACTACTCGGTACAATGGTTTCTTTTCGATTTGTATCAATTAAATGAAACGCTTTCGTTCCTACTGTATATTTTCCTGTAGGCTCTGGGAGTGTTAAGATCGGAAAAAGCAAGGGTAGCGTAAACATTGCGATAGCAGTTACGATAATTCCTAACCCTTTTAAAATTTTGATCACTAACTTTTTAGAAACAGCTGTAGTTTTTGGTTTCAAAAAAACTTGTAATGTTAAAACGAACAATAAGAAATAGGCAGGGATCATACGCCAGTTTGCGTCAATTAATACGATGGTGGCTAATAAGAATGTGTAATTTATTATTAAGATGAATACATTCTTTTTCGTCAACCCGCGCTTGATAAAGATAAGTTGGATGCTAGACAAAAGTAATACAGCAACAAAAATGATTTCTAACATTTTCAGTTTTTAGCTCCTTTCCTAATCATATAAATGTAGATTGCTAAATTGATAATCTATAATCTTATCGGTTATATAACCGTCATTGATAATTGTATGCATGTAAGTAAGTTTAGAATGTTTTCAGATGACATATTAAGAAAAAAGTACTCATACGAGTACTTTTTTCTTAAACCGTTCCCCATAAATGATAAACCATACCGATAACAAAAAAAGCGAGTCCCACAAATAAAACGATTAAAGCAAGTATTCCATTTTTATTATGTTCCATACAGTCAGCTCCTTTTTAGTTATATAGAAAAAAGCCTTTAGTCGTAATTATGGCTAAAGGCTTTGGGTATCATACGTTTAAGTTTATAAAAATTTACTTGGTTATGTATCCCACTATTTGCGGGCTAATAATCAGTGGAGGGTGGACAAAGCCCCGGCTGATTAAAGTTCCACTGTATGGGAGACTTATATCCTGTAATAATGAGAAAAACAATATAAAGATTCCGATGGAAATAGGTTGTATATTTGAATGTAATCCAAAATGAAAGAAGAATTTACGGCGTTACTAAATGTATTAACTTGATAATGATGCTTGATTATTAGAATCGAAAAATTTTATTTTTATTATAATTAATAGAAATGAAAGTAGTATAAATATAAATCCACTCCAAATAAGCTGGTGAATACCTAAGTTTGAAATAAACCAGCCTCCAATAGTTGTACCTAAAGTAATTCCGAGATTGGAGAATGAAACGAATAGGCTATTACCAAATTCAGGTGCTTCTTTTGCTTCGCTTATTAACCATGTTTGACCAACAATTAATCCGCCGGCATGTATGATTCCCCAAATGAATACCATAAAAATCATTGGAACAAGGTAGGAGCCTAAATAATAAACCAATATGTAAACAATAGAATATAAAATAGGGAACGATATTACTGTATTTACTATACTTTTTTGTAGGAGACCACCAAATAATTGATTGCCTAAAATCATAACTATACCAAATATAAATAGCATAATACTGATGAGCGATCCATTCATAGAAGTTACTTTTGCAAGGTACTCGGCGAAATAGCTGTATACAGAAAACATGGCCGCAAAAAGGAATGTGACGGTTAAAATATTTAACCATAATCCCGGTTTTCCGAGTATGCGAATTTGTTTGCCAAAGGACATTTTTTCTTTAACAGGCATAGAAGGAAGTGAAATTAATATTCCAATGAATGCAAGAGCGTTAACAAGCGCTCCGAATAAGAAAGCAATTTCTAGTGAAAACTGGTCTGCAAGGTAAGAGGTTAATGGTACACCTAGAGCAAAACCAACTGTAATTCCCATAAAAACTTTTGTAACTGCTTGACCACTTTTTTCAGGGGGGACAAGTTTAGCAGCAGTTACAAGAGCGATTGAAAAGAAGAGTGGGTGAAGAGCTGCTGGTAAAATACGAAAAATAAGCATGATTTCAAATTGTGTTGTATAAGCGTAGATTATATTTGAAATAACAAAAATAAAGATTGCTGTTAATAAAATTATTTTTCGATTCACACTAGAGACGAGCAAAATTAAAAACGGACCAGAAATAGCAACAACTAGCGCGAATATACTTACTAAAAATCCTGCTTGTGCAGTGGAAATACCAAATTTCTGAGTGATTTGTGGTAATACACCGACAATACCCATCTCGGTAGTAATAATTCCGAACACACCTATTGCTAGTGTCAGAATAAGTAAAGGATTTACTTTTTTCATTTGTAAAAATCTCCATTCTTATTATTATTTTGAAAATAAAGTTGATTCATTAACAAAGAAAATGAGCATTATTATAAGTATGATTGGATGTAAATAGTATTAGAATTATGTAATGTTAAATACAATAACAGATATCTAAATAACTAGATATGATATGTTAAAAAATTTTCTCCTTTCTATGTTTTTTGCTTTTATAGGTAGTGCAATTTTATAAAAGAGTAATTGGACACCTGTAAAAAAGCAGAAGGTGTGAAAGCTACTAATCAATTGGTAGTTTGATTAGTAGCTTTTACTTTATAATTCGTTTTGGACATATTCAGAAAACGCCCGTATTGTTTCTTCATTTCGACGATAGTATGTCCATTTTCCAATTCGATCAGAGTCTAGTAGCCCTGCCTTTTTCATAGTTAATAAATAACTAGAAATAACCGATTGGGCTAAGCCAGTTTTAAGCTGGATATCTCCTACACACACTCCAATCTGAAAATTAATTCCTTGTTCTAAATAAGGTTTTTCGTCGAAATGGTTTTCTGGATTTTTTAACCATGATAAAATTTGACATCTTGTTTCATTTGACAATGCTTTATAAATTAATGAAGGTTCCATAAGGATATTATATCTACTTTTATAGATTTGTAAATGGGTTTTGATGATTTTAAGGGAAGGAGGTATATGTAGATTCTTTTAAATGTGAATGGGATGCTCTAGTAAGGGGGGGGGTTCTAGATGTGAATTTATAAAAAGTTGTACTTCTGTATGAATTTGGAATATGATTATTTAAAGAGTAGGTGATGAGTACATGCAGGAAACAAAACAATTCCCGCTTATATCTGGAAATCTCTCATTAGATTTAGTGAATACAGAGTTAGTTAGGCGTGGACAACGTTATGATTTATTAATAACAGATGAAGATGTATTAGAATGGATACATGTAATAAAGGTTAATTTGCCTTTTTGGAATGAAAAAACACTTATAGAAATTCAAGAGCGCATGAATCAAGTTACATCTAGCATATTAGAGGCAAGAGAGGTACTGAGAAAACAGTTTGAGGCAATTGCTGATCAGCACGAAATTTCTAATGATTTTATTACGTATTTAGAAAAACAAATTGAGAAGGCACCATTTACATATAAAGTCATTGAACAACGTCTAGTACCTGTCCCAGTTGGAGAAATTGAGGATGTACTTGTATCGATAATTGCATTGGATGCTTTAACCTTAATAACAGAAAATAAGCTTATTTCTCTTAAAAGGTGTTCAAATCCCGACTGTGTTTTATTATTTATAGATAAAAGTGGAAAACGAAAATGGTGTTCTATGAAAATATGCGGGAACCGGAAAAAGGTAGCAAAATTCCAGGATCGAAAATGTGAAGAAGTTTAGGGGATCAACTTATATGAGTTGATTCTTTTTTTCCGTCTTTTAAAACTAACCCCTAAAATCAATATTGACTGGTTAGTTTTTTTAAAATATAATTGTTGGTAAATAAAGGAGGAGAATGATGAATCCTATAACAGCAGCTAAGCAGAAAGAGGCTCAACCAATAAGGGTACGATATTTTGCAAAAATGAAAGGGAAAGGAAGAAGTCCGTTACAAGTAAATATAAAAGATTCTTTAACGGGATTATTGGGGGGATTTTTAACAATTCTCACCTTAACATATTTAACGAGTATAACTTCTACAGAATTGTTAATGGCTCCATTTGGGGCGAGTTGTGTATTAGCGTTTGGAGTTTGGAATGCACCGTTATCGCAGCCGCGTAATATTATTGGAGGACATTTGATTTCAACTTTCATTGGTCTATCAATATATCATTTGTTTGGGAATGAATATTGGACAATTGCTTTAGCAGTTGGGATGTCGATTGCTATTATGATGTTAACGAGAACAACACATCCTCCGGCAGGGGCTGATCCAATTATCGTTATTTTAGGGGCATACAGTTGGAGTTATTTAGTAACACCCGTTTTAGTTGGTTCTCTTGTTATTGTAGTTATTGCTTTATTCATCAATAACATGAGTAGTAAAAGAAGCTATCCAACTTTTTGGATATAATTAATAAGGTGAAAAACAATTTGAGTAAGTATCCCGTTTTTCCTATGTCTTCATTTCATATACTTTTTAGTTTACAAAGAAAAGACACCCATATAAGAGTGTCTTTTCCGATAGTTTGTTTAGCAGAAGCAAGCAGCTCCAACGATGATTAATAAAATGAATAACACAACTAGTAAAGCAAAGCCTCCAGCGAAGCCACAGCCTCCACAACTACCACCAAAGCCCATAATAGTTCCTCCTTTAAATAAGAGGGAGAAAACAAAGGATCACTCATGCGTTTTAACGGATTCTATATACTTTATGTTTGACGCATGAATGTGAGCAGGTCCTTTTGAAAATAAAAAAAGACACCTTGAGGTGCCTTCTGTTCAATGGATGTAATTAATATTCGTTAGCATAAAACTCTTTTATTAGCTTTATTTCATTTGTATCCGGATCAAACTTAAATATTTTAATTTGATTAGATTCGTCTTTATAGGCAAATGTATGATCGCCAACTTGGGTCATATTGCTAGTGTTTAAGATAGGATCGCTACCATGATCAGTGATTTCTACAGGTTTCTCACGATCCCAAAATGCAATGACAATGATCAAGATAATAAGGCATACACGTATGTTACGTAGTTCTCTCGATACAGTATTCTCCATTCGATAGTTCTCCTTTGTTGTTTAATAGGTTTTGTTTATAAAAGAGATAATTCTTATGAAAATAAATAAAAAAGACACTTTCAAGTGTCTTTTTTATTTTAGTTATGCGCGTTGCTTAATAAGACGCTAGTTCCTCAGTATAAATATGAGTAACTATGTAGGGTGATTTCATTATAACATTTTAACCAGTAATGGGTCTATATGGAATTTTTGTAATGATTATGTTTATTTATTCAGAATGATAGATGTAGTGAAAGATAAATGCTACCTGCAGCAATTGTAAAATATAATGATGTTTGCTTTGTAAAAAAATATTCAATAATTCATCATTGCAACCGCTTACTTTTTGTGTATAATGAAGGTAAGTTAATAAGTAAAAGGATTGTTACTGTTCGGCAGGCAAAACCTAAATTGATTTAGAGGCTACGGGTGTAGTGTGGCTTTTGGAATCAGTTTAGGTTTTTTTATTACCTTTTGTGAATTTAATAAGAAGAAGGCGGAACACTATGAGAATCCATAAAATCTTAAATAACAATGTTGTTTGTACGATGAAGGATAATGAGACAGAAGTTGTACTTATGGGCAGAGGTTTGGGATTTCAGAAAAAAGTAGGCGATACGATTGATGAATCTAAGATAGAAAAGACCTTTGTGCTAGAAACAAGGGAATTATCAGAGAAACTTGCTAGGTTGCTAACTGAAATTCCTGTAGAAAATTTAGAGATTACCGAGAGAATTATTCAGTTTGCTAAGACAGTTTTGCCGGGGACTTTAAGTGATTATATTTATCTTACATTAACGGATCACTTAAGTTTCGCCTTAACTCGGCATAAAGAAGGAATGGATCTGAAAAATACTTTGCTTTGGGAGATTAAGAGATTCTATCAGAAAGAGTTTGAAATTGGTCTACAAGCTTTGAACATTATTGAAGAAGAGACTGGCTTTAGACTTTCTGAAGATGAAGCAGGGTCAATTGCCTTGCATTTCGTGAATGCGCAGCAAGGAGAGCCGGCAATGCAGCAAACGGTGGCGATGACGAAAATCGTCCAAGATATTTTAAATGTTGTAAAGTACCACTATAAGATGAACTTAGATGAAAATTCATTTAATTATAGTCGGTTCGTAACGCATTTACGATACTTTGCCCAGCGTTTAATGCAGAAGGAATTGCATTCGGCAGAGGATGATTTTTTATACGAGCAAGTGAAAAGTAAGTATGAAGAGGCATATTGTTGTACAGAAAAAATTGAAGCATACTTACAAAAAGCACATAATAGTCATCTTTCAAAAGATGAAAAAGTGTACTTAACGTTGCACATTCATCGTGTAACGAAACGCAATGCATTATGTAATTGAATAAACGGGATTGTTACTGTTTGGCAGGCAAAACCTAAATTGACTTGTAATGGAGTGATTCGTATGTATCACGTCGTTACGGTTAGTTTAGGTTTTTTCTTTTATAAAAATGATAAAAGGCATGATTGTAGGGAGGGAAAGTTACTATGAAGTATGAAAAATTAGCAAAAGACATACTGAAGAATGTTGGCGGGAGAGAAAATATAAGTAGCGTTGTACATTGTGTCACTCGTTTACGATTTCAGTTGAAAGATGAGGGGAAAGCAAATACAGAAGTACTGAAAAGTATGGAAGACATTGTGACTGTTATGAAAAGTGGCGGACAATATCAAGTTGTAATTGGTAACCATGTATCCGACGTATATAAAGCAGTTATTGCTGTTGGAGGGTTTCAAGAAACAGAGGAAGAAAGTGCGGGTGAGAAGAAAAAGAGTAGTCTTATAGATATTCTTTCTAGCATTTTCACTCCTATTTTAGGAGTGTTAGCTGCAACTGGGATGATTAAAGGATTGAATGCACTATTTGTAGCGTTAGGCTGGTTAAGTATGCAGTCAGGAACGTATCAAATATTAAATGCAGTTGGCGATTCGTTATTTTATTTCTTCCCAATCTTCTTAGGATATACAGCAAGTAAGAAATTTGGAGGATCACCATTCATCGGTATGGCAATTGGGGGAGCGTTAGTGTATCCGGCTTTATCCGGTTTAAAAGCAAGTGAGCCATTATATACGCTATTTGCAGGGACGATGTTTGAATCACCAATTCATATTACGTTTTTAGGAATACCAGTTATTTTAATGAACTACGCATCATCTGTTATTCCAATTATTCTTGCTGCTTATTTTGGAGCGAGAGTTGAACAGTCTTTAAAGAAAGTGATTCCGGATGTTGTGAAAACATTTGTACTACCATTCTTAACGTTACTAATCGTTGTACCAGTTACATTTCTCGTTATTGGTCCAATTGCGACGTGGGCAGGGCAGTTTTTAGGACAGGCGACACTTTGGGTTTATCATTTAAGCCCGTTAGTAGCAGGTTTGTTACTTGGCGCTTTCTGGCAAGTACTCGTTATATTCGGTCTTCATTGGGGAATTATTCCGATTGGTTTTAATAATTTAGCAGTGCACGGTATTGATCCGATACTCGCACTTATATTTGCTGCTTCATTTGCTCAAATTGGTGCGGTGCTTGGCGTTTGGATGAAAACGAAAGATAAGAAATTAAAAACACTTAGTATTCCAGCTTTTATTTCAGGTATTTTCGGCGTTACAGAGCCGGCGATTTATGGTATTACACTTCCGCTTAAAAAGCCGTTTATTATGAGCTGTATTGCCGGAGGAATTGGCGGCGCAATACTTGGTGTATTTGGTACACAAGGGTATATGACAGGCGGACTTGGTATATTTGCACTTCCGACATTTATTAGTCCGAAAGATGGGATTACTGCTGGATTTTGGGGAGCAATTGTTTCGATGGTTGTTTCTTTACTAGTCGGTTTTATTCTGACTTACTTATTCGGTTTTACGAAAAAGCAAACATCTGCAGAAACAGAGGAAACAAGTAATAAAATTGCTGCATCAAACGATGATGAAGTAATCTTTAGTCCTTTCCATGGGGCTGTTATGCCGCTTCAAAATATTGACGATGCTGCATTTGCATCAGGTGCACTAGGTGAAGGAGTTGCGATTGAGCCTTCAGAAGGAAAGTTGTTTTCACCCGTTTCAGGTACGATTTCTGCGCTGTTCCCGACAAATCATGCGGTAGGAATTACGGCAGATTCAGGTGCTGAAATTTTAATCCATATTGGGATGGATACTGTGAAATTAAATGGCGAATTTTTCTCCTCTCATATTGAACAAGGAATGAGGGTAGAAAAAGGGGAGTTACTTATTGAGTTTCATATATCTGAAATTCAAAAGGCGGGTTATATTGTGACAACACCAGTTGTTGTTACAAATTATGATAAATATAACATGAAAAAAACAGAAGTAGAAAAGATACAAGCAGGAGATTCCTTACTAAAGTTAGGAGTTAAATAGTAGTTACATTTCATACTGGTTCATACGAAGAAAGGTATTCTTTGAGAATCGTAATACCTTTCCTCGTTCATTCTTATATAAAGGAGTTTTTCTATATGTCTAAAGTTAATTTTCCAAAAGGATTTTTATGGGGTGGAGCAACTGCAGCCAATCAAGTTGAAGGCGCATATGTAGAAGATGGAAAAGGATTAACGACGGTTGATCTATTACCAACTGGTGAGAAACGTTGGGATATTATGAAAGGAAATATTCATTCCTTTACACCGGTAGAAGGAGAGTTTTACCCGTCACATGAAGCGATTGATTTTTACCATCGTTATAAAGAAGATATTGCGTTGTTTGCAGAGATGGGATTTAAAGCGTTACGCGTATCGATTGCTTGGACACGTATTTTCCCAAATGGTGATGATGAAAAGCCAAATGAGGCAGGGTTACAGTTTTATGATAATTTGTTTGATGAACTGTTAAAGCATGACATTGAACCAGTCGTTACGATGGCTCACTTTGATGTACCTGTTCATTTAGTAGAAAAGTATGGAAGCTGGAGAAGTAGAGAGCTTGTTACTTTCTTTGAGACGTACGCAAAAACGATTTTTAATAGATATAAAGATAAAGTGAAATATTGGATGACATTTAACGAAATTAATATGCTGTTACATTTACCTTTCATGGGAGCAGGATTAGCGTTTAAAGAAGGTGATAATAAAAAACAAATTCAGTATCAAGCAGCGCATCACCAACTTGTCGCAAGTGCGTTAGCTGTAAAAGCGTGTCATGAAATTATTCCAGATGCAAAAATCGGTTGTATGCTTGCTGCTGGTGCGACGTATCCGTACACATGTAATCCAGACGACGTTCAACGCGCGATGGAACAAGACCGTGAATCATTCTTCTTCATTGATGTACAAGCAAGAGGAGCATATCCTGGATACGCAAAACGCTTCTTTACAGATAATAATGTAACAATTGAAATGGAAAAAGAAGACAAGGAAATTTTAAAAGAGCATACGGTTGATTATATTGGCTTTAGCTACTATGCAAGCCGAGCAACAAGTACAGATCCAGAAGTGTTAAAAAGCATAACGAGCGGAAATGTATTCGGTTCTGTTGAAAATCCATATCTTGAAAAATCAGAGTGGGGATGGACGATTGATCCGAAAGGCTTCCGTATTACAGCGAACCAACTGTACGATCGTTACCAAAAACCTTTATTTGTTGTTGAAAATGGTCTCGGTGCAATCGATCAATTAAATGGTGAAGATGAAGTGAATGATGAATACCGTATTGATTATCTAGAGAAGCATATGATTGAAATGTCCGAAGCCATCCAAGATGGAGTAGATATTATCGGATACACAAGTTGGGGCCCGATTGACCTTGTAAGTGCTTCTACTGGAGAAATGAAAAAACGTTACGGATATATATATGTTGATAAAGATAATGAAGGAAAAGGTTCATTAAAAAGATCGAAGAAGAAAAGCTTCGATTGGTATAAGGAAGTAATTGCGACGAATGGTAAGAGTTTGGAGTTTTAAGTAGGAGAAGAAGACATCTTAATGGATGTCTTCTTTTTTCGTTGTGAATAAAGTGCGGAGCTAGATTTCCCTTTACACAAACATAACGGTATACTATAGTTAAGTTAAGTGAACTTAACTATTAAAACCGAAATAACCGCATGGAGGAAGAGTGCTATGACGAGAACGTATAAAGAAATAATTAATGAAATGAACCGAGCCTATAATGAATTCTACATTTTACTATTTCAGGAGTTAAAAGATGAGTACGGTCTTACAGGACAGCAAGAGAGTATGTTATTTCATATTCATTTAAATGAAAACACGACAGCAAATCACATTGCGACTACTTTTAATGTATCGAAAAGCGCTGTGAGCCAAGTGTTATCGAAATTGGAAAAGCAGAAGATGATTTCAAAACAAGTAAATCCTAATAATAAAAGGGAGTATTTCCTTACCCTTGGTCCAAACGGTAGTAAGTATATGGAGCAGTTGTCTGAGCTAGATGATGTATTAATTGAAAAGTATTTTTCAAAAATTGATATCGGTGCTTTAGAGCAAATGACGGATACGTTAAAGAAAATAAATAAGGTGATATTGGAAGAAAAACAGAAAGATCTTGATTGTAATGAGTAAAAAGGAGGAGAAGCATGTGATGAGTTACATACCAAATATGATGACGATAGCAAACTTTGTATGTGGACTTCTCGCTATTCACGCTGTTTTCGTTCACGATATGCATGGTGCAGTCATGTTCATTATTACAGGTATGGTATTTGATTTGTTTGATGGTATGGTGGCTCGGAAACTGGATGCTGTTTCGGAAATTGGCGGAGAGTTAGACTCATTTGCGGATTTAGTTACCTTTGGTGTGGCACCGTCTATTCTTGCCTATAGTGTCGCGTTAAAAGATTTGCAGTCTATTGGGATGATATGTGCGCTTGCTTATAGTATTTGCGGAATGCTTCGGCTTGCGAGATTTAATACACAACAAAGCAAACTCCCGACATTCATCGGAATGCCCATTCCATTTGCGGCAATGTGTCTCCTCATTTTATGTCTCTTAAATAAACCAGTTTCCGTGGCATTTGGCACATGCGTACTTGCTTATTTAATGGTGAGCAAAATCAAATTCCCTCATTTTAAAAAAGATATATCGGAAAGCTTGAAGCCCGAAAGATGGGAGTAATAGGAAAGGTAAGGAGCATAACATGATTCGTATGGCATTAAGATCATTTAACATACAAATATATTGTTTGCTAGGCGTGATGTTACTGGGATGGCTGATGACACCTTTTCGAGCACAGTTTGTAGGGATAAGCATTGGCCTTATAGTTAGTATGTACTGCGCCTGGATTTTAGGAAGGCGTATCGAAAAGTTTGGAAATAGCATTGTAAAAAAAGAAAAAGCACCGATGCTGGGCATGATGAACCGGTTTGCAGCCGCCATACTTGGCTCGATTATTATGTATGAAATTGAACACCGTGAGTACATGTGGACATTTGCTGCTGGAATTATGGGTGGGTATTTCTTGGTTATTATTAATTTGGGGTATTACAGTATGATGGATGAGAAGGAAGAAATATGAGGAAGTTAAGGGATTGCTATATGGCAATCCCTTAATTAATATAATTCCTTAATAGTTTCTTTAGCAAATTCATTAAAAGCATCGAACTCTAAAATTTTATTACAAATTGCAAGTACCTTTTCATTCACGCTAATTGTTTTCCTCTTGTCAGACTTCCATACTGCATTGATGAAAATACTACAAGGGTTGCATGTAAAGATTTAAGAAAAATTTTATATTTACCCCACTTTTTATTTTAAAAGTTTTTCCTATCCTATAAAGTGAAACTTTAATCAGTGGGGGCTTTCTTCATCCCCACTGATTATTAGTTGAACCAATCGGGCTTTTACGGGCAGTTGACCCTCCACCTAACTCCTTTGCTTTCGCTGAATTTTGAGGTGGGGGTCTTACTGCCCGTTAATGCGGGATAAACAACAAAGTCATAGATGAAATTTTAAAGTTAGGGGATTCCACATGCATACAGGAGTTTTAATGAGTTATTTGTATACGTATTTTTTTACTATAATTTTTTGTATTGTGTTTCAAATTGGATTTTATTTTAAAGCGAAAAACAATATATCTATTCGGCATTTTTTATGGGTATATGTTTTTCTATTCTACCTTTCGCTCGTGTATAAGGTGACGCAAATCGCGACTGTATGGGATATAAGTAGATATGAAACGTGGATTCGTGTAAATCAAATCAACTTGAATCTATTTGATACAGTAGGTAGTACTACGTATCTTTTAAACATTGTACTGTTTATGCCGTTCGGTTTTTTACTACCGACTATTTGGTCGCAGTTTAGAAAAATGAAAAACACCGTATGTGCGGGATTCTTTTTTTCATTGGCAATTGAGTTAAATCAATTATTAAATAATAGAATTACAGATATTGATGATTTATTTACGAACACCCTCGGGACGATTATTGGATATTTATTATATAGAGCTTTTAAAATGATATGTAAAAGAGAGGGGGAAAAGCTTGATACCAATTCTTCCCTAGTTATAAAATACGAAGCTGTTTTTTGTTTAGTGTGTTCATTTGTAGGTGCGATGTTAATTTATCATCCAGCTTTATTTGGGAGACCTGTAATTCTCCAATGAGATGTGCGATCTCGTTTATAAAATGATTCTAGTATTTCTTCCAATCAGCACAAGATTCTCTCTATACGTTATTAAGCTATTCAGCAGACTGTAAGATTATCAGTAATCGTACTGGTGAGATTGAAATAAAGACTGACAGTTTCTATCCAAGCTTTTCATTTATGTATGATGCGCAAGAATTATTTATTATTGGTGGAGAAGAAAAATGGTCACATATCGATTATATAAAGAGATTTTTCCATCTTGAGCAGATTACAGATGAGCAGACTGTTGATTTAAGAAAATGAGAGACGAGAAGGAATAAATGAGTAAACCCTCAAGTATAGAACGATATACTTGAGGGTTTTTAGGTATGAAGAAGGGCCTTATATCATATATTTTATTCGTCGTTCCATGTAAGTCATTCGGTTTATAAAAACAATGTATTGAATAAATCAGTAAAGAAGGATTTTTTATTTTTCCCTAGAATGAACAGTAATGTAATAAGGAGGCAGTGAAATTTGAACAGGAAAATTTGGTTTGTATTTACTTGTTTTGCTTTTTTAGTATCTAGTTATATTGTTGTCCAATATTTTATTATGGATGGATTTCAAACAGGGCTTGTAAAAGCGAAGCTTATGTATGGATCTAAATTAAGTGAGTTCTGGTATAGTATGTTATTTACACATATTACAACGAGTATAGTAGCATTAGTAATTGGTCCGTTTACATTATCCACTAAATTTAGAGAAAGGAATATCAACCGTCATCGAATAGCTGGGAGAATCTATATGGTTGGTATATTATTAGGAGGCGTTTCTGGACTGTACCTATCCTTTTATGCTACGGGAGGATTGGTAGCGAAGCTAGGTTTCGGTTTGTTATCTGTATTTTGGTTAACATCAGCATATCAAGCGTTACATAGGGTTAAGAATAAAAAAATGAAAGACCATCGGAATTGGATGATTAGAAATTATGCTTTAACCTTTGCGGCAGTTACATTAAGAATTTGGCTACCTTTGTTTATCGTTCTATTTGGGATAGAACATTTTGAACTTAGTTACGCTATTATTGCTTGGTTAGCATGGGTACCCAATTTAATTGTCGCAGAATTATTCATAAGAAAAAGGCTTAATAAAGGAAAATACGAAGGAAATGAGGATTTACATTTTTGATGTAAATTTGCTGTAATATTGAGGACAGAAATTTTTAAATAGCTGAATTTCGTGCAAAAATAGGATGGCCCATTGAAGCCATCCTATTTTTATTTGTATTACCAATTAGCAGTTTCCGTATTTTCTTTCAACCACTTCACCCAATCAGAATCCTCCACCTTAAGCAAACTAAGTGAAACACCCTTCATATCTAAAGAAGTTAGTAGCGTACCAACTTTTACGAATGTGATTTGTAATCCTTCTAGCTCACATAAACGGCGAATGTCATTTGCGAAAATGTATTGTTCCATTAATGGGGTTGCACCTAATCCATTAATGAGAATAGCGAAGTTGTCACCTTTTCTCCAGCGATAAATGCTTTTTAATTTGTTCATCAGTTCAATCGCTAATATTTCAGAAGAGGATAGCGCTTCTTTACGGTAACCTTTTTCGCCGTGGATACCGACGCCATAAAAGACTTCATCGTCGTTTAACGTGAAAGAAGCTTTTCCTTTCACTGGATCATTGGCAGGTGAAAGAGCGACTCCTAATGTGTGTAAGTTTTCAGTGATAGAATGGCCGAGTGCTGTTAGTTCTTCTAAAGAATGTCCTTCAAGGGCAGCCGCACCAAGTATTTTTTGAACGAAAATAGTGCCAGCGACGCCGCGTCTTCTTTTATTAAAAGAAGCATCATCTTCAATTGAAACGTCGTCATTTACGATGATATGGTCAATTTTTCTTCCTTCTTCTTTGGCAATTTTTTCAGCCTCTAAAAAGTTAGCTACATCATCTTTAAAGTTTTTGATGATGAATAAAATACTCTTATCTTTTGGCATGAGGCGAGTTGCGGCAATAATTTGTTCCACTGTAGGCGGAGTGAAAATCCTGCCGTTTACTGCCGCTGTAAGCATTCCTTTTCCTACATAGCCAACATCAGCAGGTTCATGTCCGCTACCACCGCCGCTTATAATGACAACGTTTTGCTGCAGTTTTTCGATATCTTTTACATAAATGATGTTATTTGTTTCGTCGTAATTTACTTTGTCGTTATGTTCAAAATAAAAGCCATGCAGCATATCTTGAACAATATGTTGTACATCATTCATAATCTTTTTCATTGCTTTTTCCACCCTTTAATTACTTTGCTGATTGCTCCAGTAATAGTAGTAATTGATTGTTTATCATATTTTTCATGAGAGAAGACATAATGGACGGATCTACTTTGCAGTTGCTTTCAATCCAATCTTTTATCGTTCCGACGAAGCCGTGACTATAAAAGGAGGCAATCGTATTTTTTGTCTCATCAGAAAGGCTGAATCCATAGCTCACAGATAATTCATCAATAATCTTCATATATAAGTTTTTCGTATGCTCAAATAAATAGTGATTAAACGAGTTTTGTTCAATGACTTTAAAAGCATTTCGGTAAAATTTTTGATTTTCATAAAAGTAATCAAATAATAAATCAAAAATGTTTTCCCACGTTTCATAGTCGAGAAAGTCGATAATGTTCTCTTTCGTTTCTTCTCTATAAATCCAGCTTAATAGTTCAAATTTATCTTTAAAATGGTAATAAAAAGTTTGCCTACGCATTTGACAGTGTAACATAATATCGCTCACTGATATTTTATGAAAAGACTCTGTTTCCATTAAATGTTTCAATGAGTTCGCGATTATCTTTTTAGAAATTATAGAAGAGGTCATCTCAATCATCCCTAGAATGTTAGTAATATGAAAATCCTACCCATAAATGAGAGCGGTGTCTTTAGACAGATTGTCCATTTTGTCCGTTTACTATAAAACGCTTTCATTTTAACATGGATAGTAAGAAGAAGATTTCAAATATATCACAATATATTAAAGGAATTGAGGGAGAACTACAATGAAAAAGATTATAAACAAACCAGAAACATTAGTAATGGAAATGTGTAACGGAATGGTTATGGCTCATCCAGAGCTCGAGCTTTTGAAAAAATATAAAGTCATTAAGAAGAAAGAAATGAACGAAAACAAAGTAACGTTAATTAGTGGCGGCGGTAGTGGGCATGAGCCGGCACATGCAGGGTTAGTCGGAAAAGGAATGTTAGATGCGGCAGTGTGCGGAGATGTGTTTGCTTCGCCTTCACAAATTCAGGTATATCAAGCAATTAAAGAAACAGCTAGTAAAAAAGGTACGTTATTAATTATTAAAAATTACAGCGGCGATATTATGAATTTCAAAAACGGTGCGCATTTAGCAACTGAAGATGGAATTGAAGTCGACTACGTAAAAGTGGACGATGATATCGCGGTAGAAGATAGTTTGTATACAGTAGGACGTCGCGGCGTTGCGGGCGTT
Source organism: Bacillus sp. SSR7 (assembly GCF_055902415.1). NCBI lineage: Bacteria > Bacillati > Bacillota > Bacilli > Caryophanales > Bacillaceae > Bacillus > Bacillus sp. SSR7. The sequence goes on along the minus strand of NZ_JBVVXV010000011.1, from coordinate 90,234 downwards.
ATTTTAGTTCATAAAATTGCTGGTGCAGCAGCGGAAGCAGGTATGGATTTAGGAGCGGTGAAAGCTGTAGCAGAAAAAGCAGCGGCTAACGTGCGCACAATCGGTTTAGCGTTAACGTCTTGTACCGTTCCAGCGAGCGGATCACCTACTTTCACACTTGCGGAAGATGAAATGGAATACGGCGTAGGTATTCACGGCGAACCAGGAATTAAACGTGAAAAAATGCTGTCGGCTGATGAATTAGCGAACCGTATGACAAATGATTTAATGAAAGATTTAGGAGTAAAAGACGGCGAGGAAATCGCACTTCTAGTTAACGGTTTTGGCGGTACGCCACTGCAAGAACTTTACTTATTTAACAACGCAGTTACGAGAGAATTAGCAGCTAGAAACATTAAAATTAATAGAGTATTTGTCGGTAACTATATGACGAGTATCGATATGGCAGGTATGTCTTTAACAGTGATGAAGCTAGATGATGAGCTAAAAACATTACTATCGAAAGAATGTAATACACCAGCGTTTAAAGTAGATGGGCCAGTTGAAAGTGTTGAGTATGTAAATGTACTTGAAGAGGCAGAAGAGAAGGAAGTTTCCTTTGAACTAGAAACGGCGGAAGAGCACGCTGTGATTAAAGATAATGTTATTACATTAAACAACATGGTTTATCTCGTTGATAAAATGAGCGATATTATTATTAAAAATGAAGTACCATTCTGTGAGCTAGACACGCATGCTGGTGATGGAGACTTCGGAATGAGTGTAGCAAAAGGATTTAAGCAATTAAAACGTGAGTGGCATTCGATTGTAGAACAAGAAAACGTAACGATCGGATCATTCCTTGACAGTTGTTCGATGATTATTATGGAACATTGCGGCGGCGCATCTGGTCCAATTTGGGGCGGGGCGTTCCGCGCAGCTAGTAAAGCAGCAGGCGAGAAGCGTGAGCTAACAGTGAAAGAATTCGCTGAAATGTTACAAGCAGCACTGCAAGGCATACAATCTATCGGTGAAAGATCATTCGGCAGAGGAGCGGTAGTTGGTGATAAAACACTTGTTGACGCACTTGCTCCATGTGTAGATTCTTGGTTAGATAACGCTTCAAATGAAGTAGACATGAAAACTGCCTTTGAAAAAGGTGCAGAAGCAGCAGTTAAAGGAGCAGAGTACACGAAAGAAATCGTAGCTCGCATGGGCCGCGCCGGTACAGTTGGTGAAAGAAGTTTAGGCTATCCAGATGCAGGTGCGCATGCACTTGGGGTTATCTTTACGGAGATTGCGGGTAGTTTGAAATAGGAATAATGTTAGTTTGAAAGAATCCCCTTCATGGTAAGTTGTTTACTGTGGAGGGGATTTTTGTAGTTGATATATATAATTTCATTAAATGTTCTCTCCACAAAGATATGTATTTTATAAATACTGAGATGAAAATTTTAAAAGAAGTAATATGAGTCCTTATTTTTTACGGTACTTATTAATCTTTCTCATCATTGGCTTAGTAATACCGGGGGGGATTATAAATATATTAATTACATAATTTGTCCCTATCAAAATGAACGTTTTTTGCATCTAATATATTGTAAATATATTTTATTTTGAAAGGATGTGATGATATGGCTCATAAATCTACTGGAGTGTTTCGAGTTCCAGTTTCTGAAAATGGGATTATTCCAACTGCTCTCAACATTATGTTAAACAATGATTCACGCTGCCATACTAGTAATGTAACGGTAACTGTTAAGAGAAGTCCAAACACTTCTTTCCCAACTCAAAATGAATTAGTTGAAATCTCTCGTACTTTTGTTTCTTTACAACCGAACAGAACAACTAAGATTGTGTTGTTTACTCCAGAATTCCAAATAGAAGATTTTCTTGATGTTATTATTAGTGGAAATAAAGCTGATGTTAAGGATGTTCTTGTATATTCTTTCTTAGCAGATTCAGCGGGTCACAATTTGTCATCTACTGTTTTCAGAAATGCAGAATACACTTTTGCCTGCTGACAACGTGATGATGTATTCTTTACATCATATCAAGGTGCCATCCTGCAGCATGATATGATAGTAATTTTATTGTGTTGTTATTATATAAGAAAAGAAGACATCGATTAAGATGTCTTCTCTTACTTGTACACTTGGTGTTAAGAAGGTATCATATTGCTTAAAAACCATAAAAAATTGTAGAAACTATTATTAAATCAAATCATGTTCTCTATTAACAAATTTTTTAATTTTATTCCCATATAATACTTTCTTTGGATTTATAATTATAAGTAAAATCGCAACTATTAAATAAAAAATTGCAGTATACATAATTAATTCAATTAATGGTCCATTTATTATGCCAATAAATAAATTAAAGAAAAAATGGATGATAATTGGAACAATTAAATTTTGATTTAAATTATAAAATGTTGTCATGATAATTGTAGTAGATATAATTGCAATCATAAAAAATAAAATATATTTGATTAAATTACTGCCTGTAAAACCTGTAGTAAACCATATAGGAAGATGCCACATTCCCCACCAAAAACCAATAATGATTGAAGATTTTAATGGCGAGTATTTTTTCTGGAGCTCCATTAATGCAAAACCCCTCCACCCTAATTCTTCTCCTAGTGGTCCAGATACAATAGTTTTAACAACATAATAAAGTAACACGCCCCATGTAGTTCTATTAAAAATAGAGTCTGCTTCACTATTAGTCGAAATGAGAAACAGCATTGTCAAAAATATAATTATTTGAATCATACTGACAGTAAGAACTATAGAGTAGTTAAGTTTATTTTTAAATCTATCTTTTACGAATTGAATAAAACTTTGTCCAGAATAAATTCTTTTAAATAGAAACATAAAAGCAAAAGTGGAAGACCAAGCTGATATGCAGAGCATTACATCAAAAATCCAAGTTGGAAAATGTAATAACTTTGTAATTCCTACAAGCAGAAAAAGTGGCCAAAAAATAATGTTGGTTAGTAATATAAAACTTACCACGGGCTTTTTCAGTCTTTTATCTTCAGTCATATACAATCCCACCTTAAGCTAAATTTTTAACATATAATAATGTACTTATTCAGTGCGTCGAGATAATAAACCGAATATTCTTTCTATTATATTTGACATATGTAAATTCCTACAGAGATTTTTCATTGTATATGTTGGAGTTACTTGCCGTTTACGTTATAAGAGATATATACATCTTGGTAAATTTTTAGATGCAATGGGTGTTTCAAGATTTTTTTGCTTCATATGTTAAAGAATATAGAGCAAAAACCAGAAAATGAAAAGATTTATACAGAACTATAGGTATATATAATTTTATACATTTACATAGTTTTTTAATTTTAAACAGTAAACTAATTCTGGATGGTGTCCTTCTTCAATCTCTCCTGTTGGCCTAAAACCCACTTTTTCATAAATCCGCTTTGCGCGTTCATTATCGTGAATAACCGATAAGAATATTTCTTCGCATTTGTACGTCTGAACCATACTATCTATTACTGCTTTTAAAACAGGAACCCCATACCCTATCCCTTGATATTGATGGCCAAGCATCATACTAATTAACTCATATTGCTTCGTTTCATTTCTAAACCCATACGAAGCAAAACCTATTAAAACATCATTATCATATATAGCTTTCGGAGTAAACCCAAACGTTTGGCAAGCTGCAAGAAAGAAAGCATTTGAACCAACCCATCTTTCATATATTTGAATGTGTTTTTCTTGAAGTTTATCTGATTTTAAATTAATAATTTCAAAAAAATTTTCTTCTGTTACATCTATTAATTTTAGATTCATCTTTTCCCCTCTTTCCATTTTTTACATTATCTATTCTAATTCTTTATCGTATTTCTTATTCCTTTATCTTCTTAATCAATAACTCATTAGTATTCCACATACTAATTGCATGAATTAAGAGGTTTCGTGCACTACTTCTTGGAAGTTGATCTTGTAGCGCTCTTTCTCGTAATTCACTATGTTTTCCAAAGAAAATAATGAAAGGAAAGGCGATGAATACATTTACAAAATGACAAAACTGTAAGAATACACGAATGTTTGTAAGAAAGTTCGATGTTTTCCTTTTTCTTTTTTTATTATAGTGAAAAAGAAGAACGAAATATTCTCTTATGTAGGAAAGGAAGATAATAATGATTGATCTATTAAATAAATGGATGTTAGAAAGTACAGGCAATTTCAATATCGTTGTAGGACTTACAGCACTTCTATTTTTAGGTTCAGTAATTGCACTTATTATTATTTACAAAAAAATTGGTAAACCAGATGAAAGAACAAATGCTATTTATTTTAAAATTATTTCTTGTATGTTTACTACTCAAATTCTAATGAATTGCATATTTATTTCTTTAGTTGGTAAAGATATCGAGAATTTCCGTCAAATCTTTATATTATTTGAAGCTTTTGTATTCTTTATTGGAGCTATTTATTCGTTTAAATTATATAGACAGGAATACAAATAGTTCACTTATAAGAAACAATAAAAAATGTAAACTTTTCATTTTTAGTTTACTGTATATTCTATACATATGAGGTTAATATAACGTCTCATTATCGGTAGCAAGAAAAAGGCGCATTCCTACTTTCAAAAGGAATTCGCCTTTTTCTTTTTCTATAACCCTATCCATCTCTTTATACATTCCTATCATGGCAGTACCCTATTTATAGGTTATGAGAAAGGGTGTTTTTTGCACTATTATCTATTCTTAGATATTATTAATAATATCTATATGAACTTCTTTTTTATTAAAAAAGGTTTGGCGGTGTGTAAAATGATTAAAGGGATTAAAAATATTGAAACGAAAGAACCGATAAAAATGTTTCTATTGGTTCCCTGTAGTATTCTTTTGTTTGATAATATTTATCAACATTTTATTCTTAGAAAGGACTTTTCACTACAGAAACTTTTATTTGAACTCGTATTTTTATTTATTTTTATTTCATTTATTTTATATAATAAGTGTTTACAAAAAATGAATAAACAAATGTTTACAAAATATATTTTTCTTGGAGTAAGTATTATTTATCTTTTGGCATATGATCTTATGTTTATACGTAATCCTGATGCTTCTTTACATATCCCTTATTTAGAGTGCTTCTTAGTAATTTCTGCACCTTTATTTTTAAGTATTCAGTATCTGCTATGGGTATCTATTTGTATGATATGTAGATTTTTAATTGCTATTTATTATTTTGACATTAACTATCCAATATCATTAATACTATTGTTTCTAACAATTTTTGTTACGTCATTTTTTGTATTTCTTTCATTAAAATTTTTAGTACAAAAAATCAAAGCATCCTATGAAAAACAAATGAAAGAAACAGCTTTATCGATAATGAGGATAATGGAATTAAAGGACCAATATACGAAAGGACATAGTGAACGTGTAGCAAATTATGCTACTATTCTTGCTAAAGAAACAAATGAATATGATGATAATTCTTTAAAACAATTTCATTTTATTTGTTTATTACATGATATAGGGAAAATAGGTATTCCGGATGAAGTTTTAAAGAAAGCATCTTCTCTTACAGAAGAAGAATATAATATTATTAAGACACACCCACAATTAGGATTAGAAGTCTTCAAAAATATATCTTTAATAAAAGGTAGTGAAGATATAATTCTTTCTCATCATGAAAGATGGGATGGAAAGGGCTATCCTCAAAAACTAAAAGGAAATGAAATACCATTATGCGCAAGAATTGTTGCAATAGCAGATGCTTTTGATGCGATGACTTCTTCAAGAGCGTATCGTTCGGCTCTATCTCCTGAAGAGGCGTATAGACGTATTATAGAAGGATCTGGTACACAATTTGATCCTTCCATGGTAGAGATTTTCAAAAAGGTATTTCCTTTGTGGGAAAAAATGGTCCCCAATTCTTTTCGTTAAAAACACATGTCTGAAATCGATTCTTATTTCAGGTATGATGAATACGAAAAATGAAAAAACAAATTCAATCGTCATAAAAGTTTGGAACTAGATAATGAATAAGGCACATAAAGAAAAGGTACCTATATGTAGGTACCTTTTCTAATAGTTTTTTAGCAGAAACAACTGCATCCGATAATGATTAATAGAATAAATAATACAACTAATAAAGCAAATCCTCCAGCGAAACCGCAGCCTTCGCCGCAACTACCACCATATCCCATAACAATTGTGCCTCCTTTAGATAAGAGGGGAAAACTAGGGTTCATTCCATGGATTTTAATGGGTTCACTTTACCTTATGTTTTAAAGAACGAATGGAGCAGGTCCTTTTGAAAATAAAGAAAAAACGCCATTAGGCGCCTTCCTTTTAGGTAGATAAGACTTTAGTTTTCCAATCTAAAGAAATTTTGTATCAGTTCTTTGTGAGTATATCATAATATCTGGTTGATTTATTATGCATTGTTACATACTTCTCTAAATTCCTCTATTTTTCATTTGATAAAATAAAATCCTAATATTACCAAAAGTTAAATAAATATTTCTACATATTCAAGATATTTACATAAATTACAAAAGTGATACATTTAAGTTGTAAGCTATAAAAACTATTAAAGGGGGATTTATTATGTTTAAGAAATTAGTAGTAGGGCTATTGGCAACTGGTATTGCATTAACAGGAGGAATTGGAGCGGCTTCAGCTGATACGCAAAAGGCTGTGAGTTCTCCGAAGCAAGCAGCATGCTCAATTCCTTATGAGTATTCTAATGGTAAATTCAAAAGAACTCTTTATTACTCAAATGGAGTATATGCTAATAGTTTTACTGAAAATGTTTGTGGCGGGACGATTACATGGTATTTAAAACATGTTCAAAATGGAGTTGCTTTTTACGAAGGTAATTTAAAATAGTAGAGTTTTTGAACCTCATGTATTGAGGTTCTTTTATTTTTGATTTTTAAACTGATTCTCTATAAAAAAGCTAGGATTTCTCTTAGCAAAAGAGTTATATGTCATACAGAAAGACAATTGTATGCAAACTGGATATTTTCAATTTTATTATATAACGTTTATTGAGGGATTAATTGAATTATAGCAATCTTTACGTAAGTTTTATGTGATATTAAAGTTTTTGGGAGAGGTTGAAGTAGAATTTTGTACAAATAAGTAGGAAGTATGGGGATAATATTATAAATAAAGGGCTCAATTCTCAAAAGGGAGAGAGTTGAGCCTGAAGAGGTAATTACTAAGCTCTCGGGTTGATGAAAACTAGTAATTAAATAAAATCGCCCTAGGTTTAAGGGGTCTAGGGTTTCACGTTTTGGTATATCTCACACGACATTATAAAAAGAATAGAACGTACTGAAGATAACACATGAATGTTTCATAAATGTATCAAAAAAATGAACAAATTGTGTTTGAAATAAAAAAGGTCCTTACTATTATGTAAGAACTCTATAAACAAAGAAAAAAGTCGTATGTGCCTCTATATTAGAATTGAAAGTTAGCAAGCAATACTTAAAAAAGTAAAAACGGTAAATCCGTAAACTAATAAGCTACTAGTAGCAAGGAATTTTATAATTTCATGTGTAGAAATAATAGTTAAACATAGTGATATAGATGCACCTATAAAGAATTGGTACTTCGTATGTATATTTGTAAGATTAATTATTACAAGTATAGTTAAGAAAAGTGAAATGAAGTTAAAATATCTTTTCATTGTCATATTTCCTTTCAATGTTTGATCTGTATTTATTATACCGGATTGTACCAGTAATAACATACTTAGTAATGAATCTTAATAGAAATCTTATTTTTCATAAATAAAAAGGCGGTTGTTTCCGCAACCACCTTTCAGCAAAATAAAGCACTTTTTCAGAAATAAAATATGGATGATTCCTAAAAATGTTATAGGATATAATTCCATTTTTATATTTCAAGTGACGAGCTTAATTTATAAGAAAGGAATGACTACATTATATGAAAGCTTGTTTAACAAGGTTACATATAAAAGAGCAGCTAGCAAAGGCTAACTGCTCAATACAAGGAGATACAGAGAAAACTAAATGGTTTTTGGCATACAGCCTATCAACATTATGGACATAATATTGAGTTTTATTCGAAGGAATTCATGTTTTATAAATTATATTATAATAATAGATAATTTAATAAATTCTACGATTGGTTTAGGGTTAATAAGGCAATACATCGCTCCACAGAAATTAGAAAAGGCTGTGGCTTGTATAATGAAATAAGTGATGATATGGCACGAAAGCAAACGCGAGAGTCTCTTAGTATTGTACTAGATAAAACGATAAATGCGTTTAGAAAAATGAGGAATAAAAGAAAGGACCCCCTGGAGTTCGGGTCCTTTTAGAAGTGATGATGTTTTCTTGGCTTGGGAAACTGAGAAAATACAAAAATATAATACATTGAGATTTAGAGAATTTCAATACTAAATTAGAGATTATCATGAGGGAGTTATAACGAGTTACTATTTATATATCCACAAGTAAAACAACATAATATCACCATGAGCTTCTATAACAATATGAATTTTTGCATATTTCAAAACCTAATATATCCTTCAAAAAATTTTAATAGTATAATATGTTTTGTCATATTCTTTTAGATTTTTCGACAAAAAATAACATAAATAGAAACGATATTGGGAGAAGGAATTATGTACATAAAACTATTAAAATCAATTACATCATTATCGCTTATTGGCGGTGCTTTATTTTATACAAACGGCAGTGATGTGAAGGCTGCTGAGGCGGGGATTTTTTCTGATGTGCCTACATCGCATTGGTCGTATCCAGCGATTAAAGATTTATCGAGTAAAAATATTATTTCTGGTTATGGAAATGGGAAGTTTGGTTTCGGTGATGTTGCGACGAGAGAGCAAGTTGCAGCTTTAATTTATCGTGCGTTGTTACCGAATAAGCAAGGTGGTACGTTTAGTAATGACGGTGCTTGTTACGTATTACAAGATGGATCCACTTTAAACAATCCGTATCGAGATATTCGCTCAGGATCCACATTGTTTCCAGAAGAGGTTTTAACGTTAACGAAATTAGGGATTTTTAACGGGGATGGAAACGGAGGTTTTAGACCGAAAGATTCTGTTAGCCGTGCAGAAATGGCGCAAATTATTAAAAATGCTTTTCAAGTTTCGGCTAAGCAAAAGCATACATTTAATGATGTTCCGAATGGTTTTTGGGCAGAAGGGGCGATTAGTGCGGTGCAGTCAAACGGGATTGCATCTGGTACAGGCGACGGGAAATTTGAACCTTCTAAAACGGTAACGCGTGAACAATATGCACAGTTTTTATATAATGCTTTGCAGTATAAAAAGCCTGCGGTTGCGGTGCAAGATACAGGGGATGCAGCACTATTAGCAGCATTTAAAGATGAAGTGCAAAAGCGTATTAATGCGTACGAAACGAATATTACACTTCCATATAAAACGACAAATAGTAATACAAAAGAAGTGATGAATACACTTTTTAACGCCTATAAAGAAGTGGCAAGTAAAAATGAGTATACAAATAATAATAGATCGAATGTTTCATATGGACTTTCTGGATCACCTGGAAATTATACGTTTACGCTGAAAATTACATATCGTGAAACGAAAGAACAAACAGAATATGTAATGAAGCAAGCAAAAGCAATTGTTTCTTCTATTATACAAGTTGGGATGGATGATCACGAAAAAGTGAAAGCGATTCATGATTATGTCGTAAAACATGTTTCTTATGATACGTCTTATAAAGCTTACACAGCATATGAAGCACTCGTAAATCGTTCTGCGGTTTGCCAAGGTTACGCACTATTAACTTACCAATTATTAAAAGAAGCTGGAATTGAAAATCATTTCGTAACGGGAACTGGTGATGGACAACCTCATGCTTGGAATCTAGTGAAAATCGAAAACAAATGGTATCACCTTGATACAACATTTGATGATCCAGTGCCAGATGAACAAGGCCGCGTAACATATTCTTATTTCAACTTATCAGATGAGCAAATCGCAAGAAATCATGAGTGGAACCGAGGGGAATATCCGCAAGCTACAACAAATTATTATAGTACATTAACAAATAAAATTGCTGCAGGTGGTACGAAAATCCCTGCCTATCAGCAAATATTAAAAGATACAAAGTTAAATTATTTAGGAAATGAATACATCGCAAATAACTATAATGAATTAAAAAATAAAATGCAGCAACGTTATAACGAAAAGTCACCAAAGATCGAAATCCTTTATAAACAATCAATGGATGGCGCATTGCAAGATGTGAAAAAAGTAATTGGAGAAATCGGCTATCCGCAAGGAGCAAGCCGTGTTTCTTATAAAGCGGAGCCATATAATGCGAAAGAAGGGTATTCTTTAGTGACGATTACGTTTATGTAAAAAAATAACCTAGATCCTATGGGATCTAGGTTATTTTTTTATAACTTAATTTGACATATACAGTCAAACTGTATAAAATCAAGATATATAGTTCAACTATATAGTTTAGCTATATATTTATCGTTACATTGGAGGTCTTTATGAATAGAGATAAGAATTTACCATTAACGGAAACAACGTATTACGTTCTTTTAGCTTTATTAGAGCCAGCACATGGTTATTTAATTATGCAAAAGGTGGAGGAACTGAGTAATCATCAAGTAAAAATCGCAGCGGGTACATTGTATGGGGCGGTTGAAAATTTATTAAAACAAGGGTTAATAGAATCGGTAAAAAGTGAAGATAAACGAAGAAAAGTGTATGTCATTACGGAACGCGGGAAAGAAGTATTGCATTTAGACTTTATGAGAATGCAGCACATTATTGCCGTTACAAAAAGTTTATTACATGTATAGTTAGGGGGAAACAATGATGTGGAGATTGAAATTCTTTTTAGACTTTGAAAAAGAGGAAAAATGGTTAGAAGAGATGGCTTGGAAAGGCTATCAATTAGAAAGCAATACATTTGGTTATACATTTAGATATACAGAACCAGAAGATGCGACGATTAGAATAGACCATAGAGTATTTAGTAGAAAAAGTGAATTTATGAATTACTGTACATTATTTGAAGATAGTGGCTGGGAGCATATAGCTGGTAATTGGTGGTCAGGTACGCACTATTTTAAAAAGGTAAATGAGGAAAATGACGATGACATTTTTTCAGATCAAATGTCACGAGCAGGGAAATATAAACGTCTATCTAAAACATTTTTAGAATTAGCGATATGTTCTATTCCGATATTAATTCTATTTATGTTTAATGACACGATTCGTTTAGGAGCACTTGCAAATCCGAAAGAACTATATTTTACGCCAGGACTATGGGATAAGCAAGGTGTATCATTTCTATGGGCATTCTTATTTGAAACACCACTTGCATTGATGAGAGGCTTTGCATGGTTGTTTATCCCTGCTGCAATTGTTATGTATTTAGTTTGTTCGTATAAAGCAAATCGATTATATGAAGAGAGAAGATGATAGGATGGGTCCCCTTAAAGCTGATGCTTTGAGGGGATTTTTTGCATTTATAAATTGTATTTTTTTAAATGGATAAAGGAAATGAGTGCGTATTGGAAGCAAGTTAGTACGATTTTAATTTAGTTGTATAAACATTATATGCTGGAATAACCTTCTTTAAATATTCCATAATTAACCTACAAAAAACATTTTTATATGTTAATATTAAAAAATGTGTACGGTATTTTTTTAATATATTATTTTAAGAATAAGGGGATTCAATTATGAATTTTAAACAATTAATTTTAGCAGGGGCAGTTATTGCATCAACAACACTAACACCTCTAACAAATGTGCAAGCAGAAAATACACTAGGATTTAAAGATGTTCCTGAAAATCACTGGTCTTATCAAGCAATTATGGATTTAAAAGAGAAAAATATTGTGGCTGGTTATGGAAACGGAATGTTTGGTTTTGGTGATAATATTACACGAGGACAAGTAGCTAGACTAATATATGCCTACTTGAAGCCAGTAGATGAACTTAATACACAAAACCCTTTCACAGATATAGAAGAGCATATGTTTAAAAAAGAAATTTTAGCTCTTAATAAAGCTGGTATTATGAACGGATTTGGTAATGGGAAATTTGGTCCAGATAACGTTTTAACGCGTGAACAATTAGCTGTTGTATTAACAAAGGCTTTTAACTTCAAAGCAACATCTACTACTACTTTCAAAGATGTAGATAAAAATTACTGGGCAACAAATGCTATCAGTGCATTACAAGAAAATAAAATTACGACGGGCACAGGTGATAATAAGTTTGAACCACAAAGTCTCGTGACTCGTGAGCAGTATGCACTATTCTTATACAATGCTATTATTAAATCCGAAAAACCAGAAAAAGAGCCTGAGTCAAAGCCTACTGTTATTCCGCAAGATTTAGCAGACGATGATATTTATTATGACAAAGATTATTGGATGAATGGATCATCTGTATTAAAAAAATCTATCTCTAAGGAAGCGCAAAATCTTGTTACTGAAATTAATGCAAAATATAATGTGAATTTAAAGTACAGTGATATAGGAGGTCCATATTCAGAAGTATTTTTAAAAACTCCTAACTTAAGAGGATTTGCTGATTTCGGTAGCAATTTCTATGTACGTGGTAATAATGAAAATGACTTTTTTGTCATGTTTGTAATTGATAACGCTAAAGGTGATAAGTCATTAATAGAGTTAGCAAAAAAATGGATTAACATGATAAATCCGAACTTAGATTTAAGTAAAGAGATTGATACACGATTAGCTTCTAATGTAGAAAAAGATGAATATGATGTAGGAGATACACACAAGCTTATGATAGAAAAAAATAATCTTAAAATAGATATAAGCTTAACGTCGCAATTTTATAATAGCGATCAAATGTTTATTAAAGTCTACAAGTAAAAAAGAGGAGTGAAATGTCACTCCTCTTTTAATTTTTATGTATGGTGATCCTATATAAATAAAGTTAATAAAAATTGCTTCTTTTAAAAGAAGCAATTGTATAGAGCATGCCCGTAATTTAGAATTTACTACATCCATTGTTGTAAATATGTATAATTACATAAAAATTCAAGGGAAAAGAGAGTATACTTTCTTATTGTGTAATAAAGATAAAGCCCGCCTACGGAAATAGGCGAGCTTTTTTAACGTATAACGAAAAAACAACTTTAAGATGCCTTTCTTCGAGTTGAAACAGTTTACTAGGTTAAGTATTGTGATGAGTATCTCTTTTCATTTAAAGGAACTAGAGTAGTGCATCACTTTATTTTTAAGCATCCTTCTCAACAAATATGAATATTTTCATTATCCTTTTCACTACAAACGGTAGTAATTTAGAAGCTAAAAATGCAAGCACGAAAGCAATTGCCCATGTTTTTATCCATGATTTGAGAAATAAAGCTGTATACCCGACGTTCATTGAAACCATGACGAAAGAGATAATACTAGATATACCTAAAATCATAAAGATATTAAAAATTAATGGTTCAAATTTTTTATTGATTTTCAAAATTAACACCTATTTTCTATATACTTTGCTGCTCAATTTCACCAACATCTAATCTTACAGTTTGAAATCTAGGTTGTCCAGTTTGTTGTACTTTTCTGCAATAGCAACAATAGGTATATAACCATAGAGTAAATAAACGTCTTTATAATATAACTAATACTTCTGCTTTGGATGATAAGGAGCAGAACTCGATAGGCTGTATGAAGAGAGAAAGGATCCCCTTAAAGGAGATCCTTTTTACATTTTAAAGAAATCTTTCATCATTTTAGCGTCCTCAATATTCACGATCACGCCTTCAACTTTATCTTGTTTCTTATCTTTAGCAATTGTAATTTGCTCCTTATTATCAACCCAAACAAGAAACTCTTCTTTGGAGTCATCTTTATATGTAACGGTAATAGTAGAATGTGCAGATTCTCTCTTTTTTTGATCTAAAGTAATTGTTTTAGGTGTTCCATTTTGAACTGCTGAAACGATAGATTTTATCATTTCTTCGTTATCTGTTTGAGATTTTGAAACGTTGTTATTTATTGTGTTAAGTATTTCAATATCTGTAATGTTTGCGGAATTTAATTGAAAGGTATTTTGTGTATGTTCTTGCTTAACTTGTGAAGCTTTATCTGTAGCCGAGGTGCTTGTACAACCTATTAAAGTGAAAGATAGAGCAGTTAGAGCGCATATAGATATAATTTTTTTCATAGTATCCCTCCTCACGTTTAATTATAACAATTTTCTGTCGATTTAGGTAGTTATTGTAAGGAGAAGATGTTTTAAAATGGTAAATGATGTTGTTCATTCTCTATTAAAAGCAAAATTCACATAACTTTTTTCATATTTTATGTTTAACATTTCGAAAATGGGTGTACTACATATAATATAACAAATAATTCATTTTAAAGGAGGAAGTTAAAGATGGAAACGAAGTATAGTAAACCTTTTGTATATGAATTTATTACGGAGAAAGAGGTCATGAATGCGGCGAATGATCTAGTGAAGAAAGGAATAGACCAAAAAGATATTTACGTATTAACACACGAGAAAGAAAGGACAGATAGAATCGCAGACAATGCAGACGTAAATACAATTGGTATAAAAGAGGAGGGGCTTGGGACAAGCATTATTAATGTCTTTCAAAAAACGGGAGATCAGTTAAGAAATAAGATGCAGGAGTTAGGGCTTAATGAGGAAGAAGCAAACTTTTACGAAGAAAAGCTAGATGAAGGGAAGATCTTGTTATTCGTTAAAGATTTAGAAAGAGTTGGTGAATGGTTACAAGAAAGAAGATGCACGTATTCTATTTAAATTTGTATCCTTTATATCTATAAATCTATTACGAAAAGGAGATGGAAAATATGAGTGAGAGCGGGCTAAAAGAACAAATTACGGGTAAAGTTGAAAAGAAAAAGGGGCAAGTAAAAGAAGGAATTGGTGAAATTACAGAAGATAGAGAGTTGAAAAATGAAGGGAAGTGGGAGAAGACGAAGGGAACGATAAAAGAAAAAGTCGGAAAAGTGAAACAAAAGATAAGTGATGGGTTGGATCATAAAGAATAATACATGTTTATCAAGCTTTGGTTACATACCAAAGCTTGATAAACACAATATAAAAACAATATAGGAGGGTTAATTGTGGGACTTATTATTACGTGTATTGTAGGTGGACTTATTGGGGCGTTAGCTGGAATGATTACGGGAAAAGACTTTCCTTTAGGTATAGTTGGTAATGTGATTGCTGGATTAATCGGATCTTGGGTAGGTAGTGCATTATTTGGTCATTGGGGTCCTGAATGGGGAGGTATTTTCGTTCTTCCAGCGTTATTAGGTGCAATTGTCTTTATTTTAATCGTTACATTCTTCTCTAGAATGCTACGGAAAGCTTAAGTATGATAATGAATAGTAATCTTAAGTTTATTATATATAGTTATAAAGTGAATGAACTGATAAAAATACATAAAAAAGCATCCAAATTAGTTTAATTGGATGCTTTTTTAATGTAATCTGCATAGGAATGAACGGGGGATGAAGGTCCCCCGCTCATTGAAATTACACTTTCTATTATGTATTAAACCACCGTTACTTTTTCACAATTATTTATTCTTACGACTTGCCGTGGCTCTATATGAGATAAGTCCTCGTTATTACCTATATCAACTACAATTGTATTCGTTAGTATGTTAATAATGGAACCAACTAATTTTGTAGCATGATCGTGTCGATAAGAAAATTGAACAAAATCTCCCTTTTTAAAGTTGTGCTCTTCCATAGATAGATCCCCCTAAAAATAATGTTTATACATTATACATACACAAATTTACAAGGTTTAAACATTTAGTAGTATTTTTTAAGTGTTAAGCCGAGAAAGGTGTAGAAAATTTATTTATAATAAAAATAAAAAAATATGTTTAAAACTAATTTTTATGGGTAATTAACATAGTAGTAGTAGTTTGAGATAAGGGGGCGGAAATGATGAATTTGGGAATACATATTTTGCAAAATGATGTAGGTTATACGGTACAACTTAATGGTGAAATTGATGCATATACAGCATCAGATTTGAAAAATAAGATCATGCCTATTGCAAGCGAAAAAGAGGTTCATATTGTAGTAGATTTTCATAAGGTAGATTATATGGATAGTACAGGCTTAGGTGTTTTTATAGCGCTATTAAAAGCAGTTAAGAAAAATGATGGAAAACTAGAGTTTATTGGTGTATCTAAAAGGTTAAAAAGATTATTTGATATTACAGGGTTAACAGAAATATTAAATTTGAATTCCGATTTTGAAAAAGTAGAAAGAAGGTGACTAGGGATGATGGAGAGATTTGAAAAGATAGAAATGAAAATTCCTGCAAAGGCAGAATATGTGGCTATTATTCGTTTAACAATGGCTGGTGTTGCGAATCGAATGGGCTTTGCTTATGACGATATAGAAGATATGAAAATTGCTATTAGTGAAGCATGTACAAATATTGTACAACATGCATATAAAGAAGACGTTGGAGAAATTGCAATTGTCTTTGGGCTATATGAAGATCGATTAGAAATTATGGTTGCGGATAATGGGGTTAGCTTTGATTTTAATAACTTAAAAAGGAAAGTTGGTCCGTATGATATTAATAAGCCGGTAGAACATTTGCCGGAAAATGGTTTAGGTTTATATTTAATCAATACGTTAATGGATGATATACAAATTATGCATGATGAGGGCATGACAGTTTTAATGACAAAATATATACAAAGAGAGCAGGTGGAGAATGATGGAAATCCAATCTCAACCTACAACTCTTTCTAAAGAAGATGTTATTAAACTCATTGCAGAATTTCAACAAAACCAATGTGATGAAGCACAGGAAAGGTTAGTTGAGCACTATAAAAATCTCGTATATTCCATTTCATATCGTTATTCAAAAGGTGGGCCGATGCACGAGGATATTATACAAGTAGGCAT
Source organism: Bacillus sp. SSR7 (assembly GCF_055902415.1). NCBI lineage: Bacteria > Bacillati > Bacillota > Bacilli > Caryophanales > Bacillaceae > Bacillus > Bacillus sp. SSR7. The sequence continues at coordinate 73,298 of NZ_JBVVXV010000011.1, read as the reverse complement.
GTTAGGGCTCTTAGGAGCAATAAGAAGGTATGATTATTCGATAGGGAATGCTTTTGAGCCGTTTGCAATACCAACGATAGTAGGGGAAATAAAGAAGTTTTTACGTGATAAAACTTGGGGCATTCACGTTCCAAGGCGAATTAAAGATTTAGGCGGGAAAATTAAACTTGCGATAGAGGAGTTAACAGATCACCTGCAACGTTCACCGAAGATTATAGAGATTGCAGATCATTTAGGACTATCCGAAGAGGAAGTGCTAGAAATTATGGATGCGAAAAATAATTATCGAGTATCTTCCTTAGATGATGTAGTCGAAAATTCATCTGATGGAAGTTCGGTAGCGAGAATTGAATCTGTAGGTGAAGTAGAGCAAGGATATGAAGAGACAGAAAGGCGTCTCGTTTTAAAGGATATTTTTAACGTATTAAATGATACGGAAAAGAGTGTTATTCATTATATATTTGGAGAAAATTTAAATCAAAAGGATACAGGGGAACGGTTAGGTATTTCACAAATGCACGTTTCTCGTATTAAAAGACAAGCGATAAGTAAATTGAAGCAGGCAGCATTTTTAGATACATAAAAATTTTAAAGAATTATGTTTAAAACATGAGAAAAGGGGTAGTTATTAAGTATAGGAGGAGATAGTAAATGTCACACGATGTGAAAGAACTAATCGAAGGATTGAATGAAGATTTAGCAGGAGAATACGCAGCAATTATTATGTATAACCATAATGCAGCTACAGTTTCTGGTATATATAGACAAGTGTTAAAACCTTTCTTTGAATCTGAAATTAGTGATGAACAAGGACATGCCCTATATTTAGCGGAGAAAATTAAGACGTTAGGTGGTACACCTACTACAATCCCTTTACGAGTGAAACAAGTAGAAGATGTGAGAGAAATGTTAGAAGAAGCTAGGAAGTCAGAATATGAAACAATTAAGCGTTATGAAAAGCGAAAAGAACAGGCAACAAAATTAAATATGACAGAGTTAGTTGTAAAGTTAGAAGATATGATTGCAGATGAAACAAATCATATGGAAGAATTGGATCGTCTTTTAAATGACAAAGCAATGGTGCTAAATTAAAAGTGGAAATAATTTATAGAGTGAAAGAACAAACTCTCATCTCTGGGGGTTTGTTCTTTTGCTGTATAAATGTGTTTGAGTAGGAAATTTTCATTTTATAACTGAGTATGTAATACTAGAAAAATAGAAAATGATAATCGATTTACATTTTAAATAAGAAAAGGGGAAATAACTTGTGTCCATTTTAATTGTAGATGATAATCCGGTGAACATCTTTGTAATTGAAAAAATTTTGAAACAAGCCGGATATCAGGATCTTGTATCGCTGCATTCTGCACAAGAGCTTTTCGAATACATACAGTTTGGAAAAGATTCTTCCAGGCATAATGAAATAGATTTAATCCTATTAGATATTATGATGCCTGAAATTGATGGACTTGAAGTTTGTAGGCGATTACAAAAAGAAGAGAAGTTTAAAGATATTCCTATTATTTTTGTAACAGCTTTAGAAGATGCGAATAAATTGGCCGAAGCGCTTGATATAGGGGCAATGGATTATATTACGAAACCTATAAATAAAGTTGAATTGTTAGCGCGTATGCGTGTAGCATTACGCTTGAAATCGGAATTAAATTGGCATAAAGAACAGGAAGAAAATCTTCGGAACGAACTAGATTTAGCTACACAAGTACAAAGAAACTTATTAAGTTGCCCATTAAGAGAAGAACATATAAAAATTGAAGCAAGTTACTTACCTTCATTCAAACTAGCAGGAGATATGTATTATTGGTATAAAATCGATGAAAACCGCTACGGTATTATATTACTAGATGTGATGGGACATGGTGTATCTGCTTCATTAGTTTGCATGTTTATTTCGTCTGTATTACGTGAAACGATTAAATGTTTAATCGATCCAGAACTCGTTATGAAAGACTTAAATAAATATATGACTCTTTTACATAATGAGAATGACAATATTCCATATTATTTTACAGCGATATACTTAGTTGTTAATACAGAAAATAGAACGATTGAATATGTAAATGCAGGACATCCTTCTGGATACGTTTTAGTTGATGAAACCAATGTAGTAGAACTAAATCGCGGGAGTTGTGCGGTAGGATTTTTTGATGAAATAAAAGTTAAAAAGACCGTTATACCTTTTGAGAAGAACGCTCAAATCGTATTGTTTACAGATGGTGTTCTTGAAGCAATTGCAAATGATGAATTTGAGGCTGAAGAGAAATTACGTACTTTTACAGAAAGAAAATGGGGAGAGTTAGAAGAAGAGATAGAAGGGTTTTACAAGGAAGAACAGAAGAAAGCACAGTCAGATGATATGTGTCTCATTATGATACAAACGAATGCGAAATAAAAAGCGTATGAAATCCAAACAGAGGATTTCATACGCTTTTATTGTATTTTTTGATAGATTTGTTCGTTCGGATTAAATTGGATATAATGCGGCATTATATTTGAAAAACGAAGAGTTTCTTTATTTCCTAAACATAGGAATCCATTGTGACTTAAACTTTCATAAAAGAGTTGCTGTACTTGGTTTTGAAGTTTACTCGTAAAGTAAATTAAAACGTTACGGCAAAGTATAATGTGAAATTCGTTAAAAGATTGATCAGTTACTAAATTATGCTGTGCAAAAATAATGTTTTGTAACAGTGACGGATTAAAATAAGCAAAGCGACTATCCGTTGAATAATAGTTAGAAAATGCTTGTGTACCGCCAGCTTGTAAATAGTTTTTCGTATAAGTTTGCATTTTATTTAATGGAAGAATACCTTGTTTTGCTTTTTCTAATACATTTGTATTCATATCTGTTGCGTAAATAACAGCTTTTTCACTTAATCCTTCTTCGTGAAGTAAGATGGACATTGATAATACTTCTTCCCCAGTTGCACATCCAGCATGCCAAATTCTAATTTCAGGATGCTTTCTTAATTCAGGAATAACATGCTCTCTTAGCGCCTTAAAAAAGATAGGGTTGCGGAACATCTCAGTTACATTGATCGAGAAATCATTTAATAACTGTTCTAAAACCCCTTCCTCATGAATTACTTTTTCAATTAATTTTGAAATGGTAGGGATATGAGAGAGCTGCATTCGATTACAAATCCGTCTATAAATAGATGTGCGAGCATATTGGCGAAAATCAAATCCTGATAGTTTAAATACCGCTTCTAATAGTAAGTCAATTTCTAAGTTCGTGCGCTTATCCGTATCTACTGATGGATCAAAATTATAATACTTATTTTCCACTGAAACAAAACCTCACTTATTTTATTAACCATACACTCATTACCGAATAGAGTTGATGTAAATTTAATGGTTTACTTATATAATCTGAAGCGCCAGCAGATAAACATTTTTCCTTATCATTTGGCATTGCTTTAGCAGTTAATGCGATAATAGGTATTTCATGTAACCCTAAATTCATTCGGATATGTTCCATCGTTTCATAACCGTCCATATTTGGCATCATAATATCCATTAAAATAAGGTCGATATTTGTATTGTTTTTTAGTATTTCTAAACACTCTAGGCCGTTTTGTGCAGTAATGATATTGGCATGTTGTTTTTTTAATGCATTTTGTAATGCAAATATATTTCGATGATCATCATCGACAATTAAAATAGTTTTCTCTTGGAAGACGTTATTAGTTTCTGGAATCACGATAGTCTCCTCAACAACTTCAGCAGGAATAACTTCATCTACCGTTGCTGCGACTTCTAAATTGGATAACTGTATATCATGTAATCCATTTGGAAGGTTAGGAATATATACTGTAAAAGTACTGCCTTCTCCTACATGACTATCTAACGTAATCCAACCACCTAACAATCTAGCAAACTCTTTACAAATAGATAAACCTAAGCCTGTACCACCATACTTTCGAATTGTTGCACCATCTGCCTGTTGAAAGGCTTCGAAAATAAGTTGATGCTGCTCTTTAGCGATACCAATACCAGTATCTTTTACCGAAATTGTCATCCAATCATTACTGATAGACTGCATATCATGACTTAAATTAGTTGTTTCTATTGAATCGAAATGTAAAGAAACGGATCCTGTTTCCGTGAATTTAAATGCATTGGATAATAAATTTTTAATAATTTGTTCAATCCGTTTTGCATCTGTATAAAACAGATCAGGAATGGTGTCACTGTCTTCAACAGTAAATTCTACATTTTTTTGTGCAGCGATATGTAAGAAGTTTTGCTGCATACTTGCTGCCATATCACTTATGTTCGTTGCTTCGAAAATGACGTCTAGTTTTCCAGCTTCTACTTTAGATAAATCAAGTATGTCATTAATTAAAGTAAGCAAATCTTTTCCTGATGAATGAATAACGGTTGCTAATTCAATTTCATCATCGGATAAATGATTATCATGATTTTCTCTTAACATTTCAGATAATAGTAAAATACTATTTAACGGTGTGCGTAATTCATGTGACATATTTGCTAGGAATTCTGATTTGTATTTTGAGCTACGTAACAACTCGCTTGCTTTTTCTTCTAATTCTAATTTAGTGATTTGTAAGTCAGCTGTCTTTTGTTCAGCTTCTTCAGTTCTAGTTTCTAATTGTTCATTCGTTGTTCGTAATTCTTCGGCTTGCATTTGGAGTTCTTCCGCTTGCGTTTGCAATTCTTCTGATTGAACTTGCAACTCTTCCGTCATTGCTTGTGATTCATGTAAAAGAGTTTGAATTCGCATACGTCCCATAATACTATGGATTGTTAAACCTAGATTATCAACAGTTTGTTGAATGAAATCTTGATGTAAGTCTGAGATCTCAGTTACACTTACTAACTCCATTACTGCAATTACTTCATCTTCAAATAAGACAGGGATGACTAGTATATTTTTAGGACGTATTTCTAATAATCCAGTAGTAACGTAACGAAACTCTTCGGGTATGTCCCTAATAATAAAACTTTTCTTTTCTAAAGCAGACTGTCCAATGAAACCTTCACCCATTTTAATGGATTGTTTTCCAATATCAACACCCTGATCGGCGAAAGAAGCTTTTTTCACATAGTAGACAGCTTCTTCAACTTCTTCACGTACATAAAATGCACCGCAAGAAGTTTGCGTTTTTTGTATAATTCCACTCAAAATTTTGTTACCTAACATTTCAATAGAAGATACACCTTGATACATTAAAATTAATTCTGCAAGCTCAGTTTGCAACCACTCTCTTTTTGATATTTCGTCTAGTAGGTGGTTCGTTGTATGAGCAAGATCTTTTATTTCGTCATGGGTGTTTACATGAATTCTTTCCGTAATTTTTTCTTTAGAAGAAATGGATTTAATAGCTTGAATTACATGTTTAATCGTTTTTGTAATGGAATTCGAAATATAGAGTGAAACGATAATAGAAATACAAGAAAGTAAGAACAATAAACTGTATAACCAAATCTCTAATTTATTATTTTCAGTATCTAATTGTGCAGCTCTTTTTTTCGTTAATTGCTCCTCTACACTACGGAAGTCAGTTAGCTGCGACTGTAATGACTGAATTTGAGTTGTGTCGATTGCTTGTATGTTATTACTAGTATTGCTTGTAATTAGTGGGTGAATCTCTTTATTTATCCAACTAGTAATGTTTTCGTTAATCTGTCTTAATTTTTCTTGCTGAGAGGGGTTATCCTCTAATAGAGCAAAAAGATCATGATAATGTTTTTCGTAATCCTTTTCCGTAGCGTTAAGGGATTGAACATAATTTGCATCATTAGAAGTGATAAAGCTTTTCGCTTTATTTTCAATTGTTAGCAATTCTTTTTCCACTTGATTCGTTAAATTAAGAACTTTAAAATCGTGATCAATAATAAAATTACGAGATTTTTGTAAATTAGAAATCTCATTGTTTAGCATAATGAAAGAAATAAGTAAAAACAAAATAATAACTAAATAACCAGCCATAATTTTGTAGCGAATACTAAATTTTGCTTCCGATTTCATTAAAAATTCCTACCTTCAAGGTTATTAAAAGTTTTCTATTTTAAAGAATGAAAAACGTAATATATATTATATCAGTTTTCATAGGGCCAAACTAGAAATCCCCCTATTGTATTAGGGGGCTCGTTTGGAATAGAGGAAATCATTTTGAAGTATAAAACGATATATGAAAAGTAACGACTGAGGGAATAGGGGGATAACAAAACTTTTAAGAAGGAAAGAGTGTTCTTAAAGCTTTTTTTGCATCTATTCCTTCAAAGATAAATAATACAAGTTCTTTCTTTTTGACAGTAAGGAAAAAGGATACTAATGTGCTTAAGTTTTTAATAGAAGTAAGTGTTCCATGTTTACTTATAAATACATTCGTTTGAAATGTTGTCATTACAGCATAAAAATGATGAATCTGCGTTATTGTAGGTGTTTCATTATAAAGAATAGTAGTAGAGTGAATGGCATTCATCGTAATATTCCTTTCCATATAATAAGCATAACAATATAAACATACCCGTTTTAAAAAATGTTAAACATATAAATAAAAAAAATATAATTATAGTTTTTTACGTTTAGAAAGAGTTACGGAGGGTATACATATACTACAAAGAGATTGACCGAAGATGAATTGTAAGGTTTTATACTTTTACTTTAAATAAAAAGGAGACTGTTACATATGGATAAAATGATAACGGATATTACATTTGATTTCATTTACTTGTTAAGTAGTTCTCTTGTAATTCTTTTATTGTTAGCGTTTTTCGTAAATGGTTATGTGAATAAAAAAATTAGTGTATATAAAAACGAAGAGTAATAAAGAAGCATTATATAAAACTTTAGGAGGTTAATAGTTATGAATATGGATAGAAAAATAGTAGGTGTTTTTCAAAAAATTGATGATGCGGCACTCGTTATTAATGAATTAAAGGAAAAAGGATACCCGGCAGATAACATTTCAGCTATTGCGAAAGATCAAAAGGAAATTGAACATCTGGAAGAAAAATCAGGTGAAAAAGTGAATCATGAAACTGCGCATAAAGCGGATATCTTTTCAGCAACAGGGCTTGTAGCAGGAGGAGTAGCAGGTGGACTCGGTGGTTTATTAACAGGTCTTGGTGTACTTGCCGTATCTGGACTGGGCCCAATTGTAGCAGCAGGACCTATCGCAGCAGCTATTGGAGGGGCCGGTATTGGCGGAGGAGCTGGAAGTTTAATAGGGGCATTTATCGGCTTAGGAATCCCTGAAGAACATGCTAAAAAGTATGAAGAATATATTTACGATGGAAATATATTAATTTTAGTAGATGCAAAATTAGATGATAAGTTAGAAATCTATAAAATATTTGATAAGCATCATGCTTATAACTCTGATTTCTTTAAATAAAATGTAAACAAAGTAAATATCGTTTTTTGGTCTTACAACTTTGGCGCGACCGAGGAGTCGTATGACTATAAGAGAGGAAGGGCTTATAGTAAAAGATCAAGTTCTATTACGTTATTTTAAAAGGAAAGAGGTGTCTATTCGTGATTGTAAAAATATTAAAAGATAGTAGTAATAGTTTCCTTTGTACAGTTCAAAATAAAAATGGAGATCAGTATGTGAAGAAATGGTTTCGTAAACATGAAAACAATGAAGAATTAGGACGACCAACTTTTAAAGAAGTAGAACGCGACTGGAAAGAAAATAGGGAATCGTTTATATATCCTAATGTTAAAGCACTTTATTAAACATAATAGGCATTTTATTCTTACAAAACTGTCACATTCCTGTAAGGTAATTCAATAGATTCGTTGCTTGTTCCATGTCATAATAAAGACATAAGAAAGCTTATTCAAACTACAACTTATTAGGAGAGTGTCAGTCATGATTGTAACAACAACGTCTGGAATTCAAGGTAAAGAAATTATTGAGTATATCGATATTGTAAATGGTGAAGCTATTATGGGTGCAAATATTGTCCGCGATTTATTCGCTTCTGTTCGTGATGTTGTCGGTGGTCGTGCTGGTTCTTACGAAAGTAAGCTAAAAGAAGCTCGTGATATCGCAATGGATGAAATGAAAGAACTTGCAAAACAAAAAGGTGCGAACGCTATCGTTGGCGTTGACGTAGATTATGAAGTTGTTCGTGATGGAATGTTAATGGTTGCTGTAAGTGGTACAGCTGTACGTATATAAGTAAATAAAAAACAGGCTCACCCCTTGAAGTTTATGCTTTGAGGGGGTTTTTTATTTTTCTTTTGTTCATGACTAAAGTTAAAATAGAGAAGGGCCGACGTACTAACTCGCTTATTTCAAATGTAGTATGTCATTTCTGAAGGTAAAAGTAATAATATAGAAATTATGTATTTAACGAAGGTGTTAACTTTATGACAAATAATAAAATTGTTATTTGGGGTAAGGAGAGAATTATTGGTATGAATAATTTTAGAGAGTGTATGGTTGATAGAAATAAACAATGGAGCATGTAAAGAGTTATATTACATAAAATTTATAAAGAATTGGAGGCGGTTACAATATGTTTTGGTTAGGGTGCTTTTTAGGATACATTGTAGGTTCCGTTATTACATGTGCATTACTTTACTTTGGATATCGATCTAATGAAAATAAAAAAGCGGATATGCAAAAGGGGAAGGAGAGGAAAATCAATAAAAAAGGTGTATAGTAGGCGAAAGGTAAGGTGATAGTGTTGATACAAAAATAAAGAACAGTACATATTGTATATGACTACTATGTACTGTTCTGCTTATTCTTTTTGGATTATGAGAAGTTGTTTCCTGTCTTGCTATAAAATTCATAGGCAAAAAAACCAAATAAATAGCCGATTCCGGATCCTAAACTAATGGAAAATAGTGAGAAATCCGGGAAAAACATGCCGAAAATCAAACCGATTATACAGCCAACAAGCATTCCTATAGGTATTAAACTGTCTAATAACAGTTGAGCCTCTTTTGATTTTTTCTTACCCAATTTGCCGTGCTTATATTTATGTTCCAATCTTTTTATTACAAATACTACAATTCCCCCGACTAGTATAATAGGCCAAATTGCCGTAAGTAACCACATGTTAGAGTCTCCTTTCACCTTTTAACATAATTATACTAGATATTTACAATTAGAAGTTTCTAAACGTACTATCTAGTCTATTTAAAAGGCCAATCAAAAAGACTCCTTCAATTGTATTCAATAACTCGTCAAAAACACTTTCCCTTTCGTTTTTTTAGCAGACTGCACAATATCAACCGCTGTTTTCACATCTGCTAAGTCATATGTAGAATGTACTTTCATAAAACGTAATTGCTTATTTTCTACTAAGTGAATTAAATGACGGAACGTTTCTTGCCATTTATATGGTGACACTTCTTTATTCCAATGTCGTAAATGAAATATGTTCGCGTGCACTTTTGCTTTCGTGACAATTTCTGCCCAGTTAACTTGTACACCTGATAGAAGACCAATCGTTAAAAAGTGCCCGTTTGGACGTAAGGAGAAAGCTAATTCATTTCCATCCGGTCCCCCGATAGAATCAATTGCAGCATTTGCACCAATCCCGTTTGTTAATTCCATAACGGTTTCATAAAGCGGGGCGGTGGAAGTATCAATTACATACTCGGCACCAAGGCGCAGTAACTCTTCTGTATGCTTATTATTTCTTGTAACAGCAATTAATCGGAAGTTTAAAATTTGTGATAACTGTGCAAATAGATGACCAATAGCGGATCCGCAAGCATTCACTAATAAAACGTCATTACTCTGTAAGTTTAACGTTTCTGTACAAGTAACCCAAGCCGTAAGTGGATTAATATACATTTGTGCCGCTGTGAAATCGTCAATGGATTCCGGAATAGGGACTACAAAATCAGCTGACGTCTTCACATACTCTTGCCAAGTACCTTCTCCGCGTAACGGTAAAACACGTTTACCGATAAGGTCTCTCGTAACGCCCGCACCTATATCTTCTACAATACCAACACCTTCATAACCAGGTATGTTAGGTAACGGAATTCTATGTGCGTACGCTCCCGTGATTGGAATTAAGTCAGATGGATTAATTGGTCTAACTAACATACGAACGAGAACTTCATTCTCTTTTAATGGTTCTATATTTTTATATTCCACTTGTAATACATCTTTTGGGTTGCCGAACTTGTGAAATTGAATGTGTTTTCCGTGCAAGATAAATGATCCCCCTTAGTTTGATTGGGTTTATTATAGCATTTTCAGCTTGGTTATTTACTTCGTTAAATATATAGGGAATAGAAATTTAAAAAAGGGAATAAGCACGAAGAACTAGCCAAACAAAAACTAAAGTTAAAGGCACCCGAAAGAGTGCTTTTATTTTGTTTTTACAAATATAATTTAAAGATTATACATAAATGGGGGATTCAGCATGAATAAAAAGATAATCTGGGGAATTTTAGGGGTTATTGTAATTATCATAGCTCTTGTGAGTATGAACGTATTACAGGAAAATGCTAAAGAAGCAAAAGAAAAAAAGGAACGTGAAGCTAGATATGTTCAAGCGGCAGCGGAATTTTATTATAATATTGAACTAATGGGGTTTGTTGCTACTTTTGTTTTACCGCAATATTCCGAGGTTTGGTCTAAAGCTATTGATGATCGCCGAGACTTTAACGTAGCTATTCATGCTAAGAGAAAATCTCTAAATTCAATGGTGGCTCAATCTTCTGTAATATATAGCGATATGGAAGATCAATTAAAAACAGTGTCTGAAGCTGCAAAAGAAAATCCAAATAAGTACAAAGAACTTTATGATGAATACAAAAAGATGTACGGCACTATTACATCTTTAAAGGAACAAACAGAATCACCTAGTGGGACTCTGGTGACATTTAACCAAAATGCAAATATGTTACTCCAAGAATACAAGAAATATAAAGGGAATATAGAAGTGGCTGTATCTGAGGATATAAAAAATGAAGTAGAGGAGATAAAAGAAAAAAATAAAAAATAATTACAAAATAAAACATATGGCTTAAAAAGAAAAATTATTAATTCTATTATATAGTTAAAGCTTTAAAAGTTTGTGATGGAGGTATTCTAAATGAAGCTATTTAAAGGAAAAGTTGTTTGTCCAAGGTGTGATGGAAATGGTCTCGTTTATAAAGCAGAAATTAAAGATATAAATAAAGTTGTATATGTTTGTGATGAATGTGACGCAACGTGGTTTCGGAATGAAAGGTTTGGAATGGATAATTTTGTGGACTATGAGACGTTTCTTGAGGAGAATTCATTGTCTTATATGAAGGCGAATGTTATTCATTTAGGCTATGATTGGTACGAAAGATAGTAAATTTTTCAAAAGCAAGAAGCTACTTGAAAAGTAGCTTCTTCTATTTTTTATTAAGCCGAAGCTTTCTTCATTCTCTCAAGTAAACTAGATAACACATGCGTACGATACGATTCTAGTTTTTTACCTTCATAAGTACGGATACCTAATTTTTTAAGTTCTTTTACATACCAACCTTTGCTTCCGAAATACATGTGATCGCTCCCCTTCAACTTTGTTTTTACCCCGCATTAACGGGCAGTAAGACTCCCACCTTGAAATTGGGCTATGAAGCAAAGCAGTTAGGTGGGAGATCAACTGCCCGTAAATGCCCGATTGGTTCAACTAATAATCATTTGGGATGAAAAGATTCCCCAATGATTAAAGTTTCACTTTATCTGTTCTGATTGCATATGGAGGTACAGGATAATAATGAAGGAAATGAATTTCGCGCGAAAATGGTTAACTTTGTTGCAAAAGACATATATACTAAGGATAGTATATAACGAGGTGGGCAAGACGTGATTATAGAGAAGCACGAAATTCAAATTGATCAAATTACGAGCGGTAAAGTGAATATCTTTACTTTCTATCGAAATAGAAAGCAAATTGATGATCATTTTTTACGATTGCAAGAACCATCGCTTACAGCAAACTACTTCTTCCATTTTCATTTTGATGCAGAGAGCTTGCATCTACTGCAGAAAGAGTTTCCAAGCGTATATCCGTACGACGGTAGTGAAACGATTCACGACTGGACGGAAAAGATGAAAGCAGAATTGCAACATCAGATCCAAACAGGAAAATGGAATAAACGCGTACGTATCGGTAATCGCATTCTAGATGTGGTGTTTACGTGGTGTGACGAAGATATAGTAGAGTGAAAAAGAAGCGGATGACGCTTCTTTTTTTAGCGCTGGAATAAAACGAGCTTACCTGCAGTAGATGTGCAGCGATGTGTTTTTTCATACAATCCTTTTTCTTTTAAAATAGATTCACCTTTTGCTTTCGCTTCTTTTTCAGTTGCCGCCTCGAATGATTCGTCTAATGCTTTAGAACCATCTTTTTCAAAGACTGTTAGAACGTATACTCCCATGAAAATTCCCTCCAATAATAAAAATCAGAATCTTATAACTATTTTGGCATAAATCACTAGAATATGCAAAGAAATATATGACATTGCGTGGTAAAATAAAGTGAAACTTTAATCTTCGGGGAGTCTTTTCATCCCCGAAGATTATTAGCCTTCACCAATCGGGTATTTATGGGCAGTTAACCCTCAGATTAGCTTCTTTGTCTACTGCCCGTTAATACGGGATAAAGGGGAAGTTTTATGGACACTAGATTTACTATTCGTAGTAAAGTACGGAAAAAGAAAGGATCGTTATTTGTGAAACAAGTGAAGTTTATACATGCGGCTGATTTGCATTTGGATAGTCCGTTTAAAGGGATGGAGATGAATGTACCGCAGTCTGTTTGGGAGAGAATGAAACAAAGTACGTTTGAATCATTCGAACGTATTGTTGATAAAGCGATTCAAGAGCGCGTTGATTTCGTATTGCTAGCCGGGGATTTGTATGATGCGGAGACGAGAAGTTTGAGGGCGCAAGTGTTTGTGCGCGAACAAATGAAGAGACTGTCGCAGTACGATATCCCTGTTTTTATTATTCACGGTAACCACGATCATTTAGGGGGAAGCTGGGCAGCAATTGAGTTTCCGGAAAATGTTCATGTGTTTACGGAGCCTTACGTAGAAGAGAAATCATTTTATAAAAATGGTGAGTTGTTAGCTTCTATTTACGGTTTTAGTTATTTGCAACAAGCGGTAACGGATAATATGACAGCGCAGTATACGAAAATGAGTGATGCGCCTTTTCATATTGGTATGCTTCACGGAAGTGTGGAAGGAGATGCAGAGCATAATCGCTATGCACCGTTTCAAATTCGTGAGTTGAAAGAAAAACAGTTTGATTATTGGGCTCTTGGCCATATACATAAACGTGAAATTTTATCAGAAGAGCCGTGCATTATTTATCCAGGGAATATACAAGGGCGTCATCGTAAGGAAATGGGCGAGAAGGGTGCGTACCTGATTGAACTTACGAAACAAGGAACGCAATGTTCCTTTTTCCATACGGCAGATGTTGTATGGGATGAAATCGAAGTCAATATTGATGGACTTGAAACTGTTGATGACCTTATGACGGCAGCATCAACTATGATGAATGAGTGCCGGAGAGAAGAGGAAGGTACGTTACTAACTGTTGTATTTACAGGACAAGGGCCACTTTCTCCTTATTTACGTGATGAAAAACGCGTAGAAGAGATTTTTCATATATTAGCATCTGGCGAAGAACGAAAAGATTTCGTATATGCGATGAAGTGGAAAAATGAGACGGTTTCGTTTGCAGAAATTGAGCGTTTGAAAGAAGAAAATCATTTCGTCGGTAGTGTGCTAAAGGAGTTAGAAGCTTTCACAAATATGGACGGAGTATTGCGCACCATTTGGACATCTCCTGTAGCACGTAATAGTATTGAATCTTTTACAGAGGAAGAGAAGAAAGAGATTCAGAAGGAAGCGGAAAATATTATTTTAGAACAATTATTCCAGCAAGAGAGGGATAAAAAATGAGAATGGAAAAACTCTATATTTATGGGTACGGAAAATTAGAAAATGTGGAAATGGATCTTTCAACGCTGACGGTGTTATACGGTGAAAATGAAGCGGGAAAATCGACAATTCGCTCGTTTATGAAAAGTATTTTGTTCGGCTTTCCGACGAGAGGACAGCGCCGTTATGAGCCGAAAGAAGGCGGCAAGTATGGTGGAGCAATTACTGTACAAACAGAGAAATACGGCCGTTTGAAAATTGAACGATTGCCAAAGACGGCCGCTGGCGAGGTGACCATTTATTTTGAAGACGGGAAAACGGGCGGCGAAGAGATTTTACACGATATATTAACCGGGATGAATGAAAGCTTATTTGAATCGGTCTTTTCTTTTGATATGCACGGTCTTCAAAACATTCATCAGCTTGGCGAAGCGGATATCGGCAATTATTTATTTTCGGCAAGTGCGGTCGGAAGCGATGCGTTATTGCAACTCGATAAAAAGCTAGAAAAAGAAATGGATCAGCGTTTTAAACCGAGTGGGCGTAAACCAGAGATTAACGTGTCACTGCAAGAGATGAAGAAACTGGAAGAGAAGATGAAAGAGTGGCAAGGGTAACTAACTGTTACGATTTATTTAACCAATTATAACTAAAGTTAATTAAATATATCAGTAAGCCCTGCTAGTCAAGTGATTGGCTAGTAGTGAGGGTTAACTGCGGGCAATCCCTAAAGCTGATTGAACTACAACGTGGCTAGAAATGGTGAGCGTGAATGTTGCGAAAGCAGAAAAAATCAATCAGATGATGTAAGGTTAAATCCTAAACATTAGAACAATGGGTCTTCCGCCTCGAATCATCTAAGTCAAAATGGATAAGATGAACGTTCAACGACTATCTCGTATAACTGACGAGAGTACATCACAAGCCTATGGTGGTGGAAAAATCCTCTATCTCTAAAGAGATAAACATATAGTCTGCGCTCATGTGAAAACAGGAGAAGTTCATAAGAGAACTGGCTAAGGAATTGCGCCCTTAGTTGAACGAGATACATTTAATTAAATCTATCAAACCTCATTGAATATATAGAACGTATGTGCTATGGTGGTTTCAATGAGGTAAGAATAATAATGAAATTTTCACGAGTTAGTCAAGTATCAGAATTAACAGGTTTGCATCCGAGTGCTCTCAGGAGAATGCTGGTGGAACACGCTACTATTCAGAAGAACAAATCTTTCATTAAAGGAGTTACATTCTAATGATATTGGCGAAGAAAGTTAGACTGATTCCAACCCCTGAACAAGAACAAGTGCTTAGAAACCATGCCGGTGCTGCAAGATTCGCTTATAACTATTGTAAAAGAATGAGTGATAGATACTATAAGCTATTTGGAAAATCTGTTTCACAGTTAGCTTTACAGAAACGATTTACAAAGATCAAGAAGCGAAAGAGATATGAGTGGTTACATGACATCAACGCACAAGTTCCCAAACAGGCTTCAAAAGATTTTGATAAGGCGAGAAAACATTCGTTCAAAAAGTACAAAAATGGGTATCACACTTCTTATAAATCAAAAAAAGATTTAATCCAAGGATTTTATGCCAATTATGAAAGGCTGATTATAGGAAAGAAAGTAGTTCATATTCAGTCTATTGGAGAAGTGAAAACAAGCCAACAACTACCAAGAAACAAAAAACCATCAAATCCAAGAGTTACCTTTGATGGTCGTCACTGGTGGATTAGTGTAGGATTCCAAGAATCCTTTGAATCACAAGAACTAACGAATGAGTCGATTGGTGTGGATGTTGGTTTAAAAGAGCTGTTTGTAGCTTCTAATGGTACGAAAGAACGAAATATAAACAAAGATGCCAAGGTTAAAAAACTTTTGAAAAGGAAAAAGTCAGCGCAAAGAGATATGTCTAGGAGATTTAAAAAAGGTGTAAAAACTCAATCTGCCGGATATGAAAAAGCGAAAGCTGAGCACCTGCGGTTATCTAGGAAAATTAAGAATATCCGAAATAACCATATCCATCAAGCAACAGCTAAATTGGTGAAAACCAAACCAATGAGGATTGTTGTGGAAGACTTATCTATCTCAAACCTGTTAAAAAACAAAAAACTATCGAAAGCATTTTTATTTCAAAAATTAAACTTCTTCTTTCAATGTTTATCATACAAGTGCGAGAAGTATGGCATTGCGTATGTAAAAGCTGATAAATGGTTCGCCTCAAGCAAGATTTGCTCATGTTGCGGTGTGAAATACGACCATTCCGTTCAACCAGAAGGACAGTGGAGTTTAAAAATACGTGAGTGGCGTTGTGTTCCATGCAATAGCCATCACGATAGGGATTTGAATGCTTCGATAAATTTATCAAGATGGGTAAAATAAATGCTTGATAATAGGAGGTAACGATACTGCCTCGTGTGGAGTGTTATACCCCTCGTCCCTTCGGGGCTGCGAGAACACTTTGAAGCACTAACTTGTGTAAATTTGATTGAATTGTATAGATTTAGTTAAGTTTATCGTATCGGAAAATTGGCACGTATGAAAAGCAAGTGGAGCAGTTGAAAGAAAGTGAAGAGAAACTAGCGTCTGTTCGTACAGAAAAAGAGAGTGCAGAAAAGCGAAAGCAAGATTATGAAATATTAGCAGCACTAGAACCTCTCGTTATTGAAAAGCGTGCGCATGAGAAAGTGCTAGAAAACGAGAACGGGCAATTTCCGGTAAACGGAATGGCGCGCTATGAAGCAATTAAGGCGAAGATGGAGCCGCTCCAATTACAAGTTGATTCGCTCCATAAAAAAATAGAGACAGTGCAATCAGAAATAGAATCGATTCAAATAGATGAAGAGTTTTTACAAAAAGAAAGTTATATAGAAGAACTTCGTATGCAGCATATGTCGTATGAAAATGCACGCCAAGAAATGCGTGATATGACAGGAAGTATTGCGAATATAAAAGAAGAAATCGCAGAACTAGAGCAACAAATTGGTGCTACTTTTGAAAAGGAAGCGGTTCTTGCGTTTGACATGAGTTTGGCAACGAAAGAATTAATTACGCAAACCGTACAAAAAGCACGTGAATTAGAAACGCAAAAAGCACAGCTTGATGATCATTTTAAAGTAGCGCAGGAGCAATTAGAAGAACAAGAAGAAAACATAAGACAAATTCAGAAACAAATGTTAGCGGATGAAGAGCGAAATACGTTAGTTGAGAAAGAAAAGTCATTCCAAGATGCGGCGTTTATCGGTATGGGCGCTGAGCGAATGAAGCGCAAGTATGAGGAAAAAGCAGGAGCCGCTATGCAAAAGAAAAAGCAGTGGCAAAGAGTTTGTCTTCTTTTACTTCTTATTAACACAGGCGTTTTATTCACAAGCTTATTTATAGATAACCGAGCGCTTTTATTTATTAGTGTCATTGTTTTTGTAGGGATTGTTCTTGCTCTCGTTTTATATAAAGATCCATCAAGTGGATTACAAGAAGAGCTTCTTACTCTACAGCAAAGTGCTGGCGGGAGACAAAGTGAAGAAGCGATGTCCATTCGTTATGAGTTAGAAAAAGACGAAGAGATTCGGAAGTTATTTGAGCGTGAGTCTTATAAATTGCAGCAAATGGAGCGAGCGTATGATAAAGTCGTTTCATCGTATGAGGAATGGGAGCGAGAAACGTTCCGCACGAGCGAACAAGTAAATGTGTATAAAAAGCGGTATACGTTCCCTGAATTTTATACGTACGCACACGTATTGCCGGCGTTTGAGCGTATGGAAAAAATGCAGCAATTATATCGGGAGTTAGAAAAACAAGACACGCGAAAATCTTCATTATATGAAATGATTTCGCAATTTGAACATAAACTAGAAACTGTTATCGGTAGTGCGGAGTATAATAAGCTACACGAGGCACAAAGTCGTATGCAAAATGAGAAAGAAAAGCGCCAAACTTGTAAGCAGTTAAAAGAAAAACTGGCGGAATGGCAAGAAGAATATGAGTTTATGCAAGAACAATTAAAGCAACTACTAGTAGAACGAGATGGTTTATGGCATATTGCAGAGTCTACAAATGAAGAAATGTTTTTAGAAGCAGGTAAACTAGCGGAAAAACGTGAAGATGCAGAGAAACAAGTTGGGCGTTTATTACCGCAAATTGATCTGTTAGAACAGCGTTTAACGAGTTTATCATTAGCTGAACATTACGAAGCTGACGGTTATGATGAAAAATTAAAGCAAGAACTGATAGCCGCGCAAAAATGTCTGGCACAAGAAAAAGAATTGACAGAGCGTATTGCGAAACATCGTATGGAAATTGCGAATTTAGAAGAAGGTAGTACGTACGGTGATTTACTACACGAATGGGAAATGAAAAAAGCGCAAGTGCGTGAACAAGTGAAGAAGTGGGCTGCTTATGCGGCCGCAAAGACAGTGTTAACGAAAACGAAGCAATATTATCATGAAGTACATCTTCCTCGTATTTTACAAAAATCAGAAGAGTATTTCGTCTATTTAACGGGCGGACGATATAGTAAAATCTTTTCACCGTCAGAGGCGGAGCCGTTTATTGTGGAGCGTAACGACGGTATGCGTTTTTATAGTCATGAACTAAGCCAAGCGACAGCTGAGCAGTTGTATTTATCGCTGAGATTTGCGTTAGCAAAAACATTTGAGCATGATTATCCATTTATTATTGATGATAGTTTCGTGCATTTTGATGCGGTAAGGACGAATCGGACGATTGAACTTATAAAGGAAATTGCAAAGGATAGACAAGTGATCTTCTTTACATGTCATGCGCATTTACTCGCGTATTTTAC
The DNA here is from genome assembly GCF_055902415.1 of Bacillus sp. SSR7. Taxonomy (NCBI): domain Bacteria; kingdom Bacillati; phylum Bacillota; class Bacilli; order Caryophanales; family Bacillaceae; genus Bacillus; species Bacillus sp. SSR7. Next base: position 54,593 of record NZ_JBVVXV010000011.1, on the reverse strand, counting down.
AGAAAAACAGATTATAAAATTAACGCATAAGCGTAAAGAAAATGAGTTGTAGTGTGCTATACTAAAAGTAACTGATTTGGTGGAGGAATTCGAATGAAAAAGAAAATTGCAGAGTATGAAGTTGGTGAACAAGTCGATATTTTCTTGTTAATTAAAACAGCGACAAAAGGTATCGCAAGCAATGGAAAGCCATTTTTAACAGTAATCTTACAAGATCCAAGTGGAGATATTGAAGCGAAATTGTGGGACGTATCACCAGAAGTTGAGAAACAATATGTAGCGGAAACAATCGTGAAAGTGGCTGGAGATATTTTAAATTACAAAGGACGTATTCAATTACGTGTGAAACAAATTCGTGTTGCGAATGAAAATGAAGTTACGGATATCTCAGACTTCGTAGAAAAAGCACCAGTGAAAAAAGAAGATATGGTTGAGAAAATTACGCAATACATATTTGAAATGAGAAACCCGAACATTCAACGTCTAACAAGACATTTATTAAATAAGCATCAAAACGAATTTTTAGACTATCCAGCAGCGACGAAGAACCATCACGAGTTCGTATCTGGACTAGCTTATCACGTCGTATCGATGCTTGATTTAGCGAAAGCTATCTCAAATCTATACCCATCATTAGATAAAGACTTACTTTATGCAGGCGTTATTTTACACGACCTTGGTAAAGTAATCGAATTATCTGGCCCAATTTCTACAACGTATACGTTAGAAGGAAATTTACTAGGCCACATTTCGATTATGGTGAACGAAATTGGGAAAGCAGCAGACGAGCTGCAAATCGATGCAGAAGAAGTATTAATTCTTCAACACATCGTCCTTTCTCACCACGGAAAAGCAGAATGGGGTAGTCCAAAACCACCATTAGTAAAAGAAGCAGAAATTCTGCACTACATCGATAACTTAGATGCAAAAATGAACATGATGGACCGCGCATTAGGACGCACGAAACCAGGCGAATACACAGAACGTGTCTTTGCTCTTGATAATCGTTCGTTCTATAAACCGACGTTCCATAATTAATAGTGTGAATTGAATGGCCTCATTAAGTGTTAAAAGCTTAGTGGGGCTGTTTTTTATTGAAAATGAAATGAAATAGTTAAAAAGATAGTGCAGGATTTTCAGCTATTGAATACGCTAGAAAATTCCCATATAGATCAAGTTTAATTGAAGGGGTGAGAAAATATGGATAAAAAAGAGCCTGTTGAATTTATTGAAAAAGCTGGGGCCAGTATTGTTTCAAAAAATATAATAAATAAAACATGGAAAGGATGATTACTTTTGGATATTAAGAGTCATCTAAAAAGACTATACGATAATCGTTTATTAGAAAATGAAAATGAGATACGAGATTTTAATGAGTCATTAATGGAAGTAATAGAGTACAACGACGTCTCTGTTATTACAGATTTATGTTTAGTTTTGGATGATGAGACTGAGCAATTTGAGGTTATGTTTGGTTTAATTCATGGAATAGAGAGCTTATATAAAAATAATATAGAAGAAGGACTTGCGTGTATTGCTAAAGCTGTTCCGAAGATGATTAACTCAGCAAAAGAATGGGTAGAAATTTTACATTATAGAATTCTTAATCACCCTCAAGTAAGATTAGCATATGGAAAAGTACTTTCGGAATTTGATCCATCAATTACGATTAGTATTAAAGAATTATTGATTGATATAAAAAATGAAGACCCTGATATGTTTAGTGAATCTGTTAATGAGGTAATTAAGAGCATCTAATGTTTAAAGTTGGAAAGATATAAAAGCACATAAGGCAAGTCAACAAGAAAAGAACTTATTATTGTAGTGGAAAGAAAAAGAATAGGTTGTTTAAAAGTGCATACTCTAGATGGTACAACCATCATAGAGTGCTATGTGCAATGATAGAATAAGAAAACGAGGTACGTGCTTAGGCGAGATGACATTTTACTGGGTGATGAATATAAACACACGGAATGTATATAAAACTAACGAACTCGTATAAACTCGTAAGATTTAACGTAGTAGTTGTCATGACATGTAAAAGGTATCATACTGTTACTACAAAATTTACAAATTTATGCTACTTAAAAATGGATGAACTTAAAGCACTTGATTGTCAATTAAAGGAAACAAGTGCTTTTTGCATTTTAGCGTAGAAATTTAAAAGAGCATTATAATTTTATAAGTGTATTAAGTGTTAAATTTTTATTGTTGTTTTATAGATTATAATGGCTATGTACAGTGTACGACGATAGTAGAGGGGAAAATAAAGGGTTGTGTTATTTTTTGAAGTCATCGTAAAGTCCGTTTTAACGGATGGACGTTATGCACAAGTTATCCGCAAAAAACAAGTAAACGTTATGGGCTTCTCCACTGTTTGTCCATATAAAATTGAAGAAGGAAAAAATTATCCTGTTATTCTCGACATTACAGTTTTCGATAATATTGAAATAAACGAAGGAATAGAGGGAGTTAAAAGTTTAAAAAGAATTGATAATTCTTTTAAGTATCGTATTAGTGGAATATTAAATCGTGGTTTTATTGATGCAGGGATTATTATTACAGAGACGAAGATGAAATATTCCTTGAACGCAGTGAATACTTTAACAAGTATGTTGAAATAGAAGCTGATAGAATCAACATTGAATTTGTAAAAGGAGGCTAGTCTCTTATCTTACTTAAACTCATACCACCAACATCTACGATCAAGGTATCCTTTCAATCCATTAAGTTGCCCATCTGGTGTTTCATAGGGGGAGAAATCTCCTGATTTGCTGATGGCGTTGCAACTTTAATTTAGAGTGACGGTTCTTTTCTCCACTAACGTTTTTTATATTTACTAAACCATTCTCCAGTCCAAAATGTTATGCAATAAAAAAATATCTCGAATTTGAGATAAATCACTTGCTTTTTAATCACTTGAGGTGTAAAGTGATAGTAACGAAAGCGATTGAGTCATATGAAAAACATACACTCAGTTGCTTTCGAGTTAAAAACGAAAGTAACTTATTCAGTAAAAACTACGATAAATTTACAAAAACATAATTAAGAATAAATTGAAACGCTAAAAACCATATTAGTTGTGGGAAATGTTATTTTTTAGTTATCACTTGACTAGTAAAATGAAACGGAGGAATAAACAATGTATGAAATTAAAGGGCATCATCACATTTCAATGGTTACAAAAAATGCAAATGAAAATAATCACTTTTATAAAAATGTACTTGGCTTACGTCGCGTGAAAATGACGGTAAACCAAGATGATCCGTCAATGTATCACTTATTTTATGGAGATAAAACAGGAAGCCCAGGCACAGAATTATCGTTTTTTGAAATCCCTTTAGTAGGAAAAACGTACCGCGGTACGAATGCCATTACTCGAATTGGATTACTCGTTCCTTCCGAGGAAAGCTTACATTACTGGAAAGCGCGATTTGAGGAATTTGATGTAAAACATAGTGAAATAACAACATATGCAAATCGTCCTGCTTTGCAGTTTGAGGATGCTGAAGGTCTTCGCTTAGTATTACTCGTTTCAAACGGAGAAAAAGTAGAGCACTGGGAAACTTGGGAGAAATCAGAAGTTCCTGTAAAGCATCAAATTCAAGGAATGGGTTCTGTGGAAATGACAGTTCGTAGACTTGATAAAATGGCGAGTACACTTACAGAGATGTTTGGTTATACAGAGGTTAGCCGCAGCGAAGAGGAAGCAATTTTTCAGTCCATTAAAGGAGAGGCTTTTGGAGAAATCGTTGTGAAATATTTAGATGGTCCTACTGAAAAGCCAGGCCGCGGTAGCATTCACCATTTAGCAATTCGCGTGAAAAATGATGCAGAGCTTGCTTATTGGGAAGAACAGGTGATTCAAAGAGGCTTCCAGTCTTCAGGAATCATCGACCGTTTCTATTTTAAAAGCTTATATTTCCGCGAATCAAACGGAATCTTATTTGAAATTGCGACAGATGGACCAGGATTTACAGTTGATGGAGATGTGGAACATTTAGGAGAAAAACTTGATTTACCACCGTTCTTAGAAGATCAGCGTGCAGAGATTGAAGCGAATTTAGCACCTATTGAAGAGAAGTAATAGAAGAGAAAATATAAAATTTGAAACTATTGGAGGAATATAAAATGAACCAATTAAAAGGAATTCACCACGTTACAGCGATTACAAGTAGTGCAGAAAAAAACTATGAGTTTTTCACTCACGTTTTAGGAATGCGTTTAGTTAAAAAAACAGTAAACCAAGATGACATTCAAACGTATCATTTATTCTTTGCAGATGATAAAGGTAGTGCAGGAACAGATATGACATTCTTTGACTTCCCAGGTATTCCAAAAGGAGTACACGGTACAAATGAAATTTCAAAAACTTCATTCCGTGTTCCAACTGATGCGGCATTAGCGTATTGGGTAAAACGCTTTGACCGTCTGGACGTGGAACATACAGGAATTAAAGAGCAATTTGGTAAGAAAACTCTTTCTTTCGTTGACTTTGATGATCAACACTATCAATTAATCTCAGATGAACTTGATAAAGGGATCGAATCAGGAACACCATGGCAAAAAGGTCCAGTTCCATTGGAATATGCAATCACTGGATTAGGCCCTGTGTTTATCCGCATTGCAAACTTTAGTTTCTTCAAAGAAGTGTTAGAAAAGGTTCTATTATTTAAAGAGGTTGCGCAAGAAGGAGAATTCTATTTATTTGAAGTAAACGAAGGCGGAAACGGTGCATCTGTCATTGTAGAACATAATACGGTTCTTCCAGAAGCACGACAAGGTTTTGGTACGGTTCACCATGCTGCATTCCGCGTAGAAGATCGCGCTGTATTAGAAGAATGGATCGAGAGAATCAGCAGTGTAGGGCTTCCTTCATCTGGTTATGTAGATCGTCACTTCTTCGAGTCATTATACGCAAGAGTTGCACCACAAATCTTATTTGAATTTGCAACAGATGGCCCAGGGTTTATGGGAGATGAGCCATACGAAACACTTGGCGAAAAATTATCTTTACCTCCATTCCTAGAGCCAAAACGTGAAGAAATCGAAAAATTAGTTCGTCCAATTGATACAGTGAGAAGTACGAAGGAATTTATTAAAGAGTAAAAGTAGAGGTAATAAGTAGGAGAGCAAGTAGTTTTAGCTGATAGCTGGAACTGCTTGCTTTTTTATTTTCGCTTTATGAGTATTTTGCTAAAATGTATGTAAAACTGATGGAGGAATAAAATGACGAAAATGAGTGGGTATACTTGTAGATGCTGCGGTACATATCATGAAGAAATTCCAACGAGCTATGGATCATCAGCTCCTGTTTATTATTATGATGCTGAACCTGAAGAGCGAGAAGATAGATTTGAAATGAACGATGACTTATGCGTGATGGATGGAGAACATTTCTTCATGCGAGGGAGTATTGAAATTCCTATCATTGGTACAGATGAACATTTCATATGGGGTGTATGGGTTTCATTAAGTGAAGCGAATTTTGATAATGTGAATGAATTCTGGGACAAACAACAATTATTAGAGCCGATGTTTGGTTGGCTTTCGACTGATCTACCATATGAGTTGGAAACAGTAAGTTTAAAAACAATGGTTCATCCGAGACCGAATGGTATTCGTCCTTATATTGAACTGGAACCGACTGATCATCCTCTAGCTGTGGAGTTTAGAGAAGGAATAACAATGGAACGGGTACAGGAAATAGCAGAACAACTTTGTTTAAATAACGAGGATGATGAGGGAGAGTGCTGATGTTTGGTGGGCGCTCTTTTTATTATATTGAATAAAATAATTGACTTACTTTTTCTTTGTAACTATAATGGTTACAAAGAAACCGTCAGTAATAGAAGTAAGGAATGTTTTTTTAACATAATTGTAACTGTTGTAGTTACAATTAAAATTAATTATAAAACAACCAAATAATGTAAAAACTTTAAATAGCAACAAGAGAAAGGAGACGGGAATGTTGAAACGGTTTAAGTTTTATATGATTAGCGGTATTGTGCTCGTTTTACTTATCGTATGTAACTTTGTTGATAAGCCGATTGCGAAGGTCGAAGAAGTGAAAGATACTGTTATGATGAAGCTGAATACGAAAGAGAGTATGGCACAGATTGACGGGCAGACGATTTATTTTAAGAAAATTGGTGAGGGGAAACCACCTTTACTTATGCTGCATGGGTTTGGGGGTTCTTCAGATGGATTTAGTGATATTTATCCGGAACTTGCGAGAGACCATACAATTATTGCAGTTGATATTTTAGGGTTTGGGCGTTCTTCTAAGCCAATTGATTTCGAGTATTCGTTTCCTGCGCAAGTGAATTTATATTATAAGTTAATGAAGAAGCTTGGATATGATCAATTCGCAGTACTCGGTCATTCGATGGGCGGAGAGATGTCACTGAATTTAGCGTATTTATATCCGGATGCAGTGACGCATCTCATTTTGGCGGATTCTACAGGAATAGAGTCTTTTCAGCAAAAAGAAAGTTATGAAGTGCCGCCACTATCGACAGACTTACAAACTGTAACTGAGATTACGGATTACAATAAAAATGAAGTGAAAAATAGTCGTGACGATAAAGAGCACTATGATCAGCTGACGAAAATGAGAGAGCGCCGCATTGCGATGGAAGCCGATAAAATTAAGGTGCCGACTTTAATTATATGGGGACGACACGATAAGAGCGTTTCTTGGAAAAATGGTGAACTGTATAATCATCTATTTGCGAATAGTACGTTCCATATCATTGAAAAAGGATACCACGCACCGTTTCGTCAGGAACCAATCGAGTTTATGGAATATGTACAAGCGTTCTTCGCGAAGAATCCGCAATAAAATTTTAAGCATAAATCCACTTCTTTCCTCATACAGTGAAACTAATAAGGCTTGTCTAAGGAAAGGAATGAAGTTGAGTGGAAACTTTACCATGGTGGGTGTATCTTGTAATCGTTGGGATCGTATTAAGTGGCTACATGGTTTTATATACTTCAAAAAAAGAGCAAGAGATGGATAATGAGTTTATTGAAAAAGAAGGCGAAGTATATATGAAGCGTTTAGCAGAAGAGCGAGAGAAACGTAATCAGGATAGTGATAAGGATTCGGTTTTATTATAATTATGGGAGAGTGGATAACATGGTGTTATCCACTTTTTTCTTTATTGAAATATATCAACGATTTTTCGAATATATCAAACACAACTTGGAATATATCAATGATTTTTTTAATATATCGACGTTTCGACAAAAGGTATCGACTTACCGATACGAAGCGACAATGTTAAAGGGTACGATTATTTACCAGGGAAAATATGTAAGTAATTAATACGTCCAAAATGGAAGGTGTTTTTTGATAGTCTATTTATGATAGGAGTATTTTTGTTTATTGCAAAAATCGTTGTATGGATGCTAAATAAGTTTGCAGGAGCAAGTATTACAATTGTAGCAGATACTCCATATGTAATGAATCTTTTGCCCCTTGCATTCATGATTGTAGGTGGTATGGGATCTGAGAAGTTGAAGAAAATATATAAATAGAGGAAAGATTTGAAAGAAATCCCCTACACTAGCTGTTCTTTTCACTTAAATTGTGTACTATAAAGGATAGGACGACATAAAGAAGGGGACATATAGAATGGAATTTCATGAACAAAAGATTTTGCCGGCAGTGAGGCAAATTAAAGATTTGGAAAAGCTATTACATAGTTCGTATGAGTATATCGTTATTTTAGATATTCATGTCGGTCAATTGAAGAGTGTTATATCGCTTGCGAAGCAATATTGTAAAAAGGTATTTTTACATGTGGATTTAATTCATGGCTTGCAGAGTGATGGGCATGCGACGGAATATTTATGTCAGGAGTTTAGACCGTACGGGTTACTTTCAACAAAGGCGAGCGTGATTATGAAGGCGAAGCAAAAAGGTGTTGTGGCAATACAACGCATCTTTTTAATCGATTCGAGTGCGATGGAGAAGAGCTGCAATCTTTTAGATAAGACGAAACCGGATTATATAGAGGTACTTCCTGGAGCATTAACGGACGTTATCGCTGAAGTGAAAGAGCGTACTGGTGTACCGATTTTAGCGGGTGGTTTTATTCGTACAGTGGATGATGTGGAGAAAGCGTTAAATGCTGGTGCGACAGCAATTACGACATCAAAACGCGAACTATGGAAACATTACCAAAAAAAGTGACGAAAATGTGAAATAATTCTGTTGACACCGCTTTCATTAACGGTTAACATTATAGACAAGTTAATAAACGTGACGGAGAAAAGAAGAGATCCACATTTCATTGTTTCTATATAAATTTATATAGAAGCGTGCAAAGCTGTGGGTCTTTTTCTTTTGATAAAAACGAATGGCCATTCATTTTACCTCTATCACATTTGGAAGCGTTTAAATTGATTGTGGAGGGATACTATGTCAGCATTTTTAGGAGAGTTAATAGGGACTGCGTTGTTAATCGTACTTGGTGGCGGCGTTTGTGCTGGTGTAAGTTTAAAGAAGTCGTTTGCGAAAGATTCTGGTTGGATTGTAATTACAATGGGCTGGGGCTTAGCGGTAGCGGTTGCAGCATATGCGGTTGGATCAATTAGTGGGGCACATTTGAATCCAGCTTTAACGATAGGATTAGCATTTAAGGGAGCGTTCCCATGGAGTGACGTACCTGGTTATATCGCAGCACAAATGATTGGGGCAATTATCGGGGCAGTTATCGTATATTTACATTACTTACCACACTGGAAAGAAACAGAAGATCCAGGAACAAAGTTAGGCGTATTTGCAACAGGTCCAGCAATTCCGAACACATTTGCAAACCTTTTAAGTGAAATGATTGGAACATTCGTTTTAGTATTTGGTATATTAGCAATTGGTGCAAATAAATTTGCAGATGGATTAAATCCATTTATCGTAGGTTTCTTAATTGTAAGTATTGGTTTATCATTAGGTGGAACGACAGGATACGCAATCAACCCAGCACGTGATTTAGGTCCGCGTATCGCGCACTTTTTCCTTCCGATTGCAGGAAAAGGCGGTTCAAACTGGAAGTATGCATGGATTCCAGTAGTAGGTCCAATTTTAGGTGGATCACTTGCAGGATTATTCCATCAAGTTGTATTTGAAGGAAAACAAAACGCAGCACTTATTTATGTAATTATTGCAACAGTGATTGTACTAGCAATCTCTTATATGACAAGCAAAAAAAGTGGAAGCAATACAAATAGTAGAAAAGTAGCATAAGGGGGAAACCATTATGAAAAAATATATTCTTTCATTAGACCAAGGAACAACTAGCTCACGCGCAATTCTGTTCAATAAAAAAGGTGAAATTGTTCATTCAGCTCAAAAAGAGTTTACACAACATTTTCCAAAGCCAGGCTGGGTAGAGCATAACGCGCAAGAAATTTGGGGATCTATTTTAGCAGTTATCGCAACTTGCTTAAGCGAAGCAGATGTAAAACCAGAACAAATCGCTGGTATTGGTATTACGAACCAACGTGAAACAGCGGTTGTATGGGATAAAACAACAGGCAAACCAATTTATAACGCAATCGTATGGCAATCTCGTCAAACAGCTGAAATTTGTGATGAGTTAAAAGAAAAAGGATATAGCGAAATGGTTCGCGAAAAAACAGGTCTTTTAATTGACGCATACTTCTCTGGTACGAAAGTAAAATGGATTTTAGATAACGTTGAAGGTGCAAGAGAAAAAGCAGAAAACGGCGATCTATTATTCGGAACAATTGATACATGGCTTGTATGGAAACTATCTGGTGGTAAGGCGCACGTAACGGATTACTCAAATGCATCACGTACGTTAATGTTTAACATTCACGACTTACAGTGGGATGATGAACTTCTAGACATGTTAACAGTACCAAAGAGCATGCTTCCAGAAGTACGTCCATCATCTGAAGTGTATGGAGAAACAATTGACTATCACTTCTTTGGTCAAAATGTACCGATTGCAGGTGTAGCTGGTGACCAACAAGCAGCATTATTTGGACAAGCTTGTTTCGGTGAAGGTATGGCGAAAAATACTTACGGAACTGGTTGCTTCATGTTAATGAACACTGGTGAAAAAGCAGTAGCTTCTGAGCATGGTCTATTAACAACAATTGCATGGGGAATAGATGGTAAAGTAAACTATGCATTAGAAGGAAGTATTTTCGTAGCAGGTTCTGCAATTCAGTGGTTACGTGACGGAATGCGCATGTTTAAAGATGCAAGTGAGAGTGAAGTGTACGCTTCTCGCGTTGAATCAACTGACGGTGTATACGTTGTACCAGCATTCGTAGGATTAGGTACGCCTTACTGGGATAGTGAAGTACGCGGCGCTATGTTTGGTGTAACGCGTGGTACGACGAAAGAACACTTCATTCGTGCAACACTAGAATCTTTAGCTTACCAAACGAAAGACGTATTATGCGCAATGGAAGCAGATTCAGGTATTGAACTAAAAACATTACGTGTTGACGGCGGGGCAGTTAAAAATAACTTCTTAATGAAGTTCCAAAGTGATATTTTAGATGTTCCTGTAGAGCGTCCGGTAATCAATGAAACAACAGCTTTAGGTGCAGCGTACTTAGCTGGTCTTGCGGTTGGATATTGGAAAAACCAAGATGAAATTAAAGAACAGTGGCATATGGACAAACGCTTTGAAGCAACGATGGAAGCGAAAACAAGCGAAGAGCTATATGCTGGATGGAAAAAAGCAATTGAAGCAACAAAAGCTTTCAAATAATCATAAACAGTGTTATAATGGTGACAAGTTAATAATTCGGTAGGAGATTTGGAGAGACCACAACACGCTATAGAGGCGAAATCTATAGCGGAGTTTGTGGTCTCTTTTTTCGTTATCAAAGGGAGGAATTACCATGAAATTTTCAAGTAAACAACGTAAAGACGTATTAAACGGAGTAAATAAACAAGAATTAGATGTGATCGTAATTGGTGGAGGTATTACTGGTTCTGGTATTGCATTAGATGGAGCAACACGCGGGTTATCAACAATTGTGTTTGAAATGCAGGACTTTGCAGCAGGTACATCAAGTCGTTCAACGAAGCTTGTACACGGTGGTCTACGTTATTTAAAACAACTTGAAGTGAAAATGGTAGCAGAGGTGGGTAAAGAGCGTGCGATCGTATATGAGAACGGTCCCCATGTAACAACACCAGAGTGGATGTTACTTCCGTTCCATACAGGCGGTACGTTCGGATCATTCAGTACATCAATTGGTCTTCGTGTATACGACTTCTTAGCAGGTGTAAAACGAAGCGAGCGCAGAAAAATGTTTAGCCGTGAAGAAACGCTGAAGAAAGAGCCTCTTGTAAAACAAGAAGGATTAAAAGGCGGCGGTTACTACGTTGAATATCGCACTGATGATGCGCGTCTTACAATCGAAGTAATGAAAGAAGCAATTGAGCACGGCGCAAAAGCTGTTAACTACGCAAAAGTAGACGGTTTCTTATATAAAGATGGAAAAGTATGTGGTGTACGTGTAATCGATTTACTAGACGGAGAAGTATATGAAGTTTACGGTAAGAAAATTGTAAACGCAGCGGGTCCTTGGGTAGATACACTTCGTGAAAAAGATAACTCGAAAAAAGGGAAAGTACTTCAGTTATCAAAAGGTGTTCACTTAGTAATTGATCAAAAACGTTTCCCATTAGGTCAAGCGATTTACTTCGATACACCAGATAAACGTATGGTATTCGCGATTCCTCGCGGAGGAAAAACATACGTAGGTACAACAGATACGTTCTATGATAAAGACGCAGCTGTACCACAAATGACAACAGAAGATCGCACATACATCATTAATGCGATTAACTACATGTTCCCAAGCGTAAAAATTACGGAAAAAGACATCGAGTCAAGCTGGGCTGGTGTTCGTCCGTTAATTTACGAAGAAGGTAAGAGTGCATCTGAAATTTCTCGTAAAGACGAAATTTGGACTTCTGAATCTGGTTTAATTACAATCGCAGGTGGTAAATTAACAGGATACCGCAAAATGGCTGAAATGGTAGTAGACTACGTAACGAACTTACTACAAAAAGAAGGTCATAGTGCATATCCGAAGAGCACAACGAAACATATGCCAATCTCTGGTGGACATGTAGATGGCTCTAAAGGATTACCAGCATTTATCGCGAAAAAAGCAGGCGAAGGTACGAAATATGGTTTAACGACAGCACAAGCAGAAGAATTCGCAAAATTCTACGGCTCTAACGTTGACGTACTATTTGATCTAGCGAAAAAACATAAAGACGAAGCGAAAGAATACAACATGCCGCTAGACGTTCTAATCCCACTTGTATACGCAATGGATTACGAAATGACAGCAAAACCAGTCGACTTCTTCGTACGCCGCAGAGGCGCTGTATTCTTCAACATCCACTGGGTATATGAGTGGAAAGAAGCAGTAATCAACTACATGGCTGCAAAACTTGGCTGGAGCAAAGAAGAGCAAATGAAATACACAGCAGAACTAGAAAAAGCATTAACAGACGCTGTTATTCCTGTAGATCAACAAGAGCAAGCAGCTGCGTTAGCATAAAATAGAGAACCACCTGAAGGAGAGCCCTTTAGGTGGTTTTTTCTCTTGACTAAAAATAAATAAAATGTGTTACAATGATGATAGAGTATGTAGTATGAATGTTGCATAAAATAAAGAAGACAGAAGCCTGAGAAACTTCTGCCTTTGTAACCTAACTTGCTATTGTGGTGGTAGTAGGTGCGGTTATAAGACAATTACATTAACGTTTTAGCCGAGAACCGCCCTTACCTTTTCCACGAAGCAGGGTGGTTCTCGCTTTTTTGTATACAGAAATTAGCCACGGACCGACGTATCTTCTACCGATGACAACGCCAGCTCCGGTTAGGATACCGTACACTAATTTAATTACAAACATTGCGATCATATTATCACCTCCCCCCTTTTTTCAAAATGGAAGAGATGATTGCCACACCTACTAGTTATAGCTTATTAAGTCACGTATTCATTGTATTATGTTTTAAAATAGGGAACAAGACATATGAATACGTATATGAGGTGTATCATGAAAAAATTAATTACTTACGACCCTGAAATCCAGATGGCATATCTGTATGTAATTCCATTCACTTCAGAAATTAAGATTGAATCGACTGAAGAATTGGAAGAGAATCCTAATCTGAATGTAGATATAGATCAATTTAATCGTATAGTAGGGATTGAGTTTTTTAGAGAAAATGCTCGTAAATTAAAAGGAATAACAAATATGAATAAAGTATATATAAAGAAAACCTTAAATGATAATACATATATATACTCATTTAGACTTTCTCAAGATAATCATTTGCAAAAAGTGTTATTTCATAATATCGTATTTTATTTTTCAGATAAGAAGTATGAAGAATTTATCGGTTTTGATATTATCAATCCATCCTTGTATGGTTATGACATATTAGACTCTTTAAGTGAGCTTTAGGAAGAAGAGGGATCCTGATTAAATGGGTTCTTTTTTTATTTATCGGTTCTTGAAGAAGAATTCCAAAATGAAAGAGCGCCTTGGGAGAGAGGCGCTCTTTAGGTGAATGTATTGTAACGAATATTCGGTTTATTATATGTAAGTTGCTGAGGAAGTGTTTTATAAAAAAACGTTATTGCCGTCCTTATTTTTTATAAATTTATAAAACTTTTCCATACAGTGCGTCGTCTAATATATGGGAAGGAGGAAATGATGTGGATGAATTAACGGTAGAAGCGTTTGAAATAGAAGATAAGGAACTCCTTATCGATGAAATCATGAGCAAGTATGGACAAGAGGTCTTACAGCTTGTGTATTCATATGTGAATAATAAAGAGGTTGCGGAGGATGTAACGCAAGATATATTTGTGAAATGCTATAAATCTCTTCATACATATAAAGGGAATTCGAACTTAAAAACATGGTTATGGAGAATTGCGATTAATCAATGTAAGGATTATATAAAAAGTTGGTATAACAAAAAAGTTATCGTGACAGAGGATGACTTTACGTATATGGGGAGTCAAAAGGAAAGTGTGGAACAAACTGTCATTCAAAATGCGGAGGATCGTGAACTGACTTCTGCAGTAATGAATTTACCGATCAAATATCGAGAAGTGATTTATCTATTTTATTATGAAGAGTTATCAATTAAAGAGATTGCTACAGTAATAGATGTGAAGGAAAACACGATAAAGACAAGACTAAAAAAAGCGAAGGAACTTTTGAAGGAAGGATTGGAGGAATAATCAAATGGAAGATCGATTAAAAGGCCTGCGAAAATCAATGGAGAATACAACGTTTAAACATTTGAGTTTTTCTGATCAGCACCGGAAGCAGGTGCGCGAAAAAATCAATGCTTCGAACGAGAAGGAAGAGGACATCTCGTTAGCGATTTTACAACTCCTCAGTAATGAAAAAACAGGATACGAATTGTCACAGCTGCTACGAGGAAGAGGGATTCGAAAATTCGAAGGAAATGAAGGGTTTTTATATACCGTATTACATCGTCTAGAGCAGAATCGTTTTATTCAATCAAGTTGGGATCATGAAGGAGCGAAATATTATCAATTAAATGATAAAGGAAGAAAGATGCTGCGAAAGGCAGAAAAAAATGCTACGAAGGTACAATTTATACTAAAAGGCTTAGTACAGGAGTGAGGCGGAATTGAATAAAAAAGGGGATCGTTTTGTAAGCGAAGTTACGAATCATATTAAATCAAAAGAAGCAAAGAGCTTTGTAGCAACGGAACTAGATTTTCACCTAAAACAGGCGAAGAACACATGGATAGAAAAAGGTTTGAGTGAGGAAGTCGCTGAAAATAAAGCGGTGGAACAAATGGGAAGTCCGATTAAACTAGGGCAAGAACTTAATAAACTTCATAAGCCAAAGGTGGATTGGTTTTTACTTATTTTATTAGTGGCTGCTATGGGGTTAGGTTTTTTGCCAGTTCTAGCTTTTGGATATATGGATGACTTACTAATGAATAAGGTGATATCTGTTATTCTCGGCATTGCAACAGTTGTAGTGATGATGCTGACTGATTACCGGAAGTTAGAGAGATTAGGGTGGCTGTTTTACACAATTGGGGTACTTATTTTGTTAATATTATATTGTTTTCCGAGCGTTTCGGTGGCTGGAGAACCGTTAATAAAAATTGGGCCCGTTGCAATTAGTCGTTTAATGGCAGTGCCGTTCTTTTTTCTAGCCTGGGCTTCTTTTTTCAATAATAGTAGGTTGAAAGTTAGGTATCTCGTCGCTTTATATTTATTTTCGCTATATTTATTCTTAATTGGATCCGCTTTTTCAACAATGTTTATTTATATCGCAATGGTCTTCGTTATGCTTTGGTGGAGTAAATTAGGAAAGAAAACGGCAGTGATTATTACAGCTGTACCCATTTGCTTATTTATTATTAGGATGTCCTTTTCTCTGCATTCAGTGAAAAATTACTACTGGCCTACCTTTTTAGCATATATAAATCCAGAGCGTGATGCGCGTGGCGCAGGGTTTATGTATATACGTTTAAAAGAGGCGATGTCGTCAGCAGGTTGGTTTGGTACAGCTGGAGATACAAGGTTCATCCCTGCTGGAGATACTGATTTTGTATTTGCTAGTTTGACTTACTATTATGGATATTGGCTTGCGCTCATTCTTGTCTTAGTTCTTTCTCTTTTTACAGCAAGATTAATAGTCATCTCTTATAAAATAAATGATCGGTACGGTAAATTGCTGCTCGTTGGTGGAGTGACTCTTTTTGTATTCCAGTTCATTTATAATGTTGGAATGATACTAGGATTATTGCCGCATGCTGCTATATCCTTACCTTTTATTAGCTACGGATTAACGCCGACTGTATTTCATGCGCTTTTAATGGGAATCGTACTGAGTGTATATCGACGTAAAGATATGTCGTTTAGAATAAGAAAAACACCTTGATACTTATATAAATTGCATGTAAAAGATTGTATTATTATGATCAAGTATAGACATAAATAGAGAGCAGAAGAGGGGTATGATAAATAACCCTCTTTTCGTGTTTAAATAAGTGCACTCTCTTTAATAGAAATACATAATTCAGAACGAGAAATTGATTCAGCTAGTTGCTGTAAATAGGCGTATTCTTCCGCGTCTATTTCAGAAGTATTAGGATCCAATACAGGTGAAGAAAGAAGTATATCAATCGTAACTATGTCTGCATCATGAGAGACGATATTATAACCTGCAAATACAGGTTGTTTTAAGTCTTTTACTTTTTGAATCATCTGATGGAATTTCGTAACACTTATATGGATTTGTGCGAATGGAAAGCATTTTTTGGTAGGATTCCCGATGGTCTTTCTAATTTTATAATCGTATACATAGTAGTACTTTTCTTGCTGCTTGAGTGTTTGCAACTCTTTCGTTAATAAGTGGTATTTGTCTGTAAGTCCAGTTGTAAGTGCATCGTGTTCTTCGCCAACTAATAATGTGAAAGGTCTTGGTGAGGAGATTGAAATGGTGCGGACGTTTAGGTCAGTAAAAGTGTGCTTAGATTGTAAAATGGTATGTAATTTTTCGGTAGGAAATTCACCGTCATAAATAGCAATAAAATAATGGTTCATCTTTTCGCTCCTTAACTTTTTTCTAAACTGATATATTCTACTTTAAAGGTGTAAGTCCTGCATAAAAAAGAAAACACCTTGATTGTTATCAAGGTGTTGTAATAAGCTCAAAACTCTCCGAATCAGCCTCAAGAATAAAAGGACTAACCTCGCCAACGCTATAAAGTTGTAATTCATGCATTGCGCGCGTACAAGCAGTGTAGAATAATCTACGAACGCTCTCATCGCTGTATACATCTTTAGAAGCATTGTAAATAATAACAGCATCAAATTCGATACCTTTCGCTAAGTAAGCGGGGATCACGACGATGCCTTGCTCATACTCAGCTGAGTTACTCTTCACGAGTTTAATATTCTCGATATGACTAAGCGCTTCGTATGCAGCGGCACTTTCAGCTGCAGATTTACATATAATTGCGATCGTATTGTGCTGCTCTGTTTGTAGTTCAGCAACTTTGGCAGTAATATGTTCGTGCAGTTCGCTGTCATTTGATACTTTCGTCACTGTAGGTTTCTCGCCGTCACGTTCAAAGGCGTGAATGTTCTTTCCTTCTGGTACGAGAGCACGTGTGAATTCAATAATTGGTTTTGTTGAGCGATAGCTACGAGTTAAGTTAATGCCGTTTGTTTCATCCGGTCCGTATAAGCTAGTGAGCGTATTGAAATTCATTGCTTCACTTGCATGGGCAAATATTGCTTGGTTAAAGTCTCCAAGTACAGTCATTCTTGCAGCAGGGAAGAGACGTTTTAAAAACTCGAACTGAAATGGTGAATAATCTTGCGCTTCGTCTACGAGTACGTGCTTAATCGATCTATTTGTTTGGAAGCCTTCAATTAACTCTTTTAAAAGTAAAAATGGAGTTGCGTCCTCGTAATATAGCTTTCCTTCATCTAACATGTTCACCGTTAATGAGCAAATGTCATCCCAGTTTTTCGGTTTTTCTCCCGTAACCCATGATGCATCTGTGAATAGCTGTTTATATATGCCTGTGAAATTGATAAAGCGCAATGTTTGAACACCTTTGCGAAGTGGTTTCAATTTTTTACGGACAATCATACGTCCAAGTACTTTCGCTTCTTTCTCAAAATCGTTAAAGGAGTTGTCGTCAAACTCACCTTTTTTCTGCAAGTATTTATAAGCCTTTTGATATTCATCTTTACTAAGTAATTCAATTTCCTCTTCTACCCAAGGTTTTTTCAGTTCTGCTTTTTCAATTTCATCTATTTGTTTATTTAGCCAATCCGTTAACTTTTCAATTCGATTATGGAAACGGAGGGAGGAGTCGGTATTGTAAAATTGCTCTGTAATTTTTTTAGCAGAAACAATTAGCTTTCCTCTAAACTTCATTCCTCTAAATAGCATACCTGAAGATTCAAGAGATTGTCTGTACGCTTGAATCATTTCGAAAAATTGAGTAGATGCTTTAAAGCGAATGCTTGCATTTCTCGTTTTATAGATAGGGCTATTTGTTTCAGTGAGCATATATTCTAATTGCTCGTATGGATCTTCCACGTCAAATGACTTACTTAGTCTATGATTTAAATATTCTTGGAATGTCACTTGCTGCATATTTTCTTCGCCGAGTTCAGGTAGTACGTTAGATACGTAGCTATTGAACATAGAGTTAGGGGAGAAGAGAATAATTTGATCTGCTTTTAGCCATTCGCGATATTTATATAGTAAGTAGGCGATTCGTTGCAGCGCAGCGGACGTTTTACCGCTACCAGCAGCTCCTTGCACGATAAGAAGTCGGCCTTCATCGTGACGGATAATTTCATTTTGCTCGCGCTGAATTGTAGCGACGATACTTTGCATATGTTTGTTTGTACCTTTTCCGAGTGCTTGTTGTAGGATTTCATCGCCAATTGTAAGGCTCGTATCGAACATAGAATCAATCTTGCCATTTTGAATAATGTATTGTAATTTTTTCTCCACATTGCCGTGAATTACGCCTCCTGGTGTACTGTATTCAGCCGGTCCTGGTGGATAATCGTAGTAGACACTCGAAATGGGTGCGCGCCAGTCATATATAAGAAAGTTTTCTCCGCTAGCATCAGTAAGTGTAGCAACGCCGATATAAATTTGCTCTGCAGCGGATTCTCCTTCTTCTTTGAAATCAATCCGTCCGAAATAAGGTGCTTTATGCATGCGTCTTAATGCGGCAAGTCGATTAAAGGTGTGCTTATGAGTAATTTGTGTGACAGCTAGTGACTGAGCTTGTTGTCTTAAGTTGATAACTGTTTCAAGATAATCATCAAAAGTATCAGTATTCACTTTTACATCATCCCAAAAGTGTTTACGAATATTGATTACTTCTGCTCGGCGTCTGCCAGTTTCGTTTTCCAGTTTATCAATTTGCTGCGTAATCGTTTCGATTACGGTATCTAATCGTTTTTGCTCTTGATCAAGTTTTTTGTTCATACGGTAGCACTCCTTTAAAAGTGAAAAATAGAGGTTGACTGAAGATGTGTTTTGGTGTACAATTAAGATACGGATAAATACGTTCCTTTCGTTTTAGGAAACGTGTTTCTGTACTAATTTAACATAGTTTTTGAATTTAATCAATGATAATAAGCTAAACCTTGATTCCGTGTGGCGTGGATCGAGGTTTTTTGTGTTTTTCTTTAAGGGAGAATTGCAATTTTATTGAGGAGAATGTAAGTAAAGCAAAGAAGAAAATCAGGAATAGGGGGATACTGATGCAAAAGTATTTTGAGGAAGCACATCGATTTTGTTCTCGTAATAGAAAGCGCTTAGAAAAGGATGTTATATGTGGTTGTTTCTATTGTTTAGAAATTTTCCATCCAGAAAAAATTACAGAGTGGTGGGATGATGATAACACAGCAGTTTGTCCGCATTGCGGGATTGACTCTATTATAGGCGAAAGTTCTGGATTTAAAATTACAGAAATGTTTTTAAGTAAAATGCATAAAAGATGGTTTTAGTTAAACGAATGAAAAAATAAACTTTCGTTAACGAAGAGGATACATAAAAAAGCTCGGGCCTAAGCCCGAGCTTTTTATTTCATTATTTCTTTTCTTCTTTTTTAGCGTCAGTTTTCTTCTCTTCGAAAAGATCTTTCAAATCTTTATCGTCAACTTTTACGTCAGCTTTTTTGATTTCTTTCATCATAAGGTCGTTCATGAATTCGCCATCTTGTGCTTTCTTCTGAACGATTTCTTTTTTGATGTCAGCTTTAGATTGTTCGAATGATTTTTCTGGCTCTTTAATGTCTGTTACTTTAATGATATGGTAACCGAATTGTGATTTCACGGGTTCGCTTACTTCATCTTTTTTCAGCTTGTAAGCAGCCTCTTCGAATTCTTTAACCATTTTACCAGGTCCGAAGAATCCTAAGTCTCCACCTTTTTCTTTTGAACCAGTATCTTCAGAGTATTGTTTTGCTAACTCTTCGAAAGATTTACCTTGTCCAAGTTCTTCTTTTACCTTTTTCGCAGTTGCTTCATCTTTTACAAGAATGTGGCTTGCTTTAATTTCAGGCTTGTAGTTGTCTTTTAATTCTTTATCAGTGATTGTTTTCTCGATAGCTTTTTCTTGCGCTAATTGAGCACGCACACCATTTTTTATAGTTTCTTCTTTAATACCTTGTTGTTTTAATAGTGTATCGAATTGATCACCGTATTGTTTTTTCATTTCATCGAACTTTTTGTCTACATCTTTGTCTTCGACTTTGTAGTTTTTAATAAGTACTTTTTCCATAACCATGTTGTTTAGTACTTGTTTACCATATTGTTGTTTCATTTGCGTGTAGAAATCTTCTTTTGTAATGTCACCAGCTTTAGAAGTAACAACTTTGTCTGATGATGATGATGTTCCACATGCTGATAATGCGATTACACTTGTTGCGGCTAAGGCAAGCATAGCTTTCTTCATTCAATAAACACTCCTACTATTATGTATTTTTAATTTATCCTATACCGATGAATTTTAGTTCATAAGAGCCCGATTAAGTCTCACTGATACTTTTGCTTTTTATATTGGTAAAGCGCGCTTAACAGGGCTTACCGAGGCTTTAGGATAAAGTTAAGATGCGTGTCATTTATTTCATAGTATAAGCAATATGTACAAAATTTAATATATCATATTTCGACGTGTTTTCATATTGATAAAGAAAAATTAACCAGTACGTGTCAGATTTTGAAGGTGTACCGTAATGGGCATATGCCGCATATACAGAAAAGAGGAGGGGATGGGGATGAATTCTCAACTTATTTTATTACTTGTACTGTTTATTTTATTGGTTATAGTAGGTATAATTTGCTTATAGAGGAAAAAAGTGAGGAAGGGGCTTTCCTTCCTCACTTTCCATGAAATATAATTTCTATATAACTAGAAATTAATAAAATTGTTATACATACATTAATAACCCGAAAGACACCGGGTTGGCGGCTCGCAGATATTTGTTTTCGTTCACACAGTGTATGTGTCATGAAATTCGTGTAAAATATAACAAGAAGTGCGAATGCGACAAAAACAACTGTTATAAGTGTCATGAGGCGAGACCTCCTTTTGGCTAAAATACATATACTTTATATATTGTATCATACGATATTTTGTTCGTGTTATAAAATTCAGAAATAGAAGACTTTGTGTTAGAAAGTGAGGGAGAAAATGGACGTTGTTAGAAGATTAGAACAAGCTGAATACTACGTAGACCTACTATTTAAAATGATTGATGAAGAAAAGTGTCCATTTTATTCTTTGATCATAAAGAAAAAAGCTCGTAAAAAAGATGTTGAACGTATACTACATCTTTGTGAAAAGCTGAACGAACAATATGTAGCGGAGAAAGCAGAAGGACTTCTTTTGTTTGATGCGCTGTTAGATCAATTTGAAAAAGCGCTTCCACATCAGCTCGAAGTACACGAAACTGCGGAAGCGCTAGCAAAACAAGGTTTATTCAAACCGCTTATGAATGAATTCTTAAGCATGATTGCGAAAAAGTAAATAGATTACTTCTTAACTAACTTTTGATCGGATTCTGTAAAGTTCTCTTCAATATCTTCTAATGATTTCTCAAAAATATCGATGAAGTCTTGTCCGTAAATGTTACGCAAGATAGCAATCAGTTCGATATTTTCTGGGAACTTCCCATAAAAATTACGAAGTGCAAGAGCCCCATTAAACACTGAATTATTTTCAGGGTCATACTCCTCCATTAAGCGAAGTAGTAATTCTTCCCCTTTGTCTGTAATTTCAATGTACGTATTTCGTTTATCATCTTCTTTTTTCGAGAATACAAGATAGCCGCGTTCTTCCAACTTTTTCGAGAAGTTAAACGCAGTTGATACGTGCATAACTCCAAACTTAGCAATCTCAGAAATAGAAGCCCCTTTTAAATGATAAGCGATTGTTAAAATATGATGCTCATTAATGTTTAAATCATAAGGTTTAATCCACATCTGCCAATCTTTCTCTACACATTTCCATAACGCTTTCGATAATTGAGCAATGCGTTGGCTGAAAATCATCGCTTCTTTTACCGAGTAATCTTTTTCTCCACTTTTCATATACTCACCCACTTTAACATTCTTTTTCATTACTATCTATTATGCCAGTAAAATAAAAATTAATAAAGTCTTTTTGTGAGAATTGTGAAAATTTTTTAAAAAAATGACATTCTATACAAATCATGCATAACTATGGAAGCGGTTTATGAGTCGTGAATACATGTGTTGTCCATACATGTTAAGTGATAACATATATTGTAAATGCATAAAAACACGGCATATCTATGTGATATGCCGTGTTAAGGTCAATTTATATAAAAAATATTTGTTATATGCAAAAAACTAAGCAGGAATTTGTTTACGCTTTTTCCGGAACAGCTTCTTGTAGTTTCTCAATTGATTTTTGAATGTCCAAAATCTCTTGTTCAATATGTCGTTTGTTTTGAGAAATATCTTGCTTCCAGTTAGAAAGTGTATCGTGCATGTCGTCTTTTAATTCTTGGAACACTTCTTTACCTTCTGAAGCAGTTTCAACGATTTGACGTTTTAATAATTTTGTATCAGCTGTAATATCAGCTAAAGTCTTTTTAATATCATTTCCTTTTTCTTTTAACTTACCGCGCATGTCTTTGCCAGAAGAAGGAGTTGAGAAAAGAACAGCTAGTCCAGCAACTGCTCCGCCGCAAATGACACCTGTAATAAAGGATTTAGCTTTTGACATAAAAGGAGACCTCCTTATTTTTTGTTCGTATTCATGATGTGAAAAAATATGCATATCTTTAAGACGAGGGAAAGGAAAGTGTGCAGTCCCTGGCATCTTAAGTGGAGAAACAAGCCGTGCCATATTTAATCACTTTAGGAAAGTGGCTTGTTATGTATGACTACTTATTATAGTGTCACTATTTCACGCTATTTGCAATTGTACTTGCGATGTTTTGTAAATTTTCCATAGTGTATTCATTCTGATGTGATTTCCAAACAGCACCGAAACCATCGTTTTCACCGTAGCGTGGAATTAAATGAAGGTGGAAGTGGAACACAGTTTGTCCAGCTTTTTCACCGTTGTTGTTAAGTAGGTTAAAGCCAACTGGATTAAACTCTGCTTTAATCGCGTTTGCGATTTTCGGAACGACAGAAAAAATGTGTGATGCGATTTCTGGCGTTAACGCAAAAATGTCTTGTTTGTGAACTTTTGGAATAACAAGAGTATGTCCTTTTGTTACTTGACTAATATCTAAAAATGCAAGCACATGTTCATCTTCGTATACTTTTGAGCAAGGGATTTGCCCATCAATAATTTTACAAAAAATACAATTGTCCGCTGTATGATTCATTGATCTCATCCTTTCAAATATCCTTAGCCGTATTTTACCATAATTACATAAGAGAACAAACACGAAAAACAGGAAGCTGACTCAGCTTCCTGTTTTCTGAAGAGGGATTGAAAAAGCATTATCGTAATTTACGTTTCGCAGACACCTCATTTATTTAAGAAATGCACGGTAAATCGGCTAAAGTTTCTGCCGTAGACACCCCATTTTCAAGTGAAATGAATTGCAATCTTTTATAAAATGAAATTGTTTATTTTTTAAAACAGTATATGCTCTTTCAGAGACACCCCGTTTCGAAAATGAAACAAATAATCTGGTTATGTGTAAATTTCTTTGTCCAACATGGACACCCCATTTCATGATGACTTCACTATGTTGTTGTACTCATCAATAGGTGGTCGCTTTTTCAATGTGTTCCTTCTTCAATAATTATGATGTCCGCTTTCGTAATAATATATGCGAACAAATTTAAAATTTTTTTGAACGCATCGATACTATGTAGTACAGCGTAATTTTTGGTAAGATAAATATAGAACGAATATAAATGAAGAAAGTGGTGTCGTATGAGCGAGTTATTGCGTGTAGAAAATGTTACAGGAGGATATACGAAACGACCTGTATTAAAAGATGTTTCGTTCTCTGTTAATAAAGGCGAACTTGTCGGCTTAATCGGTTTAAATGGAGCGGGTAAAAGTACGACGATTAAACATATTATCGGTTTAATGGAACCGAAAAAAGGAACTGTCACAATTAATGGGAAAACAATTCGTGACGATATGACAGCGTACCGTTCTAGTTTTTCGTTCATCCCAGAAACACCAGTATTATATGATGAGCTAACGCTAGAAGAACATTTGAAGTTAACAGCGATGGCTTACGGTGTAGATGAAAAACAATATGAAGAACGTGTAGGACAATTATTACAAGAATTTCGTATGAAAAATCGTTTGAAGTGGTTTCCGTCTCATTTCTCAAAAGGGATGAAACAAAAAGTAATGATTATGAGTGCATTTTTAGTGGAGCCATCTCTTTACATTGTGGACGAACCGTTCGTTGGGCTTGATCCGTTAGCCATCCAATCACTCCTTCAAATGATGGATCAAATGAAAAAGAGCGGTGCAGGTATTTTAATGAGTACACATATTTTAGCGACGGCAGAGCGTTATTGTGATTCATTCATTATTCTGCATCAAGGCGAAGTAAGAGCGAAGGGAACATTATCTGAGCTGCAATCACAGTTTCATATGCCGGGTGCAACGTTAGATGATATTTATATTGCATTAACGAAGGAAGAAGATTATGAATAGCACAGCGTTATGGAAAGAACGATTTCGTCACTTTCTACAAGAAGTTCGTACATATAGTAAATACGTATTTAATGATCATTTAAAATTTATTTTCGTATTCATCATCGGCGCAGGAGCGTATTATTACCAGCAATGGTTACAAACGTTAACACCTTCGTTTCCGACGGCCCTCGTTATGGCAGTGTTGCTTGGGCTCGTATTAACGACCGGATCAATTCAAACGTTGTTAAAAGAAGCAGATCTCGTTTACTTGCTGCCAGTTGAAGAAAAGTTAAAACCGTACTTCACAAAGGCATTTCTTTTTACGTTTATGATTCAGTTATACATAATCGCAATCGTAGCAGCAGCGCTTGCCCCGTTATACTTCCAGCAAATGAAACAAACAGGAGCGGCTTACATATGGATTGTAATCGCGTTTATCATTGTAAAAGCGTGGAATTTATTCGGCGCGTGGGAAAAATCATTCTTAACAGACCAAAATATACAAAGAGCCGATTGGTTCATTCGATTTATTTTAAACGCCTTATTTGTGTATTTCCTTGTAGAACGTACTTCCGTTATGTTTATTAGCGGAATCGTTCTTCTCATGGTGTTATACCTCGTTATCATGCATCAAATGGTGAAGGGAAAGCCGCTGAACTGGGAGTATTTAATTTCTGAAGAAGGTAAAAAGATGATGCTGCTGTACCGCATCGCGAATATGTTCGTTGATGTACCAGCATTAAAAGAGAGAGTAGCACGCAGAAAATGGCTTGATGTCATTCTGTCGATGATAGGCGAAAAGCGTACCTATTTATACTTATATACGAGAACTTTCTTAAGATCTGGTAACTATTTCGGCTTATATGTGCGCCTGCTCGCTCTTGGCGGAGTTATTCTTTACTTTATTCCGTTTTTATATGGACGATTTATCGTAAGTCTTATCTTCCTATACTTAATCGGTTATCAGCTATTAACTTTATGGAAACATCACCGCATGAAAATTTGGCTTGATTTGTACCCAGTAGGCGGAGAAGCGAAGAAAAAAGATTTTCTTACTTTATTAAATGCAATTCTTATTACAGGTAGCGTTATATTTACAATTATATTTGCACTTGCTACGAAAGATTTCATGATGACGGGAATTTTACTAGTCGTAAGCATAGTATTTAGTATCGGTTTCGTTTATCAATACGGGGCAAAACGTATTGAGCGTTTAAATTGAAGGGAATGAACCTATGATTACATATGAAGAAAAGGTTATAAAAGAACTGGAGCAGTGGAAAGCTACATTCATGAAAGATTCTTCTATGATGACACGGTTCTCAAAGAAAGTGCAGACGAAAGTACAACAGCTTATTCCGGCGAAAGTACAAAAAGTATTAACAGAAACGATTCGGATGATGGTGCAAACAATTAGTGCCGGATCAAACTTTATAAAGCCGAAATTAAAAGAGACGAACTGGTCGTTACAAAGACGAGATGATGAAGTACGTAAAAAAATGGATGAGTACAAAAAAATAGCAGCGGCAGAAGGGGCTGGGACGGGAGCAGGTGGTATTCTCCTTGGCCTTGCTGACTTTCCGCTGTTGCTCGGCATTAAAATTAAATTTTTATTCGATGCAGCAACATTGTACGGATTTGATACGAGTGACAAAGAAGAGCGCCTTTTTATCCTTCACGTTTTCCAACTTGCCTTTTCAAGTGACGACCACCGAAAAGAAATATGGAAAGCAATCGAAACATGGGACACAGAAGAAGAAAATCATATGGACTGGGAAAAGTTCCAAACAGAGTACCGAGACTATATCGATTTAGCGAAAATGCTTCAGCTCGTACCAATAATCGGTGCCCCGGTCGGTGCATATGCGAACTATCAATTACTGCAAAGACTTGGGGAAGTAACGATGAATTGTTATCGTATGCGATTGCTTAATAGAAATTGATTTGCTTTATAAGAAAGAAGGCATCCTAACTTCCACAGTTAGGATGCCTTCTTTTTTATATTTATTATTCCCTGTCGAATGAAGGAATGGAGCGCAGTTTCTATAAGATATTTACGGAAATCTTATTAAACCATAACAATATCTGTACCACCTCTAATCAATTACTTATAAGTAGGGTCTCGCCACATCGCCAGCAGCTTAAGAAATTGGCATTTCCCCATATCGAAAAAAATGAGCTGAATTATTATAAATAACTCTGGAAAGATAAAATTTTCATTTTGGGGATACTTCAAAATATTAGCTTGGTGGACATAGGTATCACCACATGTCCATGGATTAAAGAAAGAGCCTATTATTAAACTGTATACCCTACTCTTTGGGTCGGAAGAGGTGCTATAGATGAATGTAAAGACATATAGGGCTCAAGTGTTTTCTTGGTCTAAGGAGACCAAGGTAGAAATAGTAGAACTCATTTCCGCCGGCATAGGTATGGCCGGACCTGTTCTGTTCGCCACAGTTCTAGGCTATCCCGCACTTGGTTTTGCTGCATCGGTCGGCAGTTTGGCAGTCAGTAGCGTGAAAGTCGGTTCGAGTTTTATAAATCACGGAAAAAAGTTGGCATCAGCGCTAATATCAGTAGTGCTCGCTGTAATTGCTGCTGTTCTCTCTTTCGGACATGGCTATCTGACATTTGGAGTCTTGATCCTGCTAGTAAGCTTTGCTGCGTTAATTGGCGGATATAGTCATGCCTTGGCGGTGGCAACAACACGCTTTGTCATATTCCTAATCATCATCCTCAACATGGTCGACCAGACGGAGTACCGGATGGAACTAATTTTTTCAATCTTAGCAGGGGCGATTTGGACCGTCAGTATCAGCTTGGTGCTAGGCATCTGGGTACACCGTTGTTATAAATCATCGTTAGATGGAGATGTGAAAGTGCCAATATCGAAAAAAATCATTCTATGGGGGAATTCTCTTTCACACCTATCCGGTTGGCAATTCCCAATCAGGCTCGCATTATGTCTAGGTATAGCTGAGGGATTGCGAATACTTTGGCCCGAGCACCACTTCTATTGGATTGCAATTACCGTAGCGATCCTTACTCAGCGGAAAATAGAACTCTTTCCAATCAAAACAACACAACGAGTGCTTGGTACAGTAATCGGCGTGATTGTTGCGAGCTTGCTTCTCGCAACTAGTCTACCAATTTGGGGGGGAGTTATAAGTATCGGACTATTCGCAGGTGTTCGACCTCTTCTAAAGGTTCGAAATTATCTTGTATACTCTGCAACGATGATCCCGCTCATTATTTTGATCATGGAAGCCGGCAAGCCGTTCCAGTTTATCATTCTGTTCGACCGTGTATTGGCAACCCTTATCGGTGCAGTCATCGTGATTGCAGTGAACTTGATATTCAGTAGAGCGATGGTGGAATCAGTGTAAAGGTGGTTATCTAGTCAAAGATGCTTTAATATTTCGGGTATCTTTTCCAGTTGAATAAAATCCCCCCTAAAATGAAAAAACGCTATTCTTTCTGTAGAACCCTAAGAAAGGATGGCGTTTTTTTGTGAATCCACCACCTAGTGAAATGGAGGCTGAACTTGGTTTTTCATGCGGCCAATCGCTCGGCAATGAAGCTTCTGTCTTATGGGAAGTATAAAGCGAAACAATCTGAAAGTGGATGGATGAGATATACAAATCCATAAGGTTTACTTAACAGACACTAACTAGCTTGGTGAGCATGAGGCACCGTCACATGCCCATCAAGCTAAGGTCTTTAAGTACCCCCTAAACAAAATTTTTAATTTTTTTACAGTTATTTATGTGAATTCAACTCGTTTTTTAGTTTTAAGAACAATGCATTTTTAAAGTTGATGACTATGCTCAAATTTGAGAGTCTTTTTTTCATATTTCTATTCATATTTTTCATTTTTTTACCAATAATATACAAATAGAGTTACTTGAGCTTATTTTATTGTATGTAGGGGTGCAAATATGAAAGTATCAATTTTTATCACTTGTGTGGCAGATGTTTTTTATCCAGAGGTCGGAAGTGATGTCGTCGAAATTCTTGAAGATTTAGGCTGTGAAGTTGATTTTCCTAAAAGCCAAACTTGCTGCGGACAACCTGCCTATAATAGCGGGTACGTGAAAGAAACAAAAACAGCTGCAAAACATATGATTGAAGTCTTTTCTAGTTCAGAATATGTTGTGGCACCATCGGGTTCGTGCGTGATGATGGTTCACGAGTTTTCTAGCTTATTTTCTGACAGTGAAGCGGAGTGGAAGAAAAAAGCGACGAAGCTTGCGAATAAAACGTATGAATTTACACAATTTCTCGTTGAAATATTAGGGAAAGAAGACTTAGGTGCGGAGCTTCATAAAAAAGCAACGGTTCATACATCGTGTCATATGAGCCGATTAATGGGAATTAAAGAACCACCACAAAAATTATTAAAATGCGTCAAGGGACTAGAAGTTGTTTCGTTGCCACATAATTATGATTGCTGCGGATTTGGAGGAACATTTTCAGTGAAAATGCCAGAAATCTCTGAACAAATGGTCGATGAAAAAGTAAAGCATATTATGGAAACCGGTGCGGACTTGTTAATTGGGATGGATTGTAGCTGCCTAATGAATATAAAAGGACGTTTAACACGAAATGGCTATCCAATTGATGTAAAACATATCGCTCAAGTATTAAATGAAGACCGAAAATAAGAGGGGGAAATAAAGATGGGAATGAAAATTGGGAACGATCCCTTTCATAAACGTACTGCAACCGGTATTGGTGATCAATTTATGCGACAGGCTGTTAGGAAAGCACAAGATGGTCTTAGGGGCAAGAAATTAAAAGCGACTGAGAGTCTTGGTAATTGGGAAGAATGGCGAGCTTTAGGAGAAGAAATTCGAAAGCATACATTAGAAAACCTTGATTATTATTTATATGAGCTGAGTGAGAATATTGAGAAAAACGGTGGTTTTGTTTATTTTGCAAAGACGGCCGAAGACGCAAGGGAATATGTAAAAGAGATTGTAAAAAAGAAAAACGCGAAAAAAATTGTGAAATCAAAATCGATGGTAACGGAAGAGATTAGTTTGAATGAGGCAATTGAAGAAGCGGGAGCGGAAGTGTTAGAAACAGATCTTGCTGAATTTATTCTACAAGTGAACGACCACGATCCGCCGTCACATATTGTTGTTCCGTGCCTTCACAAAGATAAAGAACATATTTGTGAAATATTTAAAACAAAGTTAAATTACACTGGAACATCTGACCCTACGGAAATGGCGAGGTTTGTAAGAAGCTATTTACGAGATGATTTCTTTGCGGCGGATATAGGAGTGACTGGATGTAACTTTGCAGTTGCAGAGTCTGGGTCAATTTCTATCGTAGCAAACGAAGGAAATGCAAGACTTACTACGACACTTCCGAAAACGTTAATTACAGTTATGGGAATGGAGCGTATTGTTCCGACATGGGAAGAGCTTGATGTTTTAGTAACACTTTTATGCCGAAGTTCTGTAGGACAAAAGTTAACGAGTTATATTACAGGATTAACGGAGCCTGGCGGGACAGATGGACCTGAGGAATTTCATTTAGTCATTGTGGATAATGGTCGTTCTGATATTGTAGGGACAGAATTCCAAAGTGTCCTACAGTGTATTCGCTGCGCAGCATGCATTAATGTGTGTCCTGTATACAGGCATATTGGTGGACATGCATATGGCTCCATTTATCCAGGGCCAATTGGAGCTGTGTTAACACCGCTTTTAGGGGGATATGATGAATATAAGGATTTACCTTATGCCTCTAGCCTTTGTGGTGCGTGTACAGAAGCATGTCCAGTGAAAATCCCGTTACACGACTTATTAATTAAACATCGCAGCCGCATTGTAGAAGAAAAACGATCACCTGTAGCTTGGAATGCGGCTATGAAAGGTTTTGAAAAAGTAGTGAAGAATCCTAGCTTATTTTCTTTTGCGGCGAAGAGCGCTCCGTATGCATTAAAACCTCTTGCGAAAGGTGATAAAATCGAGCGTGGCATTGGGCCGTTAAAAGCTTGGACAGATGCGAGAGATTTCCCGGTTCCAAAAAAACAACCGTTTCGAAAGTGGTTTGAAAAACACGTAAAGGAGAACGATGATGGCCATCCAAAATCGTGAGGAATTTTTACTCCAATTATCAGAAAAGCTTGGTAGGAAACGTCCAGAAGCAGTGAAAAAGCCGAAATGGTCTTTTGCCCCGCAGTGGACTGTTTTTGACGGACTCGCGCAAGACGAACTTGTAGTACAGTTAATGGAGCACTGCGAAGTCATTCATACAGAAGTAAAGCGAACAACGAAGGGAAATCTAGTTGAAACATTTCAATCTTTACTAAAAGAATGGAATATTAAATCCGCAATGTATGCGAACGATGAGCGTTTTCATGAGTACGGCCTTACTCCACTTTTCAACAGTGAAGGCACAACGCATTTTCGTATTTGGGGATCGGATCATAAAGAAGAGGACATAGCATTTGCGAAAGCTGCTGACCTTGGCATTACGTTCAGTGATATGACCCTGGCAGAATCGGGAACCGTTGTACTATTTAATGACGGGTTAAAAGGAAGACATGTTAGCCTTCTTCCGGAGTCGTACATTGCAATCGTTCCTAAAAGTACGATCGTGCCAAGAGTAACCCAAGCTACAAAAATGATCCATGATCAAAATATATCAGGAAAAAAACTGCCCGCTTGTGTGAATTTCGTTTCTGGTCCATCAAATAGCGCAGATATTGAAATGAACCTTGTGGTAGGTGTACATGGGCCAATCCGAACAGCGTATATTATTGTGGATGATCAATAATGAAAATAGAAAGCACTGGCCGTTTATATAGCCAGTGCTTTTCTTACTGATGAAAGTTAAAGACCGAGTCCACTATAGCCGCCGACTCCAGCTACGATTAATATGATAAAGAGCACAATGAGTACTATATAACCGCTACTAACGCCCTTACCATCTTGTCCAGCTTCACCGTCGCCAGTGCCACCACTACCACCTTTACCACCAAGTCCCATAGGAATATCCTCCTTATTGTTATATGTTGCTTTTACTTTATATTTTTCTATATTTACCAATAAATCACTTCCATGGCGTTAACTAACTTGCAAATCATTTCGTTTCATTTTACAATTTACTTACCGACCGGTAAGTAAAAATGAGTGAGGTACAGTATGACAAAGAATTTACAAACATCGCAAAACATTGTAGAGGCGTCATTTAAACTTATGGCAGAGCACGGCATTGAGAAGATGAGCCTTTCCATGATTGCGAAAGAGGTAGGTATTTCAAAACCGGCCATTTATTATCATTTTTCTTCTAAAGAAGCGTTAGTCGATTTTTTATTTGAAGAAATTTTCTCTGGGTATCATTTCGTGAGTTATTTCGATAAAGGACAATATACGAAAGAAAACTTTGCAGAAAAGTTAATTGCTGATGGTTTACATATGCTCTCTGAGTATGAAGGTCAAGAAGGAATATTACGTGTTATAAATGAATTTATCGTAACTGCAGCGCGAAATGAAAAGTATCAGAAGCGCTTATTTGAAATACAAGAAGAGTTTTTAAATGGTTTCCACGATCTATTGAAGAAAGGCGCGAGACTGGGCGTTGTGTCACAAGATGCAACGGAAGAAAATGCTCATACGTTAGCGCTTGTGATCGATAATATGAGTAATTACATGCTGATGGGATTCCAGTTAAAGTATAAAGAAATTTGGATTCAAAATGTGAAAAACGTAATGAAGGAGGAATAAAAATGAAAATGCAAAAAAACTGGTGGCTTGGTTTTCTTGGATTCATTGGGATTTATAAAATACCAGGTATGATTGAAGCTTTTCAAGCGGATGGAAGTTGGATGAAATTAATAGGGTTTATTTGGCTACTTTGGTTCGGGTATTTTATTCCTGAGAAGAAAGAGGATAAATAATAAAATTTCAATTTTATGTAAAGTTATGTAAAATATAGATTGAGAGTATTCATATATTAGATTACTAGATTTGGAGTGGTTACATGGAGCCATTGAAAAATGAAATTCACCCTGACATGGTCAAGGTGTGGAAAGTTCGTGCTGTAATTGAAGAAGGGATCGGTATTCTTGTCATTTTAGCTTACCTTTTTCTCATGATAAAGTTTGATTGGTGGGCGTGGATTTTGTATGTGATGATTGGGCTAACAGTTGTGTTCGCACCATTTTCGTACTTCTTATTCCCGAAACTACGTCAACGTTATTACAGCTACCAACTAAATGAAGAAGAACTTGAAATTCAGCATGGCCTTTTCGTCGTAAAGCGCGTATTAGTACCGATGATTCGTGTGCAGCACGTTACGATTGAACAAGGTCCGATAATGAGAAAATATGGTTTAGCAGAATTACACATTTCAACAGCAGCAACTTCTCATAGCATCCCAGGCTTAACGATGTATGAAGCAGAAATGTTGAAAACGAAAATCGCAGAATTGGCGAAAGTGAGTGATGAGGATGTATAAGAGGCAGCATCCAATCACGATGTTATTAGAATTAAAAATAACAGATTTTATACCACTCTTTATTTTCATGTTTAGTTTAAACGGAAAGTTCCCGTTTTGGTATTTAATTCCCGCTGCATTCGGTTTACTTACTATCTTTTCAGTGTTTGAAAAGTGGTATTACACAACATATTGGGTTGAAAATAACGTATTACATGTGAAACAAGGGCTCTTCGTGAAAAAGGAGAGTTACTTAAATAAAGAACGTGTTCAAACGATTAATACAAGTTCAAACGTGTTATATCAAATGCTTGGTTTAAAGAAAATTCAGATTGAAACAGCTGGCGGAGGCGATGATGCAGAAGTTAGCTTAGCTGGTATTACAGTAGAAGAGGCAACAGAGCTTATTGCAATGCTAAATGAGCCAACTCCAGAAGTGAAAGCAGAAGAAACGTTAGACGAAGCAGTAGAAAATACAGTAGAAAACGAAATTGTTACAGAGGAAAAACAATCGACAGAGTATAAATTGACTTGGAAAGAAATTTTATTAGCATCTGTTACATCAGGTCAGTTTGGACTATTATTCTCATTAATCTTTTTCGTGTACCACCAAGTAGATGAGTACATTCCGAAATGGATAGAGAATGGCGTAAAGTCGTATGTAATGGAACATGATATATATGGCTGGATTTTCATGGTAGCCATTTTGATCGTCCTTTCGTGGATTATATCTACAATCGGTTATGCGCTAAAACATGGAGATTTCACAGTGAATCGAAGAAATGATGAAGTTCGCATTTCACAAGGATTACTTGAGAAAAAAGAACTCGTCCTAAAATTGCACCGTATTCAAGGTATTACGATAAAAGAGAGTATTTTACGTCAGCCATTTGGTTATTGTGCTGTGCAAGTAGAAGTTATTCAAAGTAAAGGAATGGGTGACGAAAAAGAAAAGGTTACACTGCACCCAATCATTCGAAAAGATCGCGTGCAACAGTTACTCGCGCATTTACAATTACCATACGAACTGAATACAAATATTATTTCATTACCAAAAACAGCATTACGCCGCTATCTCATTGATAGTTTCATTTTCTTCGCAATGCTAGCAATCCCGCTTATTGGAATAAGTATATACTCTGAAAAGTACTTCATCATGTGGTCATTACTACCGCTCGCAATCCTCATCTTTACACTTGGATATGCAACATTTAAAACAAATGGTTACAGTGTAAATGGAGAGCAAATTACGCTTGTATATCGCAGCGTCGGAAAATATACAGGGCTTGTTAGAAGAAGACACGTCCAATCGATGGAAAAGACACAATCATATTTCCAGCGCCGTGCAAATCTATGTACGTATAAGTTCTCTAACGCATCATCGGATTATAAATTAGAGCATACGAGAGTAGAAGATGCGGAGAGAATGCAGGATTGGTATAAGAAGAGAATAAGTGAGAATTAATTTGAAAAGGCTCGTCTTTTGCGGAAGGCGGGCTGTTTTTTCATGTGAAAATAATGAATAATATATGGGGAAGGGAAAAAGTGAGGTGAATGAGAGTGAGCAAATTTTTAATTCCGTATTCATTTTCTATATATAGTTTTTTTATTTCAGTAACGGCACTTGATTTATATGATAGGATAGAAAATTTTAATGAGGGGACGTCGCCGAACATAATTGGAAAGGTAATTCAATCTACTTCGCAAATGGGAGTCCTTACATTGTATTTCGGAGTACCTATTATTTTAGGTGGATGTCTTCTTGGTGAGCTATTGTTTAGAGGTATCATTTTACGATTTAAATTGAGCTATATTATATCTTTATTATTATATGTACTTTTAGCTTTTAGTATCGTTTTCGTAACGGTAGGGATTCCAACTACATATGAAGATTCTAATAATTTTTTCATGGGGATAACTGTGATTTACGCTGTTACATTCTTTGTGAGTCGGAATATATGGGAGAAAAAGTTGATAATGGAGTGACAAAATGAAACATACATGTCCATGCTGCGGATATAAAACAATAGAAGAAGAACCACCAGGTACATATGGAATTTGTAATATATGTTATTGGGAAGATGATGGGGTTCAGTTTAACGATCCTGACTATGAAGGCGGGGCGAATGAAGTCTCTTTAAGACAAGCACAGAAAAATTTCATTGTATTTGGTGCTTGCGAGGAATGTTTTGTTGGATCAGTTAGAAAGCCGACTAGTGAAGATGTGAAGGATGCTAGTTGGAAGCAAATTTGTTAAACAAAATGTTATTGATATTTTAAGATGGATTGATCCAGGGAAAAATCCTGTTATTATTCAAACTCCTGAAAATGAACTGACAAACTATTAATTTGATACGCTTAAAAAATCTTTAAGTGTAAAATGTATACAGCATTATTGTAAGTCTACTTTAATTAGTAGGCTTTTTTGTTAATGTCAAACGCTAAGGGATTATTTCATTAAAAACTTGGATTTACGATACGTTAGGAATGTTTCATAAACGGTTGTTTGTAGTTTTTTGAGACTAATAAATAAATTTTTTAATACATAGGCATTAACGTGAATAAAATAAAAGGTCAATTTCTTTTAATGTAAAGAAGTTGGCTTTTTTATTTAACTTTGCTTAGCGTAAGGGATTTTTGTTTCAGAGTACTGTTTATTTTTCAACTTGATGATAATGAGGAGAGATATCTATATACTTTTATGAAGAATCCTTATTTACATTAAGGATTGGAACCTGATTGTTGCCTGAAAATATAGACGGGGGAAAATAATGTAAAAAAAACTATTGTATATTTAAAAACCTTATGTTACATTTTTGTTACAGGAAAGTTACAAACCGTAACTTATATTACGGTTTGTTTTCTTTTGTTTTTCGGTATGTTACGAAATGAGGTTCGTAGCAAAACAACCGAGAATATGTAAAGTTAAAAAAATAGCAACCTAAAAATAGTTTTTCTATGTGTATAAGAGTGTGTGTAGTAAAGAGCCTGGTGAGAACTTTGCGCACATTATTAAAATTCCTTTCTGTCTTTAAAAGAAGAAGAAAACCAACTACCAACTACTTAGGAGTTTTAAGCAATGATAGTAAATGAAATGTACTTCCTTTCCCACACACAAAGTACATCTTTACTTTCAGTCTAATTACTACACAGACTTTTATACATATGCTGTTATCGTTTTAGGGATATATAGGAGGAGAAAAAATGAAAAAGTTATTAATGGTAATTGGACTTACATTTTTAATGTTAGCTGGATGTAGTAATGGGAATTTTGACAAAGCAATGGATGAAGGAAAGACCGCGTTAACGAATAAAGAATATAAAAATGCCTTATCATCATTTGAAAAAGCGCTAGATGAGAAAAAAGACGATTCGGATGCAAAGATGCTTGTAGAACAAACAAAAGTAATGATTGAAGCAGTGAAGTTAAAAGAAGAATCAAAGGTAGAAGAATCAATCAAGTCATTTGAAAAAGTAGAGAACATGCAGAATGGAAATACTACGCTTGTAAAACAAGCAAAGGAAGAACGAACAGCATTACTAGCCATCTTAGAACAAAAAAAGAAGTATAGCGAGCAACTGACGAAAAGTGAAGAGTTAATAAGTAAGAAAAATTATGCAGAAGCGAAAGAGATAGTAAATAAACTAGTTGCAGAAACAAAAGGTAACAAGAACCTTGAAGAATATAATAAAAAAGCGGTAGAATTAGTTACTAAAATTAATGAAGAAGAAAAAAATGCAAAGAGTGAAGCAGCGAAGGCACAAAAAACAAATGTAGTAACGAATCAAAAGGTAGCAACAGAAAAGACTCAAAAACCTGAGGCAGAAAAAAATCAAAAGGTAGCAACAGAGAGTAATAAAAAAGTAGAAGCAGACAAGACTCAAAAAGTAGCGACAGAAAATAATAAAAAGGTAGAAACAGGAAAGACTCAAGATACATTTACTTTTGAGAAAGCTAAAGCATATATTAAAAATGAATATAAAGAAGACTATGATTACACACTAGAGAATACGCAAGTAGAGAATGGAAAGAAATATTATCAAATTAGAGTGCATACGACATATAAAATAGAAGGTGCAGGTGGACCAGGATTTACTGGTGTATTTAAAGTATTCGAAGATGGTACAATTATTGAAATGCACTAAATTGATGAAAAAGGTATCCTCAAAGTAATTGAGGGTACCTTTTTTAATATAAAAAAAAGCATCTAGCAAAAGTACTAGATGCAAATAAAAACACAAAGGAAGACAAAATTCTTCCCTTTTCCCGTAAGTAATTATATCAAAAAATTTATAAAAAACTAGTTTTATTTTTAATATAATTGATGTGTGAAGCTATGAAAGTATAAGATTACACTATTTTTGTAGTGTTTTATTGAAAAAAGGAGCTGCGTATATGATTAATTTTAAACCAGAAAATTTGAACCAACTATTAAAAGTGATGTTAATTAGTGCGAATAAGTCTTATGATGCGATTAAAGATTATGAATTTACAGGGGAAGCGGTAGTATTCCGTGTGGATTTCGACCATATTGATGTTTCTCTAATGATTGTAGATATGTTAGGAAGATCAGCTTCTAAATTTAACATTTTGCCATTTGCTAAACCAGATACGAATGAAATAGATTACATTCAGTTTCAAGTGTATGCCATTAATGAAGGGAATTTTAAAGAAATGATTGATATGATGTGAAAAACTATAATTTTACAAATATGTATATACCAACTAATATATAAGTAATACATTCATATAATTGGAGTGATGAAATGCAGCCGTTAGAAAGGGAGATTCATTCTAATATGCTGAAAGTGTGGCGAATTCACGCTTTAATTGGGACGGCAGTTATACTAGCCGTCGTAATTGCGTATTTCTTTTTTATGATCAATTTTAATTGGTGGGGTTGGTTGTTTGGCTTGTTAGTAACAGGAGCTATTATATTTATCCCGCTTGATTATTTTGTGTTTCCAAATTTACGTCAGCGCTACTATAGTTACAGATTAAATGAAGAAGAGATTGAGATTCAAAAGGGAATGTTCGTTGTAAAACGCGTGCTCATTCCGATGATTCGCGTGCAGCACGTAACGATTGAACAAGGACCGATTATGAGAAAATATAATTTAGCAGAATTACATATTTCAACAGCAGCAACTTCTCATAGTATTCCAGGTTTAACGAAAGAAGAAGCTGAGCAGCTGAAAAGACAAATTGGAGAGCTTGCGAAAGTGAGTGATGAGGATGTATAAGAGGCAACATCCGATCACAATCTTATTAGGTATTCGAATTGCGGGTTTATTGCCTTTTATTTTTCTTGTTCTATTTAAATCAGATGGCCAAGTAAAACCTTGGTATTTCTTTCATCTCGTTCTTTTGGCCATATTATTTATTATGGCTATTTTCTCAGCGATAAAATGGTATTTTAAAGTGTACTGGGTTGAAAATAATATTTTACATATAAAGCACGGTGTGTTCATGAAGAAAGAAAGTTACTTAAATAAAGAACGTGTGCAAAATATTAGTACGTCTTCTAACATCTTTTATCAAATACTTGGACTGACGAAATTAAATATTGAAGTGGCAGGCGGCGGTACTGAGCCAGAAGTGATGTTGGCGGGTATTAGAGAAGAAGAAGCGAAGGAACTCATTGCTTTATTACATAAAGAAAGAAGCGTTGTGAGTGAAGAAGGAAGTAAGACGGTATATCAGTTAACAACGAAAGAAATTTTAGCAGCATCTATTACATCTGGTAGATTCGGATTAGTGTTTTCTATGTTAGTCATCCTTTACACAGAGTTCAATCAATTTCTACCAGAATGGCTTATCAATAAAGTAGAAGCGTATGTGATGGATAACGGTGTATATGAATTAATCGTTATGGTGGCGATTTTAATGGCAGTTTCGTGGGTCATTTCTACAGCTGGCTATGCATTAAAATATGCGAACTTTAAAATAGAGCGAAACGAAAATGAAGTTCGCATCGTGCAAGGGTTGTTTGATAAGAAAGAGTTTGTGTTAAAATTACACCGCATTCAAGCGATTACTGTGAAAGAGGGAATTCTCCGCCAGCCTTTCGGTTATTGCTCTGTCGAAGTAGAAGTCATTCAAAGTATAGAAGCGGCAGGAAATGAAGTGATGTTACATCCTTTTATGAAGAAAAAAGATGTGCAGCAGTTACTTACGTATTTACAGTTGCCGTATGAAATGGAAGAGAAAATCGTTCCTTTACCGAAGGCTGCATTACGTCGTTATGTCATCATGGGATGGATTACAAGTGCTGTACTCGCTGTTCCGATCATCGGTGCGAGTATATATTTTAAACAAAATATCGCGTTATTCACTCTCATACCACTATGTATTATATTTACGTTACTTGCATACGCTCGGTATACAAGTAGTGGTTATATGATACGAGAAAATCAGTTAGTCATGGTGTACCGAGGGCTTGCGAAATATACAGGAATCATGCGAAAAAGACATATTCAAGCAGTCGGATACAGTCAGTCGTATTTTCAAAAGAAAGACGAGTTATGTACAGCTGTCGTATCGGTAGCGGGGCATCCTTACAAAGTGAAGCATATGCAAAAAGAAGATGCACTTTGTATATATAATTGGTATAAAGAAAAAGGAAACACCGGCGTGTAACGGTGTTTCCTTTTTGTGTCGTCATTTGTCAATAAGTCGATATAATTTCACATATCGCCGTCTCCAAACGCCAAAACTTAAACTAACACATCAAAAGTAGTCACGAAAGATGGACGAGAGAAAATACTCTTTTGCTGTTCTGCATGTGGATGCGCCTGAGCCTGAGCTGGAGCTTGTCCTTCTGCTTGTGCGGGGCGCTTTTTATGAGCGTTTTCGAATGAACGTGATTCTGTCCAGTCTTTAAAGTTTTGCTCTGTTTCCCACATCGTTAAGATGACATATGTATCGTTACTTAATGGGCGTAGGACGCGAATCGCTTGGAATCCTGGTTCATTTTCAATAAGGCCTGCGCGGTTTTTAAAACGGTTTTCAAATACAGGGCGACCTTCGTCTGTTACAGAAATGTTGTTACAAACGATATAGCCAGGTTGTCCTTTAAATTCGCCAACAGCGTCTAGTACATCATACTGAAGTGATCCTTCTACAGGTTCTTCTGTATTTTCTTTATAAAACATATCTTTTTCATCATTTTTTGCAGTGAAATGTGCTTGTTCTAGAGGTGTTTCGTATGAAATTATAGCCTTCATTTTAATGCCCCCTTTAAATGTTTGTTTCCATTATATCAACTCTCGTAAAAAACTTCGAAGATTATATACATAAAGATACTTCTTTTTCAAATAATAAATGTACCATCATTTGGAAAGAAGGCCGATGTATGAAGAAAGTAAAGTGGACTTTGTTAGGTGGGTTAGCAACGCTTGTATTAGCGATTGTCCTTTATAAACTTATCGTGTTAGCTGGTGGCTATATGATGGATGAAAAGCAGCTCGTTTTCCACTCTTCATCACGTATCGTTGACCAGAAAGGGAAAGAAATTACGAAATTATACGTAGAAAATAGAGACCTCGTACCAATCGAGCAAATTCCCAAATACGTGCAGCAGGCGTTCGTTGCGGTGGAAGATTCTCGTTTTTATGAACATCAAGGAATTGATTATCCGTCTATATTTCGGGCTCTTTATAAAGATACGTTAGCTGGTGAAAAGGTAGAGGGCGGTAGTACGATTACGCAGCAACTTGCTAAAAATGTCTTTTTAACTCGTGAAAAAACAGTTACGCGGAAATTGAAGGAAGTCGCAATTTCCCTTCAATTAGAGCAAAAATATACGAAGCAACAAATTCTTGAAATGTATATGAATCATATTTACTTTGGTCATGGAGCTTACGGTATTCAAGCAGCAGCAAAGTTGTATTTTAATAAAAATGTAGAAGATTTAACAGTAGAAGAAGGGGCAATGCTTGCAGGTCTTCCGAAGTCGCCAAACGGATATTCACCTTATTTCTCTCCAGAGAAGAGTAAGCAACGCCGTGATCTCGTATTGTCACTTATGCATAAACAAGGCTATTTGACTGCCGAAGAAAGCGTACGTTATCAAGGGAAGACAATTGCTCTATATAAAAACTTAGATGAGAATGAGCTCGCATATATGCCTTATATTGATATGGTTATAGATGAAGCAGCTCGTTTATACGGATTGTCTCATCAAGAAGTACTCCGAGGAGGATATACGTTTGTTGTTCCGATGGATGAAAAGATTCAAAAGGTAGCGTATAACCAGTTTCAAGATGCAAGGAATTTCCCAGGGAAAGAAGAGGGGGCGCAAGGTGCGTTTTTATTAATGGATAATCGTACGGGCGGTATTAAAGCTGCGATTGGCGGAAGAAAGTACGTCCCGAGAGGGTTTAATCGTGTTTTTGCAAAAAGACAGCCCGGTTCTGTGCTAAAACCACTTATCGTTTATGCGCCAGCACTCGAAACGAAAAAATATAATCCGTATTCTTTATTAAAGAATGAAAGACATTCTTTTGAAGGGTATGAACCTCAAAATTATAACCATGCGTATTCGAAAGAAATGACGATGTACGATGCAATTGTAGAGTCAGCAAATGTACCGGCAGTTTCTTTATTAAACGAATTAGGGGTAGAAGAAGGAAAGCAATATTTAGAGAAAGGGAATGTTCACATTGCTGATGCTGGTTTAAGTACAGCGCTTGGCGGATTGAAAAACGGTGTTTCACCATTTGAACTTGTGAAAATGTATCGTGCTTTTTTAGCAAATGGCGCTATTATTGAGCCACACGTGATTGATAAAGTGTTAAATAGACACGGCGCAGTCATTGGAGAGTCACCAAAAGTAGAAACGAAAATTTTCTCGAAACAAACGGCATGGTATATGACGAAAATGCTTGAAGGAGTTGTAAAGGAAGGGACAGCGAAAGCCGGTGTATATAACGGGGCGTTAGCAGGGAAAACAGGTACAACGTCCTTACCAAATGACGATAATGGAGCGAGAGATATGTGGTTCGTTGGCTATACGCCAAATTTAGTAGGCGCTGTTTGGCTCGGTTATGATCGTATAGATAAAGAGCATCAGTTGCAAGGAGAAAGTGCGTCCGCAACAAAATTGTTTAAGAAAATTTTAACGAAGGCAAATGTAGAACAGAAAGAGCAATTT
This sequence comes from Bacillus sp. SSR7, assembly GCF_055902415.1. Classification (NCBI taxonomy): domain Bacteria; kingdom Bacillati; phylum Bacillota; class Bacilli; order Caryophanales; family Bacillaceae; genus Bacillus; species Bacillus sp. SSR7. Next base: position 12,262 of record NZ_JBVVXV010000011.1, on the reverse strand, counting down.
ATGAAACCAGAAGGTGTGGAAACAATCGGTGCTCCGATTCGGCTGCGCAAGATAGAAGATGTGAAAATGAAATTAGCATTTAGCCCTTTCGGTTTATTTAAAGCGAAATTAAGCTGGACACCACTTCCAGATGAAAGAATTATGTACCGTATTTATAGAGTGGAAAACGGAATTCATACGCATGTAGGTACTGTAAACGGTGCCGGGGAATATGAGGAAAAGTTCGTTAACATCTTTTCAAAACCAAGCTTTTACGTTGTGCCATATAACACACAAACGAATCGCGAAGGAGAAAAGTCAAAAGTAGCTAAACCATAGTTTTTCTCTGTGTTATAATAAGAATGTTATGAAAATAGTAAGCGTTTTTAAGAATGTTTGTGTCAATTTAATGAACAACGTACATAATATTATGCATTTTGTTTTTACAAGCTGTATAGTAAAAAAAGATAAATATCGAACGTATTCGAAGCATTGGTAAGGAAGGGAGCAAGGGTCTTGGTAAGAACTATAAATGAGACATTTTTAAAAGCATGTAGGGGGGAACGTACTGATTATGTACCAGCATGGTATATGCGTCAGGCAGGTCGTTCGCAGCCGGAATATAGAAAGATAAAAGAAAAGTATTCTTTATTTGAAATTACACACAATCCAGAGTTATGTGCTTACGTTACAAAACTGCCGGTTGATCAATATAACGTGGACGCAGCAATTCTTTATAAAGATATTATGTCACCACTACCTGCAATTGGTGTGGATGTAGAAATTAAATCAGGTATTGGCCCAGTTATTGATAATCCAATCCGTTCTTTACAAGACGTAGAAAAACTAGGGGAAATCAATCCAGAAGATGACGTACCGTACATATTAGATACAATTCGTTTATTAACGACAGAAATGTTAGACGTACCGTTAATCGGTTTTTCAGGAGCTCCATTTACATTAGCGAGCTATATGATTGAAGGCGGTCCATCTCGTAACTACCATAATACGAAAGCGTTCATGTATGCAGAGCCAAAAGCTTGGTTCGCTTTAATGGATAAACTAGCAGATATGGTTATTACATATTTAAAAGCGCAAATTAACGCAGGTGCAAAAGCAGTTCAAATTTTCGATTCTTGGGTTGGAACAGTAAACGTAGCAGATTACCGCGTATTTATTAAACCAGCAATGGAGCGTATTTTTGCAGAAGTTCGCACGATGGGTGTACCGATGATTATGCACGGCGTAGGAGCTGCACACTTAGTAAATGAATGGCACGACTTACCGCTTGATGTAGTCGGCTTAGACTGGCGCTTACCAATCGAAGAGGCACGTGCACGCGGCGTTCATAAGGCGGTACAAGGTAATATGGATCCTTCGTTCTTACTTGCACCATGGTCTGTTATTGAAGAACATGTAAAAGGTATTTTAGATCAAGGGATGAAAGAGCCAGGTTATATCTTTAACTTAGGACACGGTGTATTCCCAGAAGTAAATCCAGATACATTAAAACGTTTAACTACATTTATTCATGAATACTCTAAAGGGCAGTTAGCGAAGTAAAGGAGAATTGCTGTATGAAAAAGAAAATTGGTTTGCTTGTAATGGCATACGGAACGCCATATAAAGAAGAAGATATTGAACGTTACTATACACATATTCGCAGAGGAAGAAAGCCAAGTCCTGAAATGCTAGAAGATTTAACAGAGCGCTACCGTGCAATTGGTGGTATTTCTCCTTTAGCTACTATTACATTAGAGCAAGCTAAAAAGTTAGAGAAGCGTTTAAATGAAGTGCAAGATGAAGTCGAGTACCATATGTATCTTGGCTTAAAACATATTGAACCGTTTATTGAAGATGCGGTGAAAGATATGCATAACGACGGTATACAAGATGCAATCGCGCTTGTTCTTGCGCCGCACTATTCTACGTTTAGCGTAAAATCATACGTTGGACGAGCACAAGAAGAAGCTGAGAAACTTGGAAACTTAACAATTCATGGCATTGATAGCTGGTATAAAGAACCGAAATTTATCCAGTACTGGGTTGATGCAGTGAAAGGTATATATAACGGTATGTCAGACGCAGAACGTGAAAAAGCAGTATTAATCGTATCAGCTCATAGCTTACCAGAAAAAATTATCGCAATGGGCGATCCATATCCAGATCAATTAAATGAAACAGCTGATTATATTGCAAGGGGCGCTGAAGTAGCAAACTATGCAGTAGGCTGGCAAAGTGCAGGAAACACACCAGATCCTTGGATTGGTCCAGATGTACAAGATTTAACGAGAGAACTAAATGAAAAGCACGGTTATACTTCATTCGTATATGCACCAGTTGGATTTGTTGCGGAACATTTAGAAGTTTTATATGACAACGACTTTGAGTGTAAAGTTGTAACGGATGAAATTGGCGCGAAATATTATCGTCCAGAAATGCCAAATGCATCGGACGCATTTATTGATTGTTTAACAGATGTTGTATTAAAGAAAAAAGAATCTGTACTGTAAGAAGAAAGGGGGAGCCTGCTTGAGGAAAAAAGTTGTGATCATCGGCGGAGGCATCACTGGATTAACAACAATGTATCACTTACAAAAAGATATTCGTGATAACAACTTGCCGATCGATACATTACTGATAGAAGCATCGGGTAAACTTGGCGGGAAAATTCAAACCGTTCGAAAAGATGGATTTACAATTGAGCGCGGACCAGATTCTTTCTTAGCACGAAAAGAAAGTGCAGCTAGATTAGTGAAAGAATTAGGTCTTGGCGATGAACTTGTAAATAATGAGGCCGGTCAATCATTTATCCTCGTAAACAATCGGTTACATAAAATGCCGAGCGGATCAATGATGGGAATTCCAACGCAAATTACGCCGTTTCTATTTTCCGGGCTGTTCTCCCCAATTGGTAAACTAAGAGCTGGTTTTGATCTATTAATGCCGAGATCAAAGCCAGTATCTGATCAATCACTCGGGCATTTTTTCAGGAACCGCCTCGGAAACGAAGTAGTTGAAAATTTAATAGAACCATTATTATCGGGTATTTATGCAGGAGATATTGATGAAATGAGCTTAATGTCAACATTCCCACAAATGTATCAAATTGAGCAGAAACATCGCAGTATTTCACTCGGTATGCGCACGCTTGCTCCGAAAGAAGAGAAAACTGAACCGAAAAAAGGAATCTTTCAAACAGTGAAAACAGGTTTAGAATCTATCGTAGAATCTCTCGAAATGAAGATGCATGAAGGTACGATAATAAAGGGCACTCGCATTGAAAAAGTTGCAAAACAGGGTGATGGCTATACGATTACTCTTAGTAACGGAAAAGAAATAGAAGCGGATGCGGTCGTAGTGGCAAGCTCGCATAAAGTATTGCCATCTATGTTTGCACAGTACAAGCAGTTTCGTTTCTTCCGCAACATTCCGTCCACATCAGTTGCAAATGTAGCAATGGCTTTCCCGAAATCAGCCATTCAGCGCGATATTGATGGTACAGGATTTGTTGTCTCTCGAAATAGTGATTATACAATTACAGCATGTACGTGGACACATAAAAAGTGGCCACATGCAACGCCAGAAGGAAAAATGCTACTTCGTTGTTACGTTGGACGACCTGGTGATGAAGCAGTTGTAGAACAAACAGAAGAGGAACTCGTTCAGCTCGTACTAGAAGATTTACGAAAGACGATGGATATTACAGAAGATCCAGAGTTTACAGTCGTAAGCCGCTGGAAAGAAGCGATGCCCCAATATACAGTAGGTCATAACGAGCGAATGAAGAAACTCACAACATTTATGGAACAAGAGCTTCCAGGTGTGTATTTAGCTGGTAGTTCTTACGCTGGTTCTGGTCTGCCGGACTGTATTGATCAAGGTGAGAAAGCAGCAAAGCGTGTGCTAGCTCATTTGGAGAAAGTAATGGATACGGAATTAATCGCACAGTAAAGTGAAACGCCTTCAATACGATTGAAGGCGTTTTGTTATTTATTCACCAATAAACATATATAAGTTATTTGGCTTTATCACTGCATCTCCTGCATAAATAATCCATTCTGTTAAGTTATCAAAATCTAAAGGATAACTATTTCCTGCACTCATATCTGCTATAAAATATGGTTCATTAATGAGTATTCCTTGAATAAAGTCTTCTGTAATATGCTGCATTTCAAACCACATATGCTCACTTTTTCCTTCTTCGTAGGAGACACCAAACTTAGCTAGGAAACGAAAATCTTCATTTGATTGTTCAATATGAAAAATGTTGCTGAAATACCCGAAAGTATTCTTCGCATTGTAAGCCATACGAGCCGTTTCACTATTTGTTTTATAAAACATAAGCCCTGTAGCTTCCTCGTGTTCTTTGAAAAAGCTTTCGATACATTCTTCTGAAGTATCAAATTTGAACAAGAGAACAGATGGCGATTGATGGTATTCATCTCGGTCATCCATCCCGCCTAAGAATGTGTTTTGTGCATCTATTGGTTGTAGCTTCACTTCTTCATTCTCAATTGAAGATAATTGATCCATACTCGTTTTATGCCCAATATAAGATAATCCTTTTTCCCACGGAACAGCTACGGTATGTATAGAACCTTGCTGACTATGCGCGATAACGATAGGCTCATTCATAGGGACTTGTCCATTCTCAACGGCATTATTCGCAAATGTTTGAAAGAGGTCACCAATGCCGTAGTAGGAAGAAATACGATTTGGAATAATTAATTCTATTTCTGTTACGCCTGCTCTTAAAAGGCCATGTGTATGAAACCAATATTGCGTAGGCTCACCGTCTTTACCGTCTTCATAAACGGAATGAATAACGTATAAGTCAGGAATGTCAGGTAATAATTCATTTTCAACGTGATATTCAATATAGCTTCTAGATATCACCTTCATTGCTGCACTTGAATCGATTACAAATAACAAATCTGGCGCAAGGTTCCATAAAAACTGTAACTGCTGGAAAAAGCAGTCCAGTACATCACCTACAAATAGCGTGCGAGTGAAAATTTCAGTACCGAAAACCGCATCTTCAAAATGACGATCTACGATTGTAGAATCTTGTCTATTGTACAGTTTATATTCTTCTGGATCATTGGCCTCATCAATATGCAGTTCATACGGTATGATTGTTTCATCCATATGTAACTCAACGATAAGGCTTATCTCATCATTATAAACAATTTTTAGCTCATCAACTTTAGTAGCGATATTCTCTAGTCGCTGTTTTAACTGCTCAATTGTAATTCTAGTAGGTATAACGGCAATCATATCTGAAAAATGACGTTCTAATGTTCCATTCATAGCTGCGCGGTATGTTTCTGTTTGCACTTCCATCCAATCACTCCTATTCAAATGAATCCATTTTACATGCCAATGAAATATCGATATTTTCTGTTTTCTCTCTCTAACATTATAGAGTGCATTCGTAGAAAGTGTAAAATTATTATTTTGTATTATAGTTTGAAAACGAGTAAAATAGATTAATTTTTTGTAAAACTTGTCGAAATAGCATTCTATATAACGAATCATTTGATATGATAGAAATGCTGAGAAAATATGAAATAGGGAGAGGAAAATGGCTGTGAAGAAATTGTTAAGTGTCTTTTTATCATTCATACTATTGCTTTCATTTACTGGAACTTTAGTACAAGCAGAAGAAACGACTTCTATGTCAGTAGAAAAAGCAATTCAAGTATTTAAGCAGCAAGGGAAAACAAAAGGGACAGTGGAAGGATACATTGTTGGATATACGCAAAGTCCTTCTAAATACACGAAAGATCCGGCTAAGTTTGATGATACAAACGTAGCCATTGCGGATTCGCCAAATGAAACGAATCCAGACAAAATAATGCCTGTACAGTTGCCAAAAGGCGATGTGAGAACGGCAGTAAACGTGAAAGATCATCCTGAAAATATCGGGAAGAAAGTTAGTTTAACAGGGACGCTTGAATTATATTTTAGTAGCCCAGGTGTAAAATCGGTAACAGCTCATAAGTTTCAAGGGGAAGGACAAAACCGTGTTAGCGATGTAGTAGCTTCGCCTAGTGGTGGAGAAGTTGCGAAGGGTACAGCGGTAACATTAACAACGAATACAGAAGGAGCAACAATCTACTATACGTTAGATGGCTCTAATCCTACAAATAAAAGTGTTCGTTATAACGGACGAATTGTAGTGAATGAAAATAGTGTCATTAAAGCAATTGCAGAGAAAGAAGGGCTTACTTCTTCAGCGATTTCCACATTTTCATTTACTATCGTAAACAATGAACAGGTTCGTATTCATGATATTCAAGGAAAATCACATATTTCTCCTTACAACGGGAAGAAAGTCTACAATGTGGAAGGCGTTGTAACAGCGCTTGATAAAAATGGTTTTTATATAGAAGATAATCAGCCGGATAATGATCCAGCTACTTCAGAAGGTATGTATGTGTACAAAAAAGATGCGAATGTAGCGGCAGGAGATCTTATTCAAGTTGATGGAGTAGTAGAAGAATATGTTGGACCTGGATATGCAGAAAGGTTTGAAACAGACTTAACGACGACGGAAATTAAAGCGAGCCGCGTTGCTGTAATCGCAAAAGATCAAGCTTTACCAGCGCCGATTGTACTTGGAGAAAACGGTGTGAAAATTCCTGATCAAATTATCGATAATGATGCATTTGGTTTATTTGATCCAAATGAAGATGCAATCGACTTTTATGAAAGTATAGAAGGTATGCGCGTTACGATGCCAACGCCAAAAATTATTGCACCTCAGAAAAACGGGAATTTATATGTAACAGTGAAAAATGGTGGGAATAAAGTTGTAACGAAATATGGCACACCTTTATTAGATGAAAATCAATTAAACCCAGAGCGTCTTTCTGTAAAAGCACCTCGTGATTATGTAGCAAAAGTAGGAGATACTTTCACAGGAGATATAACAGGAGTAGTCGGATATGATTACGGTGCGTTCCGCATTGCGCCAATAACGGAATTACCATCTGTAGTAGACGGTGGATTTAAGCAAATAGGAGCAAATATTCAGCCGCGTCTTGATAAGTTAACAGTTGCTACATATAACATTGAAAACTTCTCGGCGAATAAAAAAGAAACAACAGATGAAAAAGTAAAAGCGTTAGCGTATTCTATTAAATACAATTTAAAAATGCCAGATATTATCGGTGTAGAGGAAATGCAAGATAATAACGGAACGATTAATGACGGTACAACAGATGCTTCATTAAGCGCAAAACGTATCATTGATGCAGTGCTAGAGATTCGCGGGCCAAAGTATGAGTATGTAGAAATTGCTCCAAACAACAATTTAGACGGAGGAGCATCAGGAGCGAATATTCGCGTCGGTTTCTTCTACAACCCATCACGCGTGAAATTAGCAACAGTACCGAAGTTGCTTGATAAAAACGTTGTCCGTATTGGAGACGACAATCCATTATTTGAAAGTACACGTAAACCACTTGCGGCAGAATTTACATTCCAAGGACAAAACGTTGTTGTCGTTGCAAATCACTTAAACTCAAAACTAGGAGATGCAACGCCATTTGGAAAAGTACAGCCACTCGTATTAAAGAGTGAAGAAAAACGAGTTCAATTAGCACAAGAAGTAAACAATTTCGTACAAGGTATTCAGAAAAAAAACACGAATGCACCAGTTGTTGTGTTAGGGGATATGAACGATTTTGAGTTCGCTAAACCATTAAAAACACTAGAAGGAACAGTCTTAAAAAATATGTTAAACACAGTGCCGAAAGAAAATCGCTACACGTACATTCATGAAGGAAATGCACAAGTGTTAGATCATATTTTAGTAACAAACAACATCGCACCACACACAATTGTAGATCCAGTACACTTAAACTCAAACATTATGAAAGAACACGGACGTGTAAGTGACCACGATCCAGTACTTGCTCAAATTGATTTGAAGAAAGCATCTTAAATAGTTGAGAAAGAACGCTTAGAGATATACTGAGCGTTCTTTTTCTGTAAAAATCATGTTAAAATTAATTAAAAATTCAGTTTTTATAACAAGGAGGTTAAAGATGCAAGCATGGTTAAATGGAAAGGTAACGAATCAGCTTGCAATTTTTTTTAGTACAATCGTCATGCTTCAATTTCTAGCTGATATAACCGGACTTACGCAAAATTTAGATATTACATATAACTTAATACATACAGTAGCATCTTATATAACGTTTAGTTTAGCAGTTATTTTTACTTTAATCGGCGCGAGAAGAGAGTTAAGTAAATATGCAATTATTTCATTATGTTTAGTGGTAGGTATTAAAGCGATTTATTTTGTAGCGGTCGTTATTTTATGGGGATTGGTTGGTACGCCGTAAAGGGGAGGATGATGATATGAGTAGTGAAAATATACGAGTGATAAATGTAAATAACAATAATCTCTATGTAAAAATGTTAGGAGAAGGTGAACCAATCATATTTCTTCATGGAGGACCTGGAAGTGAACACCGCTTTTTTCTTCCCTATATGGCTCCACTAGCAGAAAAATTCCAACTAGTTTTTTATGATCAAACAGGTTGTGGAGAATCGGAAGCACCAAAGAATAATCAATATTCTATGAGGGATGAGGTTGCAAACTTAGAAGCACTGCGTGTGCAATTAGGGTTTGAAAAAATAAATATATTAGGTGAATCATGGGGATCAATGCTTGCATTATTGTATGCAACTACATACCCCGAACGAGTGAATAAGTTACTTTTAACAGCTGCGATAGGAGTTAATGTAAAAGGATTAGAAAGATTTGGAGAAGAACTGCAAAAGAGATTAACGGAAGAAGATAAAGTAGTTATTTCTGAAATAAATGAGAAGATTAAAGTAGGAGAGGCTTCTATATACGATATGTTACAAGTGCTAGATCCGTATTATGTGTTTACTATGGAAACTTTAACTTATAAACAGAAAACAACTTTTAGTAATGAAGTGAACACGATACTAGGTGCAGATATGGTGAAAAATTATGATGTGACTAAACATATAAAAAAGCTCTCGAAAATTCCAATATTAATTGCACAAGGAAGTCATGATATTTTAACTCTTGCTACTATAAAAGAACATTTTACAGAATACATACCTCATATAGAGTTTTTAGAGATTGCAAATTGCGGACATTGGACGGTAGTAGAGCAGCCAAAGCAAATGTGTAATATCGCAGGTAGTTTTTTTGAGAACTAAGAATAAGAGCGTAACTCCCTAAACTAACTCAGGGAATTACGCTCTTATTCGTTCAATGATTTAGTCTGAAATGACTTGAAACGCTTTTCTACACCGATCTCTTTTTTGCAGTCGTCTTTTATATTTTTTTCTATCCCGCCTTACTCCTTGTATATACATAAGTAAGCTCACGAAAAGGAAGAAAACACATTGCGTTATTAAAATATATGGTGACATGCCTTGCAATGGTTGTTTCGGATCATATAAATGAAAAGGAGCTCCGCCTATTGAAGGAAGTATTGTATTTAGCAGGACGTACGGAATGGAGGCGGCTGCGAATGGAAAGAGAATTGCCATATAGTCTTTTTGTGACCATACAGATGCAGCAAGTCCTAAAAGGGCCATTAAACCTGCAAATAAAAAATTAATTCCGATATATACAGTAATGTAAGTGAGAGGCGCATTGAAATATAGGTTTGCGAACATTCCATCAGCATTTATGATGCCTGAACCAACCGTAGGTGTTCCGTCTGGAATGGTTAATTTGCAAAATAATAACGATAAGATGAACGGAAGCGTATAAAGAAATCCTCCGCAAAAAAACGTAACGATATATTTCGCTACTGAATAAGGAAATATAGAAATCCCCTTACTCACAAACGGTTTAAAACCATCTGACTTATCCGAATTATAACTTGTACTAAAGGGAAAACTCGCAATAACTGGCATTAATAATAAATAAACATCCATTTCATTGTCGCGAAATCCAATCCATTTTATATCTGTTGATATAGGTCCGCTTGCAGCGTCTCCTAAATAACGAATGACATAATAATAATGATAAATACAAATAAGAACGAATCCACTAAGCATCATAATGAAAGAAATACGACTACAAAAAGCTTGCTTTATATTTAAACGAAGTGCACGCATCATGACTGAAAAAGCCTCCACTATTTTGATAAAGTGAAACTTTAATCAGTGGGGGGGTTCTTCATCCCCCACTGATTATTAGTCTTCACCAATCGGACTTTTAGGGGCAGCCCGATCCCCACCTAAATTCTTTGCTTTCGCTGAATTTTGAGGTGGGAGTCTTACTGCCCATTAAAGTCGGATAAACTTGTCTATTTTCTATATTACTATTAAATGTAAACATTTTCTTGTTTTTTTATTTGATTATTTGAAAAAAGGGGAATTTGTTGTCGTTAAGTAAGGTTTAGCTGTATATCTCAAGAACACCTTTTCCTTTTCTCTTTGCTTCTGATAAACTATGGAAAGTATGATATAACTTGACTGGAATTTTTTATACTGGAAATAATAAAAAAGAGAACTTGTATAGAATGTAAGCGTGTGGTAATATCAAAGATGTACTGATTGACTATATTATCCAATTGGTCATTTTTGGAGGTGAAGATGTGGCGATAGATCGAAAACGTTCTATTATTGAAGCTGCAACAAAGTCTTTTTCAGCGTTCGGTTATAAAGCAACAACGATGGATCAAGTAGCGAAATTAGCGAATGTAGGAAAAGGAACGATTTATACTTTTTTCAAAAATAAAGAAGAGCTATTTGGTGAGATTATTTCTAATTTAATTACAGAAATGAAGCAAGTTGCAGAAAATGCAATTCGTTCAGATGTTTCATTTTTTGAAAATGTACATAGAGCATTATATAGCATATTAGAATTCAGAAAAGAACATCAGCTCATGATTAAGTTAATTCAAGAAGAGCGCGATATGGGAACGAAAGAAGTACAAGAAGTGATGCAACAAGTAGATGTGGAAATTGTCTCTTTCATTCAATCGTATTTAAAGATTGCGATTGCAAAAGGTGAAATTAGCAAATGTGATCCAGAAATTACAGCATTTATTATGCTTCGCTTATACGTATCGCTTATTTTTGATTGGGAAAAAAATCATGAACCGCTAGAAAAAGAGAAAATTGCAGAATTATTCGAACTTTATTTATTAAGAGGATTGTCAAACTAAGATAATCCTTTTATTATTATAAAAAGTGACCAATTGAACAAAATGGTCATACATTTAATTTAGGAGGGATAATACAAATATTCGCTTCATAGTAAGGAACAGTTGCATAGTATAAATTCGGGGATAAGGCATATGTATGAATCAGTATAGCCTTTTTGTTTGGGTAAAAATGACTGATTGAACATTTTGGTCATTTTAAAAAGGGGGAGAAATGATGAAAGGAAATCAGTTACTTCGTAAAGAGTTCACACAAATTATAAAAAGTAAAAAAATATTAATTCCAATTATCGCGGTTTTATTCGTACCGATTTTATATGCAGGTATGTTTTTATGGGCCTTTTGGGATCCGTATAAACAGTTAGATGATTTACCAGTGGCGGTAGTCAATTTAGATAAAGGTGCAGTATTTGATGGAAAACCAATTGAGGTCGGAAAAGGGCTCGTTGACAACTTAAAAGATAATACAAGTTTTAAATGGGAGTTTGTAAGTGAAAAAGAAGCGAAAAAAGGAATGGAAGGTAGAAATTATTACATGTTAGTACGTATTCCAGATGACTTCTCAAGTAATGCTACAACGTTATTAAAAGACGATCCGAAGCCATTAAACTTAGAATATATTCCAAACGAAAGCTTAAACTTCTTATCTTCACAAATTGGCGGAACAGCCATTGAAAAAATTAAAGGTGAAGTATCAAGTACGTTAACGAAAACATATGCAGAGAAAATGTTTGATTCCATTCAAGACGTCTCAAAAGGATTAGCAGATGGGGCGGAAGGAGCAAATAAACTACACGACGGATCAAGTGAGCTGCATGATGGTTCAAGTAAAGTGACGGACGGCCTTCATACACTTCAAGGGAAGTCTGGAGAGATGAAGGATGGAGTTCAGAAATTAGCAGATGGATCTAATAAGTTACAAGATGGCTCTGGAAAAGTGACAGCAGGTTTAAATACGTTAAATGACAAAACCGGTGAAATGCAAATAGGCGTCGGAAAGTTATTAGACGGATCCGGAAAAGTAACGAACGGTTTACATGTATTAAATAGCAATGCAGGTATAGGAAAATTAGTAGATGGGTCAGGAAAAGTAACAGCAGGTTTAAATA
>NZ_JBVVXV010000010.1:0-188776 GCF_055902415.1 Bacillus sp. SSR7 | reverse complement strand
ACTGGCGCTACCGGACCTCAAGGTAATACAGGGGCTACTGGCGCTACCGGACCTCGAGGTAACACAGGCGCTACTGGCGCTACCGGACCTCAAGGTAACACGGGGGCTACCGGCGCGACTGGACCTCAGGGCGTTCAAGGTAACACGGGGGCTACCGGCGCGACTGGACCTCAAGGCGTTCAAGGTAACACAGGTGCTACGGGGGCTACTGGCGCCACTGGACCTCGAGGTAACACAGGCGCTACTGGCGCTACCGGACCTCAAGGTAACACGGGGGCTACCGGCGCGACTGGACCTCAGGGCGTTCAAGGTAACACGGGGGCTACCGGCGCGACTGGACCTCAAGGCGTTCAAGGTAACACAGGTGCTACGGGGGCTACTGGCGCCACTGGACCTCAAGGCGTTCAAGGTAACACAGGTGCTACGGGGGCTACCGGCGCGACTGGACCTCAAGGCATTCAAGGTAACACAGGTGCCACTGGTGCTACCGGCGCTACCGGACCTCAAGGCGTTCAAGGTAACACGGGGGCTACGGGGGCTACCGGACCTCAAGGTAACACGGGCGCTACCGGTATAGGTGTTACCGGACCTACTGGACCTTCTGGTGGGCCTCCTGGACCTACTGGACCTCAAGGTAACACAGGTGCGACTGGCGCCACTGGACCAACGGGGGCTACTGGTATAGGAGTTACCGGACCTACTGGACCTTCCGGTGGGCCTCCTGGACCTACTGGACCTCAGGGGCCTCAAGGTAACACAGGTGCCACTGGCGCTACTGGACCTCAAGGTGCCCAAGGTAACACGGGTGCTACTGGACCTCAGGGCGTTCAAGGACCAACAGGTGCCACTGGCGCTACTGGTATAGGTGTTACCGGACCTACCGGGCCTAGCTTCCCTGTAGCAACAATTGTTGTAACAAACAACATTCAACAAACAGTACTACAATTTAATAACTTTATTTTCAGTACTGCAATTAACGTAAACAATATTATCTTTAATGGCACAGATACAGTTACAGTTATCAACGGTGGTATTTATGTAATTAGCGTATCCATTTCTACAACTGCGCCAGGATGCGCTCCACTTGGAGTAGGAATTTCAATTAATGGAGCAGTTGCAACTGATAACTTCTCTTCAAATTTAATAGGCGACTCACTATCATTTACTACAATCGAAACATTAGCAGCTGGTTCAAGAATTTCTGTCCAATCTACTCTTAACGAGATTACGATCCCTGCGACAGGAAATACTAACATCCGCCTTACTGTATTTAGAATCGCTTAATTTTCACGATTTATTATTTATGGCAAATAAAAAAAGAGCGAGAAACTCGCTCTTTTTTTGTTATGTACAATAATTCATTACTACTCTAATTCAATTGAAACATTTTTTTGTGGTACGAATGTAGAAATTGCATGTTTATAAATAAGCTGTTGCTTACCTTCTGTTTCCAGTAGGACTGTAAAATTATCAAATCCTTTAATTAATCCACGAAGCTGGAAACCATTTAATAAGTACAGCGTAACAAACGTATTCTCTTTACGGAGTTGATTTAAAAACTGATCTTGAATATTGATTGATTGCTTCATGTCGAATCCTCCTCTTTTTCTCTACTTACTATTATTCGACTTTAGTTGTAGCTTTCCTTCTATGTATCGTAAAATTTCTGACGTTTTTTCACCGTCTGTAACATCAAACCATGTGACATCCATCTTATTACGGAACCACGTTAATTGACGTTTTGCATAACGACGTGAATTCGTCTTTAATTGTGATACCGCTTCTTCTAAAGATACACGACCCTCAAAATAATCATATATCTCTTTATAACCAATCGCTTGAATAGATTGACAATCTCTTATCCCTCTATTATATAATCCTTCTACTTCTTCTAATAAACCTTGGTCCATCATTATATCAACTCGTAAGTTAATGCGATCGTATAGCATTTCTCGATCCATTGTCAAGCCAATTAAGGAAACATCGTATAATAACTCGTTTTCTTGTTTTTCAAGTTGATCACTCATTTTTTCACCCGTCGTGTGGAAAATTTCTAACGCTCTAATGACACGGCGCACATTATTTGTATGAATACGCTCAGCGCTTTCTGGGTCTACTTCTTGTAATTTCTTATGTACATATTCCACACCACGTTCTAATGCTAACTTTTCCATTTGTTCTCGGTATATAGCATCACCAGCATCATCCGTAAACTGATAATCGAATAAAACAGATTGTATATACAGACCAGTTCCACCAACGATAATTGGCAATTTACCACGCTCTGTAATCTCTCGAATATGCTTACGAACACGTTCTTGAAATTCGGCAACTGAAAATGATTCTTCTGGATTTTTTATATCGACCATATAATGTGGAATTCCGTCCATCTCTTCTTTCGTCACCTTTGCGGTTCCAATATCCATCGTACGATAAATCTGCATGGAATCTCCACTTATAATTTCACCATTTAACGCTTTGGCAAGGTCAATACTTAACTTCGTCTTCCCAACAGCAGTTGGTCCAATGATGACAGCAACTTTTTCACGTTGCACTTCTCCCATATCATTCAACTCTCTTTATGTAATGTACTCCATCTATTGATTATATCCAATCTTACCAATTTTAACGGCATGATTGCAAGTTCTTTCATTACGGTACATGAAATTATAAATAAAAAAAAGAACATAGTTTGTCCAATTCCGCATATACATGATTAAAAATACCTTCGAGAGGATGAGTTAACTATGAAACAATCCACTATCAATTTTTCATCTTTGACAAAAGACCTCATTTTAGCCACTGCTACAAAAGAACAAAATTGTTCACAAGAAGAATTATACTTCGCCTTAAATTGTTTACTACGTTCTTTTCATTCTACTCTTCAAGAAACAACATTATATCCAGAAAATAAAGATACCGAGTATATACAAAACCAATTTTGCAGTGCCTATAAAATTATTACAGGTAAAACGATTTATCCTTTTCAATAATCCATAAAAGGCGGTTGCTTACATACTTTCAAGCAATCGCCTTTTATATTAATACACATACACTACTCTATAACTTTCACTTTAACTGATTTGCGCCCCCAGCTATTAGCAGTACCATCTGAACCAACTAGAACATCAATACGATTTCCTTTAATCGCACCACCAGTATCTCCAGCAATCGCTTCTCCGTATCCTTCTACCCATACTTTTGATCCAAGTGGAATTACTTTAGGGTCAACAGCAATTACTTTCATATTTGGATTCGCTGTTAAATCATGCCCCATTGCAGTTAATACACGACCACCATACGAACCATTCTCACTCGGATCTGCTGTATACGCTGTCGCCTCTACTGTTATTTCACGTCCACCAGCAGGTGCACTTGTTTCATTAGATTTTGCAACTTGTTTCGTAGTTGACTGCTGTTTTGCCACTGATTTACTTGATTCTACATTCTTAACAGACTCTTTGTTCTTAACTACTTTATTATTTTTAACCGGCGTATTTACTTTTGCCGGTACTTCTTCTTGCGTTACAACTTCTTTCTTCTCAATTACAGGTGCCGTCCCTGTTAAAAATGGCACGTGAACATATCCTGTTTTTCCATTGTAGTCAAATTGTAGCCATTCATTTTGAACTTGATTTGTCGTTTCAATTACATCGTCTTTATTCAATTTACCAAGAATTTCAGAGTCAGTATTCGCTCCAGCACGAACATTTAACACGCCTGCCGTTACATAATATGTACTTTTTGTAAATTCAGCACTTACAAACGCTTCTTGACCATTTAATTTAATTTTTGTCCATCCGTTTTCTGTATTTATAACATCTAATTTATTTCCACTTAACATTTTACCTACAAGCTTTGACTCTATATTTGGGTTTTCTCTAACATTTAATACATCTGTTGTTACAATCGTTTCCGCTTTCGCAGAACCTGCAAAAATCCCAAGACCAAAAACTGCCGCCGTTGCTATACCTAATAATTTTTTCATGAATAGCCTCCATTTGCTTTGTTTTCGTATTTTCATTATAGCAACGGATTTTTAAGATTTTTAGAAAACACACAATTACAAACCATTCGTAATATACGATTAATGAGCTGTAACATAAATTTCCATATTAATGAATTACATTTCCAATAGAATTCCCAATAGTTTTCATATATTTTCCACATACAAGCACCAGAATTTTTTTCCAGAAAAAATTACAGTATTACTTTTTTGTTACAAAAAAATCATATTTCATTACATCTTTTACCAAAATTCATCATTCTCCAACTATTAACCTTCTTTTTTGTAATAAAGTGAAACTTTAATCAGCCCTCACCAATCGAACTTTAATGGGCAGCCCGACCCCCACCTAACTTCTTTGCTTTCGCTGCATTTTGAGGCGGGGGTCTTACTGCCCATTAAAGTCGGATAAAAGGGAGCAGCTAATAAAAGCTACTCCCTTTACACGTATTATTTAACTTTCTTTTTCCAAATCCCCATCATAAGAGCAGAAACAACTGCCCCTATCAATATCGAGAAAATATATAACACTGGTTTATTTACTAATGCGATAACAAACAATCCACCATGCGGTGCCGGTAATGTAATTTGGAATAACATAGATAATGCACCTGCAATACTTGAACCGACAACACAACTGACAATTACTCGAACCGGATCTGCTGCCGCAAATGGAATCGCACCTTCTGTAATAAACGACGCCCCCATAATATAATTTGTTAAACCAGATTTACGTTCTGCTTCAGTAAACTTTGATTTAAAGACGGTAGTTGCGAATGCAATCGCTAATGGCGGTACCATACCACCAGCCATAACTGCTGAGTGCACGCCAAAATTCTGTGCTTCTATTGCAGCAATACCAAATGTAAATGCAGCTTTATTAATTGGACCACCCATATCAATTGCCATCATACCACCTAATATAAGACCTAGTAATATAGCATTTGTACCGTTCAAACCATTTAACCATCCTGTTAACATTTCATTCAATGCTACTACAGGCGGAATTACTACTTTTTGCATAACAACTCCCGTAATCAACAATCCAAAGACCGGATATAACAATACAGGTTTAATTCCTTCTAATTGTACTGGTAGTCCTGAAAATAATCTTTTCAACCCTAAAACAACATACCCAGCTAAGAAACCAGCTATTAATCCACCTAAAAATCCAGCATTCGCATGTGCTGCTAAAAATCCACCGACAACACCAGGCATAAAACCAGGACGATCAGCAATAGAACTCGCAATAAATCCAGCTAAAATTGGTACGAGGAATAAAAACGCCCCTGTTCCCCCTCCACCAATAGACATTAACAACTCAGCCAATGGTCCTTCTGCTTTTATACCACCAACCCAAAATGCTAATGCAATTAAAATCCCTCCACCAACAACGAATGGAAGCATATTACTTACACCGCTCATTAAATGCTTATAAATCCCTAATCCTTTTTCTTTCTCTGCACTTTCTGTCTTTCCATCTTCTTTTATTCCTTTAAAGATTGGTGCATCTTGTTTTACAGCACGATTAAGAAGTTTTTCCGTTTTTCTAATCCCGTCAGCGACTGGCACTTGAATGACATGTTTACCAGCAAAACGATTCATTTCTACTTGTTTATCTGCCGCAACAATTATAGCTGTTGCGCGTTCAATATCCTCTTTCGTTAAACCGTTTTTTATACCTGTTGATCCATTCGTTTCAACTTTAATTGCAATTCCTAGCTCTGCTGCTTTCGCTTTCAAGCTATCTGCAGCCATATATGTGTGAGCGATTCCAGTTGGACAAGCTGTAACAGCTAATACGTACGGTTCATTCCCTTCTGGTTGTGCAACTTCTACCTCTTCTTCTTCTTTTTCATTTTCTTTTTCATCAAATAGACGAAGAAGTTCCTCTTCATCCTTTGCTTCTAACAATTGCTTACGAAATCCTTCATCCATTAATAGTGTAGATAGGCGTGATAACGTTTCTAAATGCGTATTATTCGCCCCTTCACTCGCAGCAATCATAAAGAATAAATGCGCAGGCTGTCCGTCAAGCGATTCAAAGTTGATACCGCTTACACTTCTACCAAAACAAATCGCTGGTTGCTTGACAGCTTTTGTTTTCGCATGAGGTATAGCAATCCCTTCACCAATGCCGGTTGTACTTTGTGACTCCCGCTTTAAAATAGCTTCTTTAAATTCAGCTTTACTATTTAAACGATTTGCCCCGTTTAATTTCTCAACTAATTCATCTATGACAGCTTCTTTATTTGAAGCTGTCAAATTCATAATAACTGTATCCCTTTTTAATAGTTCTGTAATTTTCATATGTTGCTTCCCCCTATCGCTTAGTTACAATTACTTGCGACAATAATTCTTCTACTTTTTCCTTTTCACATAAATCAGCTGAAAATGCTGTTGCACTCCCTGTAGCAACGCCATATTGAAATGCCTTTTCAATATCATTTGTCTGTTCATATTTACCTACAAATCCCGCAACAAGAGAATCTCCAGCCCCAACCGAATTAATTACAACACCTTTTGGAACCGTTGCTTCATATATACCTTCTGCTGTAAACAATAAAGCTCCATCTCCGGCCATTGATACGATAACGTGCTCTACACCTTGTTCAATTAATTTTCTTCCATACGGTAAAATATCTTCTGCTGTTGAAATTTCTACTCCAAATAACTCACCAAGTTCATGATGATTTGGTTTTATTAAAAATGGTTTATTTTTAACTACATGTTGCAGCGCACTACCACTTGCATCTACTACTACACGAATACCTTTTTCCGCTCCGAACACTGCAATTGATTCATAAAAAGTAGTGGGGATAGACGCCGGTACACTTCCAGCTAATACAATACAATCTCCTTGCTTCATACTTTCAATTTGTTTCATTAATTGTTCAAATTGTTCATTTGTCACACTAGGCCCTTGCCCATTTAATTCTGTTTCTTCTTGCCCTTTTATTTTCACATTGATTCGAGAATCTCCATCTACTTGGACGAAGTTTGTTGTTACACCTTCCGTCTGTAATACATCTTTAATAAATCCACCGGTAAATCCACCAGTAAATCCAAGCGCTACATTTTCAACACCTAAACGATGAAGAACGCGAGAAACATTAATTCCTTTTCCTCCAGGAAACTTCATATCTTTCTCCGCTCGATTTACCGCGCCTAAATCTAAAGAATTAACTTGTACTACATAATCAATAGATGGATTTAAAGTTACTGTATAGATCATTGTTTATCAGCCTCAATTACATTGGTTTGTCTTTTATATTTTTCTAAATCAATTTCTAAATGGTTTGTAATAATATTTGCCTCTTCAACATTGGCAATTTTCGCAAACGCAACTTCTGAAAACTTACTTTCATCAATTAAGAAATATCCTTCATTTGCTAATGTTAATGCCATTTGCTTTAAAAGTGCCTCTTCCGGATCTGGTGTTGTAAAACCAAGCTGTTCATGTACACCATTCGCCCCTAAAAAACATTTATCAAAACGATACTTCTGCATACTTTCCTGCGCCATTGCACCGATTAAAGCTTTCGTCCTACTCTTCATCATTCCGCCTAGTAAATATGCACGAATATTATTTTCAACTAGAGCTTCAATATGCATAAGTCCATTCGTAACGACTGTAACATCTTTATTTATTAAAAATGGAATCATTTCAAATGTTGTACTTCCTGCATCTAAATAAATGCAATCACCTTGTTCAACTATGTTAGACGCATATTTTGCAATTTGTTGTTTTATTTGAATGTTTTTGGATGATTTTTCAACCATCGTTGGCTCTTGTCCTTTTCCTGTTAAAACAGCAGCACCACCGTGAACTCTTTTTAATAATCTTTGCTTTTCCAATTGTGCTAAATCACGACGAATTGTTGATTCAGAGCTTTCTGTTCTTTCCACTAATTGTTGTAATTTAACAACCTTCTGCTCTTTTACAAGTTGCAATATCATTTGATGACGTTCAGGAGTTAACATTTCATTCACCTCTTCTTTGATTACAGTATAATGAAAACGATCACAAAAATCAACCACAAACATTCATAAGTAATCAAAAACATTCAAAAACAGTTATAAATAACAGAAAAGAAACCCATTTGATATAACAATCAAATGGGTTTCTTTTCTCGATTCACTTATAAGGAAGATTTATATATGCTTAAAACATCGTCTTTATTTAATTTTTTAAAGTTACCAAATTCACCATAAGCCATCGCTTTATCCGCCATTACATCAATTTCATTTTCACCAATAGCGTAATCAGATAACTTTACTGGTGCCTCAATTGAAGTCCAAAATTGACGTAACGCCTCAATTCCTTCTAGCGCAATTTCTCGATCAGTCTTTCCATCTGTTTCTACATCGAATACACGAATAGCGAACTGTTTAAAACGACTTACATTTTCATCTACGACATGCTTCATCCAGTTCGGGAATAGAATCGCAAGGCCACCCCCGTGTGGTATGTCATGAACCGCAGAAACTGCATGCTCAATATTATGAGTTGCCCAGTCTCCTTTTACCCCCATCGCTAAAATGCCATTTAACGCCATAGTACCGCAATATAAGATCGTTTCTCTATGCTCATAATTTTCTAAATCACTTAAAAGCTTAGGAGCTGTCTCAATTACTGTTTTTAAAACAGATTCACAATAACGATCTTGTAATTCTGTATTTGTTCCATGATGGAAATATTGCTCTAATACATGTGACATAATATCTACCATACCGTAAATTGTTTGATCCCTTGGCACAGACGCAGTATGGACCGGATCTAAAATTGAAAACTGCGGGAAAGTAACTGGGCTACCCCAGCCATATTTTTCATTCGTTTCCCAATTTGTAATGACAGAACCAGCATTCATTTCAGATCCTGTTGCCGCAAGCGTAAGCACCGTACCAAATGGTAATGCCTCATTAGCAAATGCTTTTTTCGTTACAATATCCCATACATCTCCATCGTACTTACTACCAGCAGCAATTGCCTTCGTACAGTCAATTACACTTCCTCCACCAACTGCTAAAATAAATTCAACACCATTCTCTTTACAAATTTGAATTCCTTTCTTTACAGTCGACACACGAGGATTTGGTTCAACGCCTGTCAATTCAAATACTTCTGCATTTATATCTTTTAAAATAGAAATTACATTATCATAAATACCGTTTCTTTTAATACTGCCTCCCCCGTATACGAGAAGAACTTTTTTACCGAACTGTGGAATTTCAGTTTTTAACTGTTCTAATTGATCTTTACCGAAAATAAGTTTCGTTGGATTACGAAATACAAAATTTTGCATATCCCTTTACCATCCCTTCTATATGAAAAGCAACTATACTTTTGTATACCATATTTTTTTCATTTTACAAAAATATTTGCCTAACGAAAAAATCCCAGCCTATAGGCTGGGGTTTTTTATTAATAATAAGGTGAGATCATTAAGTAAACAATAACACCAGATAAACTTACATATAACCAGATCGGCATCGTCCAACGTACAATTTTACGATGACGTGTTAATTGATTTGTAAAACCGAATACAAGTGCAAACAATGCAAGTGGTACAATAATTGCTGCTAGGATAATATGTGTAATTAAAATGATGAAATACACATATTTAATGAATCCTTCTCCACCAAAATGTGTTGCCGGCGCTAAGTAATGATACGATAAATAAGAAACACAAAATAGCAATGTCGTCGTAAATGCTGCTAGGATAAAACCACGGTGCATTTTCACATTCTTCTTAATAATAGAGTATAGAGCTGCTAATAAGAATACGAACGTAAAGCTATTAAAAATTGCATTTAACATTGGTAAAATCGTTACATCAAAATGTACTTCTCCTTCATAGCCAACAGGTCCAAAGAACAAAAATAAAATAATCGCATTTACAATTACAGAAAGCGTTATCACAATAGGAGCATAGCTTTTCTGATTTGTTGATTGATCCACCAAAATGGTCACTCCCTCTTCCTTCAAATATGTATACGTAACCTCACTATTTTAACATACTATTCACAGTGTAAATGTGACAATAGTTTGACACAGCAAGACAAAACAAAGAAAAAATCCTTCTTAATAAAACTTCTTAAGAAGGATTTTATCGCTTTATTATTCAAATAGCAATGCGATTAGTTTTTATTAAAAAATGTATCGCTATATGCTTGAAAAATTTCAGACACTTGATATCCCATTAAAGAAATTGCTGTTAATGAAAAGAAACCAATCATAAGAAATCGAAACCACATATAAATCTCCTCCTTGTATTTAGCTTAAAAAACATTCGCTATATTACAAGTTGAATGGCACTCTTCATCGTCACTTTCCTTTTTCTTTACAATTGCTGTAATAAATCGAATCATAAAGAAAAATACAAAAGGAAATTGTTCGTAATTTACCTTGGCATAGTTTAGCAACGGCTCGCGTTGCATATCGAACGGGGATGAGAAGGAATAGAACATACCTTGCTCTTCCATATATACAATTACAATTTTCATACAAAATACGATTCCTAGAAACGAAACAATATCTTGCCATTCTGTCGTATATAACAGGTTATACAGCTCTAATACGTAATCTTCCATCGTCATCCCCCCTTCCTTTTTTACCATTCTGCTCGCCTTCGTATAAAAAGTCAAGAAAAAAGTTTATATTCACTATGACAATAGTAATTACTTGTTTCTATGATTATATATGATTCTTTTATAGCAATGATTGGGTGTGACTCTATTCTAAAACAAGAAATTAGAATCGAACAGATTCCTCATTCTTACTTGTAGTATTCGATACTGTACTATTTTTATTTCTATTAAAAATAAAATAAGAAATTATGATAAGAACAGTAACAAGCATCGTCAAAAGTGCTTGTGAACGTAAAGATTCAATTGCAAGCATCGCAACTAAAACTGCTATAATAGCGGCAATTGTAACATACGTTACATACGGGAAAAACCACATTTTCACTTTCAAATTTTGTTGTTCTACTTTCCCCATTTTTTTACGAATCTTTAAATGCGAAACAGCTATAACGAGATAAACGAGTAACGCAATTCCGCCAGATGCATTGACTAAAAATAAAAAGACTTTATCTGGAGATATGTAACTAAAAACAACTCCAATATAAGCGAAGAACGTTCCGAATAAAACGGCCCGAACTGGAACACCACTACTATTCAATTTCAAAAATGCCTTTGGAGCATCTCCTCTTTCTGCCATTGAAAAAAGCATTCTTGAGTTCGTATATAAACCAGAATTCAAACAAGAAAGTACAGCTGTTAAAACGATAAAATTCATAATTTGTGCTGCCGCTGGTATCCCTATATGTTCCAGTACCGCTACAAACGGACTTTTTAGTATGTTCGCTGAATTCCATGGAAGAAGTGTAACAACTACAGCAATCGATCCAATGAAAAATACGAGAATACGCCAAATCACACTATTTGTTGCTGTTTTTACTGCTTTTACAGGTTCAGCAGATTCTCCAGCAGCTACTGCAACAATCTCAGATCCCATAAATGAAAATATAACGACAGTAATTCCAAGTAGCACCGAACTTATACCGTTTGGCATAAATCCTCCTTGTCCTACTAAATTTGAAGTGCCAGGTGCTTCCGTTCCTGGTACAAATCCTAAAATAACAGCTAGTCCAAGACAAAGGAACAAAACGATACTTATTACTTTAATAAAAGAAAACCAATATTCAAACTCTCCAAATGATTTCACCGAAAAAACATTCGTCAATGTTAATAAAATCGTTAATATTAGGCTTAATAACCAAAGTGGGATTTCTGGAATCCAGTATTGAATAATACCAGCACCTGCTGTGGCTTCTATTGCAATAACAATTACCCAGAAAAACCAATATAGCCACCCAATTGTATAACCGGCCCATGGACCAATTGCTTCTCTTGCATATGTTGCAAATGACCCACTTGTCGGGTTAATAGCTGCCATTTCCCCAAGCATTCTCATAACGAAAATAACAAGAAGTCCTGCTAATGCATATGAAACGATAGAACCTGGTCCGGCTGAATGTACAACCGCCCCACTTCCAACAAACAAACCAGCTCCTATTACGCCACCAATTGAAATCATTGTAATATGGCGTATTTTGAGGTCTTTCTTAAGATTTTTATCCAACTCTTGTACATCCCCTTCCAAACGTAAATTTGAAATTTACCCCGCATTAACGGGCAGTAAAACCTCCACCTCAAAATTTAGCGGAAGCAAAGAAGTTAGGCGGGAATCTACTGCCCGTAAATGCCCGATTGGTTCAACTAATAATCAGCGGGGATGCCCCCACTGATTAAAGTTTCACTTTATGTAAGAGTATTATGCGAAAAACCTTGTCCTATACTTTAAAATATATCAAAATATTCTGAATTTAACAATCATAATGCAAACTCCTACATAAGTTATTTCATTAAGTTTAATAATTTCCCATATACAATTGTTGAGAAAATTATAGTCACCTTACAAAAGAATGAATTTTCAGATATCATTAAATAAACAAGATTATACATCTAGACAACTTTTTGTATAGGAGTGTTGATATGTTAAACAAGTTCAAATTCATTTGTTGTACGTTAGTAATTTTTTTACTGTTACCACTAGCCCCCTTTCAAGCACAAGCAGCAAACAATTTAGGATCAAAACTACTCGTTGGATACTGGCATAACTTTGATAACGGTACTGGCATTATTAAATTAAGAGACGTTTCACCAAAATGGGATGTAATTAATGTATCTTTCGGGGAAACTGGTGGTGATCGTTCTACTGTTGAATTTTCTCCTGTGTATGGTACAGATGCAGAATTCAAATCAGATATTTCTTATTTAAAAAGTAAAGGAAAGAAAGTAGTTCTTTCTATAGGTGGACAAAATGGAGTCGTTTTACTTCCTGACAATGCTGCTAAGCAACGTTTCATTAATTCCATACAGTCTCTAATCGATAAATACGGTTTTGATGGAATAGATATTGACCTTGAATCAGGAATTTACTTAAACGGAAATGACACTAATTTCAAAAACCCAACGACTCCTCAAATCGTAAATCTTATTTCGGCTATTCGAACAATCTCAGATCATTACGGTCCCGACTTTCTATTAAGCATGGCTCCTGAAACAGCTTATGTTCAAGGCGGTTATAGCGCATATGGAAGCATCTGGGGTGCATATTTACCGATTATTTACGGAGTAAAAGACAAACTAACATACATTCACGTTCAACACTACAACGCTGGTAGCGGGATTGGAATGGACGGTAATAACTACAATCAAGGTACTGCAGACTACGAGGTCGCTATGGCTGATATGCTCTTACATGGTTTTCCTGTAGGTGGTAATACAAATAACTTTTTCCCAGCTCTTCGTTCGGATCAAGTCATGATTGGACTTCCTGCAGCACCAGCGGCCGCTCCAAGTGGGGGATATATTTCTCCAACTGAAATGAAAAAAGCTTTAGATTATATCATTAAAGGAATTCCTTTTGGAGGAAAGTATAAGCTTTCAAATCAGAGTGGCTACCCTGCATTCCGCGGCCTAATGTCTTGGTCTATTAATTGGGATTCAAAAAACAACTTTGAATTCTCTAATAACTATAGAACATATTTTGATGCTATCCCCTTGCAAAAATAATAAAAAACAACAATAGGTTTTATATGACCTATTGTTGTTTTTTATTTACCACCAATTAACATCGCTCGTTCATCAAAATCAAATTGATAATGATGATGTGAAATTAAATACATTAGTTACTATTTTGCTTCAATACAAATACTGAAAGTTCAGGTACACTCCAAAATCTAACAGGCATTCGGGTTGTCCCAATACCACGATTTACATATAAATATAACGGCTTATTCTTCCCCTCTACTTCATACATACCTTCAACATGACTCTCAGCTAGTTTTGTCGTAATGAATGGACCGATAAAAGGAATTTGAACTTGTCCTCCGTGACTATGGCCTGATATTTGAAAATCAACTGGGTAACGTGCTACTTTGTCTACAACATCCGGCTCATGTACTAATAACATATTGAAATCTTGTTGCCTTACTTGTTTTAAAGTCGCGTCTATCTTTGGCTTTCCTAATAAAAAATCATCCAAACCTGATATTGTAATATACTTGCCGTTTTCCGCTTTAATTTTCTGCACTTCATTGACTAACACCACGAAACCAGCTTCCTCCATATATTTTTTATAAAATAAACTACCTCCCCCGCCTCTATCATGATTTCCAAACACTGCATATTTCCCTAAGGGCGCATGTATTTTTTGTAAAATCCCTTTCGCTTCTTCTCTTTCGGCTTTGTACGATCCAAACTTATCTATTAAATCCCCTGTGAAAACGACTACATCTGGACTTAATGCATTCATCTTCTCCACCAAATTTTCTAATTGTTTCAGTGTGAATTCTGGTCCTAAATGTACATCTGAGAACTGCAATATTTTTTTATTATGAAACTCTTTAGGAATTGTAGAAGCCTCTATTTCATTCCACGTAACTGTTACTAGTTTTCGTTCTATTTCTGTCGCATAGAAATACAAACTTATAGAAATCATTACTATACTTACGAAACCGATTATAGATATCTTGACGATTGATTTTTTTTGTTCTTCTTTTACGTGATGCGTATTCATGTTCTCACCTCTAGAAGTACTTTAAAGCCTTATTGTTACATGAATGTGACAAAACGAAAAACGTTAGTTATATCCAATTCCATCCCTGCACACTTTGACAAATTTATACAGAAGTCATAACATATTTTTATAATACATAGATTCTTAAAAATGTTCCATTTATTTTTTATTATTTTATTAAGGAGAGATTATTCATGTCTGTATTTACACCAGAAGAAATTACGGAACTTGCTGCTAATTCCGGAAGAAAAAAAGCTCATTTATCATTACTCCCTATGCTAATTCTCGGATTTTTTGGCGGTGCTTTCATAGCATTAGGGTATTTACTCGATATTCATGTTATTGGAACAATGCCAAAGTCTTGGGGATCATTTACTAGCTTTCTAGGTGCCGCTGTATTCCCTATCGGTCTTATTCTCGTTATTCTTGCAGGCGGTGAACTAGTAACTGGTAACATGATGACAGTTTCCATGGCCTGGCTTCAAAAGAAAATTACTTTATTTTATTTCATACGAAATTTAATTATTGTTACATTGAGCAACTTCATAGGTGCTGTATTCGTTGCTTATTTTTTCGGTCATATCGTCGGATTAACAGAGGGAGCTTTTTTAGCGAAAACGGTTTCTATTGCGCAAGCTAAACTACAAGATACACCACTACAAGCCTTCATTTCTGCAATCGGATGTAATTGGCTCGTTTGTTTAGCTGTTTGGCTCAGTATGGGAAGTAAAGAATTTATCGGAAAGATTATCGGCATTTGGTTCCCAGTTATGACTTTTGTTGCGATTGGATTTCAACACGTTGTAGCCAATATGTTTGTCATCCCAGCTGTAATTTTTGCAGGTCATTTAACTTGGTTTGAATATTTTCCAAACTTCATTTTTGTTTTCTTCGGAAACTTAGTAGGAGGTATGTTATTTGTAGCGTTACCTTATTTCATATCTTATAATAAGAAACTACCTTCTACTAAAGAACAAACGGAATTAAAGAAAAAATCTGTATCCGCTTAAATTGAACGACTATACAGCAATCCTGAAAAATATTACAAATTCCATTTTTTTTACGAATATATGTGCGTACACTTGTTCTCGAATGTTTTATACGTTATAATAACAACTTAAATAGCATTATTTACATATGAGGTGAAAAACATGAACAAAACAGAATTAATCAAAAACGTAGCACAAAATGCTGAGATTTCTCAAAAAGAAGCTACTGTAGTTGTACAAACTGTAGTAGAATCAATCACTAACACTTTAGCTGCTGGTGAAAAAGTACAACTTATCGGATTCGGTACATTCGAAGTTCGCGAAAGAGCTGCTCGTACAGGCCGTAATCCACAAACTGGTGAAGAAATGCAAATCGCAGCTTCTAAAGTACCTGCTTTCAAAGCTGGTAAAGAACTAAAAGAAGCTGTAAAATAATGAAAAATAGCCTTCTCGTTTACGAGAAGGCTATTTTTTTCATTATATAATTAATAAAAATCTGACCATTATGCTGTTTCTTTTGTTCCTTGATGCAAATAAAACCTTTACTTTCAAAGAAAGGTTTTGCTGTAATACTCGCTTCTGTATAGATCTCCCTATGCCCTAGGTTTGCTGCTTCTCTTTCTAACTTCTGTAATATGTAGGAAGCTATCCTTTTGCCTTGATAATCTTTATGTGTAAATAAACGATCTACGTAATGATCCTCATTATAATCTCCAAATCCAACTATCACACCGTTATGATCCGCTACATAACTAATGTTCTTCTCTAAAGACTGTAACCAGCTTTCTCTATCTAGTCGCTCTGGTGCCCATGCCTGTAGCTGTAATACGTTATAATCTTTAGCATTAATTGTATGAACTGTTTCATAGAACAACTGTAATACTTGTTCTAAATCTTCTTTATGGAATGTTCTAATGATCGTATCTTTTAACATATATGAACCTCCTTACTACACTATCATTTAATTTTTCTACCATCTAGTATTCAATATTTCTGCTTTATTATATCTTTTTTCTTTCTATATAAACAAAAACAATACTTATTTCAAAGTATTGTTTTTTGTATAAACGCCTATGCAATTACTCTATAGATTTAAATTTTTATTATTTTAACTTCACTCTTTGCAATCGTAATGCATTTAATACGACCGATACAGAACTAAATGCCATAGCCGCTCCTGCAACCCAAGGTGCCAAGAAGCCGAACGCTGCAATCGGGATTCCTAAGCCGTTATAAGCTAGTGCCCAGAATAAGTTTTGCTTAATATTTCTTATCGTCATCTTACTCATAAAGATTGCATCCGCAATACTATTTAAATCACCACGGATTAACGTAATATCTGCCGCTTCCATCGCTACATCCGTTCCTGTTCCAATTGCCATACCGATATCGGCCGTTGCAAGAGCAGGAGCATCATTTATTCCATCCCCAACCATTGCTACTTTCTTACCTTGTGCTTGCAGTTTTTTCACTTCTTCTGCTTTTCCTTCTGGTAATACTTCTGCAATTACGTGATCAATACCAACTTGCCCCGCAATTGCCTGAGCAGTTTGTGTATTATCTCCTGTAATCATAACAACGTCTAGACCCATTTTCTTAAGTCTTGAGATAGCTGCTTTTGAAGTATCCTTTACAGTATCTGCAACGGCAACTATTCCAGCATACTCCTTATCTATTGCTATTAACATTGCTGTTTTTCCTTCTCGTTCTAGCGCTTCCATCGATTTAGAAACTTCTTCAATATTAATATTGAATTTCTTCATTAATCGGCGTGTACCAATTAATAATTGTTTCCCTTCTACAACTGATTCGATGCCGAATCCCGGAATTGCTTCAAATGTTTCTGAACTTGGGATATCAATTTTCTTTTCTTTAATTCCTTCTACAATCGCTTCTGCAAGTGGATGTTCAGAATTTTTTTCTGCTGCACCTACTAAGCGTAGTATTTCTTCTTCGTGGAATCCATCTGCTACAATTACATCTGTTAACACCGGTTTCCCATTTGTCACAGTACCTGTTTTATCTAGAATAACTGTATCTAATCGATGCGTTGCTTCTAAATGCTCCCCACCTTTAAATAAAATACCATACTCAGCTGATCTTCCTGATCCCGCCATAATAGATGTAGGCGTTGCAAGACCTAATGCACATGGACAAGCGATAACAAGTACTGCTATCATTTTCTCAAGTGCTCCGCCAAAATCGCCTGGTGTAACAAATATCATCCACACTGCAAATGTGATAATCGCGATTCCAACCACAACTGGTACAAAAATACCAGAAATTTGATCAGCTACCCTTTGAATAGGAGCTTTTGAACCTTGTGCCTCTTCTACTACTTTAATAATTTGAGCTAATGCAGTATCTCTTCCTACCTTAGTTGCTTTCACTTTTAAAAATCCATTTTTATTCATTGTAGAACCGATTACTATATCCCCAATTTTTTTGTCAACTGGAATACTTTCACCTGTTAACATCGATTCATCTATGGCTGACTTTCCTTCTATAATCTCACCATCTACCGGAATTTTTTCACCAGGTTTTACATAAACAATATCACCAGCTACTACTTCTTCGATTAAAATTTTCATTTCTGTTCCATCTCGCACAACTGTAGCTGTCTTTGCTTGTAAACCCATCAACTTTTTAATTGCTTCTGATGAACGTCCCTTTGCTTTTGCTTCAAATAATTTACCTAAAATAATTAGTGTAATAAGTACCGCGCTCGTTTCAAAATATAAATCTGTCATATGTTCCGAAGAACCGATAGATTGAATGCTTAAATATACACTATAGAAATAGGCGGCGGACGTTCCAAGTGCCACAAGAACATCCATGTTAGCACTTTTATTACGTAACGCTTTATAAGCCCCAACATAAAACTGTCCACCAATGATAAATTGAACTGGCGTTGCAAGAGCTAGCTGCACCCAAGGGTTCATAAGCATATCAGGTAAATAAATAAACGATGTAAATGAGAAGTGACTTACCATTGCCCACAGCAACGGGAATGATAAAATAAACGAAATGATAAACTTCCTCTTTTGTCGCTCAATTTCTTGTAAGCGATGATCAGTTGATCCATCTTGCTCATCTGATTTCACTTCTAATTTATATCCTAATTTCGTAATTGCACTCTTCATTTCATTTACATTAATCTCATCAGGATTAAAATCTACTGTAGCCGATTCCAAAGCGAAATTTACTGTCGCCTCGTTCACACCTTCTAACTTATTTAAACGTTTTTCTACTCTATTGGCACATGCTGCGCATGTCATTCCTGAAACAGTAAATTCAGCTTTATCACTTACAATTCCATATCCTAATGATTCAACTTTTTCTTTAAACTGTTGCGGATTTGTTTTTTGGGGATCATACATTATTTTGGTTTTTTCAAGTGCAAAATTTACATTTGCATCATGAACACCTTCTACTTTTTTTAGACCTTTTTCAATTCTATTTGCACATGCTGCACATGTCATTCCTGATATTTGAAGATTGGCCTCTTTTTGTTCATTCATGTCTCTCACCTCTATATACCCTTATGAGGTATAATTATTAGCAAAATAAATCGTACTTCCTATAAAGTACGATTTATTTCCATATCTAAAAATAATTATTGAACATCGTATCCTTGATCTTCAATTACAGCAACGATATCTTTTAATGTTACAGCAGACGAGTCGATAGTAACTTCAACAGCTCCTTCTGCTAATTGAACTTTTACTTGCTCAACACCGTTTAGTTCTTTCACACTACTTTCGATAGCATTTACACAATGTCCACAAGACATACCTTCAACTTGTAATGTTAACTGTTCCATTTAAAATCCTCCTCTTATTTCTTCATTGTTTGTTAACCACACCCTCATCTTACCATACCCCCCTAAGGTAATCAACGGTTTTGTGTCATGATTTTTCAATTATTTTCTAAAAGTTTATTTTACATACACTTTTTCACATCAATACCCCGAAACCTTATATGAAAGTAAACAAAAAACAAGCCAGTTACGTACTAGCTTGTTTTTATGCTTTTGAAAAACGTTCAAATACTGTCATTAATTCTTCGATTGCTTCGTCACCATTACCATCTTTAATTGCACCTGAAACACAATGACTTGTATGGTTTTTTAATACACCCATTCCTACTTTTTTCATCGCTGCATTAATCGCTGAAATTTGCACTAAAATGTCCACGCAATACCGATCATTTTCAATCATATTTTGAATACCCCGAACTTGCCCTTCAATTCTCTTCAATCTATTTATAATTTGCTCTTTTTCTTTTTCTGATCTATGTGTTACTGCTTCATGCTCTTTATGCCCCATATTATCACCTTCTTAAAGTTTCTCTTCATCCAATAAAACAATTGCTTTTACGAGTATACCAATTATAGCATTAAATATCTATGCATGATACCCCATATGAGTATATTTCCACTTTATGATTATTCTTAACAAATTGTTAGCTTCTCAGTCTCAATTTTCATTATACCCTTTCCTTTTTTCAAAAAACAATAATAAGCGGGGATTTTCCATCCCCGCTTATTATTCATTTCCAAATATAAAAGTCTCAATCTTCACACGTGTAAATTGAGACTTTTTCTTCCTATATATAATTATTGCTTATCACATACTTTTGTATCATTCACTACTGAAGTTCCTTCAACAGTTACCGTATGAAAACAGTCATTTACACGAACTGTCACAACATTATCTTGCCGATCAATGATATGATATTCATTAAAATTTTTATTCAGAGCACTACGAATTTGTTCTCCTTCATAAATTGGGATGCCATGCGATAAAACCCAAATAAGTCCAGCGATAGCAAGAATAGTTTTCATACGATCTACCTCCTTGAGAATATAGTGAACTTTTCATCCATACTTTTTCAGCTCTACGAATCATGATTGGAATGAACCAAGCTTTTTGGAAATAAGTTCATTTCGTCTATTTTATGTTTATGCTAATTGTGAACGAATTGTGACAACTTTTTGTCTCTTCAGACGAAAAGTTGAAACAAAACTTTCAAAAAGGACAATTCTACTTGAACAACACAAAAGGCTATGGAGGATTTCCCCATAGCCTTGCGTTTGCATTTTATTAGATGATCACTTTATTAACTAACCTAAAAATGTGGATTCACTCCAATCATTAGCCTTTTAATCACTGGATACATGACTAATAAATCTCAACCCTTTACTTAAAGAAGTTGGCACAACAGATGCATGATTCTCTCCTTCTGCTTCATAAAACATAAATCTAAACTGATCGTGTTTTACTTGGAGAAGGCGCTCTGACAATTCATTTGCACCTACAACCATATGCTCTCGTTCAAGTGAACCAACTGTAAGAAATACTCCTGTTTTAACCTTTGCATTGTTTAATTCATTTATAAGATACTCTTCTTTTTCAAGCACAGATTGGTTATTCCACCAAATTGACGGACTACTTATAAAATAATTTTGAAAAGCATTTAGCTTTGTAAATAATATATGTAAAGCAAATAGTCCACCTAAAGAATGCCCAAATAGTGTTTGCTTTCCTTTATCAATTTCAAAATTCTTTTCAATTTGCGGCTTTAATTCTTCTTCAATAAAAGTAAAGAAATGATGTGCTCCTCCTGTTTTAGGCCACGGTTTACCATCTGGCTTTAAAGGTGCATCATTTGAAATTACGCTAGGCGTAAAATCATAGCATCTTTCTTCACCTGAAAATGCCCCTTCAATTGGATAGCCAATACCTACTATAATGGCTGGTGAAACACCTGTTTTTTCTGCTCTAACTGATTGTATTTTAACTGCTTCATGGAATGTTTGAAAAAAGGCATTTCCATCTAATACGTATATAACAGGATACCCTGACTTGGGTGCTGGCTGCCTCGGCTTTGAAATATAAATTTGATATTCATTACATTCTAATTTTGAATACATGTTCCACTGTTCTGTATTAGATGTTTTAATCTGCTGTTTTTCAATAGTAGTATTCACCCTATATCCCCCCTTTTAACTTGTTACATATATTTCTACTTTTTCTTCTTGAGATACAACGCTATCATAACCGAAGCAAACAGGAGCCCCGTTATACGGATCGATCATGACACGCGCATCAATATGAAATACTTCTTTTAATACTTCATTTGTAATAATCTCTTCTGGACTACCAGTTGTAACAATTTCCCCTTCCTTCATTGCAATAATCTCATCTGAAAACCTTGCTGCATGGTTAATATCATGTAGTACCATTACGACCGTACAATTATGTTCTTTATTTAACTTCTCCACAATTTGTAATACATCTAATTGATGAGACATATCAAGGTATGTAGTTGGTTCATCTAGTAGTAACACTTCTGTCTCTTGTGCTAAAGCCATAGCCAGCCATACCTTTTGCCTTTGACCACCAGATAGATTTGCTATTTGTCTCGTTCGAAATGCAGATGTTTTCGTTATATCTAAAGCCCAATCAATCATCTCTTTATCTTTTGAAGTTAACTTATTTACGTTATTCCGATGTGGATAGCGTCCATAAGAAATTAATTCTTCTACTTTAAGCTCTCCTGGCGCAATTGGAGTTTGCGGAAGTAAAGCTAACTGCTTCGCAATTTCTTTCGTTGGAATTGTATTTAGATCTTGCCCTTGCAAATAGACTTTACCGCTCTTTTGCTTTAAAATTCTTCCCATTGTTTTTAACAATGTTGATTTACCGCACCCGTTTGGCCCTATAATTGTCGTTACTTTTCCTTCTTGTATTTCCACATTTAAATCACGAAACACTGTAAGCTTTTCATAACTCGTTTCTAAATTTTTTGCACTTAAAATACTCACTTTTATTCCTCCCCTTACGCTTTCGCCTTATAAAGTAAATATAAGAAATACGGTACACCGACAATAGAAATAACGATTCCCACTGGTAACTCTACAGGTGTGAAAACTGTTTTTGCAATAAAGTCTGAAGCAATTACAAGAAACATTCCGATTACTCCGCACGTAGGAATGATATGCTTATGCTGAATACCGACAAGTCTTTTCGCTATATGCGGTGCCATTAATCCAATAAAACCAATACTTCCTGAAACAGCAACACATGCGCTCACAAGTCCGATACTACTTAATAGTAAAATTGATTTCTCTCTTTCTAGCGAAACACCTAAACTTGTAATACTCGTTTCTTCCAACTGAAATAAATCTAATAAATAAGCTTTCTTTTGTATGAGAGGAATTAATATGATAAGCCACGGCAACATGGCAATAATGTACTTCCAATTTGCACTATATATACTTCCAGACACCCATACTGCAGCCATTTCAAAATCCGTTGACTTCATTTTGAGTGATAAATACATAGAAAATGCCCCAAATCCTGATCCAATTGCAATCCCTGTTAATAAAAGACGTTGCGAATCTAACTTACCGTTTTTCCAAGAAAACAGATAAATGATGATAGCTGCACCTAATCCACCTACTAAACCAAACATTGGCATCATCATAATAGAAACCCAGTCTGTGCTCTTTAATT
Source organism: Bacillus sp. SSR7 (assembly GCF_055902415.1). NCBI lineage: Bacteria > Bacillati > Bacillota > Bacilli > Caryophanales > Bacillaceae > Bacillus > Bacillus sp. SSR7. The sequence continues at coordinate 165,610 of NZ_JBVVXV010000010.1, read as the reverse complement.
GGCCTTGAAAGAAAAACATAAAGATGACGATCGCTGTTCCTGCTCCCGCATTTACTCCTAAAATACCTGGGTCTGCCAGTCCGTTTCTTGTAATCCCTTGAATTACAGCACCTGCAACGCCTAGGCCTAATCCTACTAATCCAGCAATTACGATGCGCGGAAGACGAAACTCAAAAATAACTAAATCATGGTCCGGTACTGGATCTATTCTAAGGAGTGTTTTACATACATCTGTAATCGTAATGTCAAACGTACCATTCGTTAAACTAATATAAATAGCACATAGTATTAAAAATATAAGTATCCCCATCGTCATTCCGAAACGTTGATTTGAGCTTTTAAGCATGTCTCTCTCCTCCTCTTGTACGGATTAAATACAGGAAGAAAGGAATTCCAATTAAGGAGGTAACGACTCCAATCGGTGTTTCAAATGGATAGTTTACAAATCTACTTAAAACGTCACATAACGCTAGAAAAACGCCACCAATAACGCCTGCACATGGCAAAATCCACTTATAATCTACCCCAATTATAAAGCGAGTAATGTGCGGAATAATTAAACCTACAAAACCAACTTTCCCCACTAAAGCAACTGCCGTTCCTGTTAAGAAAATAACTGATAAAATTGCCATCGCTTTAACTAGTTTTGTACGTTGCCCTAGATTAATAGAAACTTCTTCGCCTAAAGAGAGAATCGTAATAGAATTTGATATGAACAGTGCTAAAATTATTCCAATTATCCCAAACGGCATCGTAATTTTAATGATATTAGGATCAACTTGATCTAATTTTGCATTAAACCAAAAACTAACATTTTGAGAAATTTGGAAATACGAAGCCATTGCAGCCGATACACTGCTTAAAAATGTTCCAATAACTGTTCCGATAATTGCCAACCTAACTGGTGATAAGCCATTTTGAAGGAGTGAACCAAAACCAAATACGATACCAGCTCCTAGTGCAGAACCAATCATTGAACATATCACCATACCAATGGATGACATTCCTGGGAGAAAAATCATACAAAGTGTAATAACAAAGGCTGCTCCATCCGTCACACCCATAATAGAAGGGGATGCAAGATAGTTTCTTGTCATCCCCTGCATAAGTGCTCCTGATATGGCTAGAAATGCTCCGACTAAAAGAGCTGCAACTACCCTTGGTAAACGTGAAGTAATAATAATATTATGATTTACATCACTTGAATCAAAATGAAATAATGCGTTCCACACCGTTTCAGCATCAATACTTTTCGCCCCATACAAAATAGAAAGTATAACTGTAAATAAGATGAGTATGGGTGCTATACATAATATAGTTACTGGTACTGCATTTGTTTTCTGCATATCATTCAACGCACCTTACTTATTGTATTATTTAGATAAATTTTTCACTGCTTCTTTTAAGAATGCTGTTTTACTCCAAGCAGTACCACCTTGTGCCATTGGATCCACAACGTTTACAAATACTTTCTTTTCTTTCGCAGCATTCATACTTTGCCAAATTGGATTACTTTCAATTTCTTCTAGCACTTTCGGGTTTTTATTTTCAGTTGTTTCATATTGTAAGAAAATATAATCTGGGTTAAGTTCAGCAAGTTTTTCAAATGAAATCTTCTCTTGTGCTTTTACAGTTTTTAATTGTTCTGGAGCAGTTAGTCCAAGATCTTTATAAATTACAGGGTTGAAGTATACTCCTTCTGGATATAGGAATAATTCGTTTGCTCTTAGTCTAATAACAAGTACTTTTTTGTCTTTTAACTTATCTCCTAGTTTTGCTTTTGCTTTTTCAGCGTCCGTATTGTAATCTTTAATAATTTTTTCCGCTTTATCTTTTTTGCCAGTTAATTCTCCCATTAACTTTAAGTTATCTTCCCAATTTGTTGAAACATGTGATACCGGGAATGTAGGAGCTACTTTCGTAAATTTTTCAGCTGTTTCTGCTGGGAATTTCGTACTTGATGTAATAACATCTGGCTTTAATTGAAGTAATGTTTCGAAATTTGGTTCCATTTTCTCACCAACAGATTTTGCACCCTCTAAATCTTTCTCAAGATACTTCGGTAATTTACCACCAACAGTAATAGCACCTACTGGCTTAATACCAAGTACCGCCGCATCTTCCATTGACTCTAAACTAGCTGTCGCAATTTTATCTACTTTTGCCGGCACTGTATATTCTTTACCTAAATATGTAATTTTTCTTTTTTCGTCCTTTTTCGTCTCACTAGCTTTTGGCTGTTGCGTTTTTTCTCCTGATGTTTTATCTGCACTATTACATGCTGCTAGTCCTACACTTAAAACTGTAACCATCCCTAATGTAAATAACTTCTTATTCATCTTTATATATCTCCTCTCGAATTTTCAAAACTATATTCTCAATAAAATTTAACTATATGAAAATTGTCTTACATATATATTTCATTAGATTAATAATTCTATCCAGAACTCATTCTCGTTCACTTCCCCTAAGCTATAATTCTATTACACCTCACCCATTGATAATCCTTTTCATTGATAATGATTATCGTTACTAATTATATATTTAATATGTAATTATTTCAAGAAAGATTTGAAAAATTTTAACAAACTGAATTAAAAAAGAAGTATCCGCCTACTGTCAGGTGGATACTTCTTTTTTTAGAAATTTATATGTAATTCAACTGGGCAATGGTCTGATCCCATTACTTCACTATTAATTTTCGCCTCTGTTATTTGGTCTTTCATTCTTTCAGAAACAACAAAATAATCTAAACGCCATCCAATATTTTTTGCTCTCGCTCCCATTCGATACGACCACCACGAATATGCGCCTTCTTGATTAGGATATAGATAACGATACGTATCAATAAATCCTTCTTCTAAAATACATGTAAACTTCTCTCTTTCTTCATCAGAAAACCCAGGATTTTTACGATTACTTTTTGGATTTTTCAAATCAATTTCTTTATGAGCAACGTTTAAGTCTCCACAAAAAATAACTGGTTTTTTCTCATCTAATCGTTTAATATACACCCGGAAATCATCTTCCCATTTCATTCTGTAATCTAATCTTTCTAATCCACGTTTTGAATTTGGTGTATATAATGTAATGATGTAAAAATCTTCGAATTCTAAAGTAATAACACGTCCTTCTTGATCATGCTCTTCAATGCCTAAACCATAAGTAACAGAAAGTGGTTCTTTTTTCGAAAAAATAGCCGTCCCTGAATATCCTTTTTTTACAGCATAATTCCAATATGTATAATATTCTTCTAGATTTAAATCAATTTGCCCATCTTGTAATTTAATCTCTTGTAAACAAAATATATCAGCATTGGATTCCTCGAGATATTCTAAAAATCCACCTTTTGCGATAACTGCTCGCAAACCATTTACATTCCACGAAATTAACTTCACTTATAGGCCTCCTCTTGATGTTTCTTTCCAAATTTCATGCTATCACAAAATAGAAAAACAATCATATTTTCACCTTTGTAATCTTGCTCTTACATTTATGAATACATACATACGCACTTTATTCAGGTTATACTAATTTCAGAGGTGATGTTCTTTGCACAATGAAGGAGTTACGTTAACAAATGAACATTGGCAAGCAATTATCCATAATGACTCTTCCTATGATAGCAAATTCTTTTATGCTGTGAAATCAACTGGAATCTTTTGCAGGCCATCATGCAAATCAAGAATACCGAATAAAAACAATGTACGAATTTTTCATCATGCAGAGCAAGCGTTAAATGAAAACTTTCGCCCGTGCAAGCGTTGTAAACCAAATGGGCTCACTTTACCTAATGAAGAGTGGGTAGAACAAATAAAAGTTTATATCGAAAAACACTTTGATGAATTATTAACTCTCGACATACTTGCGGAAATGTGCCATGGTAGCCCCTTTCATTTACAACGCACTTTCAAAAAAATGACAGGAATAAGTCCAATAGAATATATACAGCATTTCAGAATTGTTAAAGCGGCAGAACACCTTTTACAAACCAATCACTCCATTAAAGAAATTAGTACTGCCGTCGGGATAGAAAACCCAGAGTATTTCGCAACTTTATTTAAAAAGAAAACCGGATTTACGCCTACTGAATATCGAAAAAAGAATGAAATGAAAGAGGGATACAATAATGAATTCCTATAAAAATAAGTTTATATATTGGATGCTACTTACACATAAACATTTTCAGTTTCATATTGCTGCAACTGAAAATGGATTATGTTTCATTGGGTCTCAAAATGAAAACTTTGAAGAACTAAATATATGGGCTAGAAAAAAATTGCCCCAACATATTTTGACCTGTAATCCCAATTATCTACAAACATATACGAAAGAAATTATCGAGTATTTAGAAATCCAGCGAGAAGCTTTTACATTCCCTATCGATGCTTACGGAACTGAATTTCAATTATCTGTTTGGAATGCGGTACGTGAAATTCCTTATGGGGAGACATACTCTTATTCAAAAATTGCCGAAACAATACAAAAACCTACTGCTGTACGTGCCGTTGCTACCGCTATTGCTGCCAATCCTCTTCTTATTACAATTCCTTGCCATCGTGTTATTGGAAAGAATGGTAAACTAACCGGCTTTAGAGGCGGATTAGAAATGAAGAAAGCGTTGCTTACATTAGAAAAGTCGCAGGTAGAATGCATATGACAGCAAACTATACTAGCGCATTAATTTTAGCAGTTCCAACAGAATTTAGTTTCCAAGAAAATTTACGCTATTTATCGCGTTCTAACAATGAATGTATGTTCCACATTGAAGATAACAAAATTTATAAAGTTATCCCTGTTCACGATGTAAATCCTTTAGTTGAAATTAGTATGAATATAGATGGAAATATTCAAATACGTTTTTTAGAAGAATTATATACATCTGAAGAATCGATACACGAAGCTATAGCTAACTATGTGAACGAGTGGTTTGATTTAACTACTGATTTAACTCCCTTTTATACATTGGCTAAACATGATGTACTCCTTCAAAGACCAATTGAACAATATAATGGCCTTCGCACCTTAGGTATTCCAGACTTATTTGAAGCACTTTCCTGGGGAATTATCGGTCAACAAATTAACCTCACATATGCTTATACGCTAAAAAGAAGATTAGTCGAGACATTTGGAAGTTATGTAGAATGGAACGATAGAAAACATTGGATATTCCCTTCTCCTGAAACGATTGCCAATTTACACGTAGAAGATCTCAAAAATTTAAAAATGACGACTCGAAAGTGTGAATATTTAATCGGTATTGCAAAGCTTATTACAGAAGGAAAACTATCAAAAGAATCTTTACTACAAACACAAGATGTAAAGATTGCTGAAAAACAATTAACTGCTATACATGGTGTAGGTCCGTGGACTGCCCACTATGTTTTAATGCGCTGTTTACGATTCCCTTCTGCTTTTCCAATTGACGATGTTGGTTTGCACAATGCAATTAAATATATAACAGGTTCCGAAAGTAAACCAACTAAACAGGAAATAAAAGATTTTGCGGCAAATTGGATCAACTGGGAGTCTTACGCAACTTTTTATTTGTGGCGAGTATTATACTAAAAAACCAAGTAGCGCATCCGCACTACTTGGTTCTTTTTTAAGCTTGTTCTTCGAATCGTCTTGCGATTTCCACAATAACTTGAACAGCTTTTTCCATAACATCTACCGAAACATACTCAAATTTACCGTGATAGTTTTCACCACCTGTGAAAATGTTTGGGGTTGGTAATCCCATATACGATAGTTGTGATCCATCTGTTCCACCGCGAATCGGATGAATATTTGGTTCGATATTTAAACTTTTCATTGCCTCATATGCAATATCAACAATTTCTCTCACTGGTTCGATTTTTTCAAGCATGTTATAGTATTGATCATTCATTTCTAAAACGACTGCATCTTGTCCATACTTCTTTTGCATTTGCTTCACAATATTTTCAACGTTATGTTTACGCGCTTCAAAATTTTCACGATCAAAATCTCGAATAATATAATACGCTTTACTTTGCTCAACATCACCATGTAAAGAAAGTAAATGATAGAATCCTTCATACCCCTCTGTATATTCTGGTGCCTCTTCTACTGGTAAATAGCTATTAAACTCCATCGCAAGTTTAGTTGCGTTACGCATTTTATTTTTCGCTGTTCCAGGATGTGTATTCGTTCCGTTAAACGTTAACTTAGCGCCTGCAGCATTAAAGCTTTCATACTCTAAACCACCTAATGGACCTCCATCCATCGTATAAGCACATGATGCACCAAACGCTTCTACATCAAAATGCGCTGGCCCACGACCAATTTCTTCATCCGGCGTAAATGCTACTCTTATTTTCCCATGTTTAATTTGCGGATTATGTATTAAATAGTTCATTGCAACCATAATTTCAGTCAGACCAGCTTTATCATCTGCTCCTAGAAGTGTCGTACCATCAGTTGTAATAATGGTATGTCCTTTATATGATGGTAATTCTGGAAACTGTTCTGGCGTTAACACAACATTTAACTCTTCATTTAACGTAATCGCATTGCCATCAAAATTTTCATGAATTTGTGGTTTTACGTTTTTCCCTGTAAAGTCTGTTGCCGTATCTAAATGTGCTAAAAAGCCGATGACTGGAACATCCTTATCCGTATTAGCAGGAAGTGTTGCCATTACATAACCGTTATCATCCATCGTCACTTCTGTTAACCCAATTTCTTTTAGCTCTTCCACTAATAACTTACCAAATTCAATTTGTCCAGGTGTTGTTGGCACTGTATGACTTTCTTCATTTGATTGCGTATCAATTTTTACATATCTCGTAAATCTTTCAATAAGTTCTTGTTTCAAACTCGTTCACTCCCTTTTATATTTCTTTCTCTATTATAATCCTTGAGACGAAATATTTTAACTTTTTTGACTGTGAATACATATATTTCATTTGTATTTTAGCTATTTTAAATACCGGTTGAAAAGTCGTAATATTTGTACATTAAAACTCTTACATGTAATATACATAATTATACAATATGGGAGGTTTTAAAGATGAGGCTAACTCTCTTTCGCTATTTTCTTTTTTTCTTAGGATTAATTTTTTTCGGCCTTGGAAATGCTCTTGCAGTAAAAGTTAAATTTCTCGGTTTACATCCTTGGGAAGTTTTAAACATGGCTCTCTACCAAAGGTTTGGATGGACTATTGGTACGTGGAGTGTCATATGTGGATTATGTCTCGTTCTCATTTCTTTACTAGTAGATCGAAAATATATAAATATAGGCACATTTTTAAATGCACTACTTATCGGTCCGATTATGGACTTTTTCTTACAATCAAATATTCTTCCAAACGCTAGTGATTATTTATGGTTAAACTTACTCATTCTATTTTCTGGTATCACCATTACAGGTATCGGGGGAGGGATGTATGTTGCGGCTGGAATCGGCGCTGGACCTCGTGATGGATTCATGCTTACTATTTCCGACAAAACCGGTCTATCTATTAGCCGTGCTAGAATCATAGTAGAATGTATTGTACTAGTTATTGGATTTATGCTAGGGGGTCCTGTTTTTATCGTAACTTTTCTGTATACATTTATTCAAAGTCCAATCTTTCAGCAATCATTTAAGGTATTTCAAACACTTCTACATACTCTACATAACAAAAAAAAATTAGTGAACATATTTAAAGTACAGTTTAATACAAGTAAATTCACCCTATTTACGATTCTCACCGCAAATAGGGTGTTTCTTTTTTATTCCATAATTTAAGAAGATATACTAATCATTCACAATAAAAGTATATACATCGTCATAAATACAGCCATTTACTTTAATCACATACTTCCCTGGTTTACTAAAACGAATTGTGTATTTGTTTAGCTGAATTGCTTCTTTATCTCCAGAAAGAACATCAATGCTTCTGCCACTTAATACATATAATTCATTTAGATTCATCGATACATCAATTGCATTGAAATTCTCCTCTTTCACTTGCTGTACTTCCGCAGCGCTTACACTTGGTTCTAAAAACAGTAGTCCACTTAATCCAATCGTCCCCGCTAAAGCAACTCCCGCAAACTTTTTAATTTGTTTCATTACAATGACCTCCTTATAGATTTTGCGTAAAGGTGATGTCCCCCCTTACACCACAAAGCCTATATGTAATGAAATAAAAAGTAAACGAGGACAGTAAGACAAAATTCTACATCTTTTTCTCCTATTGAATATAAATTCAACGTTTGGAGTTTTGTCACATTTAAAATTGTTTACTTAAACCAACTTTCAATTATATTATTCAGAAACTGAATAATTACTTATTGATTTAACATTCTAAAAATAGTTGATAAAAATACTTTCTATTCAAATAAGAAGATTTTGCTATAAAAGTAACTTTTACAATAAAGCCCATACAACCAATTTTATTCTGCTTTCCATAATCTCTCTACATTCATTAATTGTTCCTCTTTAAACTCCATCTTATATATATCTGGTTTTGACGTATTCATTAAAAATTCAAACCCGTATTGCTTATCAAAATAATTCATCATGAGTGTCATGACAAGGCCATGTGTACCAATTACAATTTTTTGTCCTTGAAAATCCATTAAGATTTCTTTTAATACTTTCACTACCCTTCTTTGGCAATCCGCATATGACTCTCCTTCCGTTCGTGCAAAATCCGCTTCAGAGAACATCTTCTTTACAAGTGGATACACCTCTTTATCTGATATAACTTGATCGCCACTGGAAAACATACACTCTTTAAGATTTTCATATATTAATATTTCTTTTTCATAGAAATCGGCTGTTTTTTCTATCGTTAATACAGCTCTCTTATATGGACTTGAAATGAAAGTATCGATTCCCTCTGTTTTTAATATATTTGTTACTCTATGAGCGTCTAAACTTCCCTTTTCAGTTAAACCACGTGTTCTTTCACCCTCTTCTAATTTTGGTGATTCACCATGTCTAACCATATAGATATATGTACTCATACTTCCTCCTTGAAAATATTAATTCATTCATCTTTTATAAACTTTGCTGATTTGTCCGTTTAATCCATTCTCCTACTAAACTCTCGAATAATTCAGGTTGTTCAATTTGTAAATTATGCCCTGCCATATCTAACACGGCTAATGTCGCTCTTGGATAATCATCAATAATTTCTATAATATCTTGATAACCTACCGATATATCTTGTCTTCCAGCTAGTAAAAGAACGGGTTTCTCATATTTCATATGATGAAAATTCATAGTAAGAGAGTAATTCTTTTGCAACCTTTCAATAAACTCATAATTAGCAACATCTAACCCTGGTCTAATTTCTTCTTGAAATCGCTTATATGTATATTCGTTTGCTACTACTGCTAACTCACAAAATGCCTCTCTTTCCGTAGAAGTGAGCTTATTTAAAAAGTCCTCATCTTGTAAAATTACCTGTTTATCTGGAAGAGTCCTTTTTTCTGGATCCGCTACTACAACAGGGCAGACTAATAGTAATCCATTAACTCTTTCAAACAGCTTTGTGAGTATACCTCTAGCTAAATATCCCCCATAAGATTCTCCTACTAATAAAAAGTTTTTCGTCGGAATGATTTCTTCAATACATGCAATTAACAGTTCTAACATATGATCTGAACTATTTATCCAATCTGGAGCATTCGATTTCCCCATGCCAGGTAAATCAATATATATTCTTTGGTAACCTTTATATTTTTCGAATACTGATTCCATGCACCTCTGCATTAACCTATGATCAGGTGCACAGCCATGTATAATAATGACAGGTTTTCCTTCGCCAATGATTTCATAATATATTTCTGCATCCTTAATCCGGCATATCATAAAAAAGTCCCCCTAGTGTTCTATTCATCTTTACAGACACCCCTCTCAAACCCATAGGAGTACACGTTCTTATTTTATTACTTTCCAGAATATAATTTCAAATTTTATTTTTCAGATTTCATACAAAAAAACCTTCCATGAGTGTCCCCCTCAAAAGAAAGCCCTTTTACGTATTTCCTCCTACTTGAACTTCAAGCATAATTACACATTATTCTTCTAATTTCATCAACACAATTCTCCAGCCATCTGGATCCTCTATCGTTATCCCCTTGTCTTTCCAGTATGGATTTTCAGGTTCCAACTCATCATATCCCAATGTATACAGCCTTTTACTTACCTTTTTCATTTCACTATCTTCACTCATATAAAATACAAGTAAATTATCTTTGGTCGGAGCTGGACAAGGACTCCCGTCAAAATGTCTTGTAAATTCTAAATGATACTCTTCATCTGGGAGTCCAAACATGACCCCATCATAGCCTTCATGATCATAGAATTCACCTATACGTTTTAAGCCCAATCCTTTTTCATAGAATTCTATCACCTTTTCAAACTGATCAGTTGGACGTGCTATTCGAAACTTCACCCAATTCTTCATACTTTTCCTCCCATACTAAATGTTTTATATATGCTTACGTACTATTGTATATACGTAACATCTTTTTGAAATCCCTCATTCGTATGAGAATAGATACATACAAAAGTTTAGTTTATACTTTATAACATTCAATTTTATATAAAATTGAATGTTATACCCTTATGCAATTATACATATTCACTTGCGAACCACTAAAAAACCTTTAAAATTCAAAGGATGACTAAATATACAATTTCTATTTAAAATCTTGATGTAATACATACTATCAAACGCCATGTTTTTTTAATTTTAAGAAGTATTAAACTCTTCATCACTTTCCTTATACGCATGATTTTTATAAGGAAATCTGATACAATTCTTAAATAATATTATTATGTATAGATATTACGAATATAGTACATAATTAAAGAAGGTGATTTTATTGAAATTAAATAAAAATTTACAACTATGTATATTAATTGCGACATTAATATGCTATTCAATCTATTTTATGTTTTTCTATCTGTTCCCTACTCATTTTTCAAATTCAGATGTACGCTTCGCTTCACTTATTGTTGAAGCTATTACATTTGTATCACTCATTTACTCTATATATTCTAAAAAAGTCAGTTCAAATCCGTTTTGGATATGTATCACAATAGCAATTGGTAGTTTTTTATTAGGAAAAATAGTATATACATATCAAGATAGCTTCTTCGAAATTCCAATACATCGTTTTACAATTTCTGATGTATTTTACATGTTTTTTCTACTCTTTTGTCTTATCGCTTTCTGCTATAAAATCTTAAAAGAATGCGATAAATGGGAAAAAGCGTTCTTTATTTGTGATATATGCATAGTACTTACTTCCATATTCACATTGGAGTGGTATTTATTTAATCAACCAAATTTAAATATATTCTCTCTTTCACTAGGAGATGTTTTCCTTTCATTTCTATATCCAATTGCAGATTTATTATTTCTTCTACTAGGTGTTAGTCTCTTTTTCCGTCCAACAATTTTTAATTCCAAACGGAAAATTTATATCTTTATTTTTGTATTAATAAGTTCTGCAACTTTTAACTATATTTATTTTTACCTAAATAATCATTTATCAACTGAAACGATAACATTATTACGTCTTTTATATAGAATACCTGTATTGCTTATTGCAATAGCTGGATCTATTTCAGAAGATCATAATAGCCATAAAAATTATTTCATTGTTAACCCTATAATAGGAAAGAAGGCTTTAGTTGTATTTCCTTATCTTGCCGTTGCAATACTAATCGGGTTTACGTTAAAAGAACAAACAGCATCTTCCACTCTCATTACGGGAAATTGTATTACTTTTATTTTCGTACTCATTCGTCATTCTATTGTACGTATGCAAAACAATTCCCTAACCAAACGTTTACAAGTATTTAATGCCCAATTAGAAGAAAAAGTTACATTACGGACTTCAGATTTAGTTCATAAATCAGAGGCTCTATCTCAAAAGCAACAAAAATTCAAATCATTATATGAATATCACCCTGATCCTATTTTTACAATTGATTTAAATGGTGTATTCTTAAATGTAAATAAAGCTGGAAGTATACTACTTGGAGCACCAACGAACGAGTTACTTGGTGAAACATGTTTTTCAATTATTTTAGATGAAGATAAACATAAACTAGCATCTGCATTAGAAAAAGTGAAACAACAAGAATCGGCATCCTTACAACTTAGTTCTCAATATAAAGATGGCTTTACTTATTTTTTATACGTTACTATCGTCCCTATTATGATAGACGGACAAATTTCAGGAAGCTATATTATGGTGAAAGATATTACTGCATTAAAAAAACAGCAAGAAGAAATAAAATATTTAGCATTCCATGATACTGTAACGAAAATTGGGAACCGTGCCTTTTTCCATAAGAAATTAAAAAGAATTATAAAAAATGCTAAAACGACAGAAAGCGAGTTTGCATTATTATATTTGGACTTAGATCGCTTTAAAGTAATTAACGACACACTTGGACATTCTTCAGGGGATTACATATTAGAAGAAGTAGCAAAGCGATTCCAATCATGTCTTCCATCACATATTCATCTATCAAGAATCGGCGGTGATGAATTTACAATCTTAATTGAAAACTATACTGACGAAGATTCCTTATTCGAGTTATGTAATCAATTATTTGAAAGTATGGAAAAACCCTTTGTCATACATGAGCATACATTAACTTTATCACTTAGTATCGGCATCGCTATTTATCCACATTCCGGAATCGATATCACCACACTATTAAAAAACGCTAATGTTGCAATGTATGATGCGAAGGCAAAAGAGCTTAACTCCGTCTCTATTTATGACGATGTAATCGCTAGAAAGATTGAAAGACGATTACGATTAGAAAAAGATTTACCAAACGCAATACAAAATGAAGAATTGTTCCTTTTGTATCAACCTCAAGTTGATAGTGAATCTAATAAAATTATTGGTGCAGAAGCTTTAATTAGGTGGAATCATCCTGAATTAGGTATTATTTCTCCATACGAATTTATTCCGATTGCAGAAGAAACACTACAAATTATTCCAATAGGAAAGTGGACATTGAAGCAAGCCTGTGAGCAAATGAAACGTTGGCACGCACTCGGATATTCACATTTAAAAATAGGTGTAAACTTATCTGCTAAAGAATTTGAACAAGAAGATTTTGTAAAATCTATTTCTGCAACATTAGCAAATACAGGCTTACCAGCAAGTTCTCTCGATCTTGAATTAACAGAGCGAATTGCAATGATGGATGAGCGAGAAACATTAATAAAACTACGTACACTAAAAAGTTTAGGGATTCATATTTCAATCGATGACTTTGGTACAGGCTATTCTTCGCTAGCTTACTTACCTTTATATCCAATCGATACGTTAAAAATCCCACGAGAATTTATTACAATGTCTGAAACATGTGACGATGGAATGGAAATTATTAAAACAATCATCACATTAGCAAATACATTAGGAATGTCAGTTATCGCGGAAGGTGTAGAAACGAAAGAACACGTGAGTTTCCTTCAAAAAAATAATTGTCAATTTATTCAAGGCTACTACTACAGCAAGCCTATTCATGCTGATTCATTTTCTACTCTTCTCAAAAAAGGTGTTCATTCTCTGTAGCGTAAATACATACACGAAAAGGAAAGGAGAGACGGACTCTTCTTTCCTTTTTTGTACTTTGCAACTTTTCATTTCCTTCACATATCATTTATGTAAGTAGTTACTAATATATTTATGATAACAGACTTGAATTGGAGGGAATTACATGCACCACGACAATCCAAATCATAAACTTTACAAAAACATTCCTCTATCCCTCTTCTCAATAAAAAACGAGCTAAAACAAAAATGCATCAACGTAAATAACTTCCTTTCTCCCCTTTCGAACGAAGAAGAAGTATTCATACACACAATTAAAGAAAGAACAAAATTATTGAATCAAAATAATGTTACAAGAACTCGTGCTTACTATCAATTTTACAAAAGATATCCTGAAATACATTGGGCATTGCTTGGACATATGGTATCGCGGAACGGCGGTTGGAACATGACAGATTTAAAGGGGGATTTATATACGAAATTGTTATCTGAGAAAGATCAATTTACTTTCTTTTCTTTTTTAGAACGGGGTAATTGGCTTATCTTTCAAGATGTGTATCCACAATTTTTATTATATGAACAGAGTGTTAAAAAAAACAAAAATCTTTTTCATCTCCTCCCTCACCTCAATGTGTCAACATTCATGGAAACGATGTGGAACTTTTTTTGGAAAACTGGAAACAAACAAATATTAACGATTGCGACTATTATTAATGAACAAAACTACTTAGAAAAAAGAGTGATTCAAAATAAATACTTCAAAAAAAATGTACTAAATAGTATTGGATTTAAACTTTTTGATTTCTTTCAATTTAATCATATTCTCTTCCCTTTCTCTGAAGAAAATACTGGACAAAAAACATTATTAATTGGTGATACAATGAAACATTTCACTTCCTTACACGAACGAATTTTGCTCGGAAAACGATTATATACATTATTGTTTCATGATGAACACGTTTTAGCTCGTATACTACAATGGGCTGACACTCATCCACATACTGGATCCCGAAAAGATTATTGGCCACATTTATTTTCAAGTGTGAATGAATCCTTTTCAAGAGAGTTTTATAAACGAAGAATAAAGAAATGCCAATTAAAAAGTGATGCCCACCGTATATATAGCCCTGCACTTATGTATGCATGGAAAAATATGAAACATGAAGAAACAGAACATGCAGATTGGTTTAACGACTGGCAAGTCATACATTATTTAACCGATAAGGAGGAAAGGATACATGGACAAATTACAGAAGACTACTGTAAAACACTCGAAAAAATTGAGTTGGCAATTCTTGCAAAGAAAAACGTCCTCCTTCGAGAAGAAGAATAACCTTTTCGCATTAGTTATTACAATCTTATTCTCTTCTATTATCGGAACTTTCTTAGATGCTTTCTTTGTTGCGAAACAAATGTATTCCTTTCCGGTTAGACCTTTCTCATCCATATTTTCAATTAACATTGGCTTTACTTTATTTGTACTACCAATTTTAACAACGATTTTCATACAAATTTCAAAAACATTATCTACAGTTTCTAGAATTCTATTTATTATTTCAATAGGTATTTGTGCTAGCATTTTTGAACAGATTTCTGAAAGATTCGGTTTCTTTATTCATAGTTTGGATTGGAATCATACATATTCTTTATTTGGCTATATGATTTTCTTTTCTTTTATCTGGAAAGTATATCATTTCATACAAAAATAAAGAGACCATTATAGATCTCTTCTTAAGCATAATCTTCAGTTATTGCTAATGATGTAGGATTTTGAAGGCGTTTTGAACGCAAACGATAGGCAACGATTTTCTTTTTATATTGCTTGATTACATCAACATGTTCCTCATGGCTATACAGAGAAAATCGAATCTCTTTATTCCCTTTCTTCGTGTTAATAACGATTGGTGTTCCTTCCCCGTGCGGCGGAAAATAATGTTTATCTAAAAATAAAGCTTCGTTAAATTCATGAATAACTTGTAGTTTCGTTTCCCCCTCTATATTTTTTCCGTCTATCAATATAGTGGTATTCTCTTCCTCAAGTTTTTGATGCAATTCAAATCTACTAATAATTGATTCTACAACAGAAGTCGGCATACTAGAAACTAGTACTTTAATCGCACCAAAAATAAATAATGTAACTATAAACCATGTTGTCATTTTCATCATCTCCATTACATTTTAAAATATAAATTTCGTTCCATACGGTATGATTATACTAATAAGTATTCCGGTTACAATCATCGTCACCGAACCGATCGTCGCTTCTTTCTCGCCTTCCTTCACGAGACGACTCACACCGATCATATGTGATGCGCACCCCATCCCCACTCCTTTTCCAATCGCACTTGTTATTCGGAAAAACTTCAGTACTGTCGGTCCGATAATAGCACCTGTTATTCCTGCAACTACTACGAAACTAGAAGTCATAGATGGAATACCACCAATTTGATCCGCTAATGAAATGGAAATAGGCATCGTCGCTAATTGCGGCAGTGTCGTTAATATGAGTTCCTTATCTATATTTAACATCTCACCAATCACTACATTCATACTCGTTAAAGCCACTATACCTACCGCTACACCGATAAGTATCGACAAAAAGTTTTTCATAAGTATTTTTCGCTCTTTAAATAAAGGTATCGCTAATGCTACAATTGCAGGACTCAATAAACTAGAAAGAATATCTCCACCATTTTCCCTATACTCATGATGGGAAATATCAAAAGTCAGAAATAAACAAATCATAATTGCCGTAACTGTTAACACCGGTAACATAAATGGAAACGTAAATTTTTTATATAACTTTGTCGCCAATACATAAATTACTATTGTAATAATAATGAAGACCATTTGGATCGTGCACCTTGTCGATTTTATTTTTTTGATGTTACTAATAATTGACTTATATAACCTGAAACAACTAAAGTTACTGTCGTGCTTGCAACTACTAAAAGGAATATAACACTCCCCTTACTGAAAAGAAAAGACCCATATTCCATCAGCCCTGTTGTCGAAGGAATTAGAAATAACGGTAAAAATACGATTAATTTTCCCGCCCCTTCCTCAAACCACTTTAATGGTAAAATACGAGTATAGAGGAGTAGAAACAGCATTAACATCCCAATTAAACTCCCTGGCATTGATAGATGGAATTCTCCCTGAATCCACGTACCAACTAAACTAAATACATAGAGCACACCTACTTGAAGTAAAAGTGTCACATACTTCATTTCTTTCCCTCATTTCAATATTACGCATCACCATTATGAAATCTCATTTAGCGTTTCCGCGAATCTCGTAATTCCCAGTTGTATTTGTTCGATATCTACTCTCCCAAAAGTAAAACGAATATATTCACTTTTAGTACCTAAAACACTTCCCGGAACAAACGCTACACCATTTCGTATAGATTCGCCTAATAAATGATATTCATCAAACGTTCCTTGCACTTTGCACCATAAATGTATTCCACCCTCTGGAACAAAAAATTCAACCTGATCCCCTAATATTTCTTTAAGCTTTCTAATTAACGCATCTCTTCTCTCTTTCAATTGTCCACGAAGCATTGTAATATGTGCATGAAAATCTTCTGATTCTAAAAATTGATTTGCCACCCACTGTGTAAATACGCTATGACCAAAATCAACTTGCTGCTTCGCATCCGCTAAACGCTCTATTACACGCGTAGGGCCAATTACCCAGCCAATCCGTAATCCTGATGCCACAATTTTTGATAGTGAACTTATATAAAGAACATTCCCGTTTTGATCCATTGATTTTAATGTTGGATTCACTTCACCATTAAATGAAGTTAAACTATACGGATCATCTTCTACAATCGGTATGCCAAATTCAGAAGACAGTTCTAAAATCTTTTTACGTCTTGCCAATGAAAGCACGGTTCCAGTTGGATTTTGATAATCCGGATTTAAAAATACCATACGAATACGATGCTTTTTATGCAAATCAATTAAGTCATCTGGATTCATTCCATGCTGATCAACAGGTAAATGGAATATTTTTAAGCCAGCTGATTTAAATATCGGCAGTGAAAAACAATACGAAGGGTCCTCAATTGCAATCGCATCACCAGGTTTTAATAAGCATTGAACGATAAGATTAAGTGCCTGTTGTGCTCCAGATGTAATAAGGATAGAATTCGAATCTGCTTCAATTTGTTTATATTGCTGAACATGTGCCGCAATTGTTTTTCTCAACATTTCATTTCCAAGTGGATGATCATAACCGAGGTTTTCCATAAATGTTTTCTCCGACAAAATCGTTCGAAATCTATCACTCGGAATTAATTCTGGTGACAATTCACCACTCGCTAAATTAATTAAGTCATTTTTTTGTGTTTCCGTTCGAATTTGTTGAACAAGTGGTACATTAGGTAAGAATGACCCGTCCTCGACGTACCTACCCCAGTTTGGTATTCGTTTATGTGAAACACCCCATATGTCTGTATTCACCCTCGTTCCGCTTCCTTTTTGCCGTTCTACTACTCCAAGTGATTTTAATTCTTCATATGCAGCTACTATCGTACTCCTATTCACCTGTAATTCTTTTGCTAACATACGCTCAGAAGGTAACTTACTGTCAGAAGGAAACTCACCTGAAGAAATACCCCTTTCAATATAATCCGCTATTTGTTTATATACAGGCGTCTTATCTGCACGATTTGGTTTCCATTCCATATAGTTGCCTCCTTTCAAAACGAACTATCCTCAATTTATTACTAACAGTATTCACCGTAAAAATAGTATTAATTAGTCACATTTTCTCATCCAAAAATGGATATATTAAAATAGCTCCGTCTCTAATTACTCGATAGCTTCTGAAATTCCAGCTTCATGCTCTCGTTGCAGTTCTGTTACAAACTATCAAATTATTACCGCATACCATGTTACCCCTAGCAGTAGAACAAAAAGAAGGACAATATAGATTGCAGATAAATTTTTCACATTTCTCTTTGTGGACTTGCCGTAATTCTCCTCTACATTTCGTGCAACTAGCACGGTCCCAAACAGTGATACAATTACAATAATAACGACTAGTGAAATCGCAAAGCTCATTGTATTTTCACCTCTCTAAGGCCAGTCTATTTTTATTAAGAACTTCCTCTTTAAAACGTTGATAACATACTACCTTTCTTCTCTTATCATAATAGATGTTTGCAAAAAACGGACCAACCACTTTTATATTTTTTCGCTCATCCACTTTAAAAATAAAAAGCAACTGAACACTTATGATCAGTTGCTTTTTCGTAAAGTTAATGATATTCATTTTTCACTTAAAATTGACCCAATTTAAAAGTTTGGCCTTTTCATAATGAAACATCGATTGAGATAACTCGAAAATTGTTCCATTTCCAAGATACACTGTATTTTCAATAAGAAGCGACGTATTTTATCGCTTCTTACTCTCATCATCTTTATTCTTTTATAAGTGACTTATTCGCTCTTATAACTTCTTGATACAGCAGTGGTGACCACTTTTCATTTATATAGTCTTGAATAATCCAGCCTACTCTTGTAGGGTTATTTTGTTTTATATAGTTTGCAATTTCAGGATTTATATAAGAGGCATAGTAATATGGACTATTCCATGCTGTACCACCAGAAGACAAGCTTGTAAAATTAATATATAGATGATTTAAATCCTCACTATCGTTCATCGTTTCATTTATCGTATCTTTAATAGATTTTACTTTCTCATCATAACTCACTTTATATTTATCTTGTACTGTTACATGTACATTTTGATTTACAGTTGTGGTAAACGTCTCATTATCTGGCCAATAGAAATTATTATATCCTCCAGATTCATTACTACCACCATATCTTTTTAGTAGTACAATTTTCCCACGAGCATCTCCCAATTTTATATTTCCTTCTGTTTTTAAAAAGATAGGATCCACAAAATAACTTTTTTCAAACGTATTACTAAAGGAACTTTCTGCTCCTTTCATATCCTCATACTCTTTTTTTAAAGACATAATAATCGTTTCACTTGGGTTATCTTTTAAAAATTGTTTCGCTTCGTTTATGAATTCATGCAGTGTTACATAAAGATATAATGGCCCATGATGAAGGACTATCGTATTATCATCTGTTAAACGTCCTCTTATATCAAAAATACGAGCTCCATGATCCATTTGGTAACGAAAATCATATTCTTGCGTCATTCCCCATACTTGCTTTATTGGATTTTGTAATTTGAACGTCCCGCTATCATGTGTTCCTGGAATTGAAATTCGTGCTAATGGGATATTATCAGGTATAGGTTGCATCCACTTTGACCAATTTTCAAACTCATTAACAGAGCTTGCTGCAACTACTTGCTTATCATGTAAAGCAAATACAAAGGTGATAAATATCGTACTACATATGAATAATTTCAAAATAAATTTCTTACTGCTCATTATTATTCCTCCTTTTTCTGTTTTATATCAAACTTATTGAATATAATATAATCTGGTGAGTAAAAAATAAATAACATTTCATAAATATGAAATATTACATAGAAGTAAAGTTAAAAAATCATTCACATATCCTAAATTAGAAAAATTTAAAGGAACTTCACCTGAAGTTCCTTTCGTTTACTTTATATTCAATACATATGAACCATCTTTATTCTCATACTTATAGACGTATAAATAATATTTACCTGGCTTTGCATTATAAGTACCTTTAACTACATTTCCTTCATTTTCACCATATGCTACATAGTTATTTAAATCTAATTCATGATGAAGCACCCATGTCATCCCAATGTTTTGTTCATTTAATAGAGAAATAGTAATATTTTCTGGCGAGTCAATTTGGAAAGTAAATACATCTACTCTATCACTATTATATAGTGTCCCTTTCATCGGTGTATGAAAGTTAACTTTATTTGCCTGTATACGTTCATTATTTGGTTCATTTTCTGTTACTTGTAACTCATTTCCACCGTTTGGTTTTCTTTGTCCATACCCTAAGTTTACTAGTATAGACTTCAAATCTGGTAAAACACCAATTCTATCTGAATATGGATCTTTAGATTTTGTTCCTGTATTCTGGTTGCTTAATATTGCTCTTAGTTCACTCGGTCTATATGGTTGTCCTAAGTTTTCTTTAGCAATGCTTTGTACTAAAGTCGCTGCTCCGGCAATAATAGGTGAAGCACTTGACGTGCCACTAAAGCTAGATGTATAAAGATTTACAGCACTTCGACTTTGCTCAGCTGTAGTTGTATCTACGTTTTCTCCCCAACCATACACATCAATACGGCTTCCATAATTCGAAAACCACATACGTTCATGAGGGAAAGATGAAGAGCCCGCTCCTACCATAATTGCACCTGAATCTTTAAAATCTTTACTATTACGATTTAAAATTTGTTTACCATTTCTATCTTTAAATTGATCTAAATCATTCCAACCATTCGCTCCAGCTTCTATAATGACAACACCTTTATCTGTACCAGCACGAATCGCATCAAAGATATCTGGTTGTACCTCAACAGGTAAATATTTATCACCATACCCATCAAAGGAAGCTTGTGCCTCTAATAATAAAACATCCCCAGCTTCTAACTGATTTATAGCACTTAATATTGCATCAGCTGTATTATACTGTCCGTTATCTCTTATTTGAGAAATCACCTTTGCTTTCGCTTTTGGCGCAATCCCAATATTCCCAACTTCATTGTCCTCAGAGGATACAATTCCTAGTACAGACGTCCCATGACCGACATGTTGATCTATATTTCTTCCAGACATTAATTCAATATTTTGATGTACTAAATCCTCATGATTTAATAACCATCCATATTCCATATCAACAAAGGTTACATCACTTCCATTACCGCCTCGGACTCCCCAGGCGAAAGGTGCATTAATACCAGATGGTGCTGCTTCAAGATAACCTTGTTTTTCATATCTAGGATTGTTATTAGGATTAAAAGATACACTTAATGGCTGTACTTCCGGTGGTGTTATTTTTTCTTGTTTCTTTATATACACATCTTCTATTAAAGAAGATGTCTTTAACTTATCTACTTGTTCTTCCTCTTGCCCAGCATGTTGAGTTTGAAGAATATAGTAGTTTAATAAACTTGTAGATACATTATTAGGTGCTTTCACTTCAAGGTTTTGTATTTGTTCCGGGCTTACAGATGTGAATAAACGAGTAAATGTTACATCTGGGTATTCTGCCAAAAGATCTTCTATTACTTTATCGTTCGTTTGAGATTGTATTTGTTTTTCAATACCATCTTCATATGGAAATTTCAAATCCGCTTTAAATTTTACAATGATTTGCTTATCTGTTTCTTGTTCTATTCCTAATTTACTCTGCTGTTCTATAGAATCAGCATGTACACTATTGACAGTGCCTCCTATTCCTAAAAATGTTGTAATAATTACAGTTGACGTACACATTTTTTGAAATATTTTCATTACATCAATCCTCCTATTAATAATAATTAATCATTATATTAATCTATAATGATTTTATTTATATAACATATTCCCTTTCTACTAAATAGATTATAGTAATCAGCAATATGAACTTCAATGTATTTTCATATGCAATATTTCATATTCGGACTCTACACTAAATAAATAAGAAACTTATAATGATTATTTATTTTATATGTGCTAATATACTTACATTAAAATATTATATATAGACATTTTGAACTACATTTCTTAACCGTTTTACCTTATTTTTCCTAGGAGGATTTACAATGAAATTATTAAAAATAAAACATATAATCCCTTTATCTGCAGCTGCAATTACATTCGTATGTAATCAAAGTACAGCTGAAGCTTCTACCATTCACACAGTAAAAAAGAATGATACATTTTGGAGCATTAGTAAACAATACGGCGTTTCAATACAATCCATTAAACAGGCTAATAATAAAGGAAACGATCAAACTTTCATTGGCGAACAGTTACATATCCCGGGTTCCGTCAACTCAAATGAAATCACTGTTCGCCAAAACGCCAAGCCTGCGAACATTTCTGGACAAATTATTTATCAGGTACAACCGGGAGATTCATTAGAAACGATAGCAAAGCGTTACAATGTTACCGTTCAATCTATAAAACAAATGAACAACACAATCGAAAACAAGCTTTATACAGGACAACATTTAAAAATCAACTCAAGTATTTCAGAAAAAGAAAAAGACTTAATGGCACGCTTAGTTACCGCTGAAGCAGGTGGCGAATCGTATAAAGGAAAAGTAGCAGTAGCGAAAGTTATACTAAACCGTGTAAATGCAAAAGGTTTTCCAAATACAATAACAGGCGTTATTTATGAACCTATTAAATACGGATATGCATTTACTCCTGTTACAGATGGAAGAATTAATCAGCCTGCAAGCGCAGAAGCAAAAATGGCTGTAGAAGAGGCTATCTCCACAAATGGAATACATTCTGATTGGCTTTATTTCTATAACCCGAAAACATCAACAGACAAGTGGATTACGACACGTCAAACAGTAGCAGTAATTGGTAACCACGTCTTCGCTAAATAACATTAAAAATCATTAACAGACCTCTTCACTTAAAAGGTCTGTTTTTTTGTATGTAAGAATTTATTTATCATGTGATATAGTGGTCTTTGAAAACTAATTCTTCTTGTAAATAAAGACACTTGTATTTACTTCATCACTCTAAGAAATTAAAAAAGCATCAAGTTCAAAAACTCCCCTTTATTAATAAAATTTATTTCTTACCTTCATAAAATTGTTATACACTAGAAAAATAAAAAACAAACTATTCGTTAGCAGGTGAAAGAATATGTATGATGTTACAATTATCGGTGCTGGAGTAAGTAGCATTTTTATGGCTTATTCACTAGTTAAAAGTAACAAAAAAGTTTTAATTCTTGATAAAGGTAAAGCGCTAGGAGCTCGCCATTGTCCTTTAGACGAAGGAAAAGCGTGTAATTGTACTACATGTGATAAATATTTCGGATTTGCTGGTTTAGGAAAATCTGAAGGGAAATTTAATTATACAAACGGATTTGGTGGAGAACTTGAGCAAAAAGTTGGTAAAGAGGGCTTTATACAACTTATGGCTGAAGTAGATGAAATTCTATGTCAGTTCGGAGGAAATTCAGTTTCAAAATATTCTACAGAAAATCCAAATCTCAATAAGAGAGCTGAATCGTGTGGTTTACAAATGCTAACAACAGAAGTACGGCATCTTGGTACTACCCTTTCAAATGAAATTTTTCAGCAACTCTACGAATTTTTACTTACGAAAATAAATATACAATTTCATATAGATGTACAACATATTATGAAACAGAAAGATCATTTTACTATAGATACAAATGAAGGAACATTTCAATCTAGGCAACTAGTATTTGCAACTGGGCGTTCCGGAGCAGATTGGTTAAAGGAGATGTGCACTTCTCTACATATTTCTCAGGAACAAACTCGTGTAGATTTAGGTATTAGAGTAGAGATGAAAGAACACCAATTACGTTCTATATTAAAAGATACATTTGAGACTAAACTTTCTTATGAGCATGAGGATTTCACAGCGACTACGTACTGTATGAATCCAAAAGGACGCATTATTAGAAAGTACGAAGAAGGTTTAGTTATGCCTGACGGTCAAAATTTTCGAGAGAAAGGAACTGGCACACCTAACTTAAATTTCACTTTATTCATCCCGCGCTATTTTCCAACTCTCAAAGAAGCAAATATATATGCAAGTTCAATTATTAAAAACATTAACCAAGGACGAGATCGGATTGTTATACAGCGCTTAGAGGACTTACTAAATAAACAGCCTACAATAGCGAACGACATGAAATATAACCGTATACAACCTACGCTACAAGGAGATTATGGAGATTTGAATACAGAAATTCCTCCGTTATATATTGAAGGACTTAAAGAATTTTTATTACGATTAGAACAATTCATCCAAGAACCGATCGATACAGATACTTTATTATATGGAATTGACGGAAAGTTTTATGCTCCTACGATAAAACTCAATAATCATTTTGAAACGAGTATACATGGCCTATTTTTAGTTGGGGATTGTTCAGGCGTCACTCATTCATTATCTCAAGCTGCTGCAAGTGGGTTGTATGTTGGAAAATATTTATCTCACATTTAATTTCCTTCATTCAGATTGCAATTAAATATTTTAACTTCCATGGTAATAACTTACTATTTCCCCACAAAAAATCAGGGTTTTATGAGATACATATTTAACATAGCCATTGACATTCAATTCTAACAAATTGAATGTCAACAGTTTTAAAATCCTCTATTCATTTCCATTTTCATTTGTTCGATATTTTGTAACATCATCATAGTGTTTAATATGTTAGGATGTCTATAAGTATTTTTTACTACAACTATGACTTTTTCTGCTCTATTCTAAAAAAAAGATTTACGCTTTAAAATTCCTCATTGTACGTATGTGAATACTTTATATTATTACCTTTAGAAACCATTAACTAAATGGTTCAGCATACTATAATAGTTATAAAAACATAATATATAACACAAGTTAAATAAATTACAAAAAAAAGGAGTAAAAATGAAAAATAAAATCAATTTACAAATGCAAAATATAAGCTTTGTTTTAATAATTGCTTTAGCAGTATGGTTAAAAACATATCTTATTACAAGGTTCAGTTTTGATTTAAAAATTGAATCTTCTACACAAGAGCTTATTTTGTTTATTAGTCCACTCGCTACATCATTAGCTTTTGTCGGATTAGCATTATTTGCAACCGGTGAAAAAAGAAATTATATCGCGCTATGTATCAACTTCGTATTAACAATCGTACTCGTTGGAAATGTAATGTTCTATGATTTTTATAGCGATTTCGTTACGTTACCAGTACTTGGACAAACATCAAACTTCGGACAATTAGGCGGCAGTATTATAGAAATATTGAACTACAGAATTATACTCGCATTCGTAGACATTATTTTCTTCTTTATTTTGTTAAAGAAGAAGTCATTAGTCTTCCAAACAGGACGTGTAACTCATCCGGCACGCTTGTTATATTTTCTTTTAACGATTGGTGTATTTTTTGCTAATCTACATCTTGCAGAAAAAGAGCGACCTGAATTATTAACAAGATCATTTGATCGAGTTATGCTTGTTAAAAATTTAGGACTATACACGCATCAAGTTTATGATTTAACACTGCAAGTAAAAGCAGGATCACAAAAGGCACTTGCTGATAGTAGCAAATTACAAGAAACTGAAAACTACGTGAAGGCAAACCAAAGTGAGCCGAACCCTAATATGTTTGGTGTAGCGAAAGGAAAAAACGTAATTGTTGTCACTCTTGAATCCCTGCAAACCTTTTTAATAGGAGCA
This sequence comes from Bacillus sp. SSR7, assembly GCF_055902415.1. NCBI lineage: Bacteria > Bacillati > Bacillota > Bacilli > Caryophanales > Bacillaceae > Bacillus > Bacillus sp. SSR7. Next base: position 139,701 of record NZ_JBVVXV010000010.1, on the reverse strand, counting down.
ACAGTTAACGGACAAGAAGTTACACCATTTTTGAATGAATTCATAAATGAAAGCTATTACTTTGATAACTTTTTCCACCAAACTGGGCAAGGAAAAACATCCGATTCTGAATTTCTAATCGATACGTCATTGTATCCATTAAATCGTGGAGCTGTATTCTTCACACACGGTAACAACGATTATACGGCGACTCCAGAAATTCTACGTCAGCAAGGTTATTTCACTTCTGTATTCCATGCGAATAACGCCACATTTTGGAATCGTAATATCATGTACTCTGCTCTCGGTTATGATCGTTACTATAATGAACTTGATTACAAAATTACACCTGAAACAAATTTAAATTGGGGCTTAAAAGATATCGAATACTTTGATCAATCTGTAGATATATTAAAAACTGTTGATCAACCCTTTTACGCTCGTTTCCTCACTTTAACGAACCATTATCCATTTACGTATGATGAAGATACAAAATTCATTGAACCATATAACTCTGGTAATGGCGTATTTGATCGTTACATCGTAACAGCACGTTACTTAGACGAATCCATCAAAAAATTTATTGAGCGTTTAAAAGCCGAGGGAATGTATGATGATTCTATTATTGTGTTATATGGTGATCATTATGGTATTTCTGAAAAACATAATCGCGCAATGGCACAGTTTTTAGAAAAAGATCAAATAACCGAATTTGATACTTTAAATTTACAACGTACACCTTTATATATTCATGTCCCTGGACAAACAGAAGGTCAAACGATTTCAAAGCCTACGGGACAAATCGATATGAAACCGACTATTCTCAATTTATTAGGAATTGATACTACGAACGATATTCGTTTTGGTCATGATATGTTTTCAGATGAATATACCGGTTTTGTTGTTTTACGTGATGGTAGCTTCATTACAGACAAGTATGCATACAAAAACAATATTTTCTATGACCGCATAACAGGTGAAATTGTAGATTTACCAAAAAAAGAAGCACAAGCACTCATTAACCGTGCACAAAATGAATTACGAATGTCTGACAAAATTATTGAAGGAGATTTACTACGTTTCTCAGAAAGTAATAAAATTAAAACTGGCGAAGTACAAACTAAAATTAAAGAAACTGAAAAATAATGTGAATATGAAAAGGGAGCAACTGTAATGAGTTGCTCCCTTTTCATCTCTTATAACACATGATGCTATTTCAAATGAAAAACCTCATATCTTTTACTTTTATTCTGCACTTGTTTCTAAAGTTACATCTGTATAAGTATGATCATCACCTATATGTAAAATTACTTCACATTGACGTAATCTCAATTCAAAGAGCATGATAGAATCATGATAAACTTCAGGATTTGATTTCATTTTATGTAACATCTCTTGTTTTTCTTGTATTTCTAATTGCATATTTTCTACAGCTTGTTTCAAGGAGTTAAATGGATTCCTAAAGAATATATGAATATCTCGCTCTTGTGTGTTTTCAAACAGCTCAAATTGCAAGAAAAATTTCTTCATAATAGAATCCGTTACCTCGGTATAATCTTCATTTTCTACATACTGTTTGTATTTGTTATATAGCATAGTTTTGTTTTTCGGAAGAACTCCAAATAATTTACCGGCACTTTTCAGTAAAAATTGGGCTGGCGTAAATCGACGTAAAATATTTACTTCATCCATTTGTATTCTAGCCGTCATTCTGTCAGTATCTCTGCGCCAGTCATCAAGCACTTTAAAATCACATTCTAACTGTATTCGATTTTCTCCAAATAAAGAATTAAGTCCTTCACTAAGTTCTTCTAAGTACGACTGACTTTGAATGAGCTCATTATGAGAAGTTGCAATCCAATTTTGCATAGAAAGAGCAAGATTAGGTAATACAGTTTGTTCTAAATATTTATGCACTCTTTCATTCATTGCTTTATTTAGTTCCATATCCATGTGACCGAAATCGCTTTCTTCACTCATTAAATCAGAACAACTCTGTAATATCTTCGGAATATTTCCAGTAAGATTATTCGTAATTTCAGTTTTCATTGTACGATATGATTGTGTAATGAAATGAATTTTTTCCCTCTCAAATGCAGTAAGGTTATTCATGCTACCATTTAGTTTCACTAGCATATCTTCATTCCACTTAATCGCATCCACGAGATTGTTTTCTTTTTCAACGCGTTTAGCTAAAAGATATGTAATTGTTTTTCGGATGAAGAACAATAGCTTTTCAGTACGTTCTGCATCAATATTTTTATAATTAAAGTTAAAATGAATAAACTCAGTTAACTCATTCAATTGTTGATTACTGGTATATAACGAAGAGTAAGGGAGAATCCTCGCATGCGGGAAATATGTGTTTATTCTCGCTGCCGTATCATGTAATACTCTTTTTACTTCTGCTTCACTATAAATGTTATCGATTTTATTTAATAAGAAATGAACTTGTAAATTTGGTGTATGTTCTTGAATGCTTAATAAAATATCACGCTCTTTATCAGTAAAAGGTGAATCCGCATTCAATACAAACAATAATTCATCTACGGAATTTAGATATTCAAATACTTCATCCCTAGTGTCGTTATTCCTATTAAAGCCGGGTGTAACTACAAATGTAATTTTATTTTCACTTAAAAATCTGCATGGTAATTTAAATTCAACACATGCTCTATCTCTATACGTTTGATGGTGTTGAGACATCATATTATGATAATCAGAGATATCTTCCGTTGTTGTAATTGCAGCATCTGTTATGGCGTTAATTTCTGTATGAGCATCATTTTTTAAAACTACTACATTTGAAATTGATTTTTCTAATATATTTTCTCCTAATATAGAGTTGATAAATGTAGTTTTTCCGTTCCCTGAAGTTCCTGTTACTAAAATACGATTTGTTCTTAAATCTGCAAGTTCGTCAACTAACCATCTAAATCGTTGACCTATTTCTATATTGTTCTTTTGTGCCCACTGTGTAATAGATTCAAAAAGATGTAGGCTGTACTCTAAACCATTCACATGATTCATAGAATATGACAGTAGCTTCTCCGCATGTTGTATATCGCCTGAATCTATTTTAGATGGAAAAATCTCATCCCATGCCAATACAGCTGCTGATGGAAATACAGCATAAGACGGATTGACTACTTTTAACCAATTTGTTAAAAGACTTGGAATGATATCGTGTAATTGTTTAAGCATATATTGCCCTTGAATTAATGCAAAGTATGTTTCTTCGTAAAGAGAAGAAATTTTGTCCCATATATCGGACGACTCTATTTCAATATGTAAGAAAAATTCATTTATTGTGTTAAGCCACAATAAGTAATTTTGTTCATTTTTATAACTGTTCCAAAGTGATGAAACCATTTGCGTAAATTGTACTTGATCTACATGATTTAATGTAACTAATGCATCATAAAAATAATCTGGTGAAATATGTTTAGTAAATCCTTTATCGATATATCCTTTTAACACCTCAAACCACGGATAAGATTCTGTTCGAATTAACTCATTCACAGCAAGCTCTACTGCACTATCAAAATCTTGCTGCTCCTCATAAAAGGAACGGGCAATTTTTGTGACATTCAGATAATCAGGATTTAAAGAAACCGCTTCTTTAATAACAGCGAAAGCGGAATCAAAATTATTTTGCTCTATGTAAAGAGAAAGTAATTGTAGCCTAATTTCTGTCATCAATATTATATTATCAGTAGCAATGGAAGTATAAACATTTTCAGCAACTGCTAATTGATTCAGTTCGAAATAAGCATCCGCAATATTTTTTTGTGCCCATGGTGCTAATTCATTACTAACCTTCTCCCATTTAAAAATAGCTGCTTCAAAATCTTGATGCTGATAATAAAATTCACCTTGCGCAAAACGAATATAAGACCCATCAGAAATTTCATTTTTTTCTTCATTTACATAAGCTTCTCCAAGTACGTCAAGAGGTGATTTTGTTACATTCTCCATTAGAAATGTTTCATAATACATCTTTTTTATTAATTGTTTTTCTATTCTCATCTTTTCCCCCACTATATCTTGAAAATACATTTTTAAGATATGTCAATACTTTTTTGTATGTATGCTTTTTATCTTAACAAAGAATATCTTTTGGAAAATTTCATTTTCCTTTCATTTTTAAAGTAAGATTGAATTTTTATGAGAAAAGTTTCAGTTTTTTTTCAATTCCCTTTCAGTTATGAAACAGCATTAAATGTTCCTAATAACCTAATAACACTATAACCCACCGCATTATATTATCAGGAAAAACCTATATAAACCATATTATAAAAACAATTTATAACGAATATATATACATGATTCACTTCACCTATACATAAAAGAGTTCGTCATATAGTGCTTGTTTGATAGACAGATATACTAGGTCTCTTCAGAATTCCACATACACCATGATAATTTAAACAACAACAATAGTGAGTAGCTATTCATACAATATCTTTCTCGAATTGTTTTGCCTTAGAACACTTCAGTAGTTTCGTAATTAAATTCCATTAACCTATATAAATAACTAGTCCAAAAAAAATCTATATGCATATCATGTTATAGTAAAGAATTCAGGAAATCCTAAAAGGAGGCATTTTCATGTTTGAAGATAAATCTAAAATAAACTACCCATATGAATTTACTGAAACTACAACAATCCCGCTAAAAAACCCTATCAATAAAAATTTCAAAAACGGCTCTGGTACACATACTTTCCCAATTAAGAAGCATTATAAAGAGCAGGTGCTATATACGGAAAAAATTAATAATAATAAAAATAAATAAGCGTATAGGCTCTTATAACAATTAATTAAATAAGAATCTATATTAGACCTTGCATAGTTATAGGTAATATATAAGTCTTTCTTATACAACTCATGTACTTTTAAAAAGTGCTGATATACAGCGCTTTTTTATACATAGATAATGGAAGAACAAAAAAGGTATGGATATTTTCCACACCTTTTTTGTTCTTCACTATTTCTAAATAAAGCCTACCAGCAAAACTTTACTTGTTGGAGTCATCGGAGCAAGGAGTAGATTTATGATAAATCACAAAGTTAAAGAAGCACCCATGAATTATATAGGCCATTATTGCTCTATTATATATATTTAAAAATTTACCAAACGTTGTTTCAAAGCTACTTAGTTTTCATAAAATATTTTTTGTGTCCGTTGGAACGGATAGGCTTTAATCTCATCTGTATCTAAATTTTCATGAAATAAATGAATAGCTATAATTTGTCTACAATCGTAAGTATGATAATAATATGTTCCGGACTCCATACACATTACGCTTGTATATATGGTATTATCTAATGCACCTTCTTCTGTTATGACTCCACCTTTAGGAACCTCGCAATTTGATAAGATATGAAAAAGGGCTGATACTCCCTCTTCTTCGCTATCTATACCTTGAATGTTTTGTTTGCCATATGCTGCCCGCACAAACCTCGATGGCGGGGTGAAATCCCCTGGAAGTCCCATTGAGCCTGAGCCCTGGCCAAAAGCACTTAATCGTACATTACTCCACTCTGTTGGCGCGAATGGCTGCGATTTAAGGCCAATATATTGTCTTAAATTTTGCAAATGCCAATTAAACTCCGGACTATTCGTCATCACTCCTATTGGGTTGTCATACATTTTTAATCCTTCATTTGTCGGCTCCAGTACAATACAATCTCCCCATTTATCCGCTAAAATCCAATGTAGCGGTGGCGTAAGTCCTAAATCCGGTAATGGTATATCCAAAAAGATAAGGCTATCTACAGATTCCTTTAACTCTTTGACAGAATTGAATTGTGTCAGACTCCAAGTTACAAAATCAAATGGAGCTAAATTCGTTTTATTGTCATCTATGCTTTGACTATACGTAGCGAATCCTGGAAAATAGAGTGTTGCACATGTCATACCTGCTTCATTTACTCCGTCCGCCATAATGATCCTTCCTTGATGATTAATTCCCATTCCGACCGTAGCATGTTTCGTATTAATGATTTCACCAGTTATATTATTCCACTGGTAATGTCGAGGGATGATTATTACTTCTTGATTCATATCTAATGTGAAGTCCATCGTTCTTGCAAAAAGATGCTGACCGTTTTTTGTCTTTAATGTCAAACTAGTACACATAAAGAACACCCCATTTTATGGTTTTATCTACACTTTACATAATTCCGATAAGTCTGTAAATTAAAAAAACTCTTCCCTTACAAAAAATTGAGAAAGCACATATAAAGTATACATACGTTGAGGTTATCTCTAGTTTATAAATTTTTAAAATATAGTTGCAAAAGAATTATATGAAAAAGGAGCGAATTGTTACTATCGCTCCTTTTTATTTCTTTCTATATTTTATTAAAATAACCAGAGACCATTTTCTCTATGAACAGTATCCCTACATAACCCTCTTAAACATCTTCTCCAATTCATAAGTAGAATGATGCACAAGAATCGGTCTTCCGTGCGGGCATGTGTATGGGTTTGTTGTTGTACGAAGTTCTTCCAGTAAAGCGAATATTTGATCGTTCGTTAAATATTGATTCGCTTTAATGGACGCCTTACAGCTCATCATGATGGCTGCTTCTTCACGTAGTTTTTTTATATCAACTTTTTTTAGTTTAACGACTTGTTCCATCATTTCGTCGATAATTTCTGTTTCTTGTCCTTTCGGGAACCAAGTTGGATGAGAGCGGACGATAAAGGATTGATGGCCGAATTGCTCCAAAAATAGTCCAACTTTTTTTAGTTCTTCTAGTTGCTCTTCGACACGTAAAAATTCGGTAAGAGATAAATCGATACGGTATGGTACGAGTAGTTCTTGTACTTCTTGTGCTACTCGTCCTACTTTATCACGGAAGTATTCATAATTAATACGTTCCTGCGCGGCATGCTGATCAATCATATATAAGCCTTTATCATTTTGAGCGAAAATATATGTTCCGTGCATTTGTCCAATTGGATAAAGCGGCGGTAAATCATTACCGTTCATTTCAATTTCTTCTATTTCTTGAACTTCTTCTTCCAATTCCTCTAATTCAAAGTCTTCATCGTTACTGTTCCACGATTTCTCTTCTCGAATCGGTTCTTCTATTATCGGTTTTGTAGATGGTTGCCAATTTTGTTCTTCTCTTACGAGCGATTGTGGTGGTTGCCATTCTTGCTTCGGCGGTTGCCACAGTTGTGCTGGCTGCTTCACTTCCAGTGGTTCTTCTCGTTTTTCATCCATGCCCGTCGGTAAATTGATATCCGGCATGGATGGTTCTTTCGGCTTCGCATGCTCAAACTGGAACTGTTCTTGCACGCTTTCATCTTTTTCTTTTTTCTTCGTTGTTACACCCGCATCTGGAATGAGCTGTATTTTTTTGAATGCTGCTTGCAATGTTTCTTCGATAAGCTTTAGCAATTCTTGTTCTTTACTAAAACGAACTTCTAATTTCGCAGGATGTACGTTAACGTCAACTAGCATTGGATCCATTTCAATCGATAAGAAGCCGATTGGATATCGTCCGACTGGCAATAATGTATGGTATCCTTGCTGAATAGCTTTCATTAATACGAAATTTCGAACGTAACGACCATTTACAATCGTTGACATATAATTTCGAGATGCTCTCGTTACTTCTGGTAATGTTACATAGCCTTTAATTGTGAAATCTAAAGATTCCGCTTCAATTGGAACAAGCTTCTTTGCAACTTGAATGCTGTAAATCGATGCAAGTACTTGTCTTACATCACCATTTCCTGATGTATGAAGCAATTTCTTTTCATTATGAAATAGCTTTAATGATACTTCTGGATGTGACATTGCAATACGATACACGATATCTGTAATATTACCAAGCTCTGTATGAATGGTTTTCATATATTTAAGACGCGCTGGTGTATTAAAGAATAAGTTTTGTACTGTAATATCTGTTCCTTTTCGGCTCGCTGTTTTCTCCTGCTTTATAATGTCTCCACCTTTAATAATAAGGTGCGTACCAGGTGCATCACCTGTGCTAGTGATTAATTCTAATTCACTAACTGAGGCAATACTCGGCAATGCCTCACCGCGGAAACCGAGTGTTCTTATGCGAAACAGATCGTTTTCATCTTTAATTTTGCTCGTCGCATGTCGTTCAAAAGCGACGATACAATCTTCTTCTGCAATACCATCACCGTTATCAATGATACGGATTTTCGATAACCCCGCTTCTTCTAAGTGGATTTCAATAGATGTACTATTCGCATCGATAGAATTTTCCACAAGTTCTTTTACGACTGAGGCAGGGCGCTCTACTACTTCCCCTGCCGCAATTAAGTTTGAGAGTTGGTCATCGAGTTTGCGAATTTTCCCCATCTACTTACTCATCCTTTCTTTAACTTTTTCTGTAAGCGATACAGTTCATTCATCGCTTCTAAAGGTGTCATATCAAGTAAATCAATTTTTTTAATTTGCGTAAGTACTGCCGTTTCTTTTGCATCTAGAACTGGCTTGTCTTGTTTTTTCGGGGACTGTTCTCCACCAAAGAATGATAGTTGTGATTCTTCTTCAGTCTCTACCTTCGTCTCTTGTATTTCTACTGGTTCTTCTTTTACAACTACAGGCTCTGGAGTAACTTCTTGTACTTTCACTTCTGTACGCTTTGGAATAATAATTTCTTCCTGTCCTTCTAGTTGTGCTAACACTTCTTTCGCACGAGCAATTAAGCTATCTGGAAGCTCCGCAAGTTGCGCAACATGAATCCCGTAACTTTTATCTGCTGCCCCATCTTGAATTTTATGAAGGAATACTACTTTTCCGTTCTCTTCAATAGCTGAAACGTGTACATTTTTCAGTTGATCTAAACTTTCTTCTAACACTGTCAATTCATGATAATGCGTAGAGAATAACGTTTTCGCCCCAATTTGGTCATGAATATGTTCAATGATTGCTTGTGCAAGTGCCATACCATCATACGTAGATGTACCGCGTCCAATTTCATCAAATAAAATTAAACTTCTTTCTGATGCGTTTGCAATTGCATTTTTCGCTTCTAACATTTCGACCATAAATGTACTTTGACCTGAAATTAAATCATCCGCTGCGCCAATTCTCGTAAAGATTTGGTCAAATACAGGTAATACTGCTTCTGTTGCTGGTACGAAACAACCAATTTGCGACATAACCGTTACTAGTGCTAATTGTCTCATATACGTACTTTTACCAGACATGTTCGGTCCTGTAATTAAAAATACATCCATATTCTCTGGCATAATACAATCATTCGGTACATACAATTTCCCGTTCAATACTTTTTCAACGACAGGATGACGACCATCTTTAATGAAAATTTCACGCTTCGTTGTTAGTACAGGTTTTACAAACTGTTCCTCTTCACTCACTGTCGCAAAACTTTGCAGTACGTCTAATTCACTAATCACTTTCGCTAAATGCTGTAATTTCGGAATAAATACTTTTACTTCTTCACGAAGCGCTGTAAATAAATCGTATTCTAGTTGTACAATTTTTTCTTCAGCTTCTAAGATTAATGTTTCTTTTTCTTTTAGTTCATCTGTAATGAAACGTTCCGCATTAGCAAGCGTTTGTTTACGCTCGTAGCGGCCTTCTGGTAATGCTCCAAGGTTCGCTTTCGTTACTTCAATGTAGTAACCGAAAATACGGTTGTATCCGATTTTTAACGATTTAATTCCTGTAATATCACGTTCTCGTTTTTCAAGCTCAGCAATCCACGTTTTTCCGTTTTTACTCACGTAACGATATTGATCGAGCTTGTCATTATAACCATCTTTAATAATATCTCCATCTTTAATAGAAAGCGGTGGATTTTCTTGAATACTTCTTCCTAGTAATTCTGTTAAGCTCTCACATGGATCTGCACCTTGAATTAATCTCGCTGCATACGCGTTATCTAACAAACTAATCGCTTCTAAAATAGCTGGTACTTGCAGTAAAGATCGTCTTAACTGTAATAAGTCCCTTGCATTAACATTACCAAATGCAACTTTCCCTGCTAAACGTTCTAAATCATATACTTCTTTTAACTTTTCTTTTAAATCTTCACGCAAGAAGTAATCATTTACAAACGTTTCAACCATTTCTAAACGCTCTTCAATTCGTTCTTTCTGTATAAGTGGACGTTCCATCCACTGTTTTAACATACGACCACCCATAGCCGTTTTCGTCTTATCTAATAGCCATAATAATGATCCTGTTTTTTCTTTCGTTCGAAGTGTTTCTGTCAGCTCTAAATTTCGCTTTGAATGCACATCAATTTTCATAAATTGATTCGTATAATAAATTTCCACTGGCTGTAAATGATCTAATGAACGTTTTTGCGTTCTTATCACATAGTTAAATAAGCGTCCAACTGCTTTAATTAACTTTGCTTGTGAAACGTTTTTCACAAGATGTTCTAGCCCTTCAGGAATTGCCGTTGCATCTTCATATGAAATCGTCATTTTTAACGTTTCCGTTAACTTGTTTAGTTCATCTTTAGAAAAGGAAGAATCTACAACAATTTCTTTCGAACCAGTTGCATACACTTCTAATAAAATATCTTCTACTGAACCAGTCAATAACGTTACTGTATTTTGTCCAGTCGTTAAATCGTTACAAGCTAACGCATATGATCCATCTTCAAAATGTGTTAATGCGGCTAAGAAGTTATTTTCTTTCTCATCAATCGTACGCCCTTCCATCATCGTTCCTGGGGTAATTAATTGTACGACTTCACGGCGCACTACACCTTTAGCTGTTTTTGGATCTTCTACTTGCTCACAAACCGCTACTTTATATCCTTTTTCAACAAGTTGTTCAATATAGTTTTTAGCCGCATGATACGGTACACCGCACATCGGTATACGTTCACTACTACCACCGTCTCGGCTCGTTAATGTAATTTCTAGTTCGTGGGCTGCTTTAACTGCATCCTCAAAGAACATTTCATAAAAATCACCTAAGCGGAAAAATAAAAAGGCATCTTGATAGTCTGCCTTAACTTTTAAATATTGCTGTATCATAGGGGTATATTGCGTCATACTTCTCCTCCATAATTCTTACATAATAATCTATATTCATATATGTCACATTTCACGGACATCCATATCTCCTATTTCAGGAGTCTTTCTTCATTATAGCACATTTCATTAGGAATCATGTTCATTCAAGCACCACTTATGTAAAGTAAAAAGCTAGGAAGAACTTCTCCCTAGCTTTCTATTACTCTTCTTCTGCGTCAACGATAAAGTTCGGATCTAACTCTTCAAACTCATCATCATCGATTTGGAAATCTTCGTCTGATTCTACACAACCTTCAGGGTTTACACTTACACAAATTTTCGTTTCGCCAACTACTTCTGTTACAAATTCACGTTCTACCGTTACAACAATTTTATTACCATTTGGTGATACAAGAGCTTCTAAACAATTTGGTGGCTGAATAACACGAGCAATAATTTCTAAATCATCACCAGAAAAGTTTTTATCACGATATCCAATGCTTACTTCATCTGTGTAGTTTACACGTTCTGTTACAACTTCTGTCTTTGTATTGCCATCGAATGAATACCAAGTGTTCACATCATAGAAACCTTCAATTTCCACATGTTTTCCATTCTTTCTTGCTTCGTACGAGTGGTTAATTACCCAGCACCCTAAAATACTTGTTGGCTCATTATTCGATTCACATGTATGCGTTGACTTTGTATACTTACGTCCTTTTCCAACCACTGCTTTTGTAATAATCTCTCTAAATTCGGACATTCGTAACCCTCCTCAATCACTATTCACTTAATCATATGCGTGACAATAGCGGAATGTGTCATTCTTTTTTTGAGAAGAACTTACGTTTAATTCACTAAAAAAAGAGATGTCATTTCGACATCTCTTTAACAACCACAATTTCCTTTTTTACTTTCTACCGCTGCGCCCGTTTCACCCTTCAATACATCGCCATTAGTTGAAATTAATATTTCATCTGTTACGTTGTTAGAAATCGTACTTGCAACTAGCTGTAGTAAGTCATTTACATATGTTTGTGAAGATTTAAATTCTTGTACAACTGGGATACTATCTAGCTTATCTTGCAGGGCATCAATTTCAGCTTCTACTTTTTTCAAAGCTTCCCATTTCCCGTAATGCTGCAAGTTTACTGCTTGTTTTTGCAGTGCTTTAATTTCATCAATTGCGCGCTTTACATTTTCATTTTTATGAATTTGCGCCTCTGCTTTCTTAAAGAAATCAACTTCTTCTGTTTCAGAAATCATTTTGGCTAATTCTTTCGCTTGCTCAACAATTTCATCTTTCGAATATACTTTCATCTATTATTCCACCTCAATCGGCTCTTCAACTAATTCTCCGTTAAGAGACCAAGTTTTTGCATCCGTTACTTTTACTTTCACAAGCTGACCAATTAAAGACTTTGGAGCAACGAAGTTTACAAGTTTATTCGTACGAGTATAACCTGCAAGTACTTCTGGATTATTTTTACTTTCCCCATCAACTAACACTTCTACAATTTGACCTTTATAACGATCATTCTTTTCAATTGCCAATTTATTTACTAATGCATTTAAGCGTTGAAGACGTTCTTTCTTTACTTCCATCGGTACATTATCTTTCATTTTTGCAGCTGGTGTACCTTCGCGCGGAGAATAAATAAAGGTAAAGGCAGTATCAAATCCTACTTCACGATATAACGACATCGTTTCTTCAAATTGCTCATCTGTTTCATTCGGGAAACCGACGATAATATCAGTTGTTAATACCGCGTTTGGAATTGCTTCTTTAATTTTTCTTACAAGCTCCAAATAATGCTCACGTGAATATTTACGCGCCATAATTTTTAACATTTCTGTGCTTCCAGATTGAACTGGTAAGTGAATATGTTCTACTAAGTTTCCGCCTTTTCCAAGCACTTCAATTAAGTGATCATCGAAATCGCGTGGATGGCTCGTTGTAAAACGAATACGGGCAATATCAACTTTACGGAGTTCGTCCATTAAATCGCCAAGACCGTATTCTATATCTTCAAAGTCTTTACCATATGCATTTACGTTCTGTCCAAGTAACGTAATTTCTTTATAACCATTCGCAGCTAAATGACGAATCTCTTGGATAATGTCTTCTGGACGTCTGCTTCGCTCTTTTCCACGTGTATACGGTACGATACAATATGTACAGAACTTATCACAGCCATACATAATATTTACCCAAGCTTTAATATCACCACGGCGTACTTTCGGAAGGTTTTCAATTACGTCTCCTTCTTTGGACCAAACTTCAACTACCGTCTCCTTCGAGAACATTGCATCTTTTAGAATGTACGGTAGTCTATGAATATTATGCGTTCCAAACACCATATCTACATGTTGATTTTTTTGCATAATTTTATTTACAACAGATTCCTCTTGAGACATACAACCACATACACCAATCAAAAGGTCCGGATTTCTTCGTTTTAGTGACTTTAAATGACCTAGTTCACCGAACACTTTATTTTCAGCATTTTCACGAATGGCACAAGTATTTAATAATACTACGTCTGCATCTTCAGTTGAAAAGGTTGGTTCATATCCAAGTGCAGTGAAAATACCCGCCATTACTTCTGTATCGTGCTCATTCATTTGACAACCATATGTACGAATATAAAACTTTCTTCCTGTACCAAAATTGCGAAACTCTTCAGGTAAGCCAAAATCCCGTTCAATTTTAACTTCTTCTTTCCCTCGCTTTTTCGCGTCTTTTAAGGAAGGTGGTTGGTATACACTTTCAAAGTATTTGCTATAATCTTTCTCTTCTTTTTTCGTAGAGGAATTCACTTGTTGACTTGCTAATCGTTGTTGCTCGTTCATCGGTAATCTCCTTTCACCCTTAACTATACACACTCTATAGTCCATTTTAATGCGCTTAGACCCACCTCAAAAATGGTTAGATAGCTTGAGAGATACTTGTCCTTTGAAACTTGAGTAATCAATCTAATCATCTATAAGAATGAAGTCTTCCCCACACAAATAGACATTCCCTTTTTGTATTTCTTTTGTCCTACTCAAAAGCATATTGCTTTATCCCTATACACATTACCATAGTATGAAGTGTTTCGCCAATTTTTACAAAGAAGAAGGCTTATCCTATTATTACATTTCCTAGTTAATGAACATGCAATTTTCATACAACGATTTATATATTATTTTACCATTCTGAATTTTCTAAGTAAATAAGACTACCTTATATTTTTACTCATTAAAAAAGGCTGCCAAATGGCAACCTCCTCTTCTTACATTACATAAATTCAGCAACAAGCTCATCAAACATTTTCTGATCCATATTTAAATCAGATTGCACTAAAGGCTTCTCACTATAGCCTTTTACTAGTTCTTGGTATGAAGGTTGCGCTGTATTTTGATAAATTAACCCTGTTACTAATCCGTTGTTTTCCATTAATGTTTGCATAGCCATCATGCGATTAGACGGATCATATCCCTCTACTGTACTTAGTTTTGTTAAATTCTCTTTAAACCAATCGTAAGTATTTACTTTATTGTAAGTAACACATGGGCTGAACACGTTAATTAATGAAAATCCTTTATGGTTAATACCAGCTTCAATAATTTGTGTTAATTCTTTTAAATCACTTGAAAAGCTTTGCGCCACAAATGTTGCACCAGCTGTTAAAGCCATTTCCATAACATTTAGTGACGGTTCAATTGAACCTTGTGGTGTACTTTTCGTTTTAAATCCAGCTTCACTACGTGGTGAAGTTTGCCCTTTTGTTAATCCGTAAATTTGGTTATCCATTACGATATACGTAATGTCAATGTTACGACGAATAGAATGGATCGTATGTCCCATACCAATCGCAAATCCATCACCGTCACCACCTGATGCGATAACTGTTAAATCACGGTTTGCCATTTTCACACCTTGCGCAATTGGAAGGGCGCGACCATGAATACTATGCACACCATATGAATTAATATATCCTGAAATACGACCTGAACAGCCGATACCAGAAATAACAGCAAGTTCATCCGGATTTAGGCCAACGTTAGCTGCCGCACGTTGAATTGCAGCTTGCACTGAGAAGTCTCCGCAACCTGGGCACCAGTTTGGTTTTACACTGTTACGAAAGTCCTTAAATGTTGCCATTTAATACAACCCCTTTTTTGCATTCGTTGTAAATCTCTTTCGGCAAGAATGGGTTTCCATCATATTTTAAAAGACTAGAAATTTTCTCACCGCTACCAAGATTCATTTTCATAATGTTAGCAAGTTGACCTGTTGCATTGTTTTCTACCACTACAACACGCTTCGCATTTTTCACAAGTGGATCGATTTCAGCTGTTGGGAACGGATGAATTAAACGCACATGAGCATGGTTTACTTTCATACCCTCTTGTTCTAAGCGCTCCATTGCTTCTTCGATCGCACCACGAGTTGAGTTAAATCCAACAAGCAATACATCTGCTTCTTCATGCTTAACATTTTTATACACAGGGGTATTAAACTTCAAGTTCTCCATTTTACGGAAACGTTTGTCCATTTGATCTTTACGGTTTAATGCTGATTCAGATGGTTTACCAGTTTCATCATGTTCTACACCTGTAACATGGTGAACGCCATTTTTCATACCAGGTAAAACACGTGGTGAAACGCCATCTTCTGTTACTTCATAACGCTTGAAGTATGCTTTATTTTCACGTTCTGGTAATTCCGCTTCTAAATCGAGCTTACCACGACGAATTTCCACTTTATCTAACTTAAGTGGTTCTACCGTTTGTTTCCCTAAAGAAAGCTGTAAATCTGTTAAGAAAATAACAGGTACTTGATACTCTTCAGATAAGTTAAACGCTTCTACAATATCATAGAAAGCTTCTTCTACTGTACTTGGCGCCATTACGATTTTTGGAATTTCACCGTGCGTACCGTAAATCATCGCCATTAAATCAGACTGCTCTTGTTTCGTAGGTAACCCTGTACTTGGACCACCACGTTGTGTATCAACAATGACTAACGGCGTTTCTGTAATACCCGCTAAACCGATCGCTTCCATCATTAAAGATAGACCCGGACCAGCAGATGCAGTTAATGTACGAACACCAGCATAGTTTGCACCGATTGCCATTGTACAAGCTGCGATTTCATCCTCAGTTTGGATTACTGTTCCGCCGACTTTTGGCAATTTTTTAATTAAGTATTCCATAATTTCAGATGCAGGTGTAATTGGATATGCAGACATAAAGCGAGCACCACCAGCTACTGCACCAAATGCAATTGCATCATTCCCAATCATAAACATGCGCTTCTGACCATCAGCTTTTTCAAGCTGCATCATGTTTACTTTCTCACCTAGTAACTCTTTCATATATTGAGAGCCGCGCTTAATTGCGTCCATATTCTTTTGAACAACTTGCTCTCCTTTACGACCAAAGATCTCTTCAACAACATCTAAATAAGCTGTTTCATCTAATCCTAATACCGCACTTGATGCTCCAACAGCAACCATGTTTTTCATTAATGATGTGCCTAATTCTGAAGCAATATCTGTAAACGGTATCACATATAGATTTACATCTGTATTGTCAGGTATTGTCGGATTAAATTTCGCATCTGCAACTACAATCCCACCCGGACGTAGTTCGTGGAAGTTAAAATCAATTGTTTCTTGATCAAAAGCAATTAAAATATCTAAATCATCTGAGATCGCGCGTACTTCTGTTGTACTTACACGAATTTTATTATTTGTATGGCCGCCTTTAATACGTGATGAGAAGTGGCGGTAACCGTATAGGTAATATCCTAATCGGTTTAATGCAATACAGAAGATTTCTCCTGTACTTTCAATTCCTTCACCTTGTTGGCCTCCAACTTTCCATGAAAGTTGACTAATCATCTCCTACACCCCTTTTGGCTGCATTCATTGTAGTGTATTTTTTTACAGTAATAGTTTAGCATTTTTTATGCAAATAAACTACAATGGACGCAAATTATGCCTCTTCTGATTTCCCTGAATCTTTAGTATAAAGCTATTTTGTTTTTCATTCTAGTATTAGGTCTTAAAAAAAGCAATAATATCAAATGAATTAATTCTAATTTTTCTGGATTTTTAAAACAAAAATCTTAAAAGCCAATATGTTCAACAAAATTACCATATAAAAATCGCTCTACAGTAGATGCAGCATAGTGTTTACAAAGCTCATTCATTACATTTTCATAATCTCGATACGCTGATACATTTACAACTGTTTCTACTATCCCATCAAAATCTGAACCAAACCCTATATTGTTCTCTCCACCTAATGAACAAATATATTCGATATGTCTTACTATATCTGCTACATTCGCTTGTTTTTCATTTGTTAGAAACTGCGGTACAAAAGTGACGCCGATCATGCCATTTCGCTTTATAAGAGCTTTAAGTTGTTCATCGTTTAAATTACGTGGGTGCTGGCAAAGTTTCATACAATTTGAGTGGGAAGCAATAGGATTTTTTGCAATTTCTATAACATCCCAAAAACTTCTTTCATTCAAATGAGACACATCAGTCCATACATGTAACGCATTCAGTTCTTGTACAACATGTTTACCAGAAGTCGTTAAACCTGCCCCACGTGTCTCTAGCGCACCATCAGCTAATAAATTGGCATAATTCCATGTTAATCCAAAAGAACGTACTCCTAGGCGATACAACAACCGTAATTTCATTGCATCTTTCCCAAGTGCTTCGCATCCCTCTAGTGTTAATATCGCTCCAATCTCGTCCTGTTTTAACATGTTAATATCATCTTTTGTTTGAATAAACTTCACACCTGGTAGGGATAAAATTTCATTATAAAAAATATCTACCATTTGTAATGCTACTTCAAATCGGTTTTCATATGCCACTGTTTCTGGCACATATATAGCAAAACATTGTATACTTCCTTTTCTGTTCTTTAACTGTTCAAATGTAATATGTAATTGCGAATCATGTTTAAAATCCTTTCTCCCTTGTGCACTCCATAACTGAAGAAGCACATCACAATGAGCATCAAAAATTTTCATTTTCATTCCTCCATTATAAAAACAACCTGTTTGCATACTGCAAACAGGTTGTTTAAACTTAACGAGGTTCTACAATTAATTTTATTGCTGTACGTTCTTCCCCATCAATCATGATATCCGTAAACGCTGGGATACAAATCAGGTCCAAACCACTAGGCGCTACAAATCCTCTTGCAATTGCTACTGCCTTTACCGCTTGGTTCAATGCACCTGCACCAATGGCTTGAATTTCTGCTGTTCCGCGTTCGCGAATAACACCTGCAAGTGCACCAGCTACAGAATTAGGGACCGACGTTGCTTTAACTTTTAATATTTCCATTCCGCGTTTCCTCCTCGTTTCTTTAAAAAGTATTAGCAATTATTTCACTTTAACTTATATTCACGAGGAATGGCGCGTATTCCTGCTAAATTTTCGTAATTTTTCTAAAAAATTAAAATATAATAACTTATCTAAATTTTAACGAAAATTTACTCGAAAAATGGTTGATCGTCATTAATTAAAATACGTTCAATTTTCTTTGCTTTTCCTGTATTTGGATCCACATCAATTAACACTGCACTTAATTGCGTTCTACCATTTGTTACTTCAAATCGTACCGGTAAGTTTGTTAAAAACTTCTTCAATACTGCTTCTCTGTCCATACCTAATATTCCATCATACGGCCCTGTCATCCCAACATCTGTAATGTATGCCGTTCCGCTTGGTAAAATACGATTATCTGCTGTAGGAACATGCGTATGCGTACCTACTACCGCTGTAGCACGACCATCTACATACCAACCTAACGCTTGTTTTTCACTTGTAGTTTCCGCATGGAAATCAACAAAGATAATATTCGTACGTTTTTTCGCAATGTTAATTAATTCATCCACTTTACGGAATGGACAATCAATTGGAGGAAGGAATGTACGTCCTTGTAAGTTAATAACTGCAACTTCTGTTCCATTACAGTTCACAAAAATAAGCCCTTTTCCTGGAGTTCCTTCTGGGAAGTTAGCTGGTCTTGCAAGATATTTTGCATCCTCGATGAATTCAAATACTTCACGATTATCCCAAGCGTGATTTCCAAGTGTAACCGCTTGTGCTCCGCACTCTAAAAAGTTACGGTATATTTTTTCTGTAATTCCACGGCCACCTGCTGCGTTTTCTCCATTAATGATTGTTACTGTAGGTGTATATTTTTTCTTTAATGCCGGTACGTATTGTTGAATCATACCTCTACCAGGAGATCCTACTACATCCCCAACAAATAATATTCTCATATGTCTTACCCTTTCTATGTACTGCATTTTTTATTGCTATAGCATTAAGTAAATTCCTTATAATATGTTTATTATAAGTTTGTTTTACTTTTATGCTATATAACTAACTGTCTTTATTTTATCCAATTCCAACACAAAAAAATAAAGTGGTGTTTCACCACTTTATTTTGCGTATTCCACTGCACGTGTTTCACGAATAACAGTTACTTTAATATGTCCTGGGTAATCCAGTTCATTTTCAATACGTTTTCGGATATCACGAGCTAAACGATGAGCTTCTAAATCATCGATTGTATCTGGTTTTACCAAAATACGAACTTCACGTCCTGCTTGAATTGCAAATGATTTTTCAACGCCTTCATAAGACTCTGAAATCTCTTCTAACTTTTCAAGACGACGAATATAGTTTTCAAGTGTTTCACTACGAGCTCCCGGTCTTGCAGCTGATAAAGCATCTGCTGCTGCAACTAAAACTGCAATGATAGAAGTTGGTTCTGTGTCACCATGGTGTGATGCGATACTGTTTATAACTACAGGATGCTCTTTATATTTCGTTGCGAGTTCAACACCAATTTCAACGTGGCTACCCTCTACTTCATGATCAATCGCTTTCCCGATATCATGTAATAGACCAGCACGTCTTGCTAGTTTTTCATCCTCGCCAAGCTCTGCTGCCATAAGTCCAGTTAAATATGCAACTTCCATAGAGTGTTTTAAGACGTTTTGACCATAACTTGTACGGTATTTTAAACGACCTAAAATTTTAATTAAATCTGGGTGTAATCCGTGAACACCCACTTCAAACGTTGTTTGCTCTCCGACTTCGCGAATATACTCGTCCACTTCACGTCTTGATTTTTCGACCATCTCTTCAATACGCGCTGGGTGAATACGTCCGTCCTGTACTAGTTTATCAAGAGCGATACGAGCTGTTTCACGACGAATTGGGTCGAATCCAGAAAGGATTACCGCCTCTGGTGTATCATCGATAATTAAGTCAATACCCGTTAACGTTTCTAACGTACGAATATTACGACCTTCACGCCCGATAATACGTCCCTTCATTTCGTCATTTGGAAGATTTACAACCGAAACGGTTGTTTCAGCAACATGATCAGCTGCACATCTTTGCATTGCAAGAGATAAAATCTCTTTTGCTTTCTTATCCGCTTCTTCTTTCGCACGAACTTCACTTTCTTTTACCATTACGGCAATTTCATGAGAAACTTCACTTTCTACTTTACCAAGAATAATTGCTTTCGCTTGTTCGCGTGTCAGATTGGAAATGCGCTCTAATTCTGTTTGTTGCTTTTGAACTAACTCTCCCACTTTGCTTTCCAACTCTTCAATCTGTTGTTGTCTCGCTACAAGAGAATCCTCTTTCTTTTCTAACTGTAGCTCGCGTTTATCGAGCGTTTCGTCTTTACGATCAAGGTTCTCTTCTTTTTGCATTAAACGATTTTCTTGTTTTTGTAATTCGCTTCTACGGTCACGAATTTCTAATTCAGCTTCTGTACGAAGTGTATGAATTTCATCCTTTGCTTCTAAAAGCGCTTCTTTCTTAAGTGCTTCAGCCTCACGATTCGCTTCATCTATAATACGTTTCGCTTCATTAGCTGCACCATTAATCTTCGCTTCAGCAATAGACTTTCGAACAAAAAAGCCAACAACTGCACCGACTGTTGCAAGCAAAATGGAGATGAGTATCCAAACTGCAGTACTACTCATGATTTCACCTCCCCTTGCTATGAATGAAAAAAGACTGTCGGCATGTACATTGAATACCAACATACAGCAAAGACCGTCGTCCCGCTTTTTTAAGGGACTTTCTTCATTTCACAATTAAAATGTCATATTATTATTTCGGCAAGATTTAAGTCTTACTCCGAATATTACTTCTCTTCTTGAGAAGAGTGTTTCGTATATAAGAAAAAATATACATTCTCATTGTATCTATCGCAATTTTCATTGTCAAGCGTTGTCTACTTTTACTTTCTTTACCTTCAGTCCTAATTTATATATGAATGTAAAAAGCAGACAGCATATTATCCTGGAAAACCTTAGTAAATTCCAGTTTATTTATGTAAAACGTGCATATATCCCTCTTTATACATAATCTTTTAGGTAGATTAAATATTTTATCTCCAACGATATAGAACGCTTTCATAATGATACAAAAATAAAAGACACGAAGCCGTGTCTTTTATTTTTAATCAAGAAGACTTGGATCTTCCATACCTTCAGCACCTGAATCTTCGCTAATTCCGTGATGCTCACGAATAAAGAAGGCAATTTCTTCTCTTAAATCCGTATTTTCTTTTAAGAACTGCTTCGAATTTTCACGACCTTGTCCTAAGCGTTCTTCATTATAAGAGTACCAAGCACCGCTCTTTTGAACGATATCAAGTTCAGAAGCCATATCCAAGATTTCACCTTCTCTTGAAATACCTTCTCCGTACATAATATCAACTTCCGCAACACGGAATGGTGGTGCCACTTTATTTTTAACTACTTTTACTTTTGTTTTATTACCAACAATGTCGTTACCTTGTTTTAATTGCTCCGCACGACGCACTTCAAGACGAACAGTTGAATAGAATTTCAATGCACGACCACCTGGAGTTGTTTCTGGGTTTCCGAACATAACCCCAACTTTTTCACGAATTTGGTTAATAAAGATTGCGATTGTTTTTGATTTATTGATTGCACCTGAAAGTTTACGAAGTGCTTGAGACATTAAACGAGCTTGTAAACCTACGTGTGAGTCACCCATGTCTCCTTCAATCTCAGCTTTCGGTACAAGAGCTGCTACAGAGTCAATTACGATAATATCAACCGCACCACTTCGTACAAGTGCTTCCGCGATTTCTAAACCTTGCTCCCCTGTATCAGGTTGTGATAATAGTAATTCATCGATGTTAACACCTAATTTTTGTGCATATACAGGATCCATTGCATGCTCCGCATCAATGAATGCTGCTTGTCCACCTTGACGCTGTACCTCTGCAATTGCATGTAATGAAACTGTTGTTTTACCTGAACTCTCAGGTCCATAAATCTCGATAATACGGCCGCGTGGGTATCCGCCTACCCCTAATGCCACATCAAGTGCTAAAGAACCACTAGAAACTGTAGAAACTCTACGCTCCGCTTGTTCTCCTAATTTCATAATTGAACCTTTACCGAATTGCTTCTCTATTTGTTTTAACGCCATATCTAATGCCGCTTGACGATCACTCATTCAAAATTCCTCCTTAACTGAATTGCTAATCTTATTATACCTATTTTCAATTCAATTTGCCAACAAAAATCGAACATTTATTCGATTTTTTTATTTTCCATTAAATAAAACCGCATTTAGCCATTAAAAAAAGCTAAAAGAGACTTATATCTCTTCTAGCTTTTTATACAAATGATAAAATCCATATTTTGCTGAGCGTTCCCTAATTTGTTGACGACTTCCGCTTAAATTTAGAGGAAAGACTACAGTTGGTTCATCTTTCATCGCCAATCCAACAAATACTGTTCCCGGCTCTTTATGTTCTGAAGCATCTGGCCCTGCTACCCCAGTGAAACTAATTCCGATATCCGCTTTTAATAATTCTTTAACATTTTCCGCAAGATAACGAGCACATTCTTTACTAACTGCACCGTCAGTAGACAACACTTCCTCAGGTACATGTAAAACATGTTGCTTCACATCATTATGATAACAAATGACACCGCCTTTAAATACGGAAGACACACCAGCACTTTCTGTTACTTGATTACCGAAGAGACCACCTGTTAAACTTTCTGCACATGCTAAAGTTAATCCTTTTTTCTTCAATAACTCTATCGCCTTATAGTGCAGAAACTCTTGGTCATACCCGTAGAAAAATTCTCCTACTCTTTCTAAAATCAAATCTTCCATATGCTGAATGAGTTTCTCCGCTTCATGAGCATTTTGATGCTTCGCAGTTAAACGTAATGTCACTTCTCCATCACTCGCAAGCGGGGCGATTGTCGGGTTCGTTTGTCCATCAATTAAATCTTGAACTTTCACCTCTAATTGAGATTCCCCAATTCCAAAGAAGCGAAGCACGCGAGAATAAATGTTTTCTCCTGTTGTAAAGTTACGTAAAAAAGGCTCTACATAACTTACATACATTGGCCTCATTTCTTTCGGCGGTCCTGGTAATAAGATATAAACTTTTCCGTTCTTATTTAAACCCATACCAGGTGCCATACCGTGATCATTTGCAAATACAGTTGCTCCATTTAAAACGAGTGCCTGCTTTTTATTATTTTCAGTGAACTCACGACCTGTACGCTTAAAATAATCGCTTATTAATGCTAATGCATTTTCGTCATATACAAGCTCTTCCCCTAAGCTAGACGCAATTGTTTCCTTCGTCAAATCATCTTTTGTCGGGCCTAATCCACCTGTAAAAATAAGCATATCCGCACGTTCTTCTGCAACTTCAATCGCCTGCTGTAATCGTTTGTTATTATCTCCAACTACAGTATGGTAGTACACATTAATGCCAATTGAAGCTAACTTTTCAGATAAAAACTGGGCGTTTGTATTTGCAATTTGTCCAAGTAATAATTCCGTTCCAACCGCAATAATTTCAGCATTCATCCCAATTCCCCCATAAACTTCTATTTTGAGTTTACAAAAGCAGCTCTATTTTTCCAGAAATAATCCCATCCTGAAATAACAGTAAAAATTAATGCAATCCATATAAAGATATCAGCAACCGGAATATGGATTAAATTTAAAGGTACATCGTGTAATAAGTATGCCGCAATCGCGATAATTTGTGTCCATGTCTTAATTTTCCCTAGCTGATTTGCCGCAACTACTTCCCCTGTTCCAGCAAGTACAAGACGTAAACCAGTTACCGCAAACTCACGGCTTATAATAACAATAACGATCCAAGCAGGTACATATTGCATCTCAACTAACGTGATAAGTGCCGCTGAAACAAGTAATTTATCCGCTAACGGGTCAAGGAACTTCCCTAAATTCGTTACAAGATTATACTTTCTTGCGTAATGTCCATCAATCCAATCTGTAGCCGAAGCAACAATAAAGATAAGCGCTCCTACTAAATGTTGAATTGGTAAATCAACATCACCAATTGTGTATGAACCCCAATCAAAGGGTGCTAACATAATTACCATAAAAATTGGAATTAAGCAGATTCTAGATATTGTAATTTTATTTGGTAAATTCACAGCTATTCCTCCATCATATCAAAAACATTTGTTCATTGAAAAAAGTCATCGAAGCGATGACTGTTATTGTGCAGGTTGCTCTACCCCTTGGTTTTTTATCACCAATCTTTGGTGAAGTTCTTTTTCTGGATCCAATGGGTAAGCGACCACTTGGCCATTCAGTTTAACTTCAACATTCGTTGCATTTCCAATATTAAGTCGCACTTCTTTTGCTGTTGATAAATCTCGTTTTTCTGTTTGACCATTTTGTACTGTAGTGTTTAAAATTTCATTACCCGCATCATCTTTAACATCTACATAACTCGCACCTTTACCCGATATTTCCAGTTCTAATGTTTTATTATTATGAATTTCCAAAGTAGATACTTTACCAGTCGTCCCAACCACTTTTACTTCTTGTTGTCCAGTTGGCTGTGCTGGTTGTTCCTCTTTCTTCGGTTCTTCTTTCTTTGGTTCCTCTTTTTTCGGCTCTTCCGCTTTCACTTCATCTTTCTTCGTATCTAACGGAGAGTTTTCCGCTTTTTTAACTTCAATTTTCTCACTTTGAGCATTCGGAACTTTCTCATCACTTTTTCCAGTTAACGCTTGGAAAACAAACCAAATTACCACTCCAACTGCGATTACTAACAGCGCAACTAAGATTTTTGGCATATGATCTGCAATTGGCCATGATGAAGATTTTTGCATTGTTTCTTGCGTTTTTTGTCCTGTTGATACTTGTGGAACGTCACGTTTTTCAGATTGTGGTATCGTACTCTGATATTCTACAAGCAGTTCCTCTCCATTTAATCCAACCGCATCTGCGTATTGTTTAATGAATGCACGCGCATAAAAAGCTCCTGGCAATACATCATAATTGCCTTCCTCAATCGCTACTAAATGGCGTTTTTGAATTTTTGTAATCTCATGCAGCTGATCAATAGACAAGCTTTTCGTTCCTCTTGCTTCTTTCAGCTTTTGTCCTAATTCTGTCACTACTAACACCTCAATATTTCTTTAAAAGTCAAACATAGAGAAATTATTTTGCGTACCTTGCTCAATTTCATCTACTAAATTATATTGAATTTCTTCATCATAATCGTTACGCAACTCGATAATATAATCAAAATCATCCAATGTGTATTCTGACTGGCTCACAAATACGTCAGGATGTTCCACAACTTTCGTTGCAGGCAATCTCATAATTTCACGAACAAGCTGCCAATGCCTTTCGTTAGCACGCTTTGTTGACACGATTCCATCTAAGATGAAAATATTGTCGTCGCTATACTCATCTTCAATCAATTGACTACGAACAGTTTGCTTAATAAGAGTAGACGATACAAATAACCATCTTTTATTTGCACAAACACTTGCGGCAACAATGGATTCTGTTTTCCCGACACGAGGCATTCCTCGTATACCAATTAGTTTATGACCTTCTTTTTTCATTATTTCAGCCATAAAATCTACAAGTAACCCTAATTCATCACGCACAAACCGAAATGTCTTCTTATCATCTGCATCTCGTTGTATGTACCTACCATGTCTAACCGCTAGCTTATCTCTTAGCTTTGGCGGACGATATTTCGTTACCGTTATGTTATCCATCGTATTTAAAATTGATTCCAGTCTAGAGATTTGCTCTTGATTATCACACATAAGGAGTAATCCACGCCTTGCGTTATCTACACCATTAATTGTGACAATATTAATGCCGAGCATACCGATTAACGAAGAAACGTCACCAAGCAAGCCAGGTCGGTTTTTATGTATTTCATATTCAAAATACCATTCAATCATCCAAGATCACTCCCCTTGCTTACTTTACACCTACGTACTATATTATATGATTTCACCTTAATAGGGAAGCTAAATGTATAATCTATCCCTTTCAATTATTATACAAAAAAAATAGAGAGGAGATTCTCCTCTCTATTTTTTACTTATGTTGTACAAACTTTACCATTAAGTTTGCGATTGTATGTTGCTCTTGTTCGTCAGCAACTTTCCAAAGCTCAGCTAATAGTTTCTCTTGATCGTTGCGTGCTTCTACTTCATTCGCTAAATAGTCACCAACACGAAACGCCATATCTGATACAGCACCACCATCAAGACCTTTTCCTTGCGCTTGCTCTAAACGTTCTCCTAAAAAGCTCTTCCATTGATCAAAATTATCTAAAACTGACATGTGTAAGCACCTCACTACTTAGTAATAGAATCATGCTTAATTTGTACAGTTTTTCATTTTTTATGTAAGAAATTTTTAGCAATGCCAACCGCCGTTCACTCCGATAATTTGTCCCGTTATATAAGATGCACCTGGTGATACGAGAAATGACACAGTTTTTGCTACTTCTTCCGGTAATCCTATTCGTCCTAACGGAATCTCTTCCGCGATTTCATTCTTATCCTCTTCTGAAAACACGTTTAACATTTCCGTTTCAATTGCACCTGGCGCCACCGCGTTCACTCTTATTCCACTTAATGAAACTTCTTTTGCTAAAGCTTTCACATAGGAATTTTGCGCACCTTTTACCATCGAGTAAAGCACTTCACATGATGCACCAATTTGTCCCCATATAGACGAAACAAGTACAATATTACCGCTTCTCCGTTGAATCATAGATGGGAGTGCCATTGATAATAATTTATAGATACTCTTCACTTGAAGTTCTACCATATCATTCAATTCATCGTTCGTTACATCTGTTACGAGTCCAAATATACTCTTCCCAGCTGCATATACGATAACATCAAGAGGATGTTCAATTTGGTTCCACAATTGCTCTGCCCCATCAGTAGAAGCTAAATTCGCTTGAACAGGAATTACTTCATCCCATTCTTTCTGTAACTCATTCACTTTCTCTTCACTGTTATTATAATGAACATATACTGTATATCCATCTTGAATTAATTGTTTTGAAGTAGCAGAGCCAATCCCTCCACTTCCTCCAGTTACTAATGCATACTTTTTCATACAATTCCTCTCTTATCCCAAAAAAATCTTTTCCCTACAAATAAATAATACCCTCATCTTACAATTTATCAATGATAAGATGAGGGTATTATTGTGAAACCTTTTATTTTTTCGGTAAAACTTGACAAACGCTCATTTTTTCTTCTGATAATAATAATTTTGCTACTTCTTGTAAATCTTGAACCGTTAAACTTTCTAATACAGTCAATGCATCAAACAGACTCGATTCGTTAAACGCATATCGTGTAAATTGATTTGCAATATATTCTGGTGAATTCAAGGAGCGTAAAAAGCCACCTATTTTCTTTTTCTTTACTCGTTCTAATGCCGCCTCATCTAATTGATCATAATTTGTGTTTAATAAAATACCTTTTAAACGCTCTTCCAGCTCATCAGGTTGCTTCGTATCGCCGCCAACCATTGCAAAACCGAAGTTATTCTCTTCCGTATAATCATACGAGAACGAATCATCAATGAGTCCTTCATTATATAAAGATTCGTAATGAACAGAACTTTTCCCAAATAAATAATCTAAAAGTAACGTAAGCGCAATTTCTTGTTTTAAAAGGGCTTCCCCTTTTTCTTTTAAGTTTGTCGCTTTAATACCAACTAAACATTTCGGTGTTTGTACAGGCATTGAAATAATTTTCTTCTTTTCATTTACCTCATCTGGTTCTTCTTCGAATGAACGTATTATTTCTGGTTGGTTTTTATAATCTTTTTTCGCTTGATTTTCACGTATTAAATCCATCGTTTTCTCTGGATCAATGGCCCCTACAACAAACATTAACATATTGCTTGGATGATAAAACGTTTCATAACATTCATATAGTAAGTCTTTCGTAATTTTACTAATAGACTCAATTGTACCTGCAATATCAATTTTAATCGGGTGCTTTACAAACAAACTATCAATTAATCCAAAATATAAGCGCCAATCTGGATTATCTTGATACATTTGAATTTCCTGCCCAATAATACCCTTCTCTTTTTCAACAGTTTTTTCAGAGAAGTAAGGCTCTTGTACGAAATTTAACAATGTATTTAAATTTTTTTCTACATTTGATGTACATGAAAAAAGGTAAGCTGTTCTTGTGAATGATGTGAAAGCATTTGCTGATGCCCCTTGTTTACTAAACAATTGGAACGCATCGTGATCTTCTTTTTCAAATAATTTATGCTCAAGAAAATGAGCAATCCCATCCGGCACACGAATCATTTCTTCTTTACCTAGTGGTACGAATGTATTATCCACAGAACCATATTTTGTCGTAAACGTTGCAAATGTTTTATTAAATCCTTGCTTCGGTAAAATATATACATCTAATCCATTAGGAAGTTTTTCATAATAGAGTGTCTCTTTTAATTGCTCATAAACAATTTTCTCCATTTATTCTCCCTCCGTTCCGTGTAAAAAGTAAATTGTATCTAGTTCAATATTTTTAGCAACTTTCACAATCTCTTCTTTCGTCACACTTTCAATGCCTGTAAGCCATTCTTCAACCGGACGCGTACGGTCTGAAATAATACCATGATACAGCATTTCCACAAATCCGCGCGGTGTATCAATTGCTTCTAATATTTGATTTTGAATGACACTTTTCGTTTGATGCATCTCTTCTTCAGAAAAATCACCATTTTGCATTGCAAGCATTTGCTCTTTAATAATCTCAACAGCTTTTTCATAATTTTTCGCTTCGATCCCTGACATGACAAATAATAAGCCTTTATGACTTTCAAAGCGGGATGCTGCATAGTACGCTAAACTATTTTTTTCACGAACATTAACGAATAACTTCGAATGAGAAAATCCTCCAAACAATCCATTGAACAATTGCAGTGCAAAATAATCTTCATCTTTATACGTAATAAACGTACGATAACCGATGTGTAATTTACTTTGTTTTAATTCTTGTTTTTCCACAACTTCTTTTTCTTCATTATTTCTCTTATGAAGAAGTACATTTCTTTCCCTCACAGGGCGTGCTGAAATAGAGAAATACTTACTTACAAGATCAACTGCGTTTTCTGAAATATCACCAATAATGTATAGATCCATTTCATCTTCCGCTAACACTTTTTGATAATATTGATACAAACTTTCATTGGTAATAGAAGAAACACTCTCTTTTTTCCCATTTGCACTTAAACGATACGGTTCTACTTTGCACATTTCTTCAATTAAACGCTCGTTTGCATAACGCATTTTATCATCATAAGTCGCTTCAATTCGTTGCAAGAGCGCTCTCTTTTCACTTTCTACGATAGAAGGTAGAAAACCATTCCCCTCTGTCGCTGGATGTAAAACGATATCCGATAACATAGAAAGCGCTTTTTCAAATAACGGTGGTGCATCATGTAAATATACTTCATTTGCAATGTCTACATAAATAGAGATGATATGGTCTTCTCCTTTTTTACTTACATCTACTGCCAAAGAAGATCCGTATAATTCTTCTAAATATTGACGAAGACGAATTACAGAAGGAAGCTTTTCTGTCGCACTTTGCAATACATATGGCAATAAGGCACGCTCTGTCACCGTCTCCTCATTTAAAGGTGCTTTCAAACGAAATACAAATGTATTTGTTTTATATTTATCAGTTGGAATAATATGTACTCGTAAACCACCTAACTCATGTAACTGTTGTTCCATTAGTTTCATTTATAGCCCTCCTTTACGTATATAGGAATATTCCTCTTCAATATACAGTTTTTAGAAATGAAAAATCAACTTTTCTTCCTCACTATACTTACATTAGGCCCTTTCTAAAAACTGTAATATGTAAGGAACATAGTGAAATTCCGTATTAAATATAGTCTATGTAAAAAAGCCCGCACTAATGTGCGAGCTTTTTTATACTTATCGTTTTCCTTTTTCATAAGGAGTTCCTAATGCTTTCGGAGCTTCAGAACGACCTACAAAACCAACAAGTGCTAATATTGTGAATACATACGGTAATATCGTTAAGAATACACTTGGAATTTCTTTTAGTACTGGAATTGTACCACCTGTTATTCCTAATGATTGAGCAAATCCGAAGAACAGAGCCGCTCCAAGAGCACCGAGTGGATTCCATTTACCGAAAATCATTGCTGCTAACGCCAAGAAACCTTGTCCAGTAATTGTAGCACCTGAGAAGTTACCAGAAATCGACATAGCAAAGACCGCTCCACCAACTCCTGCAAACATTCCAGATATAGCAACTGCAATATAACGCATTTTATATACGTTAATCCCCATCGTATCCGCTGCCATTGGATGTTCACCAACCGCACGAAGACGAAGACCGAACGGCGTTTTATAAATGATATACCAAACGACAAACGCTAAAATAATAGCAATATATGATGTTAACGGTACATTAGAGAAAAAGATTTTTCCGATTACCGGAATATCCGAAAGACCCGGAACATCAATTTTTTCAATGCGGTATTGAATGAAATCTGTTTGTCCTTTGCCAAAGATTTTCTTAATCGCAAATACTGTTAAACCAAGTGCTAAGAAGTTAATCGCTACTCCACTCACTACTTGATCCGCACGGAATGTAATAGATGCTACTGCGTGAAGAAGTGCAAATAAGCCACTACCAATCGCTGCAAATAATAGCGCAATCCAAGGAGTCATCGATCCCCACGTATCACCCATTAATAACGTTGTAACAATACCAATAAATGCACCAAATAACATTAAACCTTCTAACGCTATATTTACAACTCCAGAACGTTCACTGAACACTCCACCTAACGCCGTAAAAATAAGTGGTGCTGCCGTATATAACGTACCCGTCACAAGAATGGCTAAAATATCTAAAAAGCTCATTTATTTCCCCTCCTTGCTCATGCGTGTAAGTGCCCAGCGTAAAACATAACTGCACGCTACAAAGAAAATAATACATGCAATAATAACGTTGATTAACTCCGAAGGTACATCTGCTTCAAAATTCATTTGTGGTGCTGCACTTTTCAAACCACCAAACAGTAAAGCTGCTAATAATATACCAAAAGGATTATTTCCGCCTAAAAGTGCTACCGCAATCCCATCAAATCCAATACCAGTAAAAGAAGACATTGCTGTCATACTTTGGAATGTCCCTAATCCTTCCATAGCTCCACCAATTCCTGCAAAAGCACCAGCAATTGTCATTGATAATACAACATTACGCGATACTTTCATTCCTGCGTATTGAGAGGCATTTTGGTTAAAACCAACCGATTTTAATTCATACCCTAACGTTGTTCTATCTAATAAGAACCACATTACAATGGCAATGATAATAGCTACAACAATTCCCCAGTGTAAACGAGATCCATCTGTCAATGAAGATAACCAATCAGAAGCTAACGAAGCACTTGCTTGTACATCATAAGACTTTTCATTACCTTCATGGATAAAACGTTTAATAAGATCATACGTAACATAAAGTGCAATGTAGTTCATCATAATTGTCACAATTACTTCATTTACTTTAAGTTTTCCTTTTAAATATCCAGGTATAAAACCCCATAAACCGCCGGCGATCGCTGCCACTAAAATAGATAACGGAATATGCAAAATTGCTGGTAACGACACTGCATATCCAAACCAAACAGCAGCAAGCCACCCAACTAATAACTGTCCTTCCACACCAATATTGAAAAGACCTGTACGAAACGCAAATGCTACTGAAAGACCAGCTAATACAAGCGGAATCATTGTACGCAACGTCTCACCGATAGCTTGTGGATTACCAACCATCCCTTCCCAAAGCGCGGCATATCCAACAATTGGATCATATCCACTAACTAACATTACAATGGCACCAACAAGTAAACCGAAAACTACGGATAACACAGGTACTAAAATATTAATTGTTCGTTCTGTTAAAAATTTTTTAGCCATTTGTGTTCACCTTCTCTTTCCCTGTCCCGCCGGCCATTAATAATCCAAGCTGTTGTTCATTTGTTTCTTTCGCATCGACAATCGCTACAATTTTCCCTTCATATATAACAGCCACTCGATCGCTTACATTTAAAATTTCATCCAGCTCTAAAGATAAAAGCAACACTGCCTTACCATTATCTCTCTGCTCAATTAATTTTTTATGAATAAATTCAATCGCACCTACATCTAAACCACGTGTCGGCTGTGCTGCAATTAATAAATCTGGATTACGATCTACCTCACGTGCAATAATTGCCTTTTGTTGGTTTCCACCAGATAGAGCGCGAGCTAACGTGTGTTCACTAGGTGTACGTACATCAAACTGTTCAATAAGTGCTTTTGCTTTTTCTGTAATTTTACTAAAATTCAAAATCCCTTTCTTTGAAAATGGATTTTTATAGTATGTTTGTAAAACAATATTGTCCCGAACAGAAAAATCGAGAACAAGTCCGTGTTTATGACGGTCTTCAGGAATATGACCAATCCCCTCTTCTGTTATTCTTCGAACAGGCCAATTCGTTATTTCTTTTCCTTTAATTGCAATAGAACCTGACTCAACTTTTCGTAAACCAGTAATCGCCTCTATTAATTCGCTTTGACCATTTCCATCAATCCCTGCAATCCCAACGATTTCTCCTGCACGAACAGTTAAGTCAAGGCCTTTTACAGCAGGTAACTTGCGCGTATCATGAACAATTAGGTTTGCAATAGATAGTACTTCTTCCATTGGTTTAGCTTCTATTTTTTCTGTTTTAAAATTCACTTGACGTCCGACCATTAACTCTGCAAGTTTATGCTCATCCGTTTCCGCTACATCAACAGTACCAATCCCCTTACCTTTACGAATAATTGTACAACGATCGCAAACTTCCATAATTTCTTTCAACTTATGTGTAATAAGGATGATAGATTTCCCCTCTTGCACAAGCTTTTTCATAATTTGAATCAACTCATGTATTTCTTGAGGAGTTAACACCGCGGTTGGCTCATCAAATATTAAAATCTCAGCACCACGATAAAGAGTCTTTAATATTTCAACCCTTTGCTGCATCCCAACAGAAATATCTTCAATTTTCGCATGTGGATCAACGGCTAAACCATACTGTTCAGATAATTGCTTAATTTCTTTTGCAGCTTCTTCAACAGCAATTTTCCCGTTTTTCTTCGGCTCATTTCCAAGAATAATATTCTCTGTAACTGTAAAATTATGAACAAGCATAAAATGCTGATGGACCATCCCAATACCAAGGTCATTTGCTATATTCGGATTTGTAATTTTTACAGGTTTTCCTTTAATTTTAATTTCACCTTGTTCTGGTTGGTACAAACCAAATAGTACATTCATCAATGTGGATTTCCCTGCACCATTTTCTCCAAGTAAAGCATGTATTTCTCCCTGTTTTACTTGCAGCGTAATATCGTCATTCGCTACAATGCCTGGGAATACTTTTGTAATATTGTTCATCTCAATTACGTATTCCATTTTGTTCCTCCTTTTAGCAGGGAACACTCCCTAATTACACTCTATTAAAAGTATTTTTATATATGCAAAGGTTAGTTCTACGAACTAACCTTTGCTATTTCTCTATTATTATTTCTTTAGAGAAGCTTCATATGTTTTATATTCTTCGTCAGTTGCAGGGACTTTAATTTCACCGTCAGTGATTTTCTTCTCAAACTCTTCTACTTTTGTTAAGATTTCTGGATTTACTTTTTTCACATTGTCAGTAGTTTTCGCAATACCAACACCGTCATCTTTTAATCCGAATTCTTCTACTTTACCGCCTTTTAATTTACCATCTTTCGCTTCTTGTGCTACTTTTGCTACTGCAATATCAACACGTTTTACCATTGATGTTAAAGTTACGTTTTCAGGCATACCTTCTTGATTTTGGTCACGGTCAACACCGATTACCCAAACGTTTTCACCTTTTTTCTTACGGTTTTTCGCTTCTGTGAATACACCGTTACCAGTTGCACCTGAAGCATGATAAATTACGTCAACTCCACCACCGTACATTGCTGAAGCTAATACAGAGCCTTTTTCTGGTTTATCAAATGCATCAGCATATTGTGATACGATTTCAATATTTGGATTTACTGCTTTTGCACCAGCTTTAAAACCTGATTCAAATTTTGTAATTAATGGGCTTTTTACACCACCAACAAACCCAACTTTATTTGATTTTGTCGTCATCGCTGCTACAGCACCAACTAGGAATGAACCTTCATGGTCTTTAAATGTAATACTTGTTACGTTTGGCTTCTCTACAACTGTATCTACAATCGCAAATTGCTCTTTTGGATATTGTTCAGCTACCTTTGTAATTGATTTTTCCATTAAGTAACCAATACCAAATGTTGTGTTATAATGATCTTTCGCAAATTTCGTTAAATTCGGGATATAATCCGCATCTTTACTAGATTGAAGATAACGATATCCTTCATTTTTCTTTAAGTCGTTGTCTTTACCGAACTTCGTTAAACCTTCCCAAGCTGATTGGTTAAATGATTTGTCATCAACGCCCCCAACATCTGTAACCATACCAACCTTAAACTCTTTTTTGTCGCTACTCGCTTTATCTGAGTTACCACATGCACCTAAAACCGCACTTGCTGCTAATGTTAATGATAATAAAAGACCTGTTTTTTTCTTCATACTAGAAACCCCTCCTGAAATGATTTGTCTATTTTTTTATACGCTGCTGTCCCTAACTTCTTGCTGTCACCTCCCTAAAAAGGAACTCACCTACATACGTTTTCTTAATACGTGGAAGCTAAACTTATCAGCTCTAAAGTAATTGATAGAATATAAGATTGGCTCATCATTTTGATCATAGTGCATTTGTTTTAACACTAGCAGTGCCGTTTCCGGTTCACATTCCAAAATCGGTGAAATTTTTGGATGATAGCCAATCGGCTCAATATGAGCAACTGCGTATGTGATACGTTTGTGCGTATTGTTATGTATCACTGTAAGCAATGATTCTTCGTTGTATCCTGATAAATCTGGCAATATCTCTTTTGCAAGTTTATCGATACAATATACAACAGGTTCCCCATCTGCTGTACGCACACGCTCAATCATCACTGCATTAAAACCATCTTCACTATTAAACTTCTCTTTTTCTTCTTCTGTTAAACTTGTTGTAGATGATGATAAAAAGATAGTTCCTGGTGTTTTCCCCACACTAGAAATCATATCTGTAATACTAGAAAGTTGTTCAATCCCAGAAGAAAATAACGGCTTTGCATTTACAAATGTTCCTACACCATGTCTGCGAATGACAACATTTTCTTCTTCTAAAATACGCAGCGCTTCCCTTAAAGTCGCTCTACTTACGCCAAGTTCTTTCGCTAAATCAAACTCTGATGGTAACTTTTGTCTTTCTTTGTAAGCCCCATCTTTAATTTTTTCTTTGATGTGATCAATCACCCGTAAATATAGGTGACGGCTATCGGATTTTACTGACATAAGACTCCCCCGCATTTCAATTATTCGACCTCTGATGTAAGACTTCTTTTCTCTTTTTTCAACTTACAACATAATAAAAATTGCTAAATACTAAAAACAGGCATAATTGTCGAATAAATATTAATAATTTTTTAAGATGAAATTTTCACTCTTTACTGCATAAAAAAAACTTTGCACCATAAACCTTCCTCATTTCGAGAAAAAGTTCGGCACAAAGATCTCTTACATCCTTTGTTACACACTTTTCCCCTCATAGTCTAGCAATTCATGGTTGCCAGGTAGAAACTTATGGACCTTATCTCCAAGATTATATGAGGCAGTGATTCTTTTCGAAGTAATCTTACCACTTGCTCCCATACGTGTCAACAAAATTTAACAATTTTCTACATTAAATATCGAACGTTCACAAAAAACCACACCAAAGTATTCGTATTCTAAAGAATCGCCTTAAATGTAAGCCCTTTCTTTATTGCTGAATATAGTATATAACAAAACCAGCATATAAAAAAGCCTAATTGTAAAAACAATTAGGCTTTTTTTATGAACTTTTTTCTTGTACATCATTAATGAGCACTTCACGTGGTTTACTACCTTCATACGGACCTACTACACCATTCATTTCCATTGCATCAATTAAACGGGCAGCACGTGTATAACCAACTCTAAACCTACGTTGCAACATAGAAACCGATGCTGTTTGCATTTCCACTACGAGCTGAACTGCTTCATCATATAATTCATCTTCTACTTCCTGCTTCGTATCAGGAACATCTTGCGGAATCATATCTTCTTGATATTGCGCTTTTTGTTGACCAATAACATATTCTACAACTCTCTCAACTTCATCATCTGATAAAAACGCACCTTGTACACGTACAGGCTTCGATGCACCAATTGGTATAAATAGCATATCTCCACGACCTAGCAGTTTCTCTGCACCACCGCCGTCAAGAATTGTACGAGAATCTGTTTGAGAAGATACAGCGAATGCAATACGTGATGGAATATTTGCTTTAATAACTCCCGTAATGACATCAACTGACGGACGCTGCGTTGCAATAATTAAATGAATACCGGCAGCACGAGCCATTTGCGCTAGACGCATAATCGCATCCTCTACATCCGATGAAGCAACCATCATTAAATCTGCTAACTCGTCCACAATTACGACAATATAAGGTAATTCGGGTTGTTTCGCTTCTGATTGATTATTATGCTCTTTTATATAGTCATTATATCCTTCAATATTTCGCGTGCCACTATGAGCAAATAATTCATAACGGCGCTCCATTTCACTCACAACTTTTTTCAATGCTTGCGATGCCTTTTTCGGATCCGTTACAACTGGTGTTAACAAATGAGGCACACCGTTATATACATTTAACTCTACCATTTTCGGATCAATCATCATTAATTTTACTTCATGTGGTTTTGCACGCATTAAAATACTAACAATAATACCGTTAATACATACACTTTTCCCGCTACCTGTCGCACCTGCCACTAGTAAATGGGGCATTTTATTTAAACGGGCTAATACAGCTTCACCTGTAATATCTCGTCCAAGACCTATTAACAACTTCTCTTCCGGATGATTGTTAGCTTTAGAATCAAGAACTTCTCTAAGCGTTACCATAGAGACTTCTGAGTTCGGAACTTCAATTCCTACAGCTGATTTCCCGGGAATAGGTGCTTCAATACGAATGTCTTTCGCCGCTAACGCAAGTGCTAAATCATCACTTAAACCGACGATTTTGCTTACCTTTACTCCCATATCAGGATACACTTCATATTTTGTAACTGCAGGACCTCTATGTACTTTTGTTACTTTCGCTTTCACTCCAAAACTTTGGAAAGTACGTTCTAATTTACGAGCATTCTCATAAATTTCCGCATTTTCATTTGTAACTTGCTTATTCTTTGGAAATTTCAATATATCAAGCGCAGGAAGCTTGTAATCTTTATTTTCTACATTTGAAAATTGCATAGGAGGTGCTTGTGTTTCCCCCTCTAGCGATTCAACGATTTTTTCTCCACGCTTTTTCTTCGGCTCTTCAACTGGTGGAGCCTCTTCAATAAACGGTGAAGTGATTAACTCTTCTTGCTCTACTTCAATTCGTTTATCCTCTTCTTCATTTACAGGATAATTCTCAGTGAAATTTGAAATAATCGGAGGATCAATTGAGATGTCTTCCATCGGCTCAATAATTTCTTCTTGTTCTGCAGCACGTTTGCTCCTTGTGCTTCTTGTTGTTTTTTTCTTTTCTGTTTGTTCAGCCGTTCTTTTAGCTCTCCAATCTTTATAGTCCCCTTGCATCACTTGAAATTGACTTCTAAGAATTCTACCAACTGGAGCTAACACTTCTCCAATATGCTTATTTGTTATACAAAGTATACCGAGAATAACTAAAATAATACCAATAATATAAGCTCCTACTTCATCAAATAAGAAGTAACAAGTCGCGAACATAAGTGCACCAAACATGCCACCACCTAAATGAACGCTATCTGGCCCTTTTTTCATTTCAAGAAAGAAATTATCTTTCGTACTTACAATAACAGAAGTATTTTGCACTGCTCCATCTTTCGTAAGAAGGTTAAATAATGTAATATGACTAAACATTAATATCGCCAATACTATTAAATAAAAACCGATTAACCGTTTATTTAAAAGGTTCGGCCATCCACGTTTTATAACGAATGAAACTGATAAAGCTATTACACCTAACACACCAATTATGTACCACTCACCAAAGAAGAAGCGAAAAAATAACACAAACGATTTTCCTACAACGCCTAGCTGTAAAATCGTAATGATTGAAAGTGCAAAAAGAGTTAAACCGACGATTTCATAATACAAAGTTGGCTTTATCGTACGTCTTGCCTTTGCCTTCGTCCCTCTTTGCTTTTGTTTTGCCATTTCTTCACCTCGTGTTCTACATATAAGTAAAACTCCCTAAAAACTCTGCTTATATGTTTGTTTTCTCTATTTTTTCAGGTCTTTATATCTTCTATTTTTACACTTCTTGTAAAATGTTAAATAAACAGAAGAAAGCAGCCCTCTCATGGCTGCTCAACCGTCTTGTTTTTTATATTATACCATAGCTTCTAAACAAAATCCTTCTTTTTGCTAAAAGGTTATTTTCTGTCCCGGCTCAAACTCTAAGTAGTGAAACGGATCCGTACTTAACACGCGTACAATAGAATAACACCCATGTTCTTCTTCTTCTGCAACCATTAATTCAACACCATTTATGTTTACGACTTTTTGACTTTCACATTGCGAATAATCGGCTGGATACACGAGTTGCTCTGGCATAATTGTATATAAAATCATTGTAACATTGCCCCTTCTGCATGATCATCCGCGCGACCATCTATCAATTCGTTTAATTTTCGAATCGCATTTCCGATACCACCGACATCATCTATAAGACCATACTTCACTGCATCTCCACCAATTACATTCGTACCAATATCTCGCGTTAAATTTCCTTTCGCAAACATAAGCTCTTTAAAACGATCTTCCGTTACTTTCGAATGCTTCGTCACAAAGCGAATGACTCTTTCTTGCATTTTATCTAAATACTCAAATGTTTGCGGCACACCTATAACAAGACCTGTTAGACGAATCGGATGAATTGTCATCGTCGCAGTTTCTGCAATAAATGAATAATCCGTAGAGACAGCAATTGGTACACCGATAGAATGCCCTCCGCCCAGAACAAGTGATACCGTTGGTTTTGAAAGCGAAGCTACCATCTCAGAAATTGCTAGTCCAGCTTCAACGTCACCTCCGACCGTGTTTAATATTAAAAGTAAACCTTCAATTTTCGGATTTTGTTCTATCGCAACAATTTGCGGAATAATATGCTCATATTTTGTTGTTTTATTTTGCGGTGGCAACTGAACATGACCTTCCACCTGTCCAATAATTGTTAAACAATGAATACGTGATTCATTCATTTGTGGTACATTCGTTTGTCCAAGCTGTTGAATTTTTTCCACTATTGAAGCTTCTTTTCCGGTTTCTTTCGGTTCAGCCTCTTTCTCTTCATTTGTATAACGATCACGTTCTGTCATATCGCATCCCCTTTCACTCGTATATAACTAGTATTTCTTAAGTTATAAATTTCATTCGATAGAGTTAAAAAAGAAAAAAGATCACCCGTAAAGGTGATCTTTTTTATACTTCCATAATAATCGGTAAAATCATAGGTTTTCTCTTCGTCTCTTCGTACAAGAACTGCCCTAATAATTCACGAATATTTTGTTTTAACATAGACCATTCAATTGAATATTCTTTAATTGATTGCTCAACAATCATACGTACAATCTCTGTAGAGCGATCAATTAACGCTTCTGATTCACGTACATACACAAAACCACGTGAAATGATTTCTGGACCAGATATAATTTTCTTTTCATCTTTACCCAGTGTTACAACAACTACTAATATTCCATCTTGAGATAACATTTTTCTATCTCGAAGAACGATATTACCAACGTCACCTACACCTAATCCGTCAATTAACACATTGCCAGCTTGCACTTTGCCAACTAAGTTCGCTTCATCATCACCAAAAGCAATTACATCGCCTTTTTCTACGATAAAGATATTTTCTCTTGCAATACCTACATCTTCAGCTAAGTATGCATGTGCTTTTTGCATACGGAACTCACCATGTACGGGTACAAAATATTTCGGTTTCATTAAATTTAACATTAATTTTAATTCTTCTTGACTACCGTGACCTGAAACGTGAACTTTTCTTTCACCGTAATAAACAACTTCAGCTCCCGCTCTAAATAACAAGTCAATAATTTTTGATACAGATATTTCATTACCCGGAATTGGAGAAGCCGCAATAATAACCGTATCACCTTTACGAATTGAAATTTGTTTATGAGCTTGCTTCGCCATTCTAGAAAGGGCTGCCATCGGTTCCCCTTGGCTACCTGTCGTTAAAATAGCTACCTTTTTCTCTGGGAAATTGTCTACTTCTTGTAGTGAAATAACCATACCTTCCGGAACATCTAAATAACCAAGACGTCTTGCGATATCTACCACTTTCACCATACTACGTCCTACAACCGCTACTTTTCGTCCTGTTTCAGCAGCTGCATCAAATACTTGTTGAATACGATGTACATTCGATGCAAATGAAGCAACGATAATACGTCCTTCTGCGCCGTAGAACACTTTAGAAATTTCTACACCAACTTCTTTTTCAGAACCTGTATAGCCTGGACGCTCAGCATTTGTACTATCAGATAATAAGCATAGAACGCCTTCATTTCCGATTTGAGCCATTTTCCCAAGGTCTGCTCCACTATTTCCAATTGGAGTTTGATCGAATTTAAAGTCTCCCGTATATACGATCGCACCTTTTGATGTATGGAAACAAACACCAACAGAATCCGGAATACTATGTGTCGTTCCAAAGAATGACACCGTTGTAGTATTAAACTCTACTGTTGAATTTGAATCGATTGTTTTTAAGTCTACACGACCTAACATACCCGCTTCGCCAAGTTTTTCTTGTATAAGTCCTACCGTTAATTTCGTTGCATACACTGGAATTGATAATTTACGAAGTACGTAAACAATACCACCAATATGATCTTCATGACCGTGAGTAATAAATAAACCTTTTACTCGCTCTTGGTTTTCTACTAAATATGTAATATCAGGAATAACGATATCAATTCCAAACATTTCATCTCCCGGGAACATTAACCCTGCATCTACAATAAAGATTTCAGAATCAATTTCAACACAGTACATGTTTTTCCCGATTTCACCTACTCCACCAAGAGCAAATACTTTAACAGACTCATTCTCTTTTCTCTTCATGTTGTTGCCTGGTTTAAAAATCTTTCAAACA
Source organism: Bacillus sp. SSR7 (assembly GCF_055902415.1). NCBI lineage: Bacteria > Bacillati > Bacillota > Bacilli > Caryophanales > Bacillaceae > Bacillus > Bacillus sp. SSR7. The sequence continues at coordinate 97,953 of NZ_JBVVXV010000010.1, read as the reverse complement.
CTGATTTCACTAAAATTGCAGAGACACCAGGGGAAACTCTACAACCACCATATATTCACCGTCCAAGACGAATGTCCTTACCGTTATGCGATATCATGTCCTTGTTTATTTTTTAAACCAGGTTTCACCTCTCTTTCATTATATAAATCAAATATCTTATTCGATATGATATGAAAATGTAATCAAATTATAATTTTTACCAATTTTGCTAAGCATACCCGTACTAAGCTACTTAGCCATATTATACCTGATACAAGAAATAGAACACAAGTTAAATCGTGCGAAAGAAAAAGTAAAAGAACGGAATTATAACAAAAGTATCAAATGAAGTTCTTCGATTTTATACTACCTATTATTTTGAAGAAATAGCCATACATACGTTAAATTCATTTCATAATATGGCGTTTCAAGACCTAATTTTCTAAAATTGAACAAAAATACTTATAAAATGGAGTTTTTTTATGAATTACGTCACATTTAAGGGGATTTCTCCGAAAAACAGAAGCGGTGGTTTATTACGTTTGTACAAATGTTGACTCTATAATCACTTTCGTTTTTGATTCATTTTAAGAGAGACGATTATTTTCTTATACATGTTGTAATTCATAATGAAGAAACGGTTAATGATCTAATAAGAACACATATAGGTGAGAAAAGAGAAGAAAAGACTTTCATCCTATAAAAAATGACCTAGTTCTACACTAGGTCATTTTTTATTAACGAGGGATAGATTGCATAACAGATTGTAACGTTACTCTTTCTTCTTCTGTTAACGGAAGAAGTGGTAAACGTACAGAACCTACGTCTAATCCAACCATTTGTAATGCTGTTTTTACTGGTGTTGGGCTTGGCGCCATAAATAATGAATCCGTTACTCTTACAAGTAATTGATGTAATTTTTGCGCCTTCTTAAATTCACCTGCTTGGAATGCTGCAATCATTTCTTGCATTTCATTTCCGATAACATGAGATGCTACAGAAACGATACCTTTCGCTCCAACTGCCATAGCTGGTAACGTTAAACCGTCATCACCGCTGTATACTGCGAAGTCGTCCGCTGTTTTTTCAATGATTTCTGTCATTGTTAACACATCGCCGCCTGCATCTTTAATCGCAACAATGTTTTCTATTTCTGATAAACGAACAACTGTATCAACGGAGATTTGTACAATAGATCGTCCCGGAACGTTATATAGCATAACCGGAAGCGGCGTGCTTTCAGCAATTGCTTTAAAGTGCTGATACATTCCTTCTTGACTCGGTTTGTTATAATACGGTGCTACTAGCATTACTGCATCAACACCAACCTCTGTTGCTTTTTTCGTTAAATCAATAGAAGCATGCGTATTATTGCTACCTGTTCCAGCGATTACGGGCACCCTTTTATCGACAACAGATACGACATGGCGATATAACGCTACTTTTTCTTCTGAAGTTAATGTAGGAGATTCTCCTGTCGTTCCTCCTACCACGATTGCTGTTGTACCGTTATCAATTAAATAATTTACCAATTTCGTTGTCTTTGCAAAATCGATATTGCCGTTTATATCAAACGGTGTTACCATCGCGGTTGCAATTGTCCCAAAATCTATCATGGTCTCACTCCTTATTGTTCCAGTTGCTTTTCTTTTGAAAGCTCAAACGCACTATGTAATGCATTTACAGCCTCCACTAAATCAGTTTCTTTTACAAGAACCCAAATTGTCGTATGGCTATCTGCTGATTGCAGAATTTGAATACCTTTTTCAGCTAAAGCTGTAACGATTTTCGCAGTAACCCCTGGGTATCCTGCCATTCCAGCTCCTACAATAGATACTTTCGCACAATGCTCTGTCACAATTGGCTCATATCCAAGGTTCTGTAATAATTCAACTGCACGATTTGATACATTATCACTCACCGTATAAGCTACCCCAGTAGGTGAAATGTTAATTAAATCGACACTGATTCCTTCATTGGCCATTTCTTTAAACACATGCTGCTGCAAATCATATGCTGTTTCTTTTGCAAGCACTTTAATTTGCGTCACATTTGGCACATGAGCGATACCTGTAACAGGACGTTCTTCTACATCTCGGCCTTTTGTAGCACCGTCCGATGCTGAAATAAGCGTACCTTCACTATCAGAATACGTAGAACGTACACGAAGTGGCACTTTCGCATGCATCGCAATCTCAACTGCACGTGGATGAACGACTTTTGCACCTTGGTAAGCCATGTTACAAATTTCATTGTACGTTACAGTTTGAAGATGACGTGCATCTTTTACAATGCGAGGATCCGCAGTCATCACACCTTCTACATCTGTGAAGATATCGATGTATTCAGCATGAAGCGCAACACCTAATGCAGAAGCTGACGTATCGCTACCTCCGCGTCCAAGTGTTGTCGTATCACCTTTTTTCGTTTGCCCTTGGAATCCTGTAACGACGATTACATCTACATTTTCTAGCTCTTCATGTATACGATCGCAATTCATTTCAATAATCTTAGCATTTGTAAAATCATCATTTGTTACAAACCCAGCTTGTGCACCATTTAATGCAGCTGCTTTTATACCATTCTCATTTAACATATTAGAGAAGACGATTGCTGAGATTAATTCTCCGCATGATAATAATAAATCTTGCTCACGATTAGAAATGTGAGATTCCTCTTGATTTACAAGACTTAACAGCGTATCAGTTGCATATGGTTCACCTTTACGACCCATAGCAGATACGACAGTTACTACTTTATAACCCGCATCTAGCGATTTTTTTATATGATGAAGCGCATGCTTACGTCCATTTTCATCACGTACAGATGTGCCACCAAATTTTTGAACAATAATTTTCATATTTTGCACCTTCTCTTAGCCGTTTACACTAATTGTAATTTTACTAAGCGCTCTGCAATTTGAACAGAATTCCATGCGGCGCCTTTTAATAAGTTATCAGATACGACCCAAAGATGGAATCCTTTATCGTTATTTAAATCTTTACGGATTCTTCCAACGAATACTTCGTTTTTACCTACTGCAGTAGCTGGCATTGGATATAATTGCTCTTCTGGGTTATCTTGCAGAACGATACCTTCCGCATTTGCAAGTAAGTTCTTTAATTCTTCTACTGTTACGCCTTCTTTTTCTACTTCAATGTAAACAGACTCAGAGTGACCTGATACAACTGGTAAACGTACACATGTTGCCGCTACTTCTAGCTCTGGCATATGCATAATTTTTTTCGTTTCATTAATCATTTTCATTTCTTCAAACGTAAATCCATTATCTTGGAACTTATCAATCTGTGGAATTGCGTTGAAAGCAATTTGGAAATGTTTCTTATCACCTGATACAGGTAAAACATTCGCCTTTACTTCTTCACCATTTAAGATTGCTTGTGATTGTTCATGAAGTTCTTCAATCGCTGCCGCACCAGCACCTGATACAGCTTGATATGTGGAAACGATTACTCGTTTTAAACCATATTGCTGACGAACTGGCTCAAGAGCTACTACCATTTGAATTGTAGAACAGTTTGGATTTGCAATAATACCATTATGTTCTTTTAAGTCGTTTTCATTTACTTCAGGTACAACAAGTGGCACGTTTTCTGTCATACGGAATGCACTTGTATTATCAACAACAATCGCACCGCGCTTTGCTGCTTCTGGCGCTAATTGTTTTGATACAGATCCACCAGCACTAAATAGTGCGATATCTACTCCTTCAAAACTTTCAGGAGTTGCCTCTTGAACTGTAAATTCTTCGCCTTTAAATACAAGTTTCTTACCTGCAGATCGTTTAGATGAAAGTAACGTTAACTTCCCGATTGGAAATTCTCGTTTCTCTAAAGTATTTAACATTTGTTCACCAACTGCGCCGGTTGCTCCAACTACAGCGACATGAAAAGTTTTTTGCTTTTCCATCACTATGCCCCTTTCTAGATACCAATCCTTCTATAACTTAGAATGAGAAGGAGTATACAATACCCCTTCTAATCTTAATAACGTTAATTTTATCATATTCTACAGTAAGAATGATGGTTTCATCGAAAATTGTCCGTTTTTTTTCGTTTTTTAATTCATATATCTGAATTTTTCTACGACAACCGGTTGCAATTGCTTCCCTTGCAGCGCTTCTAATACTGTATCTTCCAGTAACTCCATGCGAGCTACCATTGAATTTGGTTTTTTCTCTGGTGCATCTTGACCGAATGGGACGAAGTAGATGTTTTTTGTTGCCATTAGGCGCATGAGGTTGACGCCATTAAGCCCTAAAGCATCATTCGTCGAAACAGCCAACACAACAGGCTTGCCATTTCTTAGCGTCGCTTTCGCTGCCATTAATACCGGAGAGTCTGTCATTGCATTTGCAAATTTACTCATAGAATTGCCAGTTAGCGGTGCAATTACCATACAATCTAGCGGAATTTTAGGTCCTAGTGGTTCTGCGCCAACGATTGAATTAATCGCTTTAAAACCTGTTACTTCTTCAATCTTTTTAATCCATTCTGCCCCTTCGCCAAATCTCGTATTTGTTGATTGAACAGTGTAAGAAACAACTGGACGCACTTCAGCTCCCTCAGCAATTAACTTTTCTAAATGAGGCATTACTTCTTCGTACGTACAATGTGAACCCGTAAAACCAAACCCTATTCTTTTCCCTTTTAAATTCATTCCCCATTCTCCTTTCTTGCGATTACATCTTCTGCTAATAGCTGAGAAAGAACGTTCGCTAAAATTTGTCCTGCTGTTTTTGGAGCAACAATACCTGGTAATCCAGGTGCTAACAGCGCTTTGACTCCTCTTTTTTCCGCATATCTAAAGTCGGTACCGCCTGGTTTAGAAGCTAAATCAATTACTAACGTATGAGCCGGCATTTTTGAAATGACATTTGCTGTCACAACGAGATGCGGAATTGTATTAATGACAATATCGATATTCCCTACTTCTTTCTCAATGTTCTGCATATGAAAAGGAGAAAACATCATTTCTGTAATACGTGCAATATGTTCCGATCGTCTTGCTCCAACTTTGACATGGGCTCCTAATGATTGAAATGCTCTGGCAACGCTCATCCCTGTTCTACCAAATCCTAAAACCATTACATTAGAACCATGAATTGTATAGTCGGTATGTTGAATTACCATCATTAATGTACCTTCTACAGTTGGAATAGAATTGTAGATTGCCACATCATCACGATCAAATAATTTAATTAGTTTACGGTTTGTAGTAGATACGAGATTTTCCAAGTAAGGCGTACCAATACCTGAATATATAGTAAAATGTTCTGGTGTATTTTCAATTTGTTCTTTCGTTATAGAAACTTTTTCGTTTGAAAAAATAGTATCTACTTCTCCCTTGGGATTTGTACCTGCAACTGGCAAAATAATTGCATCTACAGAAGTGAAATCTAAATTTTGTATACTTTCTTTTGCTGCCCCTGTGAAGCCATGGTCTAACTGATCAAACCCTATCAATGAAAGTTTCGCATCCAATTCAACGAGCTTGCGAATTACTTCTAGCTGTCTTGCATCTCCTCCTATGACAGCAATATGCATCTCAGTCAACATTCCCTAATTCACCTTCTTTTTCTGTCATTTATAAGAAAAGTGCCTACTTTTTCTTTTTCCTCCACATCATATGTAATGTACGAGTTTTAGGTGATTGAAAAACAAAAAGCACCTATCATGTATCCCGCTATTTGTATGCAGGAAGGCTCCCTCCTCAAATTCAGTATAGGAGAAGACATTATGTTGGATTTTGCTTTAAGTAAAACGAACAAAAAAAGATGACCAAAATGGCCATCTTTCACTTCGAATTTGAACGATCTGTAATATCACAAAGAATCATATCATGCCCCACTTTTTTAATTTGCCTCCATGCTACTCTTATTTCTTGTGGTTCCTTTTTGAAACCTCCCCATTTCCCAGCAGGTATAATAAGAGCCTGTATTTGTCCATCCTTTTCATCAATCTCTAAATCGACATACCCTAAAACCCCCATTTTTTCTGCTCTTTCTAAATTTACAATCTCTTTCCCACTTAATTCACTTAATCGCATACACTCTCCCCCTAACGAAATTATGAATGTAAGTTATCTATAATTAGTACCTATTCTGTATATCTAAAAAAAATAACCGTATCTCGTTTAAACGAGATACGGTTATTTTTACATACTTCATATAAAGCAATTATAGTTTTATTCCTTTTGGAAGTTTTCCATCTGGACTAATTAATGCAGCAGAGAATTCATCTGTAAACATGTTACGAATTAACTGATCAACATTTTCTTTCGTTACAGTGTTTACACTTTCAATAATCTCATCAAGTGAACGATGCTTACGAAGTAGCAATTCATTTTTACCATTACGGCTCATACGGCTATTCGTACTTTCTAAACTTAACATTAAGTTTCCTTTTAATTGTTCTTTACTATTCATAAGCTCTTTTTCTGTAATACCTGTATTTTTCAATGTTTCTAATGTTTCTTGCATTGTTTCATACAGTGTATCTAATTGTTGGCTACCTGTTCCACCGTACAGTGTTAACATACCTGTATCTTCATAAGAAGAATGGTAAGAAAATACTGAGTAAGCTAACCCGCGTTGCTCACGTACTTCTTGGAATAAACGGCTACTCATACTACCGCCTAAAACGTTATTTAATACAATTAAGTTATAAATATCTTCGTGTCCCATTTGTAATCCTTTATATCCTAGACATAAATGAGCTTGTTCTGTTTCCTTTTTACGTGCTACCTTATTAAAATGGAAAATTGGGCTATGTACTTGTTCACGGTTTGTCGTTCCTTCATAACTACCGAAATATTGCTCTACCGTTTGTAAAAAGGCTTCATCAATATTTCCTGCAATTGATACAACTACATTTTCAGGTGTGTAATGATCCTTAATATATTGGCGTAGCGTATCACCTGTAAACGTATTAAGCGTTTCTTCTGTTCCTAAAATAGGATATCCAAGCGGATGCGTTTCATATGTTGCTTTCGTTAACATATCATGCACAATATCATCTGGAGCATCTTCGTACATTTTAATTTCTTCACATACGACATTCTTCTCTTTTTTCAGTTCTTCTTCATCAAATGTTGAATTAAAGAACATATCTGCTAATACATCTAAAGCATATTTAGCATGCTCATCTAGTACTTTTGCATAGTAACAAGTGTATTCTTTTGAAGTAAAAGCATTCACTTGCCCACCAATGCTATCAAATGATTCTGCAATTTCGCGTGCACTACGTGTTTCTGTCCCTTTAAAGAACATATGCTCTAAAAAGTGAGAAATCCCGTTATTTTTTTCATTTTCATTTCTTGATCCTGCATGGATCCAAATACCAATCGCAACCGATCTTACAGTTGGTATATTCTCCATAACTATTCTTACACCATTTTTACAAGTATATTTTTTAATCAAAAACTTTCCTCCTACTGCCAGTTTCTCTAAATAAGTGCTATTATTTAATGATAACAAGTTTAAGGATGAATGTCATGCAAATGTATTTAATCTACACGTTTTTCATCTAGTAATTCTGTTATATTCCCTACTTTATATCCTTGTTCCTTCAATTTTGTAATCATTGTATCTAATGCTTCTGTTGTGGACGAAGTAGGATGCATTAATACGATAGCACCTGGATGTATTTTTCTCATGACTCTCTGCAGTAGTACATCTGGCTCAGGTCGCTTCCAATCAATTGTATCGACAGTCCACATAATCGTTCCCATTTGAAAATCATCTGCAATTTTCACGACTTCATCCCGAAAACTTCCACTCGGCGGTGCAAACCATCTTACCTTTTGATTCGTAGCTGCTTCGATCATTCGATTTGTTTTTTGTAACTGATCTCTTATTTCATCAGACGATAACGTTTTCATATTAGGGTGTGTGTAAGAATGATTTCCGACTTCTTGCTTTGCATCGACAATCATTTTTGCAAATCGTAAATTTTCTTTCACCCAACGTCCTTCTAAAAAGAAAGTCGCCTTTACATCATGTTTTTTCAATATTTCTAATATACGAGGCAAATATTCATTTCCCCATGCCACATTTATTGTTAATCCTACCATCTTTTTATTGGGATGCCCTCTGTAAATTGGTGCTGGTGATAAATCTTCTAAGTGGACACTCGGCGATACTTCCTTAAATTCAAGATGTTTTTGATCAAATTTCTTTAACTTCTTCATATTGTTATAGGATGCTTCCATATCAACTTGTCTTCCATTATATCCTGGTGTTGCTTTCCATATCTTATCAATCATCGCATTTTGCGGTGCAATCTCATATTGTTTTGCATGCTTTTGAATTTCTTCATATAAGTTATCCTGTGCAAAAACGGAATAAGAGCCTACACTGATATATAAAAAGAATATACATATGTATGCCAGTATACGAGCTTTCATATAAACCCTCCCATTAACTATATAAAAACCATTTTTCTTGTTATCTTTGTTAATTTGAGCGTTATAATGAAAACTATACCTATACTGACATAAAAATATATGTAAATCATATTTTTACATAACAAAAAAAGCCAGTTAAACTGGCTTTTACTTATTGCTGCTCTTGTTTGTTTTCTTCTTTAGCAGCTTCTTTTTCTTGCTCTTCTTTTAGCAATACTTTTCTAGATAAATTCACGCGACCTTGCTTATCAATCTCGATAACTTTAACTGTAATTACATCACCGATTTTCACAACGTCTTCTACTTTACCTACACGCTCAAGTGCAAGTTCAGAAATGTGAACTAATCCATCTTTACCGCTGAATAATTCAACGAAAGCACCGAATTTCTCAACACGTTTCACTTTTCCTTCGTAGATTTCACCTACTTGTACTTCGCGAACGATATCCTCGATAATTTTCTTAGCTTTGTCGTTCATTTCTTGATTTATCGAAGAAATGAATACTGTACCATCTTGTTCGATGTCAATTTTAACGCCAGTTTCTTCAATAATTTTATTGATTTGTTTACCGCTTGGTCCGATAACGTCACGGATTTTATCTGGGTTAATTGTCATTGTAATAATCTTTGGAGCGTACGCTGATAATTCAGTGCGTGGCTCTGCAATAACAGATAACATATGATTTAGAATGTGCACACGACCAACTTTTGCTTGTTGTAATGCCTCTTCTAAAATTTCACGAGATAGACCATCGATTTTAATGTCCATTTGTAATGCAGTTACACCATGTGCTGTACCTGCTACTTTAAAGTCCATATCACCTAAATGATCTTCCATACCTTGAATATCAGATAAAATTGTGTAATGCTCACCAGTTTTAACTAGCCCCATTGCAATACCTGCAACTGGAGCCTTTAGTGGAACACCAGCATCCATCATTGCTAAAGTACTACCACAAATACTTGCTTGTGAAGTAGAACCATTTGATTCTAATACTTCAGATACAAGACGTACTGTGTATGGGAAATCTTTTTCAGACGGAATTACAGGCTCAAGAGCACGCTCTCCTAGTGCACCGTGACCAATTTCACGACGACCTGGTCCACGCATTGGTCTTGTTTCACCAACACTAAATGATGGGAAATTGTAATGGTGCATAAAGCGTTTTGATTCTTCTACACCAAGGCCATCTAAAATTTGCACATCGCCTAATGCACCTAATGTACAAATACTTAATGCTTGTGTTTGTCCACGTGTGAATAAACCAGAACCGTGTGTACGAGATAAAATGCCAACCTCTGATGCTAATGGACGGATTTCGTCACCTTTACGGCCATCTGGGCGGATTTTCTCAACTGTAATAAGACGACGTACTTCTTCTTTTACAATTTTATATAAAATCTCATTTACTTGTCCTAATGTATCAGCGTCAACTTCCTGCGCTTCGTAATGCTCAATTACACGCTTTTTCACTTCGTTAATTGCATCTTCACGTGCATGTTTCTCATGTACTTGAATTGCAGAATGCATATCCTTTTCAGCCATTTCACGTACAGCTTGGTTAAGATCAGCGTCAACTTCATAAAGTTTCACTTCTGATTTCTCTTTACCTACAGCTTGTACAATCTCTTCTTGGAATGCAATTAGACGTTTAATTTCGTCATGTCCAAACATAATTGCTTCTAACATTGTTTCTTCAGGCACTTGATCTGCTCCTGCTTCAACCATGTTAATTGCATCTTTCGTACCAGCTACAACAAGGTGAATATCACTTTGTTCTTGCTGTTCTACTGTTGGGTTGATAACGAATTCGCCGTTAATACGACCAACTGTTGCACCAGCGATTGGACCTTCAAATGGAATGTCTGAAATCGATAACGCTAATGAAGAACCAAGCATAGCTGCCATTTCAGAAGAACAATCTTGATCAACACTCATTACGATGCTGACAACTTGTACTTCGTTACGGAAACCATCAGCAAAAAGTGGACGAATTGGACGGTCGATTAAACGACTTGCCAAAATTGCTTTTTCACTTGGACGACCTTCACGTTTAATGAAACCGCCAGGAATTTTTCCGACTGCATATAAACGCTCTTCATAGTTTACTGTAAGTGGGAAGAAATCTACATTTTTTGCTTCTTTTGATGCAGTTGCTGTAGATAGAACCGCTGTATCGCCATATCTTACTAATACTGCTCCGTTCGCTTGCTTTGCAAGCTGACCTGTTTCAACTGTTAGCTGGCGACCAGCTAAATCTATCGAGAAGACTTGCTTTTCTTGACTCATTTAAGTACCCCTCTCAATTTAAAGTATTCAATTCTTCTATGTAAATGGATAGTATATCACAATATTCTACCTCTAGTATTACCGAAAATGAAGTAAGCTATAAAGAGTAGAAGATATATTTTTACCTAACAAAAAAGCGGGAATATTCCCGCTTCTTTGACTATCGACGTAAGCCAAGCTTTGTGATTAATTCACGGTAACGTGTGATATCGCTATTACGAAGGTAAGTTAGTAAGTTACGACGTTTACCAACCATCTTTAATAGACCACGACGTGAATGATGATCTTTCTTGTGAGTACGTAAGTGCTCGTTTAGAGTGTTAATTTGCTCCGTTAGGACAGCAATTTGAACCTCTGGAGAACCAGTATCAGTCTCATGAGTTCTAAATTGTGCAATGATTTCATTTTTACGCTCTTGTGTTAAAGCCATCCTATTTCACCTCCTATTAATTAAACCCCCGATTACCTAGCAAGCGTCGGTGAGTCGCAATGCCAAGCAATGGTTGTCATAAAGTACATAACATAGAATACTACTTTTCATTTGAAAAAGCAAGTATATTCTTTTCGTTCGCAAAATATTCTTGTGCTGTTTTCTTATCTTTTGCGATTTGTTCAACTAACTCATCGATGCCATTGAATTTCTTCTCTTCTCTTATACGCATATGCCACTCTACTATAACATTTTGATCATATATGTCTTTGTTAAATTCAAATAAGTGCACTTCAATGGATAGTTGGCGCTCATCTTCTTTAAAAGTTGGTTTATATCCAATATTACATACACCATCGTACCATTCATCGTGAACTTGTAATCTCACTGCATAAACACCTACAGGTGGTAATAGATACTCATCACTTAAACCTACATTAGCTGTTGGGAAACCAATTTGACGTCCACGTTTATCACCGTGTACAACCGTTCCCGCTACTGTATATGCTCTACCTAAAATAGATGGAATTTGCTCCATTTCGCCATTTCGAATTAACTTTCGTAATGCTGTAGAACTTACTTTCTCTTCTTGAAATTCAACTTTTTCAATCACAGTCTGTGTAAACTCCCCTCTTGCATGAAATGGTAAAGTCTCCATCTTTCCTTTTCCTAAACGTCCATATGAATAATCAAATCCTGCTACTACATGCTTTACATTTAAACCAATAATATAATCATCTACAAATTGTTGTGGCAATAAGCCTGCAAATGATTCATCAAATTTAACAACATATAATATATCGATACCTAAACTCTCGACTATTTTTTCTTTATCACACATTGGTGTAATATACTCGGCATGCGCTTCTTTTTTACCTAAAACAACAGATGGATGCGGATAAAATGTCATCACTGCACTTTTATATCCTCGTTCATCCGCTATTTGTTTCGCAGTTCGAATCACACATTGATGTCCTAAATGAATGCCATCAAAAAATCCTAATGCCATTACAGTAGGTGGTAATTCTAATTTATTTTGTTCATGTGGATGAGTTAAATGAATAAGTTTCACGCTTGAATTCACCTTTTTCTGTAATAATCCTTCCAATAATTCATTATAGCTTTAGTTCTTGATTATTCACAAGTACTTTCATCGGCTTTAGCATACCAGGGTGTTTTGGATGGTGCTCATAAATTGCAAGGCAACGATCGTTTTTATCAAACACTGTTATAAATGGCGCCGTTATTTGCAATTCATTTTTTAAGAACATACCATTTTTTATTTTTTCTGCTTGCTTTTCATCTACAACCATTTTCGGGAACTTACTTAATGCTTCATCAATTGAAATGAAGATAGACTCTACTGTTCCATTTTGCACGTTTTCTTCAATTTCTTCAAATGATATGCAATCTTCTAATAAAAATTCACCAGAAGCCGTTCTTACAAGGTGAGACATATGTGATGGAAAACCAAGTTTTTCACCAATCATTACCGCTAATGTTCTTACATATGTTCCTTTACTACAAGTTACACGGAAACGGAATGAAATATTTTCTCCTTCAAACACTTCACGGTCATCTAATAATACAAATTCATGAATTGTAATTGTACGAACTGGACGTTCAACCTCTTGTCCTGCTCTTGCATATTCATATAATTTTTTCCCGTTAACTTTTACAGCCGAAAACATCGGAGGCATTTGCTCAATCGTACCTGTTAATGCCGCAAGAACCTCTTCCACTTCTTTACGAGTAATAACACGATCTACATGTTTCGTTTCCACAACTTCACCAGAAGCATCTTCAGTTGTTGTTGAAAATCCTAATGTCACTTCGCCTTCATATGTTTTCGTTTCACTTGTTAAAAATTGTGCAATCTTTGTTGCTCGTCCCACACAAATAGGCAATACTCCTGTTACATCCGGATCTAATGTTCCCGTATGACCAATTCGTTTTTCACGCAATATCTTTCTTAATTTAAATACACAATCGTGTGATGTCATGCCTTTTGGCTTATGTAATAATACTACACCTTCCATATATGTTCACCTCATCGTAATTCTTTCATAATCATTACCTAAAACTTATTTTACATTGAAAAAATGGATAGACAAATGTCTATCCATTATTCTTCACGTTTACCTTCTTTATTAATTTCATGTAAAAGTGTATCAATTCGATGACCATATCCGATAGATTCATCAAATTCAAAGGAAATTTCAGGCGTTTTACGAAGACGAATACGTTGGCCAATTTCTGAACGAATGAAGCCTTTTGCCTTCGCTAAACCTTTTAGTGTACTTTCTTTCTGTTCTTCATCACCTAAAACAGAAATATACACTGTAGCAATTTGTAAATCTCCACTCACTTGTACATCTGTTACAGTAACAAATCCGACACGTGGATCTTTAATTTTACGACTGATGATGTCGCCTAATTCTTTTTTCATTTGCTCGCCTACACGGTTTGCACGTAATTTCATAACTCTTCACCTCATTCAATACCATTCCAATTGTGTTATCGTACGTTCAATTTCAGGAAATGAATCGATGTACTCAAGTACACGATTCATTTCTTTTTCACAAATAACACGATTAGAGGATACAGAAACAATTGCAATTTCCGTACGTTGCCATACATCTTGATGCCCCACTTCTGAAACAGCTACGTTATAACGCTGCTTCACTCGAGTTAGCACCCGTTGCAAAATTGCTCGTTTCTCTTTTAAAGAATGCACATCGTAAATCATACACTCGAATGAGAGTGAAGCGATTATCATCGCTTCACTTCTTCCATAATGTATGCTTCAATAATGTCCCCTTCTTTAAGATCATTATATCGCTCAATTGTAATACCACACTCATAGTTTTGTGCAACTTCTTTTACGTCGTCTTTGAAACGTTTTAACGTATCAAGTTGTCCTTCGAAAATTACTACGCCATCACGGATAATACGCACGCCACTATCACGTGTAATTTTACCGTCTGTTACGTAGCAACCTGCGATTGTTCCAACTTTTGTTACTTTAAACGTTTGACGTACTTCTGCTTGACCGATTACTTTTTCTTCGAATTCTGGATCTAACATACCTTGCATCGCTGCTTCGATCTCTTCGATTACTTTATAAATAATGCGGTGTAAACGAATATCAACGTTCTCTAATTCAGCTGTACGCTTCGCATTCACATCTGGGCGTACGTTAAATCCAATTACAATTGCATTAGATGCAGAAGCTAAAATGATATCAGATTCTGTAATCGCACCTACACCTGTATGGATAATTTTAACTTTAACACCTTCAACATCAATTTTACGTAGTGATGCTGCCATTGCTTCTACAGAACCTTGTACGTCTGCTTTCACAATTAAGTTAATTTCTTTTACATCGCCCTCTTGGATTTGTTGGAATAAATCTTCAAGGCTTAATTTAGATTTTTCACCACGTTGAGCAAGTAACGCTTCTTGTGCACGTGATTCACCGATTTGACGAGCTTTCTTCTCATCAGCGAATGCCATGAAACGATCTCCCGCTTGTGGTACTTCGTTTAAACCTGTAATTTCAACAGGAGTTGATGGACCAGCAACTTTTACACGACGACCAATATCACTTACCATTGCACGAACACGTCCGAATGAAGTACCAACAACGATTGGGTCTCCAACTCGAAGCGTACCGTTTTGAACAAGTAATGTCGCGATAGTTCCTTTACCTTTATCAAGCTGTGCTTCAATTACAGTACCAGTTGCATAGCGGTTTGGATTTGCTTTATATTCTTCTACTTCACTTACAAGAAGAATCATTTCTAGTAAGTTGTCAATTCCTTCGCCTTGAATCGCTGAGATTGGTACGAAGATTGTATCTCCACCCCATGCTTCTGGAACTAATTCATATTCTGTTAGTTCTTGCATTACGCGATCAGGATTCGCAGCTGGTTTATCCATTTTATTCACAGCAACGATAATTGGTACTCCTGCTGCTTTCGCATGGTTAATTGCTTCAACTGTTTGTGGCATAACACCGTCATCAGCTGCAACAACAAGGATTGTAATATCCGTTACTTGTGCACCACGAGCACGCATCGTTGTAAACGCCGCGTGACCAGGTGTATCTAAGAATGTAATCTTCTTGTCATTTACTTCAACTTGGTATGCACCAATATGCTGAGTAATTCCACCTGCTTCGCCAGCAGTTACTTTAGAGTTACGGATAGAGTCAAGTAATGTTGTTTTACCATGGTCAACGTGTCCCATGATTGTAACTACAGCTGGACGCTCTTTTAAGTTCTCTTCATCATCTTGCTCATCGATAAATGTTTCAAACTCAGTCTCGCTGACAATTACTTCTTCTTCTACTTCAATACCGTAGTCGTTAGCAATTAACTCAATTGTGTCTTTGTCTAAGTCTTGGTTAATTGTTGCCATAATTCCAAGCATGAAGAGCTTCTTAATAATTTCAGATGGCTCTTTGCTTAATTTCTTAGCAAGATCACCTACTGTAAGGCTTCCAGAGAAAGTAATTTTATCTGGTGTTTCTACAGTTTGTGTTTGTTGTCTTCCAGCAAAGTTCTCTTGACGCTTGTCTTCGTTTCCTTTGCCTTTTTTCTTTTTCTTATTGCTGTTCTTTTTACTACGAACAACTTTTTCTTCTACTTCAAACTCATCTGCAACAGAAGGTTTTTCAGCTTGATACTCATTATCTAATTTGTTTACTACTTCATCGTCTAACATTGTCATATGATTCGAAACCTCGATATTCATTTCTTTTAGTTTTGTCATAAGATCTTTACTTGAGATATTATGTTTTTTCGCATATTCATGCACTCGAATTTTACTCATACCTTCACCCCCGGTAATTTGTATCGAGCATGCTACGCAGCTTTTTCGCAAAGCCCTCATCTAACACAGCTACAACGACTCGCTCATCTCTCCCAATCGCATGCCCTAATTGTTGTCGATTTTCGACCTTTCTCATTGGTACGTTGTAGTACGTCGTTTTATCTGTGATACGCTTTGTAGTATTTACTGACGCATCTTCAGATAGCAACACAAGTTTTGCTTTGCCACTTCGTACTTCCTTTAAAACGAGTTCTTCACCCGAAATAATTTTTCGAGCCCGGTTTGCTAGTCCTAAAAACGATTTCCAATCGGACACTTATTTCGACTCCTTCTCAACAAGCTCAAGAAGCTCTTCATAAAGAGAACTGTCGATTTTCGCTTTTAGATGATGTTCCAAAACATTTTTCTTTTGAGCTTGAAGAATGCTCTCTTTATCTTTTGATAAATAAGCACCTCGTCCTGATTTCTTTCCAGTTAAATCAATAGACACTTCTCCCTCTTTGGAACGAACAATGCGAACGAGCTCTCGTTTTGATTTCATTTCTTGCGTTGCAACACATTTTCGTAACGGAACTTTTCGATTGCTCATACTCATCACCTCTATTCGATTTCGTCTTCAACTGAATCGAATCCGAATGCGACTACGCTATCTTCTTCTGTTACAATACCAAGTTGTTTCGCATCAGACTCACTCTTAATATCAATTTTCCAACCTGTTAATTTAGCTGCAAGACGTGCATTTTGTCCACGTTTACCGATAGCTAATGACAGTTGGTGGTCTGGAACAACAACAGTTGTTGCTTTCTCTTCTTCGTCTACAAGTACTTTAACAACTTGTGATGGGCTTAAAGCATTGGCAACATATTCTACTGGATCATTTGACCAGCGAACGATGTCAATCTTTTCACCTTTTAGTTCGTCTACAATGCGTTGTACACGTTGTCCTTTCGGTCCTACACAAGAACCTACTGGATCAACATCAATGTTCTCTGCATGTACAGAGATTTTAGAACGATCTCCTGCTTCACGTGCTACAGAACGAATTTCAACCGTTCCATCATAAATTTCAGGAACTTCCATTTCGAATAAACGTTTTAAAAGACCAGGATGTGTACGTGATACGTAAATTTGTGGTCCTTTTGTTGTTTTTTCTACTTTTGTAATGAATACGCGAATACGATCATGTGGTTTGTACTGTTCGTTCGGCATTTGCTCACTTACAGGTAATAAAGCTTCTACTTTCCCTAAGCTTACATAGATGAAACGAGCATCTTGACGTTGTACGATACCAACCATGATATCTTCTTCACGATCACTAAACTCAGAGTAAATAACACCACGCTCTGCTTCACGCACTCGTTGTGTTACAACTTGTTTTGCAGTTTGTGCTGCAATACGACCGAAATCTTTTGGTGTTACTTCAATTTCTAGTACGTCACCATCTTGATAGTTTGGATTAATTTGTCTTGCTTCTTCAACAGAAATTTCAAGACGTGGATCAAACACATTATCAACAACGTCTTTACGTGCTAAAACTTGGATTGTTCCCACTTGTGGGTTAAAGCTCACACGAACGTTTTGTGCTTGGTTAAAATTGCGTTTATAAGCAGAGATTAACGCTGCTTCAATCGCATCAATAATAATATCTTTGCTAATTCCTTTTTCTGACTCTAATACGAGCAAGGCATCTAACAACTCAGTGCTCATGAAGATCCCCCTTCTAACTAAAACGTAACAGCAAGTCGCGCATTTGCAACTTTGTCCATTGGAATTTGGATTTCTTTTTTACGTGTTTTAATTGTTAATAATAGTGTAATTGTAGTACCATCGTAGGAAAGCATTTTTCCTTCAAACATCTTTTCACCATCAATCGGCTCATATGTTTTAATTGCCACTTGTTTTCCTACCGCTTGCTGGAAGTCTTTCTCTTTCTTTAATGGGCGTTCTGCTCCAGGAGATGACACATCCAAAAAGTAAAGATGAGGAATTGGATCCTCTTTATCTAAAGCTTCGCTTAAACGTTCACTCACCGCACCGCATTCTTCAATGTCGACTCCCTTTTCAGAATCGATGAATACGCGTAAGAACCAGTCTTGTCCTTCTTTCACATACTCTACATCTACAAGTTCAAGATTTAACTCTTCAACGATTGGCTGCGCAAATGCTTCTACAACTTCTGTGACTTTCTTATCCATAAACAGCCTCCTTCCTGCCGCCATGTACCATTTACAAGAAAAGACCCCGCCCATAGAACGGTCTATCTTATTCTTTCTCGTTAGCTAACAAAAGCCCCTGCCGTTAAGCAGGGAATATCTGTCTTAGTATTACCAAATTTAAGAAGTAAAACTTGTAACAAAATATGTATATACGACAGAAATTTCTTACCTCTCCACATCAATAAAATGTAGATAGTAACACGAAAGAGTGGGTTTCCCCACTCTTTTTTTCACACAATATACATGACATGGTTATCTCGGTTAATAGTATACCATAGCAAATGTTGATTTGCAAAGACTTTTCCTACCTATTAGAACAGTGATAACTGGTTTTGGTCCGGCAAATCACCTAAACAACCTTGACTATCTAAGTACTCAATAATTGTTTTCGAAACCTTACTACGCTGCTGCAAGTCTTCTTTTGATAAGAAGTCTCCATTCTTGCGAGCTTCCACAATACTTAAAGCGGCGTTCGTACCAAGACCAGGTACCGCATTAAATGGAGGAATTAATGAGTCTCCATCAATAATAAAGTCTGTTGCATGTGAACGATACAAATCAACCTTTTGGAATGAGTATCCACGTTCACACATTTCAAGTGTCATTTCTAATACTGTTAATAAACTCTTCTCTTTCGGCGCTGCATCTAAACCTTTTTGCGCAATTTCATCAATTCTTGCACGTATAGATGCTGAACCTTTCGCCATCGCTTCTACGTCAAAGTCATCTGCACGAACCGTAAAGTATGCCGCATAGAATAGAAGCGCGAAATGTACTTTAAAGTACGCAATACGCACAGCCATAAGTACATATGCAGCCGCATGGGCTTTAGGGAACATGTACTTAATCTTCTTACATGAATCAATATACCAACCTGGTACATTATTACTTTTCATGTCCTCTTCCCATTCTTCTGGTACACCTTTACCTTTACGTACTGACTCCATGATTTTGAAAGCTAATGATGGGTCTAAACCTTGATAGATTAAATATACCATGATGTCATCACGACAACCGATAACTTCACTCAGCGTACATGTACCGTTATAAATTAACTCGTTTGCATTACCTAGCCATACGTCCGTACCATGTGATAATCCAGAAATTTGGACTAACTCTGAGAATGTCGTAGGTTTCGTCTCTTCTAACATCTGTCTTACGAATTTCGTACCAAACTCTGGTATACCAAGTGTACCTGTTTTACAGTTAATTTGTTCTTCCGTTACACCTAACGATTCTGGCCCTGAGAAAATTTTCATTACTTCTGGATCGTCCGTTGGAATTGTTTTCGGATCAATACCACTTAAATCTTGTAACATACGAATAACTGTCGGATCATCGTGCCCTAGTATATCAAGTTTCAATAAATTATCATGAATAGAGTGGAAGTCAAAGTGTGTTGTTCTCCACTCAGCCCCTATTGAATCTGCTGGATACTGTATTGGTGAGAAATCAAAAATGTCCATGTAATCTGGCACAACGATAATACCACCTGGATGCTGTCCTGTTGTACGTTTTACACCGGTACATCCTGCTACTAAGCGGTCAATTTCTGCATTTCGAATCGTTAAGTTATGATCATTTGCATAACCTTTTACATATCCATAAGCAGTTTTTTCCGCAACTGTACCAATCGTTCCCGCACGATATACATAATCTTCACCGAACAGTACTTTCGTATAGTTATGGGCACGTGGTTGGTATTCCCCAGAGAAGTTCAAATCGATATCGGGTACCTTATCTCCTTTAAATCCAAGGAACGTTTCGAACGGAATGTCATGTCCATCTTTTACATATGGAATATTACAAGTTGGACATTCTTTATCCGGTAAGTCGAAACCAGACCCTACAGAACCATCATTAAAAAATTCTGATTGCTTACACTTCGGACATACATAGTGTGGTGGTAAAGGGTTTACTTCTGTAATTTCCATCATCGTTGCAACGAATGATGAACCTACCGACCCACGCGAACCTACTAGATATCCGTCTACTAACGATTTTTTCACCAGCTTATGTGAAATTAAATAAATTACGGCGAATCCATGTCCAATAATACTTTTTAATTCTTTTTCTAAACGCGCTTCTACAATTTCAGGTAACTCTTCACCATAAATGCTACGCGCCATTTTATAACTCATATCACGTGTTTCATCATCTGCACCTTCAATTTTCGGTGTATATAGATCATCTTTTACTGGATGAACATCGCCAATTAATGATGCAATCTTTTGTGTATTCGTTACGACAATTTCTTTCGCTACGTCTTCACCTAAGAATGAGAAACACTCTAACATTTCATCTGTTGTACGGAAATGTACAGGTGGTAATGAATGTCGGTTTAACGGATTTGCTCCACCTTGTGAACTAACTAAAATTTTACGATACATTGCATCTTCTGGATTTAAATAATGTACGTTTCCGGTAGCAACAACTGGTTTATCTAACGTCTCACCTAGTTTTACTAAGTTCGAAATAATTGTTTTTAATTGCCCTTCATCTCGAACGAGTTCACGCTCTACCAAATGACGTAGCACTTCTGGTGGCATTACTTCAATGTAATCATAGAACTGTGCAATTTCTTCTACCTCTTCAGGAGCTTTTTGCATCATCGCCTCAAATACTTCACCTTTATCACAAGCCGTTCCTACTAAAATTCCTTCACGATATTTTTTTAATAGTGATCTCGGTACACGTGGTACACGGTAAAAATAATTCAGGTGAGAATATGAAACAAGTTTATATAAATTTTTTAATCCAACATCTGATGTAGCAAGTAATGTCATATGACTTGGACGCCCGCGCTTATACGCATCTCCTTGTCCCATGCTATCATTTAATTGGTCATGATATTCAAACCCTTTTTCAATCACATCTTTTAACATTTTTACTAGTAAGTATCCCGTTGCTTCTGTATCATAAATCGCACGGTGATGCTGAGTTAATTCAATGTCCATCTTTTTACACAACGTATTTAATCGATGATTTTTCATTTCCGGGAATAGGAATCGTGCAAGTTCTAACGTATCAATTACTGGGTTATTCGTTTTTTCTAACCCCGCCTTTTTAAAACCTACGTTAATGAAGCCCATATCGAAACTTGCGTTATGAGCAACAAGTGTATGGTCGCCCATCCATTCTTCAAACTTTTTAAATACTTCGTCTACTTCTGGTGCGTCGGTTAACATATCATCTGTAATACCTGTTAATTCAATGATCGTTGCCGATAATGGTTGATGCGGATTTGCAAAAGATTCAAAGCGGTCAATTATTTCGCCACCTTTTACTTTTACAGCAGCTAACTCAATAACTGTATCGTATACAGCTGATAAACCTGTCGTCTCAACGTCAAAAACAACATACGTTTCCTCTGCAAGTAAACGATGCGCTTCGTTATACGCTATTGGTACACCGTCATTAACTAAATTCGCTTCTACACCGTATATAACTTTAACTCCAGCCTTTTTCCCCGCAGAATATGCTTCCGGGAACGACTGAGCCACAGCATGGTCTGTAATCGCAATCGCCTCATGTCCCCATTTACCTGCTTGGGCAACAAGTCTAGAAACAGGAGTAACAGCATCCATTTGACTCATTGGCGTGTGAAGATGCAGCTCTACACGTTTTTCGCCTTCTGGGGCTTTATCTTTACGAGACGGTCCTGTTATTTCATTAATATCATTTGCAATCATTACTAAATCTCGAACAAATGTATCATTTTGAACAGAACCACGAGCCTTCACCCACATTCCCTTTTTCAAGGATTGTAGCATTGGAATATCTTCTTTATCACGTGAGAACATTTTGATCATAATCGAATCTGTATAATCCGTTATTTTTAAAGTTAATAACGTACGCCCACTACGAAGCTCTTTCGTTTCCACATGGAAGACATATCCTTGAACTGTTTTTCTTCTTTCTTCATCTTGAATTTCTCGCATCGGTGTAATCTCTTCATCTGGCTTAATAAGATACCCGAGTGTGATCGGCCCTTCATGCACAACGCTGCTTTCTTCAGCTTGCTTCTTCGCCATTTCTTCCATAGCTTGTATAACACGCTCGCGGTCTTCTTGCTGCGTTTGCTCACGAAACTTTTGCATTTCTTCTGTATTTTGCTGTATATGTGTGTCTAACTGGAAACGCGGGAATCCAAAAGCCTCGTATTGATCCCCTACTGGCTTCGCAACGTTTTTCTTTAAAGCCGTAGATTCCAGCTCATTATTCACATTTATAAGTAACTTCACTCCATTGACCTGCGGAAGCTGCTTCTTTAAATAAGCAAACATAGGTGAAAATGTAATTCGTTCCGTACAAAGTGGCCAATACGCCCTCACTTCTTCTTCAGTAAATTGTTTGTTCTCTGTTTCTAATGCAAATGTTGTTCTTGCAATATGAGAAAATGATTGCTTAAGCTTTGTTTCTAGCAATTCATATAATTCTGTAGGCAAAATACGTGGCACTTGTAAATCAAAATGCCAACTTTTATTCGCTTTATCAATAACTAACTTTTCAATGCCGCCGCCTTGTAAATATTGATTTATAAGGTCTTCTGGTATTTGCAACTGCTGGAGCAAAATTTGAAATCGCTCTTGTTGTTCATTTGTTAAAGACATAAGCACTCTCCTTCCATTTGCTATTATAAATTGAAACGTACTACAAAGAAAGATTTCTCCCTTCTTCTTTTACAAAATACGTTTACAAAGAAAGAGAAGGTACCTCATTATGAGGTACCTCTTCTTATTTTAAAATATTAGCAATATATGTTTGAAGCTCTTCTACTTTCACTTCTTCAGACTCACCTGTAGCACGTACTTTCACTTCTACAATACCTTCGTCTGCTTTTTTACCAACTGTCACGCGAACTGGAAGGCCGAATAAATCAGCATCAGCAAATTTAACGCCTGCACGTTCTGCACGATCATCTAGTAATACTTCATATCCTTGCTCTTGTAATGAGTTATAGATGTTTTCACCCATTTCACGTTGTGCATCAGATTTCATATTTACTGGAATTACATGCACATGGAACGGTGCAACAGCTTTTGGCCAAACTAAACCGTTCTCATCATTAAACTGCTCTGCAATTGCTGCCACTGTACGAGACACACCAATGCCGTAACAACCCATAATAAGTGGTTGTGTTTTTCCGTTTTCATCTAGGAATGTTGCATTCATTGCTTCACTATAACGAGTTCCTAATTTGAATACATGACCAACTTCAATTCCGCGTGCGAAAAGAATCGTTCCGTTTCCGTCTGGAGATTGGTCTCCTTCTTGAATGAATCGTAAATCCGTATATTGACTTACTTTAAAGTCACGTTCTGGATTTACATTTACATAATGGAACCCTTCTTCGTTCGCTCCTGAACATCCGTTGACAATTGCTGCTACAGCGTGATCAGCGATAATTTCGATATCACCTGTTACACCAATCGGACCTAATGAACCAACTTCACAATTTAATAATTCTTTTACTTCTTCATGAGAGGCAAGCTCAACAACTGAAGCACCGTATACATTTTTCACTTTTACATCGTTTACTTCATGATCACCACGAACAAGTACAACTACTAATTTCTCATCTACTTTAAATACCATAGACTTAATGCACTTTTCAGCTTCGATGTTTAAGAAGGCAGATACTTCTTCAATTGCTTTTTGGTCTGGTGTTGCTACTTTTTCAAGCGCTTTTTCTGCTTCGTCACTCTTCGTATACGTAGCTACAACAGGAGCCATTTCGATGTTCGCTGCATAATCAGATGTATCAGAGTATGCAATTGTATCTTCACCAACATCAGATAATACCATAAATTCATGTGTATCTTTTCCACCCATTGCTCCTGAATCAGCAATAACCGCACGGAAATTCAAGCCACAACGAGCGAAAATGTTAGAGTATGCTTTGTATAAGCGATCGTACACTTCATCTAAGCTCTCTTGTGTAGCATGGAAAGAGTATGCATCTTTCATTAGAAACTCTCTTCCACGTAATAAACCGAAACGAGGTCTTTGTTCATCACGGAATTTTGTTTGAATTTGATATAATGTTAACGGTAATTTTTTATATGATTTCACTTCATCACGTACAAGATCCGTAATTACTTCTTCATGTGTCGCTCCTAATGCAAATTCACGAGCGTTACGATCTTTCATACGCATTAATTCAGATCCGTAAGAATACCAACGACCTGACTCTTGCCATAATTCTGCAGCTTGCATCGCTGGCATTAATAATTCTACAGCACCTGCGCGCTCCATTTCTTCTCGAACGATTCGTTCTACTTTGTGTAGCACTTTTAATCCAAATGGTAAAAAGCTATAAATACCAGAAGCATTTTGACGCATAAAACCTGCACGAAGTAATAACTGATGACTCTTAATTTCAGCATCAGCTGGAACTTCACGTAATGTAGGACTAAATACCATACTTTGTTTCATTTATTCGCACCTCTTCATTTTACTCTTATACGCAGGAAAACCCCTCACCTCGAGTTAGGTGAGGGATTTTATTCTACGAGCTCTATTTCATTATAAGTTTCACTTTATTTTACAAGAAAAACTTACGAATGTCATTCCAAGTTACTACTAACATAAGTAACATTAATAATGCAAAACCAATAAAGTGAACCATTCCTTCTTTTTGACGGTCAATTGGTTTCCCACGCAATGCTTCAATTAAGAAGAAGAACAAACGTCCACCGTCTAAAGCAGGAACCGGTAGTAAATTAAATAAACCAAGGTTAATACTTAAAACGGCTGCTAAACTTAATACACGCGTAAATCCATAATCTACAACTTGATCTGTTAGATTATAAATTCCTACTGGACCTGACAACTCATTAATAGAGAATTGGCCCGTTACTAATTTCACAAGAGACTCAAAAATTAGTTTCGTCCATTGGTATGTTTGTTCAAAACCTGATTTAATAGAACCTATCACTGTTTTCTCTACAGGAGAATAAACACCGATTCTACCAACTTCTTCTTTACCTTCTTTATCAAGCGTTGGCGTTACTTTCACATTAAACTGTTCACTATCACGCTTTACTTGTAACGTAATTTCTTTATTCGGATTTTCACGTACAATGGTAACAACATCTTTCCATGTACTTGTGTTTTTCCCATCAATAGCTTGAATTGTATCATTTTCTTTTAATCCAGCTTGCTCTGCTGCACTATTCTCCATCACTTTTCCGACCATTGGTTTGTCAACAGGAACACCTTGTACAAATCCAAGAATCACAAAAATAACAAATGCTAAAATGAAGTTCATTGCAGGACCTGCAAAGATCGTTAAAGCACGTTGACCTAATTTCTTAGAGCCAAACTGTCTATTATACGGAGCAATTTGAATTTCTTCACCGGCAGTAATAATACGAGCCTTCTCATTCACTCGGAATGTTTGAAGCTCTTCCTCGTACTCTTCATAACCCGAAATTGTTAAATTATGCTCTAAATCAGCTTGTTCGACTTCAATAACTCGAACATTTGGATACTTTTCATATCCATCAAAAACTAATTTTACAACTTCGTCTTTTTCGTTTAATACAAGGCCAACCTTTTTCCCAGGCTTTAACTCGACTGTATCTGCATCCTCGCCAGCCATTCTTACATAGCCACCAAGGGGCAGTAATCGAATCGTATACACCGTTTCATTCTTTTCAAATGAGAATATTTTCGGACCAAAACCAATCGCAAACTCACGGCATAAAATACCTGCTCTTTTTGCGAAATATAGATGCCCTAGCTCATGGAAAAATACGAGTGCACCGAAAATTAATATAAAGGCAATCGCTGTATTCAATTCCATACCACCTTTGCTAAATTTGTTCCATCACAAACCGTCTTGTGGTTGCATCAATTTCCAGAATTTCCTCTAAGCTCGGACGTGCAATGACATTGTGATGGTTCATTGCTTTTTCAATGAGGTCTTCCACTGTTAAGAAACCAATTCGCTTTTGTAAAAAAGCTTCAACAGCTACTTCATTCGCTGCATTCATTACAGCTGGCATACTTCCACCTGTTTTTCCAGCTTCATACGCAAAGCGCAAGCAACGGAAACGTTCTTGGTTCATTTTCTCAAAATGTAATGTACCCATTTCCCATAAATTTAACTGCTTTGTGTCTGAAAGAGGTAATCGATCAGGATATGTAAGTGCGTATTGAATTGGTACTCGCATATCAGGTGAGCCAAGCTGTGCCATCACACTACGATCTTCAAATTCAACCATAGAATGAATAATACTTTCTTTATGTAAAACAACATCGATTTGCTCGTAAGGGATACCAAAAAGCCAATGTGCTTCAATTACTTCTAGCCCCTTATTCATCATTGTAGCAGAATCAATTGTAATTTTCGAACCCATTGACCAGTTTGGATGTCGAAGCGCATCTTCTACGGTCACATGATGCAATGCATCTCTCGTTTTATCACGGAAACTTCCACCAGAAGCCGTTATAATTAGTCGAGAAATTCTTTTTTCATTTTCACCATTCAAGCATTGAAAAATAGCTGAATGTTCACTGTCTACTGGAAGTAACGAAACATTATGTTTTCGCGCTGCTTCCATTACAAGATGCCCTGCAGTTACTAACGTTTCTTTGTTTGCAATTCCAATTGTTTTTTTCGCCTCAATTGCACGAAGTGTTGGTAACAACCCTACGCTACCTACAACAGCATTTACTACGATCTCCGCATCTGGATGTAATGCTACTTCTAAAAGTCCTTCACTACCATATACAATTTTTGTATTACCAGAGACAGCTTGTAATTTTAAAACATCTTCCTCTCTTTGCACAGAGACAATTTGCGGAGAAAATTCTTGAATGACCTTTACTGCGTAGTCAATATTTTTCCCTACAGAAAAAGCAACGAGACGGAATTGGTCTGGGTGCGAGCGTAATACATCTAAAGTTTGTGTACCAATTGATCCGCTTGCACCTAATAAACTAATGTTTTTCATGACTCCAACCCCTCGTTCATTTATTAATTGTATTGTAATAAGAAGTAGAGAATTGGTAAAACGAATAACCAACTATCTGTTCGATCTAATATACCACCATGTCCAGGTAAAATTGTACCTGAATCTTTTACGCCATAATGACGTTTAAATGCAGATTGTACTAAATCACCAATTTGTCCAAAAATAGAAATGATAATTGTCAGCACAATTAAAATTACTACATTCGATTCCACTGGGAAAAACATGTTGTAAACAAGCGCTACAATAATTCCACAAACGATGCCGCCTAATGAACCTTCAATCGTTTTATTTGGACTAATTTCTGGCCATAACTTTCTTTTTCCTAATGCTTTTCCTACGAAATATGCGCCTGAATCAGTAGCCCATATAACAAATAATGCGCAAAACACATATTTAATTCCTAAAATTCTCGTTTCATTCAAATATAAGAATCCCATTGCAACATATGTTGTTGCCATTAGTAAAAACGAAGCATTGTCAAAAGTAAATGTATTCTTAGAAAGGACTGTATATGATAAAAGTAATAAAACAATCACAAATGTGATTTCTAATTTACCTAATCCAATCCAAGTAAACAGTTCTGATGCACTACTTGGAATTAAAATAATCCATAATAATACTGCAGCTAAAACTGTTGGCACTGAAATAAGCGTAAGCTTATTCATACGAATTAATTCATATAAACCTATAGAAGCAAGTGCATACACTAAAACCGTAAAAGGCACGCCACCGTAAATTACGATGGGAATGAATAGCGCGGCAGCAACCACTCCAGTAATAATTCTCTGTTTCACTACCAAACCCTCTCTTTCTACACGCCTCCGAATCTGCGCCCTCTATGTTGAAAGTCTGTAATCGCATTTAGCAAATGTTCCTCGGTAAAATCTGGCCAATACACATCTGTAAACCAAAATTCCGAATATGCAATTTGCCATAACATGAAATTACTAATACGTAGCTCTCCGCTCGTACGGATTAACAACTCTGGGTCAGGTAAAGAACTCGTCATTAAGTAGGAAGAAAGCATTTCTTCGCTTACATCTTCAACACGAACTTTTCCTTCCTCATGATCTTTCATCATATGTTGCACAGCAGAAACGATTTCATCTCGACTTCCATAGTTTAACGCGAAATTCAGAATTAATCCCGTATTCTCTTTCGTCTCTTCCATGGCCTTCTCCATCGCTCTGCGTGTATGCGTAGGAAGACGATCTTGTTGCCCTATTACTCGGACTTGTACGTTCTCTTCAATCAATTCTGGTAAAAATGTACCTAAAAATTCTTCTGGAAGCTTCATTAAATAATCAACTTCCTTTTTTGGTCTTTTCCAGTTCTCAGTTGAAAAAGCATAAAGAGTTAATACTTTCACATTAAGTTTGCTTGCAAATTTTGTGATTTTCTTTACAACTTGCATGCCTTCATGATGTCCCGCAATACGAGGCATCGCTCTCCTCTTTGCCCATCTTCCATTACCATCCATAATGATGGCAATATGCTCTGGGATGTATCCTTTTTTCACTTCTTCAACGAGATGATCAAACGATGTGTCCTTTTTACCTTTAAAAAAAGGAAAGTTTTTAAACATCATTCATACCCTCCAGCAAGCAGACGTATGCCTAAAAGTGTAAAAAGACCCCCTTAAGAAGAGGGTCATATTTGCGAAAGTATCGCTATTACACTTCCATGATTTCTTTTTCTTTGTTTTTTGCGATTTCGTCAACTTTTGCAATATATTTATCTGTTTCTTTTTGGATATCTTCAGTATATCCTCTTAAATCATCTTCTGTAATCTCGCCAGCTTTTTCAAGCTTCTTAAGATCATCGTTACCGTCACGACGTACGTTACGAACAGCAACTTTCGCTTCTTCAGCATATTTTTTCACAACTTTTACAAGATCACGACGACGCTCTTCTGTTAATGCAGGGAACGCAATGCGAATAACAGTTCCGTCATTAGAAGGGTTTAAGCCTAAATCTGCTTTTAAAATTGCTTTTTCGATATCGCCAATAGAAGTTTTGTCATACGGTTGAATTACAAGTAAACGTGCTTCTGGAACTGTAATGTTCGCTAATTGCACAACCGGTGTTGGTGCACCATAGTAATCAACTTGTACTTTATCTAATACAGACGCGCTTGCACGGCCAGCGCGAACTGTTGCTAATTCACGAGAATAAGCAGCAACTGCTTTTTCCATTTTTTCATTTGAAGACTTTAATACTTGTTGTCCCATATTTATTTCCCCCTTACAACTGTTCCGATATTTTCGCCTAAAACGGCACGTTTAATATTACCTTTTTCCATAACTGAGAATACAATTAACGGAATATCGTTATCCATACATAGAGAAGAAGCTGTAGAATCCATTACACCTAAACCTTCTTTTAATACATCTAAGTAAGTAAGCGTTTCGTATTTCGTAGCTGTTGGGTCAATAGATGGGTCCGCATTGTATACGCCATCTACATTGTTTTTCGCCATTAAAATTACGTCTGCTTCAATTTCTGCCGCACGTAATGCTGCTGTTGTATCTGTAGAGAAGTATGGATTACCTGTACCTGCTGCAAAAATAACAACACGTTTCTTCTCTAAGTGACGAACTGCTTTACGACGAATGTAAGGCTCTGCCACTTGACGCATTTCAATTGAAGTTTGTACGCGAGTTTGAATTCCGATATTCTCCAAGCTATCTTGAAGAGCTAATGAATTCATAACTGTCGCTAACATGCCCATGTAATCTGCTCCTGCACGATCCATGCCCATCTCACTTCCAATTTTCCCACGCCAAATGTTACCGCCACCAACAACAACAGCAACCTCTACATCAAGTTCTGCAATTTCTTTCACTTGTTCCGCAACTGATTTAATAACAGCTGGGTTAATTCCAAATCCTTGCTCGCCAGCTAAAGCTTCTCCACTCAGCTTTAAAACGACACGATTATATTTCGGTTTACTCATAATGAACCTCCAATTGCTTACATCTTTATTTTAAAAAAGGGAACACAATGTGTTCCCTAATCTGTATTAGTTACTACCTTTTACTTGGTTCATTACTTCTTCAGCAAAGTTGTCTTCGCGTTTTTCGATACCTTCACCAACAGCGTAGCGAACGAATCCTTTTAATGTTCCGCCTTTAGACTCAACGAACTGACGAACTTTCATATCAGGGTTTTTAACGAATGCTTGGTCAAGTAAGCAAATTTCTTCGAAGAATTTGCCAAGACGACCTTCAACCATTTTTGCAACGATTTTTTCAGGCTTGCCTTCGTTTAATGCTTGTTGTGTTAATACTTGACGCTCATGCTCAACTTCTTCAGCTGTTACAGCATCGCGGTCGATGTATTTAGGGTTAACTGCAGCGATGTGCATTGCAACATCTTTAGCAGCCGCTTCATCAGTAGAACCTTCAAGAACTGTTAATACACCAATGCGTCCACCCATGTGTAGGTAAGCGCCGAATGCATCTGCATCAGTTTTTGATACGATTTCGAAACGACGAAGTGTTAGTTTTTCACCAATTTTAGCGATTGCTTCGTTGATGTGCTCTTCAACTTTTTTACCGTTTTCCATTGTTTGAGCCATAGCTTCTTCAACGTTAGCTGGTTTGTTAGCTAATAAGTGAGCAGCTAATTCTTTAATTAATGTTTGGAAACCTTCGTTTTTCGCAACGAAATCAGTTTCAGAGTTTAATTCTAAAATTAAACCGTCGTTACCGTTTGTTTCGATGAAAGTTAAACCTTCAGCAGCGATGCGGTCTGCTTTTTTAGCAGCTTTCGCGATACCTTTTTCACGTAAGAAGTCAATTGCCTTCTCCATGTCGCCGTTAGTTTCTGTTAAAGCTTTTTTGCAGTCCATCATACCTGCGCCAGTTTTTTCACGTAATTCTTTTACCATTTGTGCAGTGATTGCCATACTTTTCATCCTCCTAAAATATGTATTTATACCTTTTATAAAGGTGTTTATACCTTAAAAAAGGTGATAAAAGGCCGAACCCCTTATCACCTTTCCAACTTTGTTACGCAGTAACAGTTTCTTCACCTTGTTTTGCTTCAAGGATCGCGTCTGCCATTTTAGATGTAA
This sequence comes from Bacillus sp. SSR7, assembly GCF_055902415.1. Classification (NCBI taxonomy): domain Bacteria; kingdom Bacillati; phylum Bacillota; class Bacilli; order Caryophanales; family Bacillaceae; genus Bacillus; species Bacillus sp. SSR7. The sequence goes on along the minus strand of NZ_JBVVXV010000010.1, from coordinate 66,713 downwards.
GAAGTTTTACAGCACGAATTGCATCATCGTTTGCTGGGATAACGTGATCGATTTCGTCTGGATCACAGTTTGTATCAACGATACCGATGATTGGAATGTGTAATTTGCGTGCTTCAGCAACTGCAATACGCTCTTTACGAGGGTCTACTACGAATAATGCACTTGGAAGACCTTTCATATCTTTAATACCGCCTAAGAATTTCTCAAGACGCTCTAACTCTTTTTTAAGTTGAACAACTTCTTTCTTAGGTAGTACTTCGAAAGTACCATCTTCTTGCATTCTTTCGATGTCTTTAAGACGCTTGATACGCTTTTGGATTGTTTGGAAGTTAGTTAAAGTTCCACCTAACCAACGTTGGTTAACGAAGTACATACCAGCACGAGTTGCTTCTTCTTTAATAGCTTCTTGTGCTTGTTTTTTAGTACCTACGAATAAGATGTCTCCGCCTTCAGCAGCGATGTCACGCATAACTTTGAAAGCTTCCTCAACTTTTTTCACAGTTTTTTGTAAGTCGATGATGTAGATACCGTTACGCTCTGTGAAAATGTAACGCTTCATTTTTGGGTTCCAACGACGAGTTTGATGTCCGAAATGAACACCAGCTTCAAGCAATTGCTTCATAGAAATTACTGACATAATATAGTTCCTCCTAAATGGTTTTTGATATCCTCCGTTTACTTCATCTCTAAGCGAAACTACAAACGTAGCACCAACACTTAAATCAGTAAACGTGTGTACTTTGTACTGACACCACTGCTTACTATATCATACTGAAATATTACAATCAAGTCGAAAATGCGAACAATGTAAAACTTTCTTTGTTCATACTCGAATTCTAGTATTACCAACCTGCATTTCTTTTAAGCAAAAAAGTGAAATGCAATTTATAGTTTTTCAAAAAATGCGATTATGCCGCTATTTACTAACAGCATCAATCTTTTATACACAAAAAACTCTCCTCAAAAATGAGGAGAGTTTTATAAATTAGTTTGTTTTTAATTTAGCAAGTTCATGTAAGAATTTGTCGTTTAATACTTTAATGTATGTTCCTTTCATACCTAAAGAACGCGACTCAATTACACCAGCACTTTCTAATTTACGAAGTGCATTTACGATTACTGAACGAGTGATTCCTACGCGGTCAGCAATTTTACTTGCAACAAGTAAACCTTCTGTTCCGTTTAATTCTTCGAAGATGTGCTCGATTGCTTCTAACTCACTGTAAGATAATGAGCTGATCGCCATTTGAACAACAGCTTTGCTACGTGCTTCTTCTTCAATTTCTTCTGCTTTTTCACGTAAAATTTCCATACCTACAACAGTTGAGCTGTACTCAGCAAGAATTAAATCATCATCTAAGAACTCTTGACCAAGACGAGCTAAAACTAATGTACCTAGACGCTCACCGCCACCAACGATCGGTACGATTGTAGTTAAACCTTGACCAAATAATTCTTTATTTTCTACTGGGAATGCTGTGTAAGCACTGTTTACATCTAAGTTTGAAGATGTTTCTGTAATGTTGAATAAGCTTTGTGTATACTCTTCTGGGAATTGACGCTCTGCAAGCATTTGTTTCATACGCTCATTCTCGATTTGTTGGTGAATTGCATAACCTAGTAATTTACCACGACGGCTTACTACGAATACATTCGCTTCGATTACTTCACACATTGTGTCAGACATTTCTCTAAAGTTTACAGGCTTTCCTGCTGCGCTCTGTAATAACGCATTTAATTTTCTTGTTTTTGCTAATAATTCCATTTCAAAAGTTCCTCCTACATGTTACTCACATATTTTTTCATCACTTGGAAACTAGGGCGAGTCACCTGATGACACTATTACAAAATAAACTGGCTCACATCTTTATTTTTAGCAATCGTTGCTAATTTCTCCTCAACGTATTGAGGTGTTATCGTTATTTTCTCTAACGTAATTTCAGATGCTTCAAACGATAAATCTTCAAGGAGCTTCTCCATAATCGTATGAAGTCTTCTTGCTCCAATATTATCTGTATCCTGATTAACTTGATAAGCAATCTCAGCAATCTTACGAATAGCTTCGTCTGAAAATTCAATTTCTATACCTTCAGTCGCTAATAAAGCCATATATTGTTTAATTAACGCATTGTCAGGCTCGATTAATATTTTAACAAAATCATCAGTTGATAATTTTGTTAATTCTACTCGAATCGGAAATCTCCCTTGCAATTCCGGAATTAAATCTGACGGTTTAGACATATGAAACGCTCCAGCTGCAACGAATAAAATATAATCCGTTTTTACTGATCCGTATTTTGTCGCAACATTTGATCCTTCTACAATTGGTAAAATGTCACGTTGCACACCTTCACGTGATACATCTACACTATTCGACTGCTTACCAGCAATTTTGTCAATTTCATCGATAAAAATAATCCCGAGCTGTTCAGCACGATAAACAGCCTCTTGTGTAACTTCATCCATATCAATTAAGCGCTGTGCTTCCTCATTTGTCAAGACTTTTCTTGCTTCTTTTACAGAAAGTTTACGTTTTTTTGTTTTTTTCGGCATAAAACTTCCTAATGCATCTTGGAAATTCATTCCCATTTGTTCCATGCCAGTTCCTTGCAACATATCAAACATGGAAGACTGTTGTTCAGTCACTTCAATTGATACAATTTCATCTTCAAGAAGTCCTGCAGCAAGCTTTCTTTCTACATCTTGACGTTTCTTTTCGATTTCAACATCTTCCTGTGAATCTGTTGTTTGATTCGAATTTTGAGCGCCACCAAATAGCATTTCTAATGGGTTTTTAAATCCAGATTGCTTCTCCGGACTCGGTACTAAAATTTCAACAAGACGTTGGTTCGCTTGTTCTTCTGCTTTGTCTTGTACTTTAACTACCATTTCTTCTTTCACAATACGAACTGACGTTTCCACAAGGTCACGTACCATCGATTCTACATCTCTACCTACATATCCAACTTCTGTAAATTTCGTAGCTTCAACCTTAATAAAAGGTGCTCCAACGAGTTTCGCCATTCGTCGTGCTACCTCTGTTTTACCAACACCTGTTGGACCAATCATTAAAATATTTTTAGGTGCAATTTCATCACGTAGATTTTCAGCTAATTTACTTCGGCGGTATCGATTTCTTAAAGCTACAGCAACCGCTTTCTTCGCATCTTTTTGACCGATAATGTATTGATCTAATTTTTCCACAATTTGACGCGGAGTAAAATGTAAATGCATATAAAATGCCTCCCTTACGATTCTACAATTCTTCCACAATTATGTTGTGGTTTGTATAAACACAAATATCGCCAGCAATTTCTAAACTCGCTTTCGCAATTTGCTTCGCTGTTAAATGTTCACTTGCATATTGTTTTAAAGCACGACCTGCTGAGAGCGCATAATTCCCGCCAGATCCAATTGCTAAAATACCATCATCCGGTTCAATCACTTCTCCCGTACCTGAAACAAGGAGCATAGTTGTTTTATCCATGACAATGAGCATCGCTTCTAGCTGACGTAACATTTTGTCACCGCGCCATTGCTTCGCCATCTCAACAGCAGCACGCTGCAAGTTTCCATTATACTCTTCTAATTTCCCTTCAAACATTTCAAAAAGAGTAAATGCATCAGCAACCGAACCCGCAAAACCAGCTAAAACTTTCCCTTGAAAAAGTTTACGAACCTTACGAGCTGTATGTTTCATTACAACAGCATTTCCCATTGTCACCTGGCCATCTCCAGCCATTGCACATTCTCCATTATGATGAACTGCAAATATCGTTGTAGCATGGAAATTTCCCATAGAAAAAACTCCTTTATATGTTTTTATAGCTTTAAAAGCAATTTATGCCCGTGGGTGATGCTTCATGTAGACAGAACGCAATCTTTCTTTAGAGACATGCGTATAAATTTGTGTCGTAGACAAATTTTCATGACCGAGTAGCTCCTGTACAGTACGTAAATCTGCCCCTTCATCTAACATATGTGTAGCAAATGTATGCCTTAACATATGAGGACTTATCCGCATTGTCAGTGAAGCTTTCTTAATGAGTTCATTTAATACATAGCGTACTCCTCGACTTGTCAGCGGCGTGCCTTTCGCATTTAAAAATACCATATGAGATTGTTCTTCAGTTTTCTTGGCTAACTGTTTTCTCCCGTTCTCTATATAAGTAATTAAAGCATCTTGTGCATAGCTCCCGAACGGAATATACCTTTGTTTTTTTCCTTTTCCCGTTACTAAAATTGTTCCCACCGCGAAGTCAATATCGGTAAGTTGTAAATTGACACATTCACTCACACGGATCCCAGTCGCATACATCAACTCTAATAAAGCTTGATTCCTTTGACCTAGCGGCGTTTCTGTGTCGGAAACTTCAAATAATTCCTCTAATTCTTCAGCATATAAAAACTTTGGGATTGACAATTCTTTTTTGGGGAGTGACGCAAGTGCAAACGGATTATCTTTCAGATAACCTTCACGCATCAAAAAACGATATAAACTTCTTAAGCTTGATACTTTTCTTGCGACAGATTTACGGGCTAACTTTTCATCGTGCAACGTCGTTAAGTACAAACGAACATCCGCGTATGTAATATCTAAAAAAGAGGATATGCCTTCTTGCTCCATAAATTGCACAAAATGTTCTAAATCATTTTGATAACTTGCAATTGTATATTTTGAATAATTTCTTTCAATTTGTAAATATCCAACGAATAATTGTAACAATTTCTTCACATTCACACAATTCACCTCAATAAAGGCTACTAAATCGTATCACAACTTAGTAGCCTTTGCAAGAAATTTAACTAAATATTTACAAAATTTCGAATCGTTTCTAAAGCGCGTGTTGCATAGGCTTCATTACGTTCTGCTTTCTTCTTAATTTTCTTCTCTAACGGTGCAAACAGACCGAAGTTTGCATTCATCGGTTGGAAATTTTTCGCATTTGTCGCAGTAATATAATTCGCCATACTTCCCATTGCAGTTACAGGCGGTAATACAACCGGCTCTTCACCTTTCACAAGTCGAGCAGCGTTGATACCTGCTAGCAATCCTGAAGCTGCCGATTCAACATATCCCTCCACTCCAGTCATTTGACCAGCGAAGAATAAATCATCACGTTGTTTATATTGGTATGTTGGACGAAGCAAGTTAGGTGAATTAATAAACGTATTACGATGCATTACACCATAACGGACAATCTCTGCGTTTTCCAGTCCTGGAATCAACTGTAACACTTCTTTTTGCGGTCCCCATTTTAAATGCGTTTGGAAACCTACAATATTGTATAACGTTCCCGCTGCATCATCTTGGCGTAACTGAACAACAGCATATGGCGTTTTCCCTGTTTTCGGATCTTCTAATCCAACAGGTTTCATCGGTCCAAATACTAGTGTTTGTCTTCCTCTACTTGCCATAACTTCTACTGGCATACAACCTTCAAAGAAAATTTCTTTTTCAAATTCTTTTAAAGGTACTGTTTCAGCAGCGATTAAAGCCTCGTAAAAACGGTCAAATTCCTCTTCCGTCATTGGACAGTTTAAATATGCCGCTTCACCTTTATCGTAACGAGATTTTAAATATACTTTATTCATATCAATGCTGTCTTTCTCAATAATCGGTGCTGCAGCATCATAGAAATAAAAGTAGTCTTCACCCGTTAACTCTTTTAATTGCGCAGAAAGATCAGGCGACGTAAGTGGACCTGTCGCGATCACTGTAGGACCTTCTGGAATTTCAGTAATTTCTTCATTCACCACAGTTACGTTCGGATGGTTTTTCACATATTCCGTTACTTTTGCCGCAAATTCATGACGATCTACCGCTAAAGCCCCTCCTGCTGGTACTGAGCACTCATCAGCTGCACGAATAATAACAGAATCCATTAAACGCATTTCTTCTTTAATAACACCAACAGCATTTGTTAATGTGTTTGCGCGAAGCGAGTTACTACATACTAATTCTGCAAATTTATCTGTGTGATGAGCTGGCGTTTGCCTTACCGGTCTCATTTCGTATAATCTTACTTGGACACCACGTTTTGCAATTTGGTAAGCTGCTTCACTTCCTGCAAGACCTGCGCCAATGACGTTTACTACTTGTGTTGTCATATATTTATCACCTTTCCTTTTCTTCCCGAAAAAAATGTGAGCAGTTACGCTCACATTTGTTGTTCTTCTTCATAATCACACGAAATACATTGTACTTGTACGCCTTTTTTCAACTTCTTCTCTACTAGCATACCTTCACACTTCGGACATTTACGGCCAATCGGCTTATCCCAAGATACAAAGTCACACTCTGGATACGTACCGCACCCATAGAAAAGACGTTTCTTTTTATTACTACGACGTTCAATAATTTGACCTTTATCACATTTCGGACAAGTAACACCGATTTCTTTCACAATCGGTTTTGTATTACGACAATCTGGGAAATTCGAGCAAGCCATAAATTTCCCGTATTTACCCATTTTAAAGACCATTGGGTGATTACATAATTCACAATCTTCCCCAGCTGGTTCATCTTTAATTTCCACTTCGCGCATTTCTTTTTCCGCTTTTTCTAAACGCGGTTCAAATCCTACGTAGAAATCATCAACAATTTTTACCCAATTCGCATTTCCTTCTTCTACTTCATCGAGGCTTTGCTCCATGTTAGCAGTAAATTCAATGTTAATAATTTCTGGGAAAAACTCTAAAATAAGTTCAATTACTATTTCACCTAGTTCAGTTGGAACGAAGCGTTTATTATCCAAACCTACATATCCACGTTTTTGAATTGTTTCAAGTGTCGGTACGTAAGTCGACGGTCTTCCAATTCCAAGCTCTTCAAGTGTTCTTACTAAACGAGCCTCTGTATAGCGCGGCGGAGGTTGTGTAAAGTGTTGCTTCGGTTCTAAATCCTTCGAAAATACGGTTTCCCCTACTTCTAAAGGTGGCAACATCTTATCCTTTTCTTCAGCCCCATCATCTTTCGACTCTACATACACTTTCATAAATCCTGGAAACTTTACAACCGATCCACTTGCACGGAACTGAACATTATTATTAATGAGTCTCGCTGTCACAGTATCCATTATAGCAGACGCCATTTGACTTGCAACAAATCGCTCCCAAATCAATTTATACAATCGAAGTTGATCCCGACTTAAGAAACTCTTTAGTTCCTCTGGCTTTCTCATTACCGAAGTAGGACGAATTGCCTCATGCGCATCTTGTGCGTTCGACTTCTTCGTTTCTTTCTTCTTTTCTGTTCCTATGTATTCCGTACCAAACGCCTCAGTAATATACGTACGTGCCTCTGTTTGAGCTGTTTCTGAGATACGTGTTGAATCAGTTCTCATATACGTAATAAGACCTACAGTTCCTTGTTTTCCAAGATCGATTCCTTCATACAATTGCTGCGCAAGCATCATCGTTTTCTTTGCTCGCATGTTTAACTTACGCGCTGCCTCTTGTTGCAAGGAAGATGTTGTAAATGGTAATGCAGGATTACGTTTTCGCTCTTTTCGCGTTACATTTTCAACTGAGAACGCATTATCTTTCAGCCGTTCAATTATTTCATTCACTTGTGTTTCATTCGTTAATTGAACTTTTTCACCATCTACACCGTAAAAGCTTGCTTCAAATGTGTCTTTCCCTTTCACAAATTCTGTCTTAATTGTCCAGAATTCTTCAGGCTCGAAACTTTGAATTTCTCTTTCACGTTCGATTATTAAACGAACTGCTACAGATTGTACGCGTCCTGCACTTAATCCTTTTTTTACTTTCTTCCATAATAAAGGACTAATATTGTAACCAACAAGACGATCTAGTATACGTCTTGCTTGTTGTGCATCTACTAAATCCATGTTAATCGCACGAGGATGTTTGAATGATTCCTTTATTGCATCTTTTGTAATCTCATTAAACACAACTCGGCAATCTGATTCAACGTCCACATTTAACGTATTAGCTAAATGCCAAGCAATAGCTTCCCCTTCACGGTCTGGATCGGCCGCGAGATAGACTTTCTTTGCTTTTTTTGCTGCTGATTTTAAGTCTTTTAAGACGGGACCTTTACCACGAATGGTAATATACTTCGGGGTGAAGTTGTTCTTTACTTCTATCCCCATTTGGCTTTTAGGTAAATCGCGAACGTGTCCCATAGACGCGACAACTTTGTATTTTTTCCCTAAATATTTCTCAATGGTCTTCGCCTTAGAAGGCGACTCCACGATTACGAGGTAATCTGACATGCTAGTGCCTCCTTAAGAGGTGGATTCAAGTCTTCATTAATCTTATTGATTTCTCTTGTTTTTGTCAATCAAGAATGAATATACCATACAGTGCCTATCTACCATTTGTCAATAATTGTTTAATAAAAACATAAAAATATAAGGTTAATTTAAAATCTCTTCCAGTATATCTTCTGCATTTCTTACTAGTTTCGCTCCTTGTTGAATGAGATGATTTGTTCCTGATGCACTATCTATAAATATAGGTCCAGGAAGTGCAAATACCTCTCTATTTTGCTCTAGAGCAAGGTCTGCGGTAATAAGTGTTCCACTTCTCGATTTCGCTTCTACAACTAAAACCCCTTTACTTATACCACTAATAATCCGATTCCTTTTTGGAAAATACCATTTTTTCGGTGCATAGTGCGGAGGATACTCTGTTAATAACAATATATATTCATTCCACACTTCATATAAATATTGATTCTCTTTTGGATATATATACGATAATCCATGTCCTAGTATCGCAATTGTCGGGCAATGCCGTCTTACTGTAATTTCATGAGACATCGTATCTATCCCTCTTGCAAATCCACTGACAATAAGCCATTCCTTTTCTAATAATGGATGTAAAATAAATTTCAAACTTTCATATCCATATAAAGTCGGTTCTCTCGTTCCAACAACCGCTAATTTGTTCGCTTTATTGAGGAAATCCTTCTCTCCTTTTCCATATAACACAAAGGGAGGATCTTGTATTTCACGTAATAATTTTGGATACTCTTCATCCCATATTGTCATATAAAAGAATCGATTTTTCTCTAAATAAGATATATATTGTGGGAGATTTGAACTTTGAAGAAAATTTACTAATTCTGAAGATTTTTTTGAGGATATTCCAGTGTAACATTCAATTTGTTTTGCATTAAAATTGTATATTTCCTTTAATTCTGGATCGACATATAATAGCCTCTCTATCGCCTTCCAATGGTCTGCTAACAAGTAATGTAGATGTAATAATCGTTCTCTTTTCATCTCAATTCTCCTTACCCATAATTTTTATTATGTAAACAAGAATTTGGTAAAAAGACACCTTCAAGCAAGAAGGTGCCTTTCAACAGATTAGTAGTTTTTACAAGTCTCAAATAGACCTTTTTCTTTTAAGACAGAGATTAGCGTTTCACCCATAACTGCTGGAGTTTCCGCTACTTTAATACCACAAGCTTCCATCGTTTTAATCTTTTCTGCAGCAGTTCCTTTGCCGCCAGAAATGATTGCGCCAGCATGACCCATACGCTTGCCAGCAGGCGCTGTTTGGCCGCCAATGAAGCCTACAACAGGTTTTGTCATATTAGCTTTCACCCATTCAGCTGCCTCTTCTTCCGCTGTACCACCGATTTCACCAATCATAATTACAGCATGTGTTTCTTCATCTTCATTAAATGCTTTTAACGCATCAATAAAGTCTGTACCGTTAACAGGGTCTCCGCCGATACCTACAGCCGTAGATTGACCAATACCTTCTTGTGTTAACTGATGTACAGCCTCATACGTTAATGTACCAGAGCGAGATACGATACCTACATGACCTTTTTTATGAATGTATCCTGGCATAATACCGATTTTACATTCATCCGGCGTGATAACACCTGGGCAGTTCGGTCCAAGTAAACGTGTATGTTTACCAGCCATATATCTCTTTACATTTACCATATCTAATACAGGAATTCCTTCAGTAATACATACTACTAAATCAATTTCTGCATCAACTGCTTCCATAATTGCATCAGCCGCAAAAGCGGGTGGAACGTATACAACTGAAGCGTTTGCGCCTGTTGCTTTCACTGCATCTTCTACAGTATCAAATACTGGTACACCTTCAATATCAGTGCCACCTTTACCTGGCGTTACACCACCGACAATTTTCGTACCGTATTCAATCATTTGTTTTGTGTGGAATAACCCTTGAGAACCTGTAATACCTTGAACAATAACTTTTGTATCTTTATTAACTAATACGCTCATTTTTCTCCCCCGCTTTCTATTAGCCCACTAGTGAAACAATTTTTTGTGCACCGTCTGCCATAGATTCTGCTGCAACAATATTTAAGCCAGACTCATTTAAAATTTTCTTACCTAACTCTACGTTTGTACCTTCAAGACGTACAACTAAAGGCAATTCAAGACCTACTTGTTTCGTTGCTTCAATAACACCTTCTGCAATAACATCACACTTCATAATGCCACCAAAAATGTTAACGAAGATACCTTTTACATTTTTGTCAGAAAGGATAATTTTGAATGCTTCTGTAACTTTTTCAGCTGTCGCACCGCCACCAACATCTAAGAAGTTAGCTGGATCGCCATGGTAATGTTTAATGATATCCATAGTAGCCATCGCTAAACCTGCACCATTAACCATACAACCGATATTTCCATCTAAAGGAATGTAGTTTAAGTCATATTTAGAAGCTTCGATTTCTTTTGCATCTTCTTCATCAAGGTCACGAAGTTCTAAAATGTCTTTATGGCGATATAAAGCATTAGAATCAAAGTTTAGTTTCGCATCTAATGCCATAACTTTACCGTCACCTGTTGTAACAAGTGGGTTAATCTCCGCGATAGAGCAATCTTTTTCGATAAACGCACGGTATAAGCCCATCATAAACTTCACAGCTTGTCCTACAAGCTCTTTTGGAATATTGATGTTAAATGCAATTCGGCGTGCTTGGAAGCCTTGTAAGCCTACTGCTGGATCAATATATTCTTTAAAGATTTTTTCAGGTGTTTTTTCTGCTACTTCTTCAATTTCTGTTCCGCCTTCTTCAGATGCCATTAAAACAACTTGAGAAGTTGCACGGTCTAAAACAAGACCTACATAATATTCTTTTTTAATATCGCAACCTTCTTCGATAAGTAAGCGTTTTACTTCCTTACCTTCAGGACCTGTTTGATGTGTCACAAGTGTAGTTCCTAAAATGCTCTCTGCATATGTACGAACTTCATCTAAATTTTTTGCAACTTTTACTCCGCCAGCTTTGCCGCGTCCACCAGCGTGAATTTGTGCTTTCACTACACATACATCCGTTCCTAATTCTTTCGCCGCTTCTACAGCTTCTTCTACTGTAAATGCAACCTTCCCGTTCGGAACGCTAACCCCATAGCTTCTAAGGACTGCCTTACCTTGGTACTCATGGATATTCATGGTCCCATCCTCCCCTGTTTTCCTGTTTTACTCGAAAAGTTTTTTAATGTTTAAAAAACATTACATTGCCATTGTATAAGATGATTGGCACGCTGTCTACAATAAAGTGTCAGAAAACTGAAATCGCTTTATTCTTTTTGGGAAATAGTAATGTTTATATGTCAAAATAAAAAATAAGCTGCGTTTTCGCAGCTTATTTTTGAATCATATCTTTAATTGGCGCAAACGATTTTCGATGTTCTTCTAATATGCCATGCGCTTCAATCGCTTCTAAATGTTGTTTTGTGCCATATCCCATATGTTGTTCAAATCCATATGCAGGATACTTTTCTCCAAGCTCTTTCATCATACGATCTCTCGTTACTTTCGCAATAATGGATGCAGCTGAAATAGAAATACTTTTTGCATCACCTTTAATAATAGATGTTTGCGGAATTGGTGTAGGGAGTTTCATCGCATCAATTAATAAATATTGTGGTGTACAAGATAAATTCGCAACAGCATCTAACATCGCTTGTTTCGTCGCTTGATAAATATTTATTTCATCAATAACTTGCGGTGATACAATTCCAACTCCAATTGCAATTGCTTGCGCTTTAATTTCATCATAAAAACGTTCTCGCTTCGCCTCACTCAGCTTTTTCGAATCGTTTAATCCTGGAATATAAAAGCCTTCCGGAAGAACAACAGCTGCCGTCACAACAGGCCCAGCTAGCGGTCCACGACCTACTTCATCTATACCTGCGATATATGTGAGACCTTTTTCACGTAACGCATTTTCATACTTAGACATTTCCAAAAATTTTTCTTTTTCCTTTTGTGCTAACTCTTTTTGTTTATACCACTTCGAGATGAGTTTTTGTACCCCTTTACGTTCATCTTTTATTAATATCTGAAAGCGGTCGTCCTCTTCACTCCTAATTTCTTGTAGTAAATGTTCCGCCTCTTGAATAGTCACTTTTTGCATTCATGCCACTCCTTTTATATACAAAAAAAGAAAAGACGTACAAACGCACGTCTTATACTTCTTCTACTTTTTCTGCATCTTCTGTCTGCTCCGCAAACTCTTCTGGTGTTTCAAACGTCATTTTTCCAAGTTTGCCACCACGAAGCTCACGAAGTACAAGTTCAGATGTTTTATCATAATCAATCATTCCGCCGCCCATTAAACAGCCTCTATTTTTTCCAATCGCATCAAATAACTCCACGATGTCTTCTGGAATGTCATTTAAATTATAGCGCTCTTTTAATCGCTCTGGGTAATGTTTCTCCATAAAACGTAGCGCATAAACAGCTACGTCTTGTAGATTTAAAATAGAATCTTTAATTGCACCAGTCGTAGCTAGACGTAACCCAACTAATTGGTCTTCAAATTTAGGCCATAAAATACCTGGCGTATCTAACAGCTCCATTTCTTTCCCAACCTTAATCCATTGCTGAGCTGTTGTCACACCAGGACGATCCCCTGTTTTAGCAATATTTTTCTTCGCTAACTTATTAATCAACGTAGATTTACCAACATTCGGTATCCCTACAATTAATGCACGAATCGCTCTCGGTCTAATACCTTTTGCAACCATTTTATCAAATTTCTCTTTCACTAACACTTTACAAGCCGCTGCAATTTCCTTCATGCCTTGTCCAGCCTGTGCGTTAATTGAAATTGCCATATGACCTTTTTCTTTAAAATATGCGATCCATTGCTTTGTTAAACGATCGTCTGCCATATCCGCTTTATTTAAAACAACAAGCCTCGGTTTATGTGTAATAATCTCATCGATCATCGGATTTCGAGAAGATAAAGGTAATCGAGCATCTACAAGCTCAATTACAACATCAATTAACTTTAATTTTTCTGTTACTTGGCGTCTAGCCTTTGCCATATGTCCTGGGAACCATTGAATTACCATGTTGCCACCTTCTTTTTCTTTTATTTCACAATACGAGCATCTTTTAACGGCCAATATAGTATATTTGCCTTTCCAATCACTTGGTCCATTGAAATTGTACCAATGGAACGGCTATCTTTACTAAAACGACGATTATCGCCTAAAACAAATAATTGACCTTCTGGAACAGTTTTCTTCCCTGTCATCTCTTCAAGAGTGAAATCATATGTAAGCGGTCCGTCAGCAATTTGTTTTTTCTGCTTGTCTAAATACGGCTCCTCATAAGCCTTTCCGTTAACATATAGTTTATCATTACGATACTCTATTTCATCGCCTGGTAGGCCGATAATACGCTTAATATAATCTTTATCTTCCGTTGCTCGGAATACAATAATATCAAATCGTTTCGGATCTCCTATGTGATAACCAATTTTATTAACTATCATTCGATCGCGATCATGTAATGTGGACGCCATCGATACTCCATCTACGAGAATTGGCGCAAAGAAAAACTGTCTAATAACACCTGCTAATACAACAGCTATCAAAATTGCCTTGATCCATTCCCAAAGTGAACTCTTTTCTTTCTTCATGCTTTTCCCCTCCACGATTATGTAAGCTGATCGTATTATATCAAAATTTTATATAGATTGGAAAAAGGGAGCTTGTGCATTTACAAGCTCCCATACATGTCTTATCGAATTTCTTTAATACGTGCTTTTTTACCGCGAAGGTTACGTAAGTAGTATAACTTAGCACGACGTACTTTACCACGGCGAAGTACTTCGATTTTCGCGATTCTTGGCGTGTGAACTGGGAATGTACGTTCTACACCTACACCGTAAGAAATCTTACGAACTGTGAATGTTTCACTGATTCCGCCACCACGACGTTTAATTACAACACCTTCGAAAAGCTGAATTCTTTCACGAGTTCCCTCAACTACTTTTACGTGTACACGTAAAGTGTCTCCAGGACGGAATGAAGGAAGGTCAGTTTTTAATTGGCCTTTTGTAATTTCTGCGATTAATTGTTGCATATTAAATTCTCTCCTTTAAACAGATGCTCTTATAAAGTCTAAATAAATTACAGCGGAACATCGTTAATACGGCCACTGATTTCAGTAGCACAAGTGTTATAATAGCATATTGCTAGGGCTGTTGCAATAGAAAATATATCAAGCCCTTATTTGCCTTCTTTAATCTGTTCTAGCCATTTCTTTTCTTGCTTAGACAATTCTCGTTCTTCTAGTAAATCCGGTCTACGCGTGTACGTACGACGCAACGATTCTTTATGTCGCCATTCATCAATATTTTTATGATTTCCCGACATTAATACATCTGGCACTTTCATACCACGAAAATCAGCTGGTCGTGTATAATGAGGGTGCTCTAATAAACCTGTACTAAACGAATCCTCGACTTGTGAAGCATGGTTTCCTAGTACTCCTGGCAGGAGACGTACGACACTATCAGTTATAACCATAGAGGCTAACTCTCCACCCGTTAATACGTAGTCACCGATAGAAATCTCATCTGTTACGAGATGTTCACGAATTCGTTCGTCATATCCTTCATAATGCCCACATACAAAGATTAAATGTTCTTCCTCTGCAAGCTCTTCCGCTTTCTTCTGAGTAAACCTTTCACCTTGCGGACACATTAAGACAACTCGCGGCTTACGCTCTGTCTCTTTCGTTAAATCTTCTACAGCATCAAAAATAGGCTGAGGAGTTAATACCATCCCAGCGCCGCCACCATACGGATAATCATCCACACTATTATGCTTACTCGTTGTATAATCGCGGAAATTGACAACACGAAGCTCTACCGCTTCTTTTTCTTGTGCTTTCTTTAAAATTGAAGATCCAAACACACCTGTAAACATATCTGGAAACAAAGTTAAAATGTCAATTTTCATTATAGTAGCCCTTCCATTACATGAATGGTTACTAATTTATTTTCAATGTTAACTTGAAGTACAACATCATCAATATAAGGAATTAACAGATCTTGACCTTTTGGGCGTTTAATTACCCAAACATCATTTGCACCAGGAGATAAAACTTCTTTTATTGTCCCTAACGCTTCTCCTTCTTCCGTTACAACGTTGCAACCAATAATTTCATGATAGTAGTATTCACCTTCAGCTAGTTCGCCTAATTGATCTTCAGGCACTTTTAAAAGAGAACCTTTAAACTGTTCTACTTCATTTACATTCCCGTATCCTTCAAATGTCAATAAGTCAAATGTTTTATGTTGACGATGAGAAGTAATCTTTACTGGGAAAGGCTCTCCACCTTTTTCATTCGATATGTATAACGTATTCCCTACTTTATATCGCTCTTCTGGAAAATCAGTACGAGAAACCACGCGAATTTCTCCTTTTACGCCATGAGTATTTACAATTTTCCCTACGTTAAACCATTTTGTCATAAACAGTATGTCACCCCTGGTTTCTATATAAATTAAGCATCCCCATTTCACATATGGAACATGCAACTTCTCTTTAAATGTTAAAAAAGGGAGAGGAAATAACTCCTCGCCCTTTTTACGTTTATTGAATTTCCAGTGTTACTTTTTCACTATTGTGATGTCCCACTGAATACAAGAGCATTCGAATTGCTTTCGCAACTTTCCCTTGCTTTCCAATGACTTTTCCAACATCCTCAGGATGTACAGTTAATCGATACTTTATCTCTCCGTTGTAAAGTTCCTGTGTAACTTTTACATCTTCAGGATGATCGACAAGAGGCTTGACAATCGTCTCGACTAACTTCTTCATAGTCATTGCCTCAATTACTTACCTTGTTTAGATAAGTGGAATTTCTCCATGATACCTTGGTTAGAGAATAAGTTACGAACTGTATCAGATGGTTTAGCACCATTTCCTAACCATTTTAATGCTGCTTCTTCGTTGATCTTAACTTCAGCTGGTTGAGCAACCGGATTGTAAGTACCGATTTCCTCAATGAAACGTCCGTCACGAGGAGAACGAGAATCTGCAACAACTACACGATAGAAAGGAGTTTTTTTAGCTCCCATACGTTTTAAACGAATTTTAACTGCCATTTATAAAGCACCTCCGAATTTATTTCACACAGATAATTATATTAGCAAAAAGACTATTGCTTTGTAAAGTATTTTTTCTTAACAGAGCCATCTTTTTTCCTTACATGAATGGAAACTTCAATCCACCTAGTCCTTTTTTCTTACCTTTTTGCATCCCAGTCATCGTTTTCATCATCTTTTTCATATCATCAAATTGCTTGATTAAACGATTGATTTCTTGTACCGTTGTACCGCTACCTTTGGCAATGCGTTTTTTGCGACTAGCATTGATTATTTCCGGTTGTTCTCGCTCTAATTTAGTCATAGAACGAATAATCGCCTCAATATGCCCAATTTGTTTTTCATCAACTTGTGCATTTTTCAGCCCTTTAATTTTATTTGCACCAGGAAGCATTCCTAACAATTCATCAAGCGGTCCAAGTTGACGCACTTGTCCAAGTTGTTCTAGGAAATCGTCAAGTGTAAACGAAAGCGTACGCATTTTTTGCTCAAGTTCTTTTGCTTTCTCTTCATCAACTGTAGCTTGCGCTTTTTCAATTAATGTTAAGACGTCTCCCATCCCTAAAATACGGGATGCCATACGTTCTGGATGGAACGCTTCAAGTGCATCTAGTTTTTCACCCATACCAGCAAATTTAATTGGCGTATTCGTAACAGCTTTAATAGACAATGCCGCACCACCGCGCGTATCACCATCCAGCTTCGTTAATACAACCCCTGTTAAACCTAACTGTTCATGGAAACTTTGTGCAACATTAACCGCGTCTTGTCCTGTCATCGCATCGACAACAAGGAAAATTTCATCCGGTTTCGCAACTTCTTTCACTTTCGCTAATTCATCCATTAGTTCTTCATCAATATGCAGGCGACCTGCTGTATCAATTAAAACATAATCATGATGTTCTTCTTTCGCTTTTGCAATCGCTTGTTTCGCAATTTCAACAGGACTTACTTGATCTCCTAAAGAGAATACAGGCATGTCCAATTGCTTCCCTAATGTTTCAAGCTGTTTAATCGCTGCAGGACGGTAAATATCTGCCGCAACAAGCATCGGTTTACGATTATGCTTTTTACGAAGCAAATTCGCAAGCTTACCTGTCGTCGTTGTTTTACCTGCACCTTGCAGACCAACCATCATAATAACAGTCGGTGGCTTATTAGCAACAGCAATTTTGCTTTGCTCTCCGCCCATAAGTTCTGTAAGTTCTTCCTGTACAACTTTAATTACTTGTTGTCCAGGTGTCAAACTTTTCATTACATCTTGTCCGACAGCACGTTCAGATACACGCTTTACAAAATCTTTTACTACTTTAAAGTTAACGTCCGCTTCTAAAAGAGCTAGACGAACTTCTCTCATCATTTCTTTCACATCGGCTTCAGAAACTTTTCCTTTGCCGCGGATTTTTTGCATCGTCTGTTGAAGTCGGTCGGCTAATCCTTCAAATGCCATATTGCCGCCCTCCTAATCTAATTTTTCGATAGCTTCAACAACTTGTTTCATTTCTTCATTCACATGCTCTTCTTCGCTGATTAGCTGTTTTAGCTTTGCAACAAGTCGCTGTCGCTCTTGAAACTTTTGAAGTAATACTAATTTTTCTTCATATTCTTCAAGCATCGCTTCAGTCCGTTTAATGTTATCATACACGGCTTGGCGACTTACATCAAATTCTTCCGCAATTTCACCAAGAGATAAATCATCTAGATAATAAAGCGACATATAACTTCTTTGTTTTTGCGTTAACAACGATTGATAAAAATCAAATAAATAGTTCATTCTCGTTGTTTTTTCGAGCATGTTGGATCATCCTTTGTTAAGTGATTTCCCTTTACATGAATTAGTTTACATGGAGTACAAAAGAGTGTCAAGTTTTTTTCTTAACATCGCATATTTTTATAGAAAAAGAAGCGGAAAATACCGCTTCTTTCACTTATACTTCTTCTGTTTCTACTAAGTTCGCAAATAAACCATACACATATTGTTCTGGATCGAACTGTTGCAGATCATCCATTTGCTCTCCTAATCCAACGAATTTCACCGGTACATCCATTTCGTTACGAATTGCTAATACAATGCCACCTTTAGCAGTTCCATCTAATTTCGTTAAAACAATACCAGTCACATTCGTTGCTTCACGGAATGTTTTCGCTTGACTTAAACCGTTTTGTCCTGTTGTTGCATCAATAACAAGTAATACTTCATGAGGAGCTCCTGGTACTTCACGCTCAATTACACGCTTTACCTTCTCTAACTCTTTCATTAAGTTTACTTTATTTTGTAAACGTCCTGCTGTATCACATAGTAATACATCTACTTTACGTGCTTTTGCAGCTTGTACAGCGTCATACATAACCGCTGCTGGATCAGACCCTGATCCTTGTTTAATCACTTCTACCCCAACGCGATCGCCCCATACTTCTAATTGTTCAATCGCTCCAGCACGGAATGTATCTCCTGCTGCTAATAAGACAGACTTGCCTTCTGATTTAAATCTATGAGCCATCTTACCAATTGTTGTCGTTTTACCTACACCATTCACACCAACAAATAAAACAACTGTCAAGCCATCCTTTTGCACATTAATTTCATTAGTAAAATCGCTGTCACCTTTATAAATTTCTATTAATTTTTCCGAAATAACAGCTTGTACTTCTTTTGGATCTTGAATATTACGGCGTTGCACTTCTTCTTTCAGCTGGTCGATTAATTCCATCACTGTCGAAACGCCAACATCTGCACCGATTAAAATTTCTTCTAATTCTTCGAAGAAATCTTCATCTACTTTACGGTAACGAAAGACTAAATCATTTACTTTATCTGCAAACGAATTTCTCGTTTTTTCTAATCCTTGTTTAAACTTCTCTGTTACCGTATCTGTTTGTTTTGAAATTTTTTCTTTTAGTTTTTTAAAAAAGCTCATACTGTCCCATCCTTCCTATTTGCTTGCAACTAGTTCTTCTCCATCATCTAAACGAACCGAAACAAGTTTAGATACCCCTGACTCTTGCATTGTTACACCGTACAATACGTCAGACTCTTCCATTGTACCTTTTCTATGTGTAATTACAATAAACTGTGTCTCATCACTAAATTTCTTTAAATACTGAGCAAAACGGGCAACGTTTGCCTCATCTAGAGCAGCCTCTACCTCATCTAATACACAGAATGGGACTGGGCGCACTTTTAAAATACCAAATAGCAGCGCAATTGCCGTTAAAGCACGCTCTCCACCTGAAAGTAAACCTAAGTTTTGCAGTTTCTTCCCTGGCGGTTGCGCTACAATATCAATACCAGTATTTAATAAGTCCTCTGGATTTGTCATAACTAAATCCGCTCTACCGCCTCCAAATAATTCAGAGAACACCGATTGAAACTCCATTCGAATTCCTTCAAACGTAGTAGAAAAGCGTTTTTTCATTTCTTCATCCATTTCAGTAATAAGTTGGTGCAATGTCGTTTTTGCTTCTTCTAGATCATCTTTTTGCTCTAGTAAGAATGTATGACGCTCTGCCACACGCTCATACTCATCAATTGCTCCTAAGTTTACTGTGCCTAACTCTTCAATGGAGAGTTTAATTAGTTTCACCTTTTTACGTGCATCCTCAGCAGGCATCACCATTGTATACTTCAGTTTTGCCGCTTCAAATGAAATCGTATATGTTTCACGTAAATGTTGTAATCTATTTTCTAACTCTACATCAAGTCGGTTTATTTTTACCTCTTGATCTTTTAACATCTCAAGAATGTATTTATGTTTACCTGTTGTTTCTTTCAGGTTACGCTCTAACTGTTCTACTCTCTCTTGTAACGATATACGTTGCTCACGACGAGAGCGAATTAACTCTGAAGTTTGATTACGATCATATGCTTTCTTCTCAATCATATTCGTAATTTGTTCTTCACCACTTGAATTCGATGTCATTTCTTGTTTTAAGAATGCTAAATCCTCTTTCGTTTTGACAAGTGTTGCATCGGTTTCTTCTTTTTCCTTCGTCAATCGTTCTACTTTTTCTTTTTGATTAGATAAGCGTTGTTGCTTTTCAGCTGCTAACACTTTTAACTCAGTCATTTCTTTTTGAACTTTTTCTTTCGAAGAATGTTGCTCACTTTTTTGTTTTGTTAAAGCTGTGATTTTGCTATCTAATTCCGTAATCTCTGCCTGAAGAGTCGCCAAAATCTTTTCTAACTCTTCTTTACGGCCTTGCATTTTCACTTGGTCTTGCAAGAATCCTTCAATCTCTAAATCGTAAATAGATAAACGATCATTAATACGATGTTCTTCTAATTCTAAGCGATTAATTTCTTCTCTTAATTTCTGTTCATCTACACGCTCTGCTTCTACACTTTGCCTTAGTTCGCGTATTTGCACTTCTTTTTCTTGAATCTCTTGCTTTACTGCTTTAACAAAGTTTTCTAACTTCGTCGTTTTTTCTTCCATATCAGTTAACTTGCTCGTCCACTCTTCTAATTCACGTTGACGTCCTAATAAAGAAGATTTCGCTTGTTTTACCGCTCCACCTGTCATAGAACCGCCAGGGTTTACTACATCACCTTCGATTGTTACAATGCGATAACGGTATTGTAGTTGTTTCGCCAACTCATTCGCTCCGCGTAAATCTTTCGCAACAATAACAGTACCTAATAAATTTGAAACTACATTTTCATATTTATTGTTATATTGCACAAGTTCTGCCGCCACACCTACAAACGATGGATGCTGATTTACAATACGTAATTGCTCAAATGATAACGATCTACCTTTAATAACAGCTTGCGGTAAAAACGTTGCTCGTCCATGTTTATTCTGTTTTAAAAACGCAATTGCATTACGAGCATGTTCTTCTTTTTGTACAACTATATGCTGCATCGCTGCACCTAGAGCGATTTCCATTGCAATTTCATATTCTTTCGGTACCGTTAGCAGTTCTGCAACAGCACCCTCAATACCTTGCAACCTATTTTCTCTAGCTTTTAATACTTCACGTACCCCTTGATAGAAACCAGAGTAGTCCTCTTGCATCTCTTCTAGCATTTCTTTGCGAGATCGTGCCTGTTGTACAAATTGATACGCTTGATACAGTTTTGTTTCGTTTTCACTATACTGCGCCTTGCATTTCCCAAGTGCCGCTTCTGTCTTTTGTATATTAGAAAGAATTCCAGCTACTTTTTCTTTTACTTGTTCATAACTTTCCACAAGTTTTGTCTTTTTCGCTGTAATTTCCATACGCATTTCTACATATTTCGCATTTTCTTCATCAAGGCGTTCATTTTTTGAGTTTTGTTGTTTAGATTGTTCTTCAATCATAGATAACTCATTACGATGACTAGCTTGTTGATTTAAAAGTTCAATATAGTCACCTTTTAAATTCTCAATTTGTTCCTCTAAATTGTCAGCAAACGTTGCAAGTAATTGCTCATTATCATGCAATTTCGTCTCTAACTCTTTTACATGATTTACAAATTGCATCAATACTTCTGTACTCGATTCAATTTCACCATCATAACTTGTAGCTTTCTCTGTTAATTCAACAATTAACTGTTCGAGTTGTGCACAATGCGTCGTTGCATTTTGCTTTCTCTCTTTTAATAGCTCACGCTGTCCTTCTAACTTTTCTAGCTCTTTACTAGAAAGTAAAAGTACTTCTTGCAGGGAATCTACAGACTCATCTACTGCTTGTAATTGACCTCGTAATTCCTCTAGCTCTTCTTCACCTTTTTGTAAATGCGTTGACATTTTAGCTTCTTCGTTTTTATTATGCCCAAACTGATTTCGAAGCGCTTCCCATTTCTCATGCAATTCTTCAATTTCATGTACAATAAGTGCCGCTTCTACTTTCTCTAATTCTTCTTTTTTCTCGAGATAATCTTTCGCAATAGAAGCTTGTCTTTCTAAAGGTTCTACTTGACTACTTAATTCGTGAATTATATCTTGTACACGATTTAAGTTTTCTTGTGTGTCTGCTAATTTTCCTTCAGCTTTCTTTTTACGAAGTTTGTATTTCAGCACTCCTGCTGCTTCTTCAAATACACCACGACGTTCTTCTGATTTACTACTTAAAATCTCTTCAACTTTCCCCTGACTAATAATCGAAAACGCTTCTCTTCCCATACCAGAGTCCATAAATAAGTCGATAATATCTTTCAATCTACATGATTGTTTATTAATATAAAAATCACTATCACCAGAACGAGATACACGACGCGTTACACACACCTCATTATATTCAATCGGTAAACGTTGATCCTCATTATTTAAAGTTATCGTTACTTCAGCAACATTAACTGCTTTTCTCGTATCACTGCCTGCAAAAATAATATCTTCCATCTTTGCACCACGTAATGATTTTGCCGATTGTTCACCAAGTACCCAGCGAATGGCATCCGTAATATTACTTTTCCCGCTTCCATTAGGTCCTACTACAGACGTTACACCTGGGACGAAATCAACAGATACACGCTCAGCAAAAGACTTAAATCCTGCTATTTCTAATCTTTTTAAAAACACGAAAGGCCTTCCTCCTATTCTCCGTTGCTATAAATGTTGTTTATACAAAAACAAACTATTATACGGATTTTATTTCCTTACATTTACAAACGAAAGGAAAGTTTCATTCTATGCACAAGGAATCCCCCTCATTCAAAGGGGGATTCCTTATAGTTGTTCTTTTAACTTTTTCAACGCTTCTGCAGCAGCTTGTTGCTCTGCTTCTTTTTTCGACTTGCCACTACCAAGTCCTAAAGCCACGTTATTTAACGTAACACGTGACACAAATTCTCGATTGTGGGCCGGTCCTTTTTCTTGCAAAATTTGATACTCAATATTGCCACTACCATCACGCTGAATCAACTCTTGTAATTGACTCTTATAATCCATCACATGAGAAAAAGCACCCTCATTAATTTTAGGGTATACAATTTCTTTTAAGAAGCCCCATACTGTTTCTAGCCCTTGATCAAGATAAAGGGCACCAATAAACGCTTCAAAGACATCCGCTAATAAAGCTGGTCGTTCGCGTCCGCCTGTCATTTCCTCACCTTTTCCTAATAAAACAAGGCTACCAAATGACAACTCGTTTGCAAAACGAACAAGAGATGGTTCACATACAATAGCTGCACGTAGTTTTGTTAACTCTCCTTCGCTCATTGTCGGATATTTTTGAAACAGATACTGCGATACAGTAAGTTCCAATACTGCATCTCCAAGGAATTCGAGACGCTCATTGTCTTCATGCGGTTTTTTTCGATGCTCATTCACATACGATGAATGCGTAAATGCTTGAATCAATAATTTTTCATCTGTAAACGTAATACCTATCTTTTCTTGAAATACTTTAAACGCTTCACGATATTTTGTTTCGTATTTTTTTTCTCTATATTTACGGTACGGCATAGGTCCCTCCAGATATAAGCCGAGAAGCCCCGCTAAAAAACGGGACTTCATTCAAGCATTATAGATGACTCTCTATGTAAGTCACAGCATCGCCAACAGTAGCAATCTTTTCAGCATCTTCATCAGAAATTTCCATTTCGAATTCGTCTTCTAATTGCATTACAAGTTCTACTACATCTAGGGAGTCTGCTCCTAAATCTTCCTTGAAGCTTGCAGCTGGTACTACTTCTGTTTCTTCTACTCCTAAACGATCAACGATGATTTTTGTTACACGCTCTAAAACATCTGCCATTCCATTCACCTCCCCTCAAATATTATATTAAATATTGTCCAAAAAAACTAGCTGAAATCGATTCTTTTATTACATTACCATACCGCCATCAACATTTAACGTTTGACCTGTAATATATTTGCTTTGATCAGAAGCAAAAAACGTTACAGCATTCGCGATATCTTGCGCCTCACCAAACTGAGCTGCAGGAATTAATTTTAACATTTCAGCTTTTATATTTTCATCTAATACGTCTGTCATATCTGTCGCAATAAATCCAGGAGCAATTGCATTTACAGTAATATTACGGCTCGCTAACTCTTTTGCTGATGTTTTTGTTAATCCAATTACACCCGCTTTAGCAGCAACATAGTTTGCTTGTC
This sequence comes from Bacillus sp. SSR7, assembly GCF_055902415.1. Taxonomy (NCBI): domain Bacteria; kingdom Bacillati; phylum Bacillota; class Bacilli; order Caryophanales; family Bacillaceae; genus Bacillus; species Bacillus sp. SSR7. The sequence continues at coordinate 42,287 of NZ_JBVVXV010000010.1, read as the reverse complement.
CTGGGTTTCCCGTTACTCCGACAACAGAAGCGATATTTACAATACGTCCATGACGTTGACGCATCATATATCGAGATACTGCCTTTGTACATAAGAATACACCTTTTAGGTTTGTATTAATAACTGTATCCCATTCTTCTTCTTTCATACGCATTAATAAATTATCTTTTGTTACCCCTGCATTATTCACAAGAATATCAACTTGTCCAAATGCATCTACAGTTTGTTTCACCATAGTTGTAACGTCTTCAGCATTTGCAACATCTGCTCTTACTGCAATTGCATCCGAACCTAATTTCTTTATTTCATCAACTACTTCATTTGCCTTTTGCTCGTTACCAGCATAATTTACTACAACATTTGCCCCTTGTTTTGCTAAATCAATCGCAATTGCACGACCAATTCCACGTGAAGCACCCGTTACTAATGCTACTTTCCCTTTTAACATCAGTTTTCTCCTCTCAAATTCGAAATGGTATCTTGTAATGTCTCTTCATCGTATATCGCGTATGCTTTCACTGATGAATCAATTGACTTCATAAGTCCAGCAAGTACTTTCCCAGGTCCAATCTCAATAAATGTATCTACCCCTTGACTCACCATATATTCAATGGATGGGTACCATAAGACAGGCGAATAGAGCTGTTCGATCAGCTTTTCTTGAATATGCGCACCACTTGTAATAACGTCTGCTGTTACATTTGCGATTACCGGAATATTCGTATCTTGAATTGTAATTTCATTTAAGACACTTTGGAATTTCTCCGCCGCTGGCTTCATAAGCGCAGAGTGGAACGGTCCACTTACTTTAAGCGGAATTGCTCTCTTCGCACCATTTTCTTTCGCTCTTTGAGAAGCAATCTCGACTCCTTGCTTTGTTCCAGAAATCACAATTTGCTTCGTACTATTCATATTAGCAATTTGTACTGCATATCCTTCACTTGTTACTTCTTCTGTAACTTGTTTCAGCATATGTGGGTCAGCACCTAAAATAGCCGCCATTGCACCTTCTCCGCCAGGAACAGCTTCTTCCATATATTCCCCACGTTTCCTTACAGCATATACTGCATCCTCAAAAGTTAATGCACCTGCTGCTACAAGAGCGCTATACTCACCTAAACTATGCCCTGCGACAAAGTCTGGTGTAACATCATACTCTTTTAAAGCTGTCAAAATAGCAAAACTCGTTGTTAATAAAGCAGGTTGCGCATTTGTTGTTAACGTAAGCTTTTCCTGCGGCCCTTCAAAAATCACTTCTGAAAGTGAGTCTTGCAACACCTCATCTGCTTTTGCAAATACATTTGCAACCTCTTTATTATTCTCTGCTAACTGTTTACCCATTCCAACTGCCTGTGAACCTTGGCCCGGAAAAAGAAATGCTAGTTTTCCCATTTCAAATCCTCCTCTTATTGGAGTGGCTCTTTCTCCATTACGCTTGAAATAGTAGGAATCACTTCTTTCGCTACCATTTCTCTCGTCTGACGAATCGCACTAAATATCGATTGGTCATTGGAAGAACCGTGAGCCTTAATGACAGGAGCCTTCAATCCAAATAATGCCGCTCCTCCATACTCCGAATAATCCATTTTATCTTTTAATACCATAAGTTTTGGCTTTAATACCGCTGCTGCTAATTTGCTCGTAAACGAACTCATTAACTGTTCTTTTAACATAGAGAATAATGCAAGTGCTGTTCCTTCTAATGATTTCAGTGCTACATTCCCTGTAAAACCATCACATACAACAACATCTGCTACACCTTGCAATAAATCTCTTGATTCAACGTTCCCAACGAAATTAATTGGGGCATCTTTAAGCATTGCAAAGACTTGTTTTGAAAGCTCGTTACCTTTACCATCTTCTGTTCCAACGTTCAAAAGTCCAACGCGAGGATTTTTAATTCCTCTTACTTTCTCAGCATATACAGATCCCATTACTGCATATTGATATAAATGAATTGGTTTTGCATCAACGTTCGCTCCAACATCTAACATAACAAAACCTTCTCCATCAACAGTTGGCATTGTAGGGGATAAAGCTGGACGCTCAATTCCTTCCATACGACCTACAACAAACAATCCAGCCGCCATTAAAGCTCCTGTACTACCGGCTGATATACAAGCATCCGCTACACCGTCTTTCACTTGCTGCGCCGCAAGTACCATTGAAGCTTGTTTTTTTCGACGAACCGCTCTTACTGGTTCATCTGTCGATTCGATTTTTTCATCTGTATGAAGTATAGTAATTCGTTCTTCACTCGTTAAGTATTGACGAATTTCCTCTTCTTTCCCCACTAACGTAATATGTAAATCAGAATATTCCTTAATAGCTTTCATTGCTCCTAGTACGACAGCCTTTGGAGCATGATCGCCGCCCATTGCATCTATTGCGATTTTCATAAGTTGTTACCTTCCTCACTATAATTACTAGATCGATACATTTCAAAAGTGCCTGTGAAAACAAGTTCTTCTCCAACAAAGCTACGCACTTTGACAACCGTCCGCCCTTTATCATTCTCTACATCTTCCACGCGCGCTTTTGCAACAACACGCTCTCCTAATTTTACAGGACGAATGTATCGAATGGTAGACTTTGCAGTTAAAGCTAATTCTTCATCAATAACTGCAACAGCTAGTGAGTTTGCTTGTGCAAACAAATGATGCCCACGGGCAATTTGATTCCTTTTAAATACGTGTTCTACCTTCACTTCAAAGATAGAAATCGCATGTCTATCTAATTCTATATCAATAATTTCTCCGACAACCTCTTCTAATGGTAAAGATTTCACATCTTCTTCATGTTGCTTTGTAGCTACATGTTTAATTCTTTCTCTTAATTCAGGAATAGACAATTCCATACGATCAAGACGTACGGTTTGTATGCTCACTTGAAATTTTTCTGCTAAATCTTCATCCGTAATAAAAGGATTCGTTTCTATCGTTTGTTGTAATAATTCTTGTCTTTCTTTTTTACTTCTTCTTTTTTTCATACCGCACCATCCATTTTTATGACTAGGTACTAACAGTAGTATATAATCATTAAAAGTAGAATGCAACAAAAACTTTTGTTGCCTCCCTTTAATCGAGCTTCTCTCCCTGGAACACACCTGTCCCGTCAAGATACGTACGCAATGACGCATATTGATCATTATGCCAAAAAGCTTCTGAATCTACTAGTAACGCCGCATCTTGTCTAGCTGTTTCTAACGCCCGATAATCATGTACCATATCAGCAACCTTGAATTCTGGTAAACCACTTTGCTTACTCCCAAAGAAATCTCCAGGACCTCTTAACTCTAAATCTTTTTCCGACAATACAAATCCATCATTCGTTTCGGTCATAATACGCATTCGTTCTTTTCCCGTTTCCGATTTTGGATCCGCGATTAATAAACAATACGATTGTTCACTACCACGCCCAACACGTCCTCTTAGCTGATGAAGCTGTGATAAACCGAAACGCTCTGCATCATAAATAACCATTACAGTCGCATTCGGTACGTTCACACCTACTTCAACAACTGTTGTCGACACAAGAATTTGCACTTTATTTTCACTAAATTGCCCCATTATCTCTTCTTTTTCTTGAGATGATAATCTTCCATGCATTAATCCGACTTGACATTTCCCCTGATAATGATGAGTCAGCATACTATGTAAGTCAATTGCATTTTGTACATCAAGTTTCTCAGATTCTTCAATAAGGGGACAAATAACATATGCTTGTCTTCCTTTTTTTATCTCTTTCTCTACAAAACCGAGAACACGATCTAACATGTCATGTTTTGCCCAGTATGTTTCAATTACCTTTCTACCAGCTGGCATCTCATCGATTATAGAAACGTCCATCTCTCCAAATGCAGTAATTGCTAACGTACGTGGAATTGGTGTTGCTGTCATAAATAGTACATCTGGACTTTCACCTTTCTCACGTAAAACTCGTCGCTGCGCTACACCAAATCGATGTTGTTCATCAGTAATCACGAGACCTAACCTATGAAAAATAACTTCATCTTGAATTAAAGCATGCGTTCCAACAAGGATATCTATTTCTCCTTGTTCTAATTTTGCCAAAATCTCTCGGCGTCTCACGCCTTTAACTGAACTTGTTAACAATTCAACCTTCATACCAAAGTGCGAGAACGTCTCTGCAAGCGATTGATAATGTTGTTCTGCTAAAATTTCTGTTGGAACCATTAAAGCACCTTGATAATGCGCTAATTTCGCTGCATAAAGACCAATTGCAGCAACCACCGTTTTACCAGAACCTACATCACCTTGCAACAGACGATTCATTCGATAAGGAGATGTCATATCTTTCATAATTTCATCTACAACTCGGCTTTGCGCACCAGTTAACGGAAACGGAAGTGCATCAATAAACTCTTGCAATTCTTCTGAAGGAATTTCTTTTTTCGTCCCTTTCGAATTTTCCCTCTCCATTTTTCGTAACGTTTGCATTTTTAACTGAAATAAGAAAAACTCCTCATATACAAAACGGCGACGCGCTTGCTTCAAGTCTTCCTGCCCCGCTGGAAAGTGCAAAGCCCGAAGCGCTTCATAACGTGGCAGTAATTTATACCGACTTAGCAATCCATCTGGTAACACTTCAACTATAGAGTCTCCATACTCCTTTAACGCTTGTGCAATAAAACGGCGCATCTGTTTTACTGTAAGTTTCCCTTTCACTGAGTACACAGGCTCCACTTCTTGTTGACGTACAACCGGTCCAAAATGAAGTTCTGATACCGCAATCGTTTGACGATGCTGGTCCCATTTACCAGTAATCGTTACCGTTTCATCTAAATTTAACTTCTGCTTATAGTACGGCCTATTAAAACATACAGCTGTAATTAAATAACGACCTACGAGGACACGAACCGTAAGACGCGACTTCTTCTTCCCATAATATTGCAGTAAAGGAGCACTATGAACTTTCCCCTCAACTGTTACACGTTCATCATGCTTTACTTCTGCAAGATCTTTCATCGCATAGTCTTCATAACGGTACGGAAAATGTTCTAATAGATGAGAAACTGTATAAATTCCCATCTCGTGTAGTAATTCAGATGTTTCTCCTCCGATTCCCTTTACATCCGTAACAGGAACTTGTACAACTTCATTCAAGATTCTCACGCTCCGTCACATTATTTTTTGATTCATTATCCATTAACATGATTGACATCTGTAATCGCTCTCTTTTACCCTATATATTCTATCATAGGCATTCTAAGAGAAACTACTCAAATCCCTCATAAGTAACACGAAAGAAAAGAGCCTCACTTTTAGCAGCAAGGCTCTTTTTTATCTTCAATATGCTAGCCTTTTGAATAAAAACTAGTAATAAACTTCATATTACTACTTCTTATCCATTAGCAAGTAAGTAATCCATTTATTTTCAAAACGAATTTTTTCTTATTCTACAGAGAAGATGAAAGAATACACCGGTTGGTTTCCAGTATGTACTTCTACTTCTGCATCTTCAAAATTCTCTTCTACAAACTCAACTAATTCAGCTACCTCTTCGTCAGTTGCATCTTCACCTTGTAGAATCGTTACGATTTCAGAATCTTCATCAATTAGTGCTTCTAGTAATTGCTTCGCAGCCCCTACTTTTTCAGCATTTGTTGATACGATTTTTCCATCTGCGATACACATGAAATCATCTTTTTGAATTGCCACACCATCAATTTCCGTATCACGTACAGCATACGTAATTTGACCTGTTTTCACATGAGATAAAGCTTCTTTCATGTTTTCTTCATTTTCTTCTAGCGTTCCAACTGGATTAAATGCTAACATTGCAGCCATACCTTGAGGAACTGTTTTTGAACGAACTACAATCACTTCTTGATCCACAACTGACGCTGCTTGTTCTGCTGCCATTACGATATTCCCGTTGTTCGGTAAAATAATGATTTTTTCAGCGTTTGCTTCTTCAATCGCTTTCACGATGTCCTCAGTACTCGGATTCATCGTTTGGCCACCTTCGATAACTTTCGTCGCGCCAATGCTTTCAAATAAAGTTTTAATACCAGATCCCATAGCTACAGTTACGATACCATATGGTTGTTTCTCTTTAGGCTGGCTAGTTGGCTCAGGCATCATAGCAGGCTCATCTAATAAAGCAGTATGCTGTTCGCGCATATTCTCTACTTTAATCTTGATTAAACTACCGTAACGTTGTCCGTAGTTCATAGCGTCTCCAGGATGCTCTGCATGAATATGAACTTTTACAATTTCATCATCAGATACAACTAGTAATGAATCACCATACACACTAATATCTTCACGGAATTTTTGTTCAGAGAAATTATGTTCTTTCACTTTATCAGCTTCTAATTTCACCATGAACTCCGTACAATATCCATACTTAATATCTTCTGTACTCAATTGGCTTTGTACACTACGGTGATGTTCTGCGCGCACCATTTCATTCATAGATGGTTGGGCAGGTGCATCAGAAGAAATCGTTTCTCCTTTTAAGTCAGCTAAAAACCCTTCGTATACTACTACAAGACCTTTACCACCGCTATCTACAACGCCAACTTGTTTTAATACAGGTAATAAATCTGGCGTACGATTTAACGATGCATTTGCTTCTTTCACAACGTCTTCCATAAACAAAACAAAGTCGCGCTGTTTTTTCGCAACTGTTACTGCATATTTACCCGTTTCTCTTGCAACCGTTAAAATCGTTCCTTCAATCGGTTTCATAACCGCTTTGTAAGCCGCCTCTACTCCAGCTTCTAAAGCTGCAGCAAAATCAACTGTTGTTAATTCTTCTTTTTGTTCAATGGATTTTGAGAAACCACGGAACAACTGAGATAAAATAACTCCAGAGTTACCACGAGCTCCCATTAATAATCCTTTGGCTAAACTTACACCGACTTTACCAGCATGTTGTGAAGGATTTGCTTTCACTTCACGTGCGCCTGAAGTCATAGATAAGTTCATGTTTGTACCGGTATCGCCATCTGGAACTGGAAATACGTTTAATGCATCAACAAGCTGAACATTATTTGTTAAATTATTCGCTCCTTGAATGATCATTTGTGATAAACGTTTTCCATCAATTTTTTGAATTGACACAGATTTTCCTCCTTAATGCACATTACAAGTTTATTACTTTAACTCCTTGTACGTAGATGTTTACAGAATCTACTGCTAGTCCTACAGTTTGATCTAATGTATATTTCACTTTCGTCTGCACGTTATGTGCTACTTCTGAAATTTTCGTACCATAGCTCACAATAATATACATATCAATATGTACTTCATCTTCATCTTTACGAACAATAACACCTCTAGTGAAATTTTCTTTTCGTAAAATGTCTGTTAATCCATCTTTTAACTGATTTTTTGATGCCATACCTACGATACCGTAGCAATCTACCGCGGCACCTCCAGCAATTGTTGCAATTACATCTGTACTAATATCAATTTGACCGTACTTCGTTTTAATTTCAATTGACATCTCGTTTTCCCCCTTCATAAATGGTGAAAGTGAGTTAGACTACTTTAGTTACTATCATATAATCTTTTTAAAGAAAATTCCATCGTTCTTTCTTTTTCACTCTCATATTTTATGTTGAAAACTACACTTTTTTATGATGAGCAAAATAGTCCATTGTTATTATACAACATGTATCACTATAATATGTCAAGCAATTTTTCTTGATTTCAACTTTTCTTCATTGACATATAGTGTCAAGTAATTTTTCTTGATTTCTTTTTTCTACAGTGTTGCATTCTCTTTTTAGTTGTGTTAAATTATAGTAGTGTTTTTAGCATCGCATAAAAGACTAACATTGAAAAATTACGTATGGTAAGGTATCAAGGGAGGGAAATATAAATGGCTCGTGTTTGTGCTATTACTGGAAGAAAAGCTCGTTCTGGTAACTCTCGTTCTCACGCAATGAACGCTACAAAACGTAAGTGGGGCGCTAACCTTCAAAAAGTTCGCGTACGCATCGACGGAAAAGTTCAACGTGTTTACGTTTCTGCTAGAGCATTAAAATCTGGCAAAATCGAACGTGTTTAATAATAAAAAAAAGAGCCGCTAGGCTCTTTTTTTACTATACCAATGGAAAAAGCACCGGTAATAGGTGCTTTTTTTAATCTTTTTTGAAGGTATTTAACATGGCACGAACAATTCCACCAAGAAATTTAGGTAACTTAATTGTATAAAATCTCATGGTTTCCCTCCTAATCCCCATTACTCCACTTGTTCACTATATGATGTAAGGAGCAAAATTGTTTCTTTAATCAGTGCTTCTTATCACCATTAATATGCCAGAAGTAAATGAAAAAGTACCTTTTTCCTCAACGAGTTCATTACTAATACAAAGTGTTGATCCCCACTCTATTTTTTTATTCGTTAGAGGATATTTAAAACCAAGTAATGTAATCCCTTCCACTATTTCAGTAACAGGCACAAAAGATATATAAGGGAAATTTTTATTTTCTTCAATTATATGTGTACCCTCTCTTTTTACACTTATTTCATTTTGATTATCTACAATACACATTTCTATTCCTACTTCTAATCCTTTTAAAAGCATCTGTATATTCGCTAAACCGTGATCAAGTCTTCCGCCAGTAGCACCAAAAATACGAATGAGTGCCGGATTTTGTTCTAACGCCCAGTTAATCGCAATTTCTAAATCTGTTTGATCTTTTTCACGAGGAACAATATGTAAATCATTTGTTTGTTGCCCCATCCACGCTAATTCTTCTTCCGTAACCGAGTCATAATCTCCAAACGCAACAGCAGGAGTAATACCTCTTTTTAATAAACGATATACTCCTCTATCAACTGCCGCCCACACTACTTTCTCATTTTCATATGGAGAAAAATCTGCACAATATTCCGCAGGTCCTCCCGCTAAAATATGAATAATCATGTTTCCTTCCCCTTCTATTGTAAAAAGGCAATCTGCCATTCGGTAGATTGCCTTTTTACATATTTTTTCTCTATCCTTTATAAATAGTGAAAACTTACTATACTAGAAGATTCACTGGGATAAAGACTCGTTCATTCATTATCCACGAATGACACGAATTGCTTCACCTCGGTCTTTTTGATTGTATACTGCTGACCCAGCTACAAGTACATTTGCTCCTGCTTCCACACAAAGTCTTGCTGTTTCAGCGTTTACACCACCATCAACTTCAATTTCTACTTCTAGATTGCGCTCTTTAACCATTTCTGCAACTTGTTTAATTTTCGGTAATACAGAATGGATAAATTTCTGTCCACCAAATCCAGGGTTTACTGTCATAAGTAATACCATATCAATATCTTCTAATACATGCTCAATCACTGAAACTGGCGTATGCGGATTTAATACAACTCCTGCTTTAATGCCATGAGATTTAATTAACTGAATTGTACGATGTAAATGAGGACACGCCTCTACATGAACAGTAATAATATCCGCTCCCGCTTTTGCGAAAGTCGGGATATAGTTATCAGGATTTTCAATCATTAAATGTACATCTAACGGTAACGATGTGATTGGACGGATTGCTTCTACAATTAATGGTCCAATCGTAATATTTGGTACGAAATGTCCATCCATTACATCGACGTGAATGTAATCCGCTCCGCCTTTTTCTACATCTTTAATCTCTTCCCCTAATTTTGAAAAATCTGCTGATAAGATCGATGGTGCAATTTTAATCATAACTAATACCTCGGCTTTCTCTCTCTAATTTCTTCTACAAATTGTTTGTAATTCTTATAACGATATTCTGTAATCTTCCCCTCTTCAACCGCAGCCTTCACAGCACATTTCGGTTCAGAAAGATGTGTACACCCTCTAAATTTACAGTATTGGCTCGCTTCTTTCAACTCTGGAAAACAATATGTAAGATCTTCTACCTCTATATCTATGAAATCGAGTGAACTAAAACCAGGTGTATCTGCAACTAGTCCGCTTCCAATCGCAATTAATTCTACGTGTCTTGTCGTATGTTTCCCGCGTCCTAAATGTGAGGAAATATCATTCGTTTTCAGTTCTAATTCTGGACGTAAGACGTTAAGCATAGAAGATTTTCCAACACCAGATTGCCCCGCAACAACGGAAACACAACCTTCTAAGAACGGTTTTAAAATATCAATACTTTCCGATGTATTTATAGAAGTAAATAATACATCATATCCCATCTCACGATAGTCATTTGCATAAGATTCAACAGTCTCTCTCATTTTTTCATCCACTAAATCCATCTTACTAATGCAAATAATCGGCTTAATGTTATGATATTCAATCAGCACTAAAAATCGATCTAACAGTCCCGGATTAAAATCTGGTTCTACTGCTGAAAAAACAAGAATTGCTTGATCAACATTAGCAATAGGAGGCCTGACAAGTTCATTTTTTCGATCAAATACTTCAAGCACGTATCCTTCACTTGGATTATCAGCCTGAAAAACAACTTGGTCTCCTACCAGTGGTGTAATTTTATTTTTTCTAAACACACCACGCCCGCGACATTGTGTAATCCCTTCTTCATGCTGCACATAATAAAATCCACTTAGAGCTTTTACAATTTTTCCTTCTGGCATATAATTCTCCTTTATTCTGTATAAAGTGAAGCTGTAATTCATATTGAATGGATTATCATTCTTTAAATAAAGATTTCAAAACCCGTCATATATACACATTAATATATTTAATCTACCATCAAATTTAAAATATTATTTATAACAGTATCACTTTTATATCTTTTTGAATCATATATTTTTGCCTGTTATACAGTCCACTATATGTAGACAGCATAACAGGCAGAAGTAATACATTCCATTCTCTCTAAAAAGAAAATGGAATTCATTATTATTGAGTTGGATATGGTACTTCTTTGTCAATAATCGTTACACCATCTCGTACAATTTTATAATGTCCTTTTGTACCTTCTTGAATTACAAATTCTAATGAAATAGTTGCCGACTCTGAAATTGTTCTAGTTTCAATTGGTCTATCCATTTTTTGTTGCATATCTTCTTTATAAATTTCTATCGTTTGCGGTTTTTTCTCACCTATTATAGAAGACTCATACGGAATAGAAATATTATCTACTTTCACTGTTTTCGTTACTTTCGGCTTAGGACCTTCTGAGATGACAATCGTCACTTTATCTCCTTCTTTTAACGGCGTTCCTGGTTTTGGAGATTGCGAAATTACAAGTCCTTTATCAACAGTATCAGAATACTCTCGTTTTATATCTGGAGTTAGTTTCCTCTCATTCAAATAACCATTGACACTATTTTCAGTCCATCCTGAAAAGTCACCTGGTCTAATTTGATAAGGACCCTTACTTACCCAAATTTTCAAGTCTTGTTCCGCCTCTACTACCATTTGATCCGGCGTCGGAATTTGCTCAACGATTTCACCTTTTGGTCTATCATTTTCAATATAATTTATTGTAACTTGTTTATATTTTTCTTCTAATTCAGACCTTATGCTCTCAAAATCTTTTCCTGTGAGATCACTCATCTTATTTTTCTTTTTCCCACCCGATTGATAGATAGTAATTTTAGAGTTCTCTTTCACGACTCTTCCGGCCGCAGGGTCTGTTTTTAGAACACCACCGACCTCTACATCATCTGTATATACAATATTAGGTTCCGTAACCTCAAAACCCTTTTCAACTAATGTATTTACTGCAGTCGTATATTTCATACCAGACACATCAGGGACTTTTACATCTTTTGGAATAAAGAATCCTGGAATAACAGTAAGGGCTAACGTTATTCCGATCGCTAAAAGTAAAAATGTTGTAATTAAAATTTTGAGCCATTTATTACTTCGTTTTTTCTTCTTACTTAATTCTACTTCTTCTTTTCTGTTCTGTTCATCCACTTTACTTCCTTTTAAAACAATTGTTTCATCGGTTATATTTTCGAATAATTGTTCTTGTTGAATAATCGGAATCGCTTTCGTCGCTTCCATATCTTCCGGTATGTAAAATGGCTGCTCATTTATCCTCTCTGGATATAGCGCAGTTTCAATATCTCGTTTCATCGCATTGGCAGATTGATATCGATGAAACGGATCTTTCGCAGTTGCCTTTAATATAATATTTTCGACACTTTGCGGAATATGTTCATTCCATCTTCTCGGAGATGGAATTTCACTTTGTAAATGTTTTAAAGCTATAGCAACAGCAGATTCACCAGAAAACGGTTGTCTTCCTGTTAACAACTCAAACATAACAATCCCTAGGGAATAAATATCTGATTGTTTATTTGCTATCCCGCCGCGTGCTTGTTCTGGTGATAAATAATGCACCGAACCGAGTACTGAATTTGTATGTGTAATTGTTGTTGCACTTGTAGCTGTCGCAATTCCAAAATCTGTTACTTTTATTACTCCATCAGCTCGAATTAAAATATTGTGCGGTTTAATATCGCGGTGCACAATTTCAAAATGATGGGCGTGTGCCATGGCGGATGTTAACTGCTCCATAATATCAAGAGCTTCTCCTATCGGTAACATCCCTCGCTCAATTATGTATTGCTTCAATGTTTGTCCTGGTACATACTCCATTACAAGATAATATATACCATCTTCTTCTCCGACATCATACATATTCACAATATTTGGATGCGACAACGTTGTAACAGACTGCGCTTCTCGATGGAAACGTTTAATAAACTCTTCGTTATTTGAATAGTCGAGTCTTAATATTTTCACCGCTACATCTCGGCCTAGTATATCATCATGAGCTAAATACACATTGGCCATTCCACCGCCACCAATCATTTTCAGTAGCTTATAACGGTCATTTAAGCGTTTTCCAATCAGCACGTTGCACTTCACCTACTTTCGTTTGTCGAACCCGCATAATCAATCAGAACAAGGGTGATATTATCTTCCCCGCCACGATCATTCGCCAATTGAATGAGACGCTGTCCCTTAGTTTCTAGCTGTTCATTTAACTGTAAAACTTGTTGCATATCAGCAATAGAAACTTTGTTAGATAGTCCATCAGAGCAAAGAAGTAACTGATCATCTTCCTCTAGCACTAATGTTTTCACATCTAATCCGACTTTCTCTTCTGTTCCTAATGCCCTTAACAAAACATTCTTTTTCGGGTGATATTCTGCGTCTTCTTTTGAAATTTCACCATGTCTCACAAGTTCATTGACAAGTGAGTGATCTTCCGTTACAAGCGAGATTTCCCCCTCTGATACCATATAACAACGACTATCTCCTATATGACCTATCGTCACAAAATTTGGTGTACAAATCGCTATTATAAGTGTTGTTCCCATACCGTTACATTCTACATGTTGCTTAGAGTATTCATATATACGCTCATTAATAATCCCCACACTAGTATGTAACCACTCTTCTACTTTTTTTGGCTCGTTCATATTATGCGTTTGCTTCCAATAATCATGGAATAATTGAATGGTCATCGAGCTAGCTACATCACCAGCTCGATGACCTCCCATTCCATCTGCTACTACCGCTAAAATATTTCCATCTAAATTGTGAAAAACTCCTGCACTATCTTCATTATGTTGACGAACTTTTCCTTTATCTGATAGAAACACGGCTTTCATCTCGTCACCTCGTCTCTTCTTTGCGCTCCTTCGCACGCAACTGACCGCAGGCTGCATCAATATCATGACCTTGTTCACGGCGAATCGTTACATTTACTCCACGATCTTTTAACGTTTTTTCAAATAAGAAAATTTGTTCACGTGGCGTACGTACATAATCACGTTCAGGTACGTAGTTTACCGGAATTAAGTTCACATGACATTTTACACCTTTCAAGAGCGCAGCAAGCTCTTCAGCGTGCTCAACTTGGTCATTTTCGCCTCCAAATAGTCCATATTCAAAAGTAATACGACGCCCTGTTCTATTTACATAGTATTTTATAGCCTCCATCAAATCTGGTAGCTTATAAGCACGGTTAATCGGCATTAATTTTGAACGTAATTCTGAGTTTGGAGCATGCAGTGAAATCGCAAAATTAATTTGTAAGTCTTCTTCAGCGAACTTATAAATTTTTGGGATGATTCCACTTGTCGAAACTGTCATATGTCTCGCACCAATATGCAGTCCTTTTTCATGGTTAATGATACGTAAGAATCCCATTAAATTATCATAGTTATCAAATGGTTCTCCAATTCCCATAACGACAAGAGAACTTACACGTTCTTCTGATTCATCAAGTGCACGTTGCACTTCTACTACTTGTGCTACAATTTCTCCAGCTTCTAAGTTTCGCTTTAAACCGCCAAGCGTTGAAGCACAGAACGTACACCCAATACGACAACCTACTTGTGTTGTTACACAAATGGAATTTCCATATTCATGTCGCATTAATACCGTTTCAATAGAATATCCATCATATAATTGGAATAAGAATTTAATTGTTCCATCCGAAGACGTTTGTTTTACTAACGTATTTAAAGTAGTAATATCAAAGGAATTCGACAATTTTTCACGCAATCCTTTAGAAAGGTTTGACATATCCTCATAATTTTTTACACGTTTTTTATATAACCAATCAAAAATTTGTCCAGCACGGAACTTTGGTTCTCCTTGCTCCTTTAACCAATCTTGCATTTCATGAAGTTGTAAAGAGTAAATTGATGGTTTTTTCGTTTCTAAATTTTTCTTTTGTTTTCTCACAGTCGTTTCCACGATGCTACACCTTCTTCCTTAAACAAGCAATATAAAAGCCATCTGTTGCAAAATAATGCGGTAAAATTTGTACTTGACCTTCATCAATATACGGACTTAGCTTTTCTGGCATACGCTCTTTTATCGTAGTATCCCACTCGAACTCAGGATGCTCTTGTAAAAATCGTTCTATTACTTGTTCATTTTCTATTTTCTCAATTGTACACGTACTATAAACAAGGCGACCACCTTGTTTTAATAACGGTGCGATTTTTTCTAGTATTGCAAGTTGAATCGTCGATAATCTTTCACTATCGCCTTTATCTTTACCTAACTTAATATCAGGCTTACGTCTAATCACACCAAATCCAGAACATGGGGCATCTACTAATATTTTATCAAACGTTTCATTTGCAAAGTGTTCTTGCACTTTTCTAGCATCTAATGCCTTTGTTTCGACATTTCCTAGACCAAGTCGCTCTGCTTGTTGTTTAATTAAACGTACTTTGTGTGCATGTAAATCAAGGGACATGACTTGACCAGTTCCTTTTAATCGCTCTGCAATATGCGTTGTTTTTCCACCTGGAGCAGCACAACTATCAAGAACTACATCTCCCTCATCTGGTTCTAAGGCACGTGCTACCAGCATAGAACTTTCATCTTGAATAGAAAGAAAACCTTTTTTAAACGCATCTGTGTGCGCTACATTTCCTTTTTCAATTTGAATTGCATCATCTGATAAATCGCCACGCTTCGCTTCTATACCTTCACTAGCCAATAATGTAATTGCTTCTTCTACTGTTATTTTATCAACATTTACACGCGCTGTTGGTACAGGCGGTAACATGTTCACTTCACACATTTTCTCAGCAATTTCTAAACCATATTCTGAAGCCCATTCTTGGACAAGCCAAACTGGATGACTTGTTGCAATTGCCAAGCGTTCTACTGGATCTTTGATTTCATCTACAGAAGGTACACCTTCTCTTTGAATCGAACGTAATACACCGTTCACCATACCAGCAATTCCTTTATGCCCGCGACGCTTTGCAATCTCAACCGCTTCATGAATAGCCGCTCTTTCGGGCACTCGGTCTAAATAAATCATTTGATATAAAGATAAGCGAAGCAATACTCTTACCCACGCTTCAACCTTCTTTTTTAAAAAAGGCTGTAAATAATAATCTAATGTGTCACGACGTTGGATTGTTCCATATACAATTTCAGTTAATAAACCAATATCTTTTCTATCAATTGTACTTTTTTCAATTAGATTATTTAAAAGTAAGTTACTGTATGCACCACTTTTTTCTACTTGAATTAAACCATCAAGAGCTAATTCACGAACATTTTGTCTCATGCATTTTCTCCTAACTTCGTTCCAATTTCAGGTTTTGTGCCACGTAAAAATTGCGCACAACTCATACGCTTTTTACCAGAAGGTTGCAATTCTGTAACTTTAACACCCGTTTCATTACCAGTTGCTACAACAAAACCATCTTCTTCGATCGCAACAATCGTACCTGCTTCAGCTGATTTCGTTACAGGTACTTTTTCTCCCCACCATACTTTAACAACTTGTCCCGCTAAAGTTGTATAAGCAACTGGCCATGGATTCAATCCGCGAATGTGATTGTATACTTCTTCACCTGTTTTTGTCCAATCAATTTTCTCTTGCTCACGTTTTATATTATATGCAAACGTTACTTCTTCCTCGTTTTGTTTAATTGGTTCTAACTTACCTTGAATTAGTAAAGGTACTGTTTTAGATAGAAGATGTGCCCCTGCTTCACTTAACTTATCAAATAACGAGCCTGTCGTTTCACGCTCTTCAATTTCCACTTCTACTTGTGTTAAGATATCACCAGCATCCAATTTTTCTACCATATACATAATTGTAATACCTGTTTTTTCTTTCCCTTCCATAATTGCATAATGGATTGGTGCACCGCCACGAAGTTCAGGAAGTAAAGAAGCGTGGACGTTAATACATCCATACTTCGGTGCTTCTAAAATTTCATTTGGTACAATTTGACCGAACGCAGCTGTTACAATTAAATCTGGCTCTAATGCCAATACTTTTTCATATTCGTCTTTTTCACGAATTCTTAACGGCTGTAACACCGGAATACCATGCTTTTCTGCTTCCACTTTAACAGGTGTAGGTGTTAATACTTTTTTTCTACCTACCGGACGATCTGGTTGCGTCACAACACCTATTACATCATAGCCATCTTCAATAAGACGACGAAGCACCGGCACTGAAAAGTCCGGTGTTCCCATAAATACTACTTTTATCATTTAAAAACCGCTCCTTTTAATACCTATTCTAATTCGTTTTCCTCATAATATCTTGTCACTTTCGATGTAAATAACACACCGTGTAAATGATCGATTTCATGTTGAATTGCACGCGCTAAAAACCCTTCTGCTTCTAGTAAAAACACTTTACCTCTGCGATTTTGCGCACGCACTTTAATATAATCCGCACGTTCCACTTCACCATAAAGTCCCGGGAAGCTTAAACAGCCTTCGGGACCTACTTGTTCACCACGTTTTTCTAGTATCGATGGATTAATTAACTCGATTTTCCCAGTATCATCACCGATATCAACTACCGCCACTTGCAAGCTTACCCCTACTTGAGGCGCAGCTAAACCGACTCCGTCCGCAATTAACATTGTTTCATGCATATCTTTCAACAATTTCACTAACTTTTTATCAAAGTTAATTACTCTTTCACACGGTGTTTCTAACACTTCATTTGGATGCTTTACTATTTCTAAAACTGCCATATTTCCCTCCGCTACATTAACATTGTTGGATTAAAATCAATTGAGATTTGTAGCTCTTTTTGCATTTCTGCTTGATAATGTTCATTTACCATTTTGAGCACGTTCTTTAAGTTTGGTTCCCGTTTGTATTTTATCATGCATTGATAACGATATCTATCTTTTATCCTTGGAATTGCTGAAGCAACCGGTCCTAACACCATTGTTTGCTGCGAACAGTGCGACCGTAAATGACCGACAATTTTTTCCGTCACTTGTACCGCCTTTAATAATTCCGGATGAGATACCGTCACAAGTACAACATAGTAATAAGGTGGATATTGTCTCGTTCGTCTCATTTGCATTTCTTGGTCAAAAAACACATCATATTGTTGGTTCTTTGCTAACTCTATACTGTAATGTTCTGGCGTATACGTTTGAATGATAACTTCCCCTGGCAATTCATGTCGGCCTGCTCGCCCACTTACTTGCGTCAATAACTGATAAGTCTTTTCACTCGCCCGAAAATCAGGTAAATGAAGCATCGTATCAGCAGTTAAAACCCCAACAAGCGTTACTTTTGGAAAATCTAACCCTTTTGCAATCATTTGTGTTCCAAGTAATATATCTGCTTTTTCTTCCCCGAACGCCTTTAATAATTTCTCATGCATCCCTTTACGACTCGTCGTATCTACATCCATTCGAATGACTCGTGCCTCTGGAAATAGTTTGGTAATTTCCTCTTCTACCTTTTGCGTACCTGTACCAAAGAAACGAATGTATGTACTTTGACAAGCAGGACACGCAGTCGGCATATTTTCTTCGTAACTGCAATAATGGCATTTTAAACGATGGTTCATTTTATGATATGTCAGCGAGATATCACAATGCGGACATTGTACAACGTACCCGCAATCACGGCACATAACAAATGTAGAATGCCCCCTTCTATTTAAAAAGAGCACCATTTGTTCTTTCTTTTCTAACCGATCTGCTATTTTTTCATGCAGCGCCTTTGAAAACATGGAGCGATTCCCGTCACGAAGTTCTTCACGCATATCAACAATCTCTACTGTCGGTAAAGCTTGTTCGTTCATACGTTTTTCCATCGTCAGTAATTCATACACCCCTTTTTTCGCTCTTGCAAACGATTCAAGCGTCGGTGTTGCACTACCAAGAACGATAGGACATTTATGATATTGTCCCCTCCACACAGCTACATCCCTTGCATGATACCTCGGATTATCTTCTTGCTTATAGCTCGATTCATGTTCCTCATCAATAATAATAATCCCTAAATTTTCAAAAGGAGCAAATACAGCTGAGCGTGCACCAACTACGACTTTCACTTCTTTTCTTAAAATCTTACGCCATTCATCATATTTTTCTCCAACAGACAGCGCACTATGAAGAACTGCAACTTGTGAGCCAAATCTACCTTTAAAACGATCTACCATCTGAGGCGTTAGTGCAATTTCAGGAACAAGTACAATAGCTTCTTTTCCTTTCTCGAGCACCGCTGCTATAGATTGTAAATATACTTCTGTTTTTCCGCTTCCTGTAACACCATATAGTAAAAATGAATTGTAAGTTTCATTTGTAATTGATGATAAAATCGGTGTAATAACTTGCTTTTGTTCCTCAGTAAGTGGGAATGGTTTCGTTTGTTCAAAATCGTCATCGTCATACGGATTTCGGTACACCTCCACATACTTTTCTGAGAGTAGCCCCTTTTTAACAAGTGCTTTAATTGGAGCATCTGTTATTTGCAACTCTTCTGTTATTACTTTCAACGGCATACTTTTATAATTTTCCACAAAATAATAGAGTACATCTTGTTGTTTTTTACTTTTCAGTTCAAATGCTGCTAATTCCAATTTATCTTCTGGCAACTCCGGTTGAACGATTCTTTGTTTCTTCTTTTGTACTTTATCTTTTACGTGATAAACGACTTCAATCGTGCCATGTTTAATTTCTTGTTGAATCGTGCGGTATAGATGTGGCTGCGTCTCAATCGCTTCCCAATCTATCGCTTCTTTGTCCTGAAATAAAAACAGTAGTTCAGGTGCTACTTCTTCTTGTTTACGAAGCTGTAGACGTTTTTTATATGTTGCTTTTATCGCCGTTGGAAGCATAACTTGAAAAGCTGAAATCATATAACATAACGTTTCACTTGTAAGCCAATACCCAAGCTTTAACAACTCTTCATTTAAAACCGGTGTTACATCTAAAATTTCATGGATTGTCTTTAACTTCTTATTTTCTACTTCAACAGAATCTTTAATCCCAATAATAAAACCTTGCAATTTCCTTGGGCCAAACGGAACTACTACACGCATGCCTGTCTGGACAATATCTTCCCATTTTTTAGGGATAATATAATCAAATGGTCGATCTGTCTGACGTGCAGGTACATCAACAATTACACTTGCAAATTTCATAGACGATCATCTTCTAACATCATTTCAATTTGCTTTAATATTTCATGAGCAACCTCTTTCTTCGTTAAAAGTGGCAACTCTATAACTTCTCCATCTTTTCTATACATTGTTACAATGTTCGTATCTGTACCAAATCCAGCTCCTTGCGCCTTTACGTCGTTTGCAACAATCATATTCGCATTTTTCTCACGTAATTTTTTCGTTGCATATTCCTCTACGTTTGTCGTTTCAGCCGCAAAACCGATAAGTAACTGTTTGTCCTTCATCTCACCTAACGTTTTTAAAATATCTACTGTTCTCTCAAGTTCAATTACAGCATCGCCATTTTTCTTTTTCATTTTATTATCATGAACATATTTCGGGCGATAATCTGCAACTGCTGCTGTTTTAATAACAACATCTACGTCTTGATAATGTTGAATAACTGCCTCTAACATATCTTGTGCCGATTCCACTTGCACTGTAGTTACATGTAATGGTGGATGTAATGCTGTCGGCCCCGAAACGAGTATGACGTCAGCACCTAAGTTCGCTGCTACTTCCGCAATCGCATATCCCATTTTTCCAGAAGAAAAATTAGTCATAAAACGAACTGGATCAATCTTTTCACGCGTTGGACCAGCAGTTATTAATATTCTTTTTCCATGTAATGGTTTTTGTTCTGAAAAAGCCTCTTCTAACCGTGCGATAATCGCTTCAGGTTCTTCTAATCTTCCTTTCGCTACATAACCACACGCTAAAAAACCTTCTCCGGGCTCAATAAATGTATATCCTAACGTTTTTAACGTCATCATATTTTTTTGAACAATTTTATTTTCATACATATGCACATTCATAGCAGGTGCAATCCACACTGGGGCTGTAGTAGCTAGCAAAGTAGTGGTAATCATATCATCTGCAATACCGTTAGCTAACTTTCCAATACAATTGGCTGTAGCAGGTGCAACAAGTACAACATCTGCCCAATCTGCTAAATCGATATGAGCAATAACAGCTGAGTCTTTCTCATCGAATGTATCCGTATATACATCATGGCGAGAAAGCGCTTGGAATGTAAGAGGTGTAACAAATTTCATTGCCGACTCACTCATCATTACTTTTACAATAGCACCAGCTTGTGTCAATTTACTCGTTAACGCAGCCGCTTTAAAGACCGCAATGCCTCCTGTTACACATAAAAGTATCTTTTTCCCTTTTAGCATATGGCTCGTCCTCTTTCTTTTTCAAACTTATAATACTGAAACAAGATTATCAGCTCATCAGTATCAATATTTCTTCCCTACCGTAAAAAAATAACAACCTACTTGTAAATAGGTTGTTACCGTTACATAGAAAATTATAAAGTCTATGTTTTAAATTGTCGAAGACAAAGTCTTATTCAGTTACTTTATCTTCACTTGGTACGTAGCTTAACGCTTCAATATCGATTTCTTCTAATGCTTTACCTACACATTTATGAGAAACTGGTTTTTCTACAACACAGTTATTAGCAAGTTGCATTTCGCGCGCACGTTTTGCAGCCACTGTTACAAGTGTATATTTAGAATCGATTTTTGTTAGTAATGAATCAATTGATGGATTTAACATAATTATAGACCCTCCGTCATTTCTTTATAATATTTTGCTACTCTTTCGCGGCGGCAATGTTCGCCAACCACAATTGCTTTAATTCTTTCACAAGCTAGTTCAACTTGGTCGTTTTCTACAACGTAGTCGTAAGCGTCCATCATATCAATTTCTTCTTTCGCTACCGTTAAACGATTTTCAATAACATCTTCAGTTTCTGTACCACGACCGACAATTCGGTTCTTTAGTTCAGATAAACTTGGAGGTGCTAAGAAAATAAATACACCTTCTGGGAAAGCTTTCTTAACTTGAATTGCTCCTTGCACTTCAATTTCTAAGAATACATCTTTTCCTTCTTGTAATGTTTTTTCAACGTAGTCAATTGGTGTTCCGTAATAATTACCTACGAACTCAGCCCACTCAAGTAATTTTTCATTACGAATCATTTCCTCAAATTCTTCTCTCTCTTTAAAGAAATAATCCACACCATCCACTTCACCTTCACGTGGCTTACGTGTCGTTACTGAAATGGAGTACTGAAAACGTGTATCCTCATGACTAAACAGCTCTTTTCGAACCGTTCCTTTACCAACCCCAGAAGGTCCTGAAAGAACGATGAGCAATCCTCTTCTACTTCTCATAAATATGTAAAACCTACCCTTCCTCACTTAACTCTTCTTTATTATTCAAACGATGTGCAATCGTCTCTGGCTGAATTGGACTTAATACAACATGCCCATCATCCATAACAATAACCGCCCTTGTTTTTCTCCCATACGTAGCATCAAGCAAAGCATTATGTTCGCGTGCTTCCTGTACTGTTCGTTTAATAGGAGCTGACTCCGGACTTACAATAGCAATAATTCGATGAGCAGATACAATATTTCCGTATCCAATATTTAAAAACCGCATGGCCATAGTTTGCGCCTCCTAGTAAGTCTATCCGATTTCTCCACCACGTATAACTTTATATATTTTTTGAAAGCTACTCAATATTTTGTACTTGTTCACGAATTTTTTCAAGGTTATTTTTCATTTCTACAACATATTTTGAAATTGTTAAGTCATTTGCCTTAGAACCAATCGTATTAATTTCTCTATGCATCTCTTGCACGATGAAATCCATTTTCCTTCCAACAGGCTCTTCAATCTGCAGTGTTTCATGGAATTGTTCTAAATGACTTTGCAAACGAACTAACTCTTCGTGAATATCACAACGCTCAGCAAAGATTGCAACTTCAGTTAGCAATCTTTGTTCATCTAAATCTTGATTATGTAATTCCTTTAAGCGATTTTCTAATCGTTCACGATATTTTTGTGTAACAATTGGTGCATGCGGAATAATAGCATTTACACAATTGTGAATCTCTTGTAAGCGATACGCTATATCTTTATGTAATCGTTCTCCTTCGCCATCTCTCATCGTTTTTAACATATGAGCAGCTTGGCGAACAGCCTCATATAAACTGTTCTCAAATTGTTCATTTACGTTTTCTACCTCTTCAATCGCTGTTACTTCTGGCATTGCCATTAATTGCTCGAGTGTAATAGAATCTTGTAATTGAAATTTCCCTTTTATATCTTTCATAATCGATTGGTACTGCTCAAGAAGCGACCAATTCACACTTAATTTTCTTTCAACAAGCCCTTCACCCGCTATACTAATAGACACTTCAATACGTCCACGGCGAACTTGCTGTGCAATTATTTTACGAATTTTGTCTTCAAATACCATCATTTGCTTCGGTAGTCGAATACTCATCTCTAGAAAACGGTGGTTCACCGATTTCATTTCTACTGTAATTTGAAAAGTATCACTCTCTACTTTCGACCTTCCAAATCCTGTCATACTACAAATCATTTTTTATCACATCCAAGCCATGAAATAACTCAATGAAAAAGGTAATAGAGACAAGGCTCTACTACCTTCTATAAATTATATCACATTTTCATATCATTGACTATTTCAAGTTTAATCCCTTCTTATATAATATTGACTTTTCCTTCTTCCCCTTTTTCCCTGTTAATAAAGAGCCTACTAATAAAAAGGTCGGAATTGACGATAAACCTCCAATTAGCAACCAATCTCTCGCTTGTATTGGCATCGTGCTAAAAATCGGTTGTAACGGTGGATAATATATAACGACTAGCATGAGTAGTAATGAAATGATAACCGCTCCTACTAAATACACATTTCCAAACGGATTGCGGTGGAAAACAGAATGCTCACTTCGGCAATCAAATACATGAATCAGCTGAGCAAGTACCAACGTTGCAAACGCTACAGTTTGTGCATATTTCAGTTCATTTGGATGTTGATTATACGCAATAATAAATGCTACTAGCGTCACTGCCCCAATTAGAAAGCCACGACTTATAATTTTCCAGGCAAGCCCTCTAGCAAATACCCCTTCTTTCGGATGACGCGGCGTTCTCTTCATCACGTCTCCCTCGGCCTTATCCAAACCTAATGCCATCGCCGGTAAACCGTCAGTAACTAAATTCACCCATAAAATTTGAATTGGAACCATCGGCAGCGGTAATGCAAGTAACATGGCAAATAACATGACCAAAATTTCTCCAACGTTCGATGCTAATAAATAACGAATAAACTTACGTATGTTCTCGTATATATTTCTACCTTCTTTAATTGCTGATTTTATCGTAGCGAAATTATCGTCCAGCAATACGAGAGAAGAAGCTTCTTTTGCAACATCTGTCCCTGTAATTCCCATCGCTATCCCAATATCCGCAGTTTTTATAGCCGGAGCATCGTTTACTCCATCACCTGTCATCGCGACTATATGTCCTTTATTTTGCAACGCCTTAACAATTTTCAATTTATGTTCTGGTGATACACGAGCAAATACATACGTATCTTCTACAACATTTTCTAATTCTTCTACATCCATAGTTGCAAGTTCTACCCCTTCAACAACGCGTCCACCTGGTGGCAAAATGCTTAATTGTTCTGCAATCGCCATTGCAGTCACTTTATGATCACCTGTAATCATCACTGTTCGAATACCAGCTTCTCTGCACTCTTTTACTGCCTGCTCTACTTCTGGTCTTGGCGGATCAATCATTCCTTGTATGCCAACTAACATAAAATCTTTTTCAACGTCTCTTTCATGTTCAATTGAGTCTGTTACTTTTAAAGGCTTAAAAGCAACTGCAATGGTTCGAAGTGCTTGACTACCTAAGCTATGAATAGCCGCCTGTACTTCTTTTCTATACAACTCACTTAATGGTTGCTGCTTATCCCCCCATAAAATCGTTTGACTCATTTGCAGAAGGACATCTGGTGCTCCCTTCGTAACGACAAACTTTTTACCCTCTCGATCTCGTACAATAACACTCATCATTTTTCGAGTTGAATCAAACGGAAATTCACGAATAATTTCAAATTTCCCTTTCAGCGCCTCACGCGTTATCCCCGCTTTCATTGCTGCAGCTACAAGCGCTCCCTCAGTTGGATCTCCATCTAATACATACGCCTTTTTCTTTTGAATAATATTTGCGTTATTGCATAACGAACCAAATGTAAGTAGTTGATAAAGTGATTTCATCTTAGCTGGATTAATTTCTTTTTCACCTTTCATAAACGAGCCATTAGGTTCATACCCTTGGCCTGTCACTTTCCACAACTCTCCACCTGACCACATATGTGTTACCATCATCTTGTTTTGCGTCATCGTTCCTGTTTTATCAGAGCATATAACAGAAGCGCAACCTAACGTTTCTACTGCTGGTAACTTTCTTACAATCGCTCTCTTTTTTATCATACGCTGTACACCAAGCGATAAGGCTACTGTAACAATTGCTGGCAATCCTTCTGGAATTGCAGCAACAGCTAGCGACACACCCGCTAAAAACATATGATACACTTCATTCCCTTGATACACACCGGCTAACACGACAAGCGCTGTCAAAACAAGAGCGACAATAATTAATATTTTTCCGAGTTGCTCTAATCTTCTTTGCAGTGGTGTTTCCATCTGCTCTGCATTTTGTAACATATTTGCAATTTGTCCCATCGCTGTATTCATACCCGTTGCTACAACGACTCCTGTTCCAGACCCTCGTGTAATCATCGTACCCATAAAAGCCATATTTTTTTGATCACCAATTGAAACATCTTGCCCTTGCAATGCTTCTACTTTCTTCTGCACGGGTACTGACTCTCCTGTCAAAGCCGATTCTTCAATATATAAACTCGACGCCTCAACAAGACGTACATCAGCTCCAACACGATCGCCACTAGAAAATTTAATAATATCACCTAAAACGAGTGCTTTAGACGGTGCCTTTACCCACTTTCCATTTCGCAGTACAGTTACTTGCGGGGCGGCTAGCTCTTTTAAAGCTTCCAATGACTTTTCAGCCTTTCTTTCTTGAAAAAAGCCGAGAATACCATTGATAATAACAATTGCCACAATCGCAATAGAATCAATGTATTCCCCTAAAAAGGCCGAAACGATTGTTGCACCAAACAAAACAAGCACCATAAAATCTTTAAATTGCGCCAAAAATACCATTAGTGCAGAAGGCCTTTTCGCTTCATCTAGTTCATTTGTACCAAATTTTTTTATTCGCCCTTCTGCTTCTTTCTCTGTAAGTCCAACCTTCACATTCGTATTCGTTCTTTCTTCCACTTCATGTGCACGCATTCCATACCAGTTCATCCTGCTATCGACCTCCTGATTCCAGACATACTCTATTGAAAGCTTATTCAGCCTCGTCCAAAAAAATGCTATAATTAACTTTTAGTTAGAAAGGAGTGTTCAATTATGGCATTCGATGGATTATTTACAAGAGCGATTACACATGAAATTGCAAATTCTCTTTACACGGGAAGAATTTCAAAAATATATCAACCTTCAAAATACGAGATTTTATTACATATTCGAGCAAACGGAAAAAATCAAAAACTGATTCTTTCCGCTCATCCGACATATGCACGTTTACACTTAACAAATCAAAGTTACGATTCACCTGCACTTCCACCAATGTTCTGCATGCTTCTTCGTAAGCATTTAGAAGGTGGATTCATTGAAAAAATTGAACAAATTGATTTAGAGCGTATTATTCAAATTACCGTTCGTAGCAGAAATGAAATTGGTGATGAATCGCTAAAAACATTAGTAATTGAAATTATGGGACGACATAGTAACATCATTTTAGTAGACACAAAAACAAACAATATTTTAGATAGCTTAAAACACGTTTCTTTAGCAGTAAACCGACATCGAACTGTATACGCTGGGGCTGAATATATTGCACCACCAGCACAACATAAAATTAACCCACTTCAGATCGAAACAAATGATGAATTTATTAGACCGCTAGACTTTCTATCTGGAAACATGGATAAACAGCTAGTCGGAACCTTTACCGGAATATCGCCATTATTCGCAAAAGAAGTCGTGAAAAAAGCAGGTATGGTAAATGAAAAAGCATTAGCTGACGCATTTTTCTCCATACAAAAACCATTATTAACTCATACATATTCACCAACAATGACTACTTCAAATGGGAAAGAATTTTTCTACCTTTTCCCTCTTGCACATTTGCAAGGGGAAAACAAGACGTTCTCATCTGTTAGTGAATTGCTAGACCGTTTCTTTTTCGGAAAAGCAGAGCGCGACCGTGTAAAACAGCAAGCTCATGATTTAGAGCGCTTTATGCAAAACGAAAAAAATAAAAATGAGAAAAAACTCATTAAACTAGAAAAAACATTACAAGATGCTGGAAAAGCAGATAAATATCAACTATTTGGAGAACTACTTACAGCCAATATGTACGCTTTGAAAAAAGGCGATAAAGATATTGAAGTCGTGAACTATTACGATGAAAATGGCGGAACTGTAAAAATCGCATTAGATCCTTTAAAAACGCCATCTGAAAATGCACAACGCTATTTCCAAAAGTACCAAAAAGCGAAAAATTCAGTTGTTGTTGTAGAAGAACAAATCGAAAAAACAAAGGAAGAAATTCTTTATTTCGATAGCTTACTTCAACAAATGGAAGCTGCTTCTTCAAAAGATATTGAAGAAATTCGTGAGGAATTAGCTGAAGAAGGTTATATGCGCAATCGTAAAACGAAAAACGGAAAGAAAAAGCCTACTAAACCAGTATTAGATAAATATTTGGCTACTGATGGTACAGAAATTTTCGTCGGTAAAAACAATAAACAAAATGATTATTTAACAACGAAATTTGCCCGCCGTGATGAAATTTGGTTACATACGAAAGACATACCTGGTTCTCACGTTGTCATTCGTTCTTTAGAACCTGCTGAAGAAACTTTACTAGAAGCTGCCAAAATTGCTGCTTATTACAGTAAAGCAAAAGAGTCTAGTTCTGTACCTGTTGATTTCACCAAAATACGCCACGTGAAAAAACCGAGTGGTGCAAAACTTGGTTTTGTTACGTACGACAATCAGCAAACTGTTTATGTAACACCAGATGCTGATACTGTAATGAAATTAAAAGCTTAAATAAAAAAATGCGCTGCTTTTATGCAGCGCATTTTTTATATGTTTTCAATTTCTTTGCTATATCCATTCAATATTGTCAAAAAAATTGACAGTATCATTTCACATTTGTATAAATTTTTTTACAGTATGTAAATAAAGTACAAATGTAACTCCAATCATTGCTTTTCCCATCCCCCTTGCTATTTATTAAAGCAATCTGGATTTTATGAACAAACCGTCTCCCACAAATTGCGGGCTATATTTTATCTCCCCTAAAATATATGTTGTCCCTACTACCCTTTCTTCAAATCTACATTTTGGCACGCTATTTGCTTTATTCAATACTATGAATAGGAGGAATTAACATGACTTTAAAAATCAATAAAATCCAAAATCAACTACAGAACTACGAAATTGACGGGTTACTTATTACAAAAAAAGAAAACCGCCAATATGCAACAGGCTTTACAGGTAGTGCTGGCGTCGTCTTAATCTCTGCCGATCAAGCTGTTTTTATAACAGATTTCCGCTATGTAGATCAAGCAAAGTCACAAATACAAGATGCTGAAATTATTATGCATAAAGGAATTTTAGAGGAAGAAGTTGCAAATCAAGTATCGAAATTAAACATTCAAAAACTTGGAATCGAAGAAAACAACATGACATTGCAACAATATAAAAACTTGCAAAAATACGTACAGGCGGAAATGATTCAAGTATGCGAAATTATCGAAAATATTCGTATCATTAAAGACACGTCTGAAATAGAAACAATGAAAATTGCAGCTAATATCGCGGACGAGGCATTTCATCACATCCTTACGTTTCTAAAACCGGGAATAAGTGAACATGATGTACGAGATGAGTTAGAATTTTTCATGCGAAAAAAAGGTGCTGCCTCTTCATCATTTCAAATTATTGTAGCTTCTGGCGTTCGTTCTTCTCTTCCACATGGAGTTGCATCAAATAAAATAATTGAACGAGGCGACATCGTGACATTAGATTTCGGTGCACTTTATGACGGATACTGTTCCGATATAACACGTACTGTAGCAATCGGGGAACCATCAGAAGAATTTAAAAAGATATACAATATTGTACGAGAAGCATTAAAACGCGGAACTGAAGCGATTAAACCTGGAGAAACTGCAAAACGTATCGATGATATAACGAGAAACTACATTACTGAGCATGGATACGGTCAATATTTTGGACATTCTACTGGTCATGGTCTTGGATTAGAAATTCATGAACCACTTCGCCTATCCCAAGAAAGTAAAGCTACTTTAGAAGAAGGTATGGTCGTTACAGTTGAACCAGGTATTTACATACCAAACTGGGGCGGTTGTAGAATTGAAGATGATATCGTCATTACAAAAGATGGATATGAAGTTATTACAAAATCAAATAGAGAATTAATTGTAATCCCTTGTTAATATTTCGAAATTTTCAACCTGTTTTTTCTCTACACATAGAATTCCTTCTCTGGAGTATTCCGTTTAAAGAGGGGAATTGTAAATGAGAAAATGCCACCGAATAAGATGGCATTTTCTTTTATTCATTAACGAATAACTTTTCGTTTACTGTTTTAGTGACTACCGCTACCAACATTAAAATGCAAATTAAATATAGCAATTTCGCAAAAAATAGCCACCCTTGAAACATTACAATCCCATCTATTATCTCATTTCCCGTCAGTAACAAAAACGAAATCATACTAATAATAATGACAAACTCGAAGCTGAAAACAATTTTCTTTTTTCGGCTGTATGCTTTCCACTCGTCCCAGCGATACATAGGAGCAAAAACCAATCCCCCTATACATAATATAACTGGCACCCATGCACTGTTAAGAAATTGTCCTGAAATAACTGATAATAGCAAACAAACGAGCACACCATAATACCCTATTTTCTCTCTCATTCATACTCCCCCATTCTACTTCTCCCTTAATATGTAACTTGCTATACTTATAACAATTCTTAGAAAAATAACAACTATAATTACAAGATAAAGACCTTTTGCAGAAGACATCCATTCTTGAAAAATAGACATTTTCTCCATTTGTTTCTGACCCTCTATTAAAATACCCCCTGCGAACAATGAGCAAACAACGATGATACCTATCATAATTCCGATACTTTTCTTACTATATTGTTTCATACCATCCCAGTTATATAAAAGTATAAATACAAACCCGAAAACAGGTATAATACTGATCCATTCATTGTTTGTAAATAGCTTTAAAATGATTAATAGAATACAAGATATGATAAATCCCCAAAATCCAATTTTTTTGTGCATAAGCCCTCCTTTAATTCCATTTTTAGGATTAATTGTATTGTAACATCCATTTTTTGTTCTTACCATTACAGTACATGAAATTTCACCTTTTTTCTGTTTCTTATACTCACATACTTTCACTACTTTCATACAATAAACTACACGATTGCCTAAGGATGTGAATGTTATGGGAGTTGAATTAACGCTATTACACGCTCTCTATATTATTTGTTTACTCACTATTATTACCTTTTTTATTCTCCGAAAAGATACGACAATTATTTGTATCGTTTTTATCTTTTTATTAGCATTAACTGCTACAAGTTCTATCCCTCTTGCTATTAGCGGTATTTTTCAAAGTTTTATTTACGCCATTACTGAGCTATTACCAACTATATTAATCATTTCCATTATCGTATCCATGAGCAATTTACTCGTTCATACCGGCATAAATGATACGATGATTTCACCATTTACAAAGATGATTCGTACCCCTACCCTCGCCTACTGGATTATCGGCCTTTTAATGATGACAATTTCTTTCTTCTTTTGGCCTTCTCCAGCTGTCGCCTTAATGGGAGCTATTTTATTACCGGTTGCTGTACGCGTCGGTCTCCCGCCAATTGGAGTGGCAATTGCTATGAACTTATTCGGTCATGGGATTGCTTTATCCGGTGGTAAAACATGTTATTATAATGTATATAAATACTTATTAAATGGAGTGAAACACATTGTATAAACCGTTCTCACAAGCTGACTATAAGCCTTCTGATAAGCCTAAAGCACTGTATATAAGGAAGTCTAAGAAGAGTCAAGGGAAGACTGAAATAGAAACAATTGAAAGCCATTTAAAGCGTTTAACAGACTTCTGCAAAGATCAAGGCTGGAACAATTACGTGATTTATAATGATTATATTGCAAAGTCAACGGACATAAATAGAATTGAATACAACAAAATGCTTAATGCTTGTTTAGATGGAAAGCACGATTTAATCGTTGTTGTGGAAGAATCAAGGTTATATCGTACAGTAAATGAACAGACGAATGTGTATGAAGAATTAAAGGGAACTGACATAGCTATCCTTTCCATACGTGAGGGCTACATCTTCCCTAATGATAGAAATCAGTTTCTAACTAATATCATTCGTGGGGCTATGAATCAGCAAGAACTTGAAAACTTTGCTTATAGGATGAATGTAAAGGTTTTAGCAAGTGCGAAGGAAGGTAAATATGTCAATAAGCTACCTTTTGGTTATTTCAAAGATAAGGACAAACTGACACCACACCCTATTGAAAGCAAGACGTTTAGGTTTATTGTAGACAAAGTATTAGAAGGATATGTAATAGCTGAAATCATTGGACAACTTAACCAACTAGGATATACCACAAAGTCTAATAAGAAATGGAAAGACGTAGGTACAATTACAAGGATGTTGGCTAATCGTGTTTACTTAGGTGAAAGTCACTATTACAGTAAGATGTTTGATGAAGATGTTATAGTGCGTGATACACATCAAGCATTATTAACAATTGAAGAATTTCAAAAAATAAGTAATATGATTCGTTCACGTAGTAGGAATCCACAAGGTATCAGGTACACTAAAATCAATACAGTGCTGGATAGATTAGTTGTATGTGGTATATGCGGTAATAGGTTACCAATTCATAAATCATGGACTAATAAAGAAGGGGTTACATCTTATCAGGTGGGTAAATGCCAAAAGGTTATGGGTGAATACAACGAGAAGAAATGTCCTAATAAATCGATTTCTTTGAAGGAACTACTTCCCCATTTTTATATTGCTATTGAAAGCTATAAGGATTCATTAAGAGAAGAAATAGAAAGAGTGGAAATAGATACAACCAGTGATATGAAAATTAAAGTCATGGAACAAATAAAGGATATATCAAAACGTATAGCTGAAATACAAACTGAAATACAAAACGCTAAAAGCTATTTAATCAAAGGAGTTTTATCTGAAGCAGATTATGTAGGATTAGTACCACCCTTAGAGAAGGATTTAAAGGATTTAAATGTGGCACTAGAAGATAATGAACGACTACTTGCTAGTTTGACTGACTATGATAGAAGTGCAGTTATTCAAAACGCTGTTGATTCGCTAATTTACATTGAAAACGAAAGCATTGAAAATCAGAATAGGATATACAGACTACTATTTGAACATCTAGAACTTGTAAATACAGTGGATGAATTTGAAATAAGGCTAAAAGAAAAAGACGTCTCCAATTAGGAAACGTCTTTCTTTGTTTCTATGTTAGGCTGAGATAATTTCACAATTGTTTCAGCTACTTGTTTATAGTTAGGATTAGTGGCTTTAATGATTGTTACTTTAGGTATACGTTTATTTTTCATAGACACATCACCCCATGAAAGCCATGGTATGCAGATTGATTTTTTTGGTTACTTAATAATCCATTATTTCCTTCCGTTTTTCTACTTCTTTTTACATCTTTCATCTGTATTAGCACCTCACTGAATTTGTTCTGTCAGTTAGGTACTTGCAAATACGGAATGAATTAGGACATTGATATTGAAAATAAATTTTTAAAAACTTACTTGAATAACCAGTAATGCCCCTAGTCGTCAAGAACTAGAAGGCAGGAAAGTCTTTATAGGCTTTCTACGGTAAATAACATTGTTGATTTCCTTTTGTACTTTATTTTTCGAGGTGTGGCTTAATTGCTACGCCTTTTCTATTTACCGTCAGTCCCAAATTTATTGGAGGTGAAAACATATGTCATTTTACAGTAAAGATGATATACCTTTCTTTCATGATTATGACTATCACTATATTCGAGAAGTAAGACGATTACGCAACCTTACTTTGACTGAATTTAGTTCATATATGAAAACAGATGCGCTGATCTCAGCCGACTGGAAAACGGTCTGCTACCATTCAGCGTTCATTATCAATCAAAATTCCATGAGGCATTACAAGAACTTTCAGTATCAAATTTAGAACTAATTTCAGTGAAGAGAATCATTGAATTAAAACAACAAAGAGGAATCAAATAAGGAGGAAATTGTATGTTAAAGATTGACCGTACAGCAGTAGATAAAGCAATTGAGGAAATGAACTTATTTACAGCTACAAAGGAAATACTTGCTAGTTATGAAGCAGAGAAAGAAGTGTTAGCAAAGCGTGGGGAAGTACTTACAGACGCCTAGCACAATTACAGGAACAACATACCCAAACTTTAATTAACAGAGAAGTCGCAAATGACAATCCGTCTGACTACATTTATCTTTCAGCACAGCTGACTAAAATTGATGATGAAGTAAAGATACTTCTATCACTTCAAGACAACTTAAAAGAGGATTTCACAGCACTACGACAAGAGTTTGCACCAACTATTCAAGAAACATATAGAAAAGACCTAAGGGAGAAAGACGAACTTCCTATAAATGATATGGTCGATTCTGTATGTTATGAGTTAATTAAGGCTATTACTGATTACGCTAAAGAAGTTCGTAAACAGCAAACACCTTTAATGGCAACTATGAATGAGTTTCTGAACGATAAAGAAGTTATGGAAACGAATAGAGGCTTCCAGCGTTTATTTGAGTTTGACATCACGAATATACATTACAGTGAATCTCAGCAATCAGTAATCAATCGACAAGACATCTTTACAGCTTGTAGCGGAAACATGCCTTCTCAAATACGTAAACCAAAGGACGTGAAAAAATTATGGCAAGAAGTTCACTAGATAAAATTACATTAGGTTTGGCTATCGATGAAATCAATAAAGAAGTAGGTATTACAAAAGTTTAACCTACACCTATGGACGATGAGACAATCAGAAAATCTATCACAGCACATAACGAACCTATTGTAGTTGCAACACCGTATGCAATTACTCGTAATCGAAAATTGAAAAATAAGGAAGACGAAACCTCAGCCAAATAATGGTTGGGGTTTTCTGTTTTAAAAGGGGAGATCAGGAGACATGGAAGCAAAGGTTTGTTGTAACTTAGCTAAAGAATTTAATGGCAAAAACAATTGGTGTTTATTACGAGACTCATATTGTCCGTTATTAGTTAAACATGACCGCTACAAGTTCGATAAAGAAGAGGTTAAGTGTGACTACTTAAATTTATTAAATGGCATTGATTCTAAACATGGTGTAGTCAAGGAGGTTTACGTTTTCTCAAAACAATGTAATGGCTGTAAAAGGATCTTTAAAACTAGTAATTTGCGACTGAGATACTGTTCTGACGTATGCAGGAAGTCAGCTAGAAGAAAGACAGAACGAAACAGTAGAATACGCAACACTTTAGCAAAATGAGGGCTTGGTATAAAGGCATTCTCAGGTCCAAAAATGGAGGTCGGGTATATTCCTATTCAAACCCCAAAAACACACATCAAACTGTTGCTTAATTAACTATGAACAGCGGAAACTATATGGCAAACAAGAAAGCAAAACAACGCAAAAAGAGAATGAAGAAACAGCTAGTAAAACGAATTAAACAAACAACTGTTACCAGTATGACTTTTAGAGAAACTGAAGACATGAGAGTTAAAGAACAAACTGACCTCCATAATGCAAAGGAAAATAAGAAAATAGAAAGAACAGCCCCATATCAGGAAGCATTAAATAAGAAATATGGCGGTACTGTCATAGTAAAAGAGAAGTTCATTAACCCTCGTGCTACCCTTATTCATAAATGTAGTAACTGTCATAAAGAATGGTATGCACGTCCTACGTGGCTACTTACAAAAGAGAATCAAAAGCATATATGTGGGGTTGACCCTGTTCGAATGAGTGAAGGTATAAAAAAGAAACATAGGACAGTTGCCAAGCATTTAAAAAACAATCCAAAATAAGCAAAATAACCCGAATTACTTTTAACCTAAAAATCTAGGTTAGTAGTGATTCGGGTTTTACTCATATAATGTGGATTTATTTCCAAGTGACCCCTAAGTCAAAAGATGTTATGTTTCCGTCAATATCTTTAACCTCACATGAATCGAGTTGCGGGTAATAACGAGTTAATTCAATAGATTCATCAGGGAAAGGAGTAAGATAATCTTCAATCATAGTTCCATAAAGTGTAAATGAAACACCTTCAATCTCTTGTTCAGAAGAAAATTCAAATTCTTCGTCTATTCCGTCTTCCATTCCTAACCTATTGACTTCCTTTTCTACATCAGAGTCCACCGCATTTATTATGTAATACCCTTGTCCTTTGGCGTTAACCCCATTTTTAATTAAGATACGTTCCAACTTGTTTACCGCAATACTATAAGTTGATCTCATTGGTGTCCTCCTTATTATGTTATATCAATACAATATACCAAAATTTCGGAGAGAATAAAACTATTGTGCTTATCACAACTGCTTTTATTTTTTAGCGTGACCTGACTGAGAGAAAACAGTCCCTCCCCTAAAAATCCAAAAAAATTGGTGGTTTTTTAGGGGAGGGTATTGATTATTCAAGCATGACAAAACCCTTAACCACCCCTCCTTTATATAGCTGTACAAGGTAAATAGCAAGGGCATTTGTCCATAAAGAGAAAGATAATCGCCTAGAATTGCAAATCTCAGCACCCTCAAGACTCGTTGGTTTTAGTAAGTCCGATAATCAGACAGACTACCCAGCCCAAAAAGCTTTCAAAAATATGGTGTATTTACAGCGGATACTAGACAGCTATAATATAGACCCTTACCCCACCCATGTACCCCTTCCAGCCATACAGCTTAATGACTTGCGATTGACCACTTTCTACAATATTTACCTCGTCACTATTATTATCCTTCCCCGCATAATAAAAAGAGAGTATTGAGTGATTTCAATACTCTCTTTTTATTATTGTTCTAATCAATTAGGGTACAAAGTGATATGAATATTTAAGGGATTAAGATAGGAGATTTCTACTCCCTCAACCAAGTTTTCATTTTCAAGTTCCTTGATAATTTCTTTTGCAGCCTTTTTAACATCTATTACATAATTAAAAATTTGGGCAACCGCCATTCCCATTCCTCCACCATCACAATAGCCATTCCCAGTCCGAAATAAACTTTCATCAATTATATCTTGCATGTAATGTCTTTTTTTGTGTGCTTCTTGGATTTTATCTTTTTTATAGTTAAATTCCACTAAAAGAGTAATTAGATCATGTTCTTCTATATACCGAAACTCTTCTTTAATCTTTTGATTAACTAATTCATCTATTGATTCATTTGCTTTTTCAGATAATGACAACTGTATTTCTCTTGTTTCTCCTATATCTCCAACAGAACCAGAATGAACTTTTAATGTCATTCCATCTTTCCAAATGTGCCAGTATAAAAATCCATTACCACCCTTCTTAATCAATTTAGTCAATATATCTCCTTCAAAGTTATCAGGATTTTGACGAGGTATTTTCAATTTAATCTCTCCTATCGAATTTATTAGGACGTCCTATTACTAATATCGCCCCCGCCAACGTCTTTAATACCTATTTTTATATAATTAGAAGTTAGTAGATTACACGAGATAACACGAGGTTTCACTGGATTATACTGACATGCACAGGTTGACACTGATAAACATAAAAATTATTGTATAAAACTTACTTTGATTTTTTCTAAAAAAGTAATTTAAAAATTTTAGTAGAACCCTAATCTTCCGCACTAAAAGTTTAACTTGTTGTAGGTACGGGAAGATAAATTCCATTTAATACCATATAGATTCCACAAACCATAGCATATATTTTTCAAACGGCAGACCAGCCATATACACACCCCCACCCCCCCTATGTACCCCTATCCATATAAAAAAATATAGAAGACGTTGCAACTGTCCTCACTGATCTCCTTCATTACTCATTCATTGATTGCTTGTTTCTTTCTTTATTCGTTTGTTTGTTCTTCTTTCATCGTTCTTCATTCGTTCTTTCCTTGCTGTTGTCCTCGCCTTGTGGTGTGTGCCTTGCTGTATGCCACATACCTTGCATGCACCTCCAGCACTATGGTATGTGTATTCCTATCAGCACAGCACTACCTAGTAGTGCCATTATACTGCCCTATATAGCCATGTACTAGTAGATATACACCCCTTTGATTGAGATTTATGACGGAGGCCTACTCCTTGTCTTTGAGTTGCTGAGTAGTTCACTCGGAAGGTGTTGAATTTTGACGGTTACTTTTCCTAAAACAACTTTTATATTAAACGATAATTCATTTACATTTTCATAATTTATCCTTCTCATTTTTTATCAGGAAATAACCTCATATAAACTTAATAATTCTATAACACTTTTTAAACACACTAATATAACTTATTATCGATACTATTATTCATACTAATAAAATTCTTAATTGCTAGTTCCATTACCTTTCCGAATCATCTTGTATTCTTTTGAAATAAATTGTCTCTAAAAGTTTTAACTTCAATTGTAGTACCATGTTCAGTTAGGTACTTGCAAGTTGCGAACTATTTAGGTCATAAAAAAGAACACCTTTTCAGGTGTCCTCGTTTTACGCTTTCCAAAGTCTTGCGATTTCGTCAGTAGATATATGTTTCCATGTATCTCCTAGTTTAATCTCGATAAACTTCTTTTCAAGTTGTTGTGAGATTGGAAACTTTGTTTTAATATAACCATTTTCAGTTGTTCCAGCAATACTGTTTTTAAAAATTACCTTTACTTGAACTGTATCCATTTCATTTCCCCCTGGTATTTTAGTCCGAACTGTACTTTAGGCTGTACTATACCATTTTTGATAGTTACGTTAGCATTCGTACCAATGCCTTTTTCACTTTCCATGTGTACAATTGTGTTCTACATTCTCCACCTCAGGCTGTAATTCGCCTTCATTACCAATTATAACCTTTACTTCATCATAAGTCATGCCGTTATTAAGTGTAGAATTACTAGCAAACACAATAATAGGAAATTTTCACCTTATCATACTATTAGCAGTAATTGAAATAGAACGCAATCTAATTGTGGAATGGACACAAGCAAGTTTTAAAAAAGGTCGTTCAAATAAATACACTACACAATAGCTAGAACATGCTTTGCAGTTGTTAGAAAGAAATAGCTATTAAGGAGTGAAGATATGACTGGTATTAGTAAAAGTACTCTTATACATACTAAAAAAGCTACTTCAACTTTCCAGTAAAAAGTAGCTTTCATTACTATCAGTCAAACAATGATAAATTTTCAAAATTAGTATTTAAATTTGACGAGATTTCAATTGGCATGGCATTATTTTTAAACCTAATAGTCCCTATCTCTTTTCCATACAACATAAAATTATCTATACGAGGTAAGGAAAGTTCATGCCTCCCTATAAATTGGGGCAATTCCGCCCTTAATTCCATCAACAATCTTCCTAATGCATTGGTTCCCACCAATAAATTGATGTCCGAAGGTCTAGCCCCCCAAAAATCATCTTTGTAAGATTCTTCAACAATTTGCTTATCAAGTGTGCTTAACAGTAACGAACCAAACTTATCCCAGTTTTGAATTAGCTTTACTCTTAAACACCAACGCATTATCATTAACTTTACCTCTTCCCAATCTTCTCTTGTGTGGGATCGATATTTTTTACTAATCATTTTAGCAGTCATGGGACTCTTTTGCTGTATTATAGCTTTTTGATACTCTGGGTGATTAGGATACCTCATTGCTTGATATAAAGCCTCTGAAGATAAAATCCTAATCCCTTGTAATTCAATAGGAAAACCAGAAGCCATATTAGACAATCCACCGTATTCTTCTTTTGTTTTTCTAAAGAATGCAACTTCATTCCTTTTATAAATCTTTTGATTAGATTTAATAGTATCCCTCCTTTAGTTGGTTATTCTTGGAAATAATGGATACCAATTATCAATTCCGGCAGCATTTAAATCCCCCCACCAAAGAACGAGAGGACAATTATTCGCTATATTTCTATATGTAACAAAGTACGAACCAAAACCAAGGGTCTTAGAGAAATCATACCCCATAGGTCTCATATTGGGATTAGGTTTTACTGCATAATTTACAATTTCTACACCCTTTTCAAAGAAAATTTTCTCCACTAACTTTCTATTTTGCGAATTTGTAAAATACTCATCCAACATAGGTTCTCCACTATTTCTAAGGAGTGGTATCATCTCATTCTGTTTTGCACTTCGAGATTCTGTAACACTCGCTATATATTCATCTGTTTGATTATTATACTCTAACTCCGCTGAAGGCCAATAACTCTCAAATTGCTGTCTCGATCCTCTAAGACTATCAAGAAATTCAATTCCACGCCAAAATTTGATTTCAGCTTTTGGCAAAACCTTTTCAATTTGTTCTTTAATATATTTAAAATTCCTATTATGGATTGCTATAACAATTATATCTAATCTTACAATCGAATTCGGATCATTTATTATACCCGCCCAATTTTGAATATCGCGAACCACACGATTTCCAGAATAAATAGCATCATCTATGTAAATATATGATGAAACATAATTTTGACCACACTCTTCTAATGAGATTCCATATTTCTTTTGAATGGCATCACCTACAATTTCTAACATTACCTTCTGACTGCCACCTATTTTTTGAGGGTTAATAAATTTATAATTTTTAATATGCATAGGAAAAATATTTTCATTCTCTATAAGAACCTCGAAAAATTTAATAACCCCTTCTTTAGATACATATACCTTACTAAGAATACTATGCAACTCTTTTAAAATTAAATCATGCTGTTCCGGTAGAAATTGGTTTAACCATGTCTCCACATGTTCATTAGTAAAATTTGTCCCTTCGTAATCCTCTGCAATTTTAACAATTGCGTCTATCATATTCTCTGTAGTAGTACTCATCACTTCACCCCTAATAACCCCATTTTAGTATGTTTTATATTGTAATATAGTATATATTCTACTAATTAGAGGTTAATCCCTTCTAAAAATAGGGACAAATACAATTGTTCAGAAAAATTATTTGAGGCAACTACTTATAATGTGCATTCACTTGTTTGTATCATTACTTCTCCTTGTCTCATATGGCATAGGGATGAGGGCTATATCACTTTTATGTACACAATTTTTCACATTATTTATTTAATACTTTGCTGTCCATTCGAATAATGTAAGTACTATCCTTATCATTAGTCACATACCCACCTTTGATAACTAATTGATTTATCATTGCTAATTTTAGCAGGGGGTTAATAATTAGAATAGTTTTATAAAAGTATCAAAAAGTATACATTTGTTGATATTGATGAAGAGTGGCTGTATTATAGGGTTTATATAGTATCAAAAAGTAGTATCAAATAAAACGTCTAAAAAGGGGAAAATAACTATGATTTATGGCTATGGACGTGTAAGTACAAATAAACAAGAATTGGATATTCAAATAAAAGCACTTAAAGAGGCTGGTGCTACAAAGATATATAAAGAAAAGATTAGTGGGGCTAAAGCTGACAGAAAAGAACTTAACAAGCTATTAGAAGAAATTAAAGCTGGTGACACGCTTGTAGTAACTAAGGCTGACCGTATAGCACGTTCATTATCACAGTTAGAGAAAATCGTTACTGATTTAACTAATAGAGGTGTAGCGGTTCATATAATCAATATGGGAATGTTTACAGCCGAGACTATGGAAAATCCTATGACAAAACTATTATTCAATGTATTAGGGGCATTTGCTGAATTTGAACGTTCTATGATACTTGAAAGAACTCAGGAAGGCATTAAAGACGCTAAAGAGAAGGGCGTTAAGTTTGGTAGAAAATCTAAGACACATAAAATTGAAGGGGCTTTATTAAATGCCATTCAGCAAGTTGAAGCTGGCACAATATCACAGCCTGAGGGGGCTGAATTTGCAAAGTGTAGTATCGCTACATTTAAGAGAAGGTTAAAAGAATACAGAGAACAACAAGGGGCTAAATAATAGCCTCTTGTTTGTGCAGAAAAATAATTTTGAGTCGGCTGTATAAAGAGGGCAGTGAAGCAAAAAGAGTGCGATTTGCACAAAAATGAACAAGCTAAATATGTCATAAACGTTGCTATCATACGGATTCCCAGCAAAGACTCATTGTGCATGGTTCAAATAATAAACGTTAATAATTTCTTTACTCCATTCTTTTAACAGATTTCTTTTATTCTTTTCATAGTATTCTTTTAGAGAGTATATTTAAGTTTGATTATATAAGTTTGTTTAAAGTAAGTATGTATAACGTTCATAATCCGAACTATCTCAAGTACAATTATTGAACTACTGAGGTTCATTATTTGAACTACTTAATCCCTATTCTTGTGACTTTCAGGTACTTAATTTGTACTATCTTCTTGCTAATAATTCTACTTTCCTAAGCATTTCAATTTCCTCAGGTAAAAGGTCATTATATTTAGAAACAGTTAGTTCATTATTCACTGGTTGTTCCACAGTAGAAACAACTTGCCTTGCTTGAATTTGCTGTTCCTGTTGTTCCCTTAATTGTTTATCTTGTTGGTGCTGTTGAAAACGTTCCTTGTCATGAATTGATATTTTCATTAACTTACTTTCAAACTCTTTAAATTTTTCAACCTTATCTGGAACACGCTTATATAATTTTGTCTTACTTAATGGCTTGTAGACCATGTAAGTATTATTTCCCCAACTTGCCTTACCTTTCTGTATTAGCCCAACTTCCCCTAATCTTTTAAGGCTGTTGTGAACAGTTGCTTTACCTTTTATATGAGTATCAATCATTAACTTTTCAACAGTTGGAAAAGCGTAACCATAGTCAGGATTATAAAATTGAAGTAACTTCACATAAACGACTAGATCAGTATGAGTAATCAATCCTAACTGAATATAATCGAATAATTCCATTGGTACTTGTTCAAAGTTACCTTCAACATTCCCCTTACAAATAATTCCTGTTCCTTCGATCTTTGTTACAGTGTCTGCCATTTTAATCATTCCTTTTCTACAAGTTTAGTGGTTCAATTTTTGAACCTTACACTTACTTACTTGCAGAATGAGAATGAAATAGGACATGGAAAATTTCAGCGTACATCTTTTTAAAAACACTTTATATTAAGGGGTTTTATCTGGCGACTTCGTTATACAAGGCGCACCAAAATTAACCGCAGACGCTGCTGGTCTCC
>NZ_JBVVXV010000009.1:0-189071 GCF_055902415.1 Bacillus sp. SSR7 | reverse complement strand
CTAAAATAAAAATTGACGTTTCACGTTGTTTGTTTCGTTCAGTTTTCAAAGAACTTGTCCATCGCTTCAGAAGCGACTTCATCATATTAACATCTTCATTTTTCGATGTCAACTAAGTTTTAAAATTTCTTTTTTGTCGTTTTCTGCGTTTCCGCATCAGCGACGTTTATTAATATACCATCATGGTTTTTAAATAACAAGTGTTTTTTTATAAAAAAACAAAAAAATTATCTATCCTACTTTCTTCTATAGTAAAGCCTTGTATTCTCTCTACTGAAAATAAGTATTTTGATTGTATACCAATACACTCTAATTAACCAAACTACATTTCATACTCCCTCCCACCTTTTCATTCTCTTCTACATTAAAGTTCACATTAAAAAAGAAAATAGCTTCGCCACTTCCTAATAATGCGAACATGTTGATTTTTTGTCCCTCCACACAAATCATTACTAGTTGAAAGAACCGGTTGTTGGCAGATAACTCCACCCCAACCGAATTCGAAGTGAGAATTTTATCGTCCGACCAACGACGGGATAGATAACGAAATTCCAACGAAACATCAACTTAAGATTATTGTTAGAATTTTTTTACATTTAATTAATGAAAAATATCCATTTTTTGTTATATAGTAAGAAAGGACGTACTCAACTAAAAATAAACCAATGGAGGAATTACTTTATGGATAGGTTAACGAAGTTTTCATTAAAAAACCGCGCCGCTGTTATCATCATGGTTTTTCTCATTTCCATACTCGGTGTTTATTCCGGCTCTAAATTACCTATGGAATTTTTACCTAGCATCGATAATCCCGCAGTCACCGTCACAACCTTATCTCCAGGACTCGACGCTGAAGCAATGACAAAAGAAGTAACCGATCCCCTTGAAAAACAATTTCGCAACTTAGAAAACATTGACAACATCACCTCTTCTACTCACGAAGGATTATCACGCATCGATATCGCATATACATCCAAAGCAAATATGAAAGATGCCACACGTGAAGTTGAAAAGGCCATTAATACAATTAAATTACCTAAAGATGCAACTAAACCGATAGTTAGCCAATTAAATACTTCTATGATTCCACTCGCTCAAATTGCAATCCAAAAACAAAACGGATTTTCAAAAGCAGATGAAAAACAAATCGAAAAGGAAATCGTACCACAACTCGAAAGCATTGATGGCGTTGCCAACGTTATGTTTTTTGGAAAATCAACTTCCGAATTATCTATTATACTAGACCCAAACCAATTAAAAGATAAAAACGTAACAACGGAACAAATATTAAAGGTTTTACAAGGAAAAGAAACTTCCACTCCAGCTGGAGCTGTTACCGTTAATAAAGAAGAATATAACCTTCGTGTCATCGGGGATATAAAAAATGTAGATGACATTAAAAAAATCACTGTTGCACCTCAAGTTAAATTACAAGATGTTTCTCAAATTGAACTTAAACAACACTACGATACAATCTCACATATAAACGGCGAAGAAGGCACTGGATTAATCATCATGAAAGAGCCAAGTAAAAATGCAGTTGCAATTGGAAAAGAAATCGATAAAAAAATTAAAGATATAAGTAAACAATATAAAGATCAGTTTTCTATTAAACTTTTAGCATCAACTCATGAACAAGTTGAAAACGCTGTTACTAGCATGGGAAAAGAAGTAATCCTTGGAGCAATTGCTGCAACTCTAATTATATTAATCTTTTTACGTAACTTCCGAACGACACTCATTGCTGTTGTCAGTATTCCATTATCTATTTTATTAACACTCTTTTTACTACACCAATCTAACATCACACTTAACACTCTAACACTTGGTGGTTTAGCCGTTGCAGTTGGACGTCTCGTCGATGATAGCATCGTTGTCATTGAGAATATTTTCCGACGTTTACAAAAAGAATCTTTCTCTAAAGATATTATTCTCGATGCAACGAAAGAGGTCGCCGTCGCAATTACTTCTTCTACTTTAACAACGGTCGCTGTTTTTTTACCTATCGGCCTCGTATCAGGAGTAATTGGAAAATTAATGTTACCTATGGTATTAGCGGTCGTATATTCTATACTATCATCCTTAATCGTTGCACTAACAGTTGTTCCACTTATGGCTTTTTTACTACTCAAAAAAACAAAACACAAAAAGCCAAGTTCTTCACCACGATATGTCGCTACATTAAAGTGGGCTCTTTCGCATAAATTCATTATTCTACTTACTTCTTTTTTATTATTCGCAGGATCGATTGCTACCTATGTATTACTACCGAAAGCGAATATAAAATCTGAAGACGACACAATGTTATCTATTAATATGACTTTCCCGGCTGATTACGCTCCTGAAACACAAAAACAAAAAGCTTTTGATTTCGAAAAGAAGCTACTTTCTAATTCAGATGTAACGGATGTTATTTTACGAATGGGATCTAGCGCAGAAGATGCACAATGGGGGCAAACGAC
Source organism: Bacillus sp. SSR7 (assembly GCF_055902415.1). NCBI lineage: Bacteria > Bacillati > Bacillota > Bacilli > Caryophanales > Bacillaceae > Bacillus > Bacillus sp. SSR7. Next base: position 186,609 of record NZ_JBVVXV010000009.1, on the reverse strand, counting down.
CAAAAATAATCTCGCAAGTATATTGGTAGTCTTTAAAAAGGGTTCTGATATTGATCAGTATATTAAAGAGTTAAAGAAAGAACATAAAACTTTTGAGCCCGCTGAACTTGATTATATAAAAATGAGTTATTCAAGCTCTGGCAGCGGCAATAATTTGCAATTCAACGTAACAGCCACTAACGAAACAAATTTAAAAGAGGCTGCTACTATCGTCGAAACAAAACTAAAAGATATGGATGATCTTTCTAAAGTAAAAACGAATTTAGAAGACTCTAAGAAAGAATGGCAAATCCATGTTGATCAAACAAAGGCCGAACAACTAGGATTAACACCAGAATTAGCAGCTCAACAAGTAGCATTCCTTATGAAGAAATCACCTATTGGTGAAGTTTCAATCAATAACGAAAAAACTGCTATTATGATAGAACATAAAAAAGAAAGTATTACTAAACAAGAAGACATTTTAAACACAAACATACTATCACCTATTAATGGACCAATTCCTTTAAAAGACATTGCAACTATTTCAGAAAAGCAACTTCAAACAGAAGTCTTCCATAAAGATGGAAAAGAAACGATTCAAATTACCGCAGAAGCTTCAAATGAAGATTTAAGCAAGGTAAGCACTGAAGTGAACAAAGCGATAGCCGAATTAGATTTACCTAGCGGAGCAAAAGTAAATATCGCAGGCGCCACTGAATCTATGCAAGAGAACTTCACAGATTTATTCAAGATTATGGGGATTGCAATTGGGATTGTATATTTAATTATGGTTATTACCTTCGGGCAGGCACGTGCTCCTTTTGCAATCTTGTTCTCCTTACCATTAGCTGCTGTCGGCGGTATTTTAGGATTAATCATTTCAGGAACACCAGTTGATGTAAATTCCTTGATCGGTGCATTAATGTTAATCGGGATTGTCGTTACAAACGCTATCGTATTAATAGAAAGAGTACAACAAAACCGGGAACACGGTATGGAAACGAGAGAAGCCTTACTCGAAGCAGGTTCCACTAGACTACGTCCAATTATTATGACAGCTATTACAACAATTGTTGCTATGCTCCCACTCCTATTTAGCCAATCACAAGCAGGAAGTATGGTATCAAAAAGCCTAGCCGTTGTTGTCATCGGTGGTTTGGCAGTCTCAACTGTTCTTACATTAGTAGTCGTTCCAGTTATGTATGAACTATTAGATAAAATTGGGAGAAAAAGGCGCTCTCGTAGAAAAATAAGCACTTCTACAGAAACACCTGATATTTAAAAGAAAAGGGTTATCTTCATTCATGAAGATAACCCTTTTCTCTACCTATTCATATAATCCATCATTTTTTCCGCATACTGTTCTAGAGATTCACTAGAATCCACAATAATATATTCACTATTTAAAGGTCTTTTACTACCATTTAACCACTTTTTAAAAGCTACTTCCGACTCTACCTTTTCAATTTGACTGACCATACGCTTACGTGTTTGCAACCTATTATTAATCTCTTCCATATCATTCACTTAACACTCAATATATTTATATTTCACACCATGTTTATTAGACAGCTTAATTCCTTTTTCAACCATCCCTTCGTATAGACATGGACTATCCAATATCACACTATGCCCTTGTTCTAAATAAGAATCAATCAATACCCATTCCACATCGTATGATACTCCTCCAACAATCGTCGATTCAATCCCTTTCATTTCTAATGATTGTAACAACGCTGATTTCAAAACGTCATGATCTACAATTACAGCACCTGTTAACTTCCCTATATACTTAGAAACTGTGGATTTTCCCGATCCCGGAAAACCTGACATTTGCAGAAAAAACAAATTAAACCCACTCCCTCATTTTCATCTTTTTATCCTGATATTTACGAGCAGCAAGACCTCACTGATTAAAGTTTCACTTTATTTATATAACGAATTACAAATTCAACAATCGCAATACCTTTTCCTTCTATATTAAAACGTAAAAAGAACCCCCTACTTATCAGTAGAGAGTTCCCCTTTACAACTTATGCCGCTTTTATCTTCTTCGTCGTTTTACTTTTTCTTTTTGCTCCTGTAAAACGTTTGTGCAATATAGATGCTACCAAGCGTGAAACAACATTGAATAGTAATACCATAATAATTAATACAGCTGCAGATTTTGTCGCAATTAACTTCGCATCTGGGATAATCCCTTCAGAATTTAACTTCCAAATGTGAACCGCTAACGTTTCAGCTGGTCTAAATGGATTTAAAGGATGAGCAGGACTTGAGAAGTCCGCTGCTGAATTTAAAATCGGTGATGTTAAACCCGCTGTATAAATTAATGCCGCCGCTTCACCAAATATACGACCTGCCGCTAAAATAACACCTGTAATAATTTGTGGTAATGACGACGGAATAATAATACGAGTAATCGTTTGCCACTTTGTTGCACCTAATCCAAGACTCGCCTCTTTTACATTAGAAGGAACCTCTGAAATCGCATTTTCACAAACACGCGTTAAACCTGGCAAGTTTAAAATCGTTAAAGCAAGGGCACCACCCATTACTGTGTATCCCCATCCTGTCATTGTAACGAACACTAACAAACCGAATAAACCAACAACAATAGAAGGTAAAGATGCCATTGTCTCGATACATAAACGAACAAAATTTAAAAAACGCCCTTGTTTTGCATACTCTGCTAAATATATTCCAGCACCTAATCCAAGGGGAATAGATATAATAAGCGTTATAACAAGCATATAGAAGGAATTGAATAACTGCGGACCAATCCCACCACCAGCTCTTGTATTGCTTGGTTCTCCAAACAAGAAATTAGGATCCCAAAAACCCCATCCCTTTTGTAAAATCTCAAATACTAAGAATACTAGCAGCGCTACAACTAAAGCCGCAACCGCATAAAAGATACCTGTCCAAACTTTATTTACCGTTCTTGCATTCATTATTATCGCTCACCTCTTTGCCCAATCGCTCGAATTACTAAAATAAACAGGAATGAAATAACAAGTAAAATCATTGCTAAAGTCCATAGCGCATTGTTCCAAGCAGTGCCGTTTAATGTATTTGTCATGTCCATTGTCAAAATACCAGTTAACGTTGCTGTCGGACTATATATTCCTTCTGGTAATTTAATCGTATTCCCAATTACCATTTGAACCGCTAACGCTTCACCAAAAGCACGCGCTAACCCTAAAACAACACCTGTTAAAATCCCTTTTTTCGCAGCAGGAACAATTACTCGGCTAATCGCTTGCCATTTCGTTGATCCTAAACCATAAGAAGCTTCTAAATAATCAAATGGAACAGAGCGTATTGCATCAGAAGCGATACTAGCAATAGTAGGTAAAATCATAATACTCAGGACAATAATACCTGCAATTAAACTAAACCCTACTCCTCCAAAAGAATCACGTAATAGCGGTACTAAAATTGTAACCCCTAATAATCCGTATACAACCGAAGGAATACCAACTAATAATTCTAAAACAGGCTTCAATACTTTATTTCCAAACTTCGGTGAAATTAAATTCATGAATATAGCAAGAGCTATAGCAATTGGCGCACTAATAATAACCGCACCTAACGAAACCACCGTTGAACCTACAATGAAAATTACAGCCCCGAAAGTTCCATCATCAGCATTTGGACTCCATTTTGTCGATGTTAACATCTCAGTAAACGAGATACCACTTTGCGTAAAAGATTGAATTCCTTTACCGCAAATAAACGCAATAATAGCTAATGTAACTAAAACAATAAAAATACCACAAAACGTAACAAGTGATCTTCCTATATATTCACTTTTCACGTAATTAATTTGTTTTTTCCCCTTCATCACAGGACAGACCCCACTTCATAAATTGAAATGAACAGGACTGGCCTTGCAGCCAGCCCCATAAATTTTATTACTTATTTAATTTAGACATTGGAATATAACCCATATCTTCTACTTGCTTTTCAAAATCTTTACCTTTTACATAGTCAATGTAAGCTTTTGTTGCTTCTTTCGCTTCACCTTTCGTTACCATGTACTCGTAAGACCAGAATGGATATTTACCAGACGCAATGTTTTCAACTTTTGGTTCAGCACCATCAATTTTCACTGTTTGTAGCGCACCTTTTTTCTCGCCAACCATGTAAGACATTGCTAAATAACTTACTGAACCTGGAGTAGAGTTAATCGCTTGCTCCACTGCACCGTTAGAATCTTGTGTAGTACCAGTTCCGTCATTAATTTTCGCATCTTTCATAATTGTTTTTTCAAATGTAGCACGTGTACCAGAAGAAGCCGGACGGTTAATTACGTTGATTTTTTCATCTTTCCCGCCTACCTCTTTCCAGTTCGTTACTTTTCCAGTGAAGATATCTTGTACTTGTTGTACTGTTAAATTATCAACTTTTACATCTTTATTTACGACAAGTGCGAATGCAATACCCGCTACCTTGTTATCTACTAATTCTTTCGCCTTATCAGCATCTTTTATTTTATCTGCAGATGGAACATCTGAGTTACCAATTTGGACCGCACCAGAAGCTACTTGGTTAATTCCAGTTCCACTACCGCCACCTTGCACTTGAATAGAAACGTTTGAATTTTTCTCCATAAATTTCTTTCCAGCTTCCTCTGCAAGAGGTTGAAGTGCTGTAGAGCCTGCAGCTGCTATCGTACCTGACAATTCTTGTTTTGCATTATCGCTTCCTTTAGCATCTTTACCTGATGTCTCTTCTGCTTTTCCACATCCCACTAATGAACCCGCTACCACTAAAGCTGCTAAAGAAAATTTAATACCCTTTTTCATGACCATGTCTTGTACCCCCATTTGGATTATCACTTTTCACATTTGTCTACTTCTTTCGAACACAAATTCATTGTAGGACAATAATATTATGTGAGTGTTAAGCAATTTTTAATTTTAAGTAAATGACGATAATAACCCTTAAAAACTAGGAATCCCAACATTTATAGTTAAAGAACCCAACAAAATCCACACTAATTAAGCTCTAATGTAAATTTACTCTTAACAATGTAAATTCAATGTAAATGTTTTTCGCTCTTTTTCCCTTTGAGTTAAAGTTATATTTACAATTCCGCTGTATTTTGTTACTTTTACACACCTAATTTATGCATATTCCACAGAATTTCAGTAATATTTTTTAGTACAACTAAATAAATTGGAACAATTCTAAAAATAAATGAATATTTTTAAAGTACCAATTGACAGCATCATCCAATGTAGTCTACTATATTACTAACAAAAAGTTTACCTAAGGAAACTTTTTAAACTCAAACTAACAATATAGAGATGAGGTAACTTTTATGGTATCGGCTAATATAAAACCACTTTCCGAATTTAAGACTGGAGAGTTTGTACAAATTGAGAAGATACAATTAGAAGGAACTATGAAACGACGTTTATTAGATTTAGGATTTATACCTGGGGCAACAATTAAAGTATTACAACGCAGTCCACTTGGAGATCCAGTCGCTTATCAAGTAAGCAACACCACTATTGCACTACGTAAGGAAGAAAGCTCCCTTATTTTCGGGATATTAATAGGAGATGATTTCAGATGAGCAAACATCGCATTGCTTTAGCCGGCAACCCGAATACCGGGAAAAGTACATTATTTAATACTTTAACAGGCTTAAAACAACATACTGGAAACTGGACAGGAAAAACTGTTTTAAAAGCTGAAGGGGAATATGAACATAACGGTAGTAAATATACATTAATAGATTTACCTGGAACTTACTCACTATATTCAAATTCTGCAGATGAAGAAGTAGCAAGGGATTATATTATATTTGAACAACCAGAAGTAACTGTAGTTGTTATCGATGCAACTGCTATGGAGCGAAATTTAAATTTAGCGCTCCAAGTAATGGAAATGACGAGCAACGTGGTCATTTGTATTAACTTAATTGATGAAGCTGAGAAAAAGGGCATCGTTATTGATGAAAAGAAATTAGCAAAATCACTCGGTGTACCTGTAGTTAAAATTTCCGCTCGTAACCGAGTAGGGATCGGTCATTTACTAAATGTTATTGCCAAAGTAGCAAATAAAAAACTAATTCCAACACCAATTAAAATTTCTTACAGTGAAAAAATCGAGAATATGATTCAGGAATTAGAACCACAAATTTATAAAGTGTTCGGTGATACGTATCCAGCACGCTGGATTGCGTTACGTATATTAGATGGAGATAAAAATTTCTTAACTACACTTCAAAAACACCATAATGAACCACTTGTAAGGGAGGTCGTAATGAATGGAATCTCACTCAGCCAGTAAAGCTCTTCCATTAGACTATATTATTCAACATGCACAAGCACTATCAAAAGAAGATATACGAGATGATATTGTCGGAGATATTTACCGAACATCTGCAAGCATATGTAAAGAATCTGTTCAATATACAAATACGGATAAATTGTATCGTTCTGAAAAACTAGATAAAATTTTCACATCCCCAATCTGGGGATTCCCAATTATGCTTGGTATTTTATCTATCATTTTTTATCTTACAATTGCAGGGGCGAACGTACCATCCGATATGATTGCTGAGTTCTTCGGATGGGCCGAAAGATATTTAACATCTTGGTTTCAAGCAGCACATGCACCTGAATGGCTACATGGCATTTTAATACTTGGTTTATTCCGTGGTATCGGTGCTGTTATTAGCGTTATGTTACCACCTATGGCCATCTTTTTCCCTATGTTTGCACTATTAGAAAACTACGGATACTTACCACGAGTTGCGTTTAATATGGACCGCTTATTCAAACGCTCTGGTGCACATGGTAAACAATCTTTAACAATGGCAATGGGCTTTGGTTGTAATGCAGCAGCCATTATGTCAACACGTATTATTGAATCACCACGTGAACGTATGCTTGCAATCTTAACAAACAACTTTGTTCCTTGTAACGGTCGCTGGCCTATGTTAATTTTAATGGCTTCATTATTTATGGCTGCTGGTTATACAGGTAGTATGCAAACATTGGTTACTGCCGGCGTTGTAGTTGGAATGGTTGTAATTGGTATCGTTATGACATTAACCGTTTCTTGGGTACTATCAAAAACAGCTTTAAAAGGCGTTCCAACCCACTACACACTTGAGTTACCGCCATACCGTAAACCAAAAGTTTGGAATACAATTGTGCGTGCAACACTCGATAAATCCATCTATGTTTTAAAACGAGCTGTTGTTGTAGCTGCCCCTGCGGCTGCATTAACTTGGTTACTTGCTAATATTTTCATCGGTGACACAAGTCTACTTATGTATTTTGTAAACTTCCTAGATCCATTCGCTAAAATGTTAGGACTTGACGGCTTCATCCTAGCTGCGTTCATTCTTGGACTACCAGCGAATGAAATTGTTATCCCGATTTTATTAATGTCTTACTTATCAACCGGAGCTTTAACTGAAATAGATGATTTTAATCAAATTAAAAATCTATTCTTAGAAAATGGTTGGACTTGGTTAACAGCGTTAAACACAATGTTGTTCTCACTTCTTCATTTCCCATGTGGAACAACACTGGTTAACATATATAAAGAAACAAAAAGTGCAAAATGGACATTCTTATCGTTTGCAATCCCTACCGTTATCGCCATTGTTGTGACATTCCTCTCTACACAATTGGTACATTGGTTAGGGCTTGTATAAAAACAGAGCATACATAGAAGGTATCCCCCTTCACATATGCTTTGTATAAAAGAAACCTGAAATCATTCAGGTTTCTTTTTTTGCACATCAGTATTCCAAGGCTGCGCCCCATACGTTGTGATTTTTTTATGAATGTAGTATATGGTTCCCGGAAGAACTGCCATTAATATTGTGCAACTAATCCCTAATCCAGTAAACACCTTCCATCACCTTACTTTACTCTTTTTGGTAAAGCTGAACCCGAATGTTCAATTGTTGGATGAATATGAACAGTAACCTCAGCATCACTAAAGTAATTTTCACCTTGATCCCAATTCTCACTTATTTTTTTCCACTCTTTATAATTATGCCGCTTATATACTTCCCCTAACTCTAATACATCTACCTTATATTTTTTTTGAACAAGCTTGATCGATTTTCGGATGCGCTTCTCCATTTCCTCCGAAATATCCTTCTTTAAACGTTTTTCATTCAAGACCTTTTTATGATCACTAAAGTGTAACTCAGCTATTGTACCTTCCAAATATAAGTGAATATTAAACTTTGGTTTTGTAATATTCTTTGTAGATACTTTAATTTTCCGACGCAACTTATGAATTTCATATGTAATAAGTTGATTCTTTTTGCGGATGGTAAAAAAACCTCCAATTTTTTTACCTATTATATAATTCATCCCTAATGTTTCTTCTCCATTCAAACTACCTACACACTTATTATCCTTCCCACGGAACAACGCTGCCCCGTTCATTTGTACACCTTGCTTTGTTAATTCAAGAATAGGTAATACGAAACTCCGGTTCGCAATCATCTTTTCCTGAACCTCACCAATTCTTGCAGCCTCAACCATTTGGGCATTTTTTGGAGGATGTTCAGCTAACATATCAATATACTGCGCTGGTAAATTTTCAGGCTTAGCGCTCTGTTTCAAAATAGCTTCTGCATCTTTGTCAGAAACGAACAAACGAATATTTCGTCTCATCTCATGATCACGAATATATACATCTAACGTATTTTGTAAAACATATGGATTCCCTAATAAATCTTTAGAAAAAATTATCACTTGTATATGCGGAAAGAATAATGAGCGACTAATTTTTTTGGCGATAATTCGGATTTGCTCAAAGACACTATCTGCTTTCGCACTCACATTAATATAATTTTCGCTATCTCCACCACCTTGTCCCCCTTGTTGCGCTAACTTACTAGGAAGTACCATCTGATACGTCCCTTTCATAATCGGATTCGATTTCTTTTTTTTCACAATATCGTAAGCTGCGCCTACTACAAATCCTCTTTCTTCTATTTCTTCTAGCTCAGAGCACCCACTGATAGATCCAACTAAAACCATAAGCATTATAATTTTAAGAAGGTGTTTCATTTCTACCATTCCTTCTTTTTATTTTATATACAATAAAAACTAACAAAGGTGCTAACACGACAAACCCCATATCTATCCAAGCTAAATACGTCCCATAACTTGACAAAGCATTTAAACTACTAGGCATCATATTCACCATAAAAATAATCGGGGCACTTACAAAAATGAAAATATGTTTCTTCACTTTAGGGAACATAGCACAGAATAATAAAGATGCCACGTCATAATACATGGCCGTAGTGTTATAAATAGTAATAATCCATGTTGTAAAAAAGATTGCATCAAATCTTTCTAAAAACCCTCCACCAATTTCAATTTCTTTCCCTAATTCAATTGTTGGGTACGTCAATCCACGAGTTGTCATATACGTAAAAACACTAATACAAGTTACATAAATTAAAATGTAAGACATCACATTTACCATTACCGCTTTCGCAACTGCCATTGGTGCTTTTTTTGCCGTCTTATCATTCAGCAACACCGCATAAAAGAGAGCTACTTCAAACCCAATAAACGTAAAAATAGAATTCTTAACTCCAACAGTATATTGACTCACTTTCGTTTGAAAAGCTGGTAGTAAATTATTTATTTCCATTAAATTTATATTCAATAAAGAAAGAAGCACGATCGCAATTAAAACAATCGGTAAAAATAGAACATTCAACCTCAATAAGGCCGCTCTTGATCCTGCTATTCCATAAATAACAACTAATAAGAAGAAGAAAGACAATAGTTGTATTGGTGTATCACTAAACAAATACGTTTGAGAAATAATTGAAATCATTCGCGATTCATATGCTGTCAAAGCAGCAAACGTTAATACTAAAATACTACTAATTGTGTATGCAACAGGTTTTGTCAAATGCGCACTCGTATATTGAACAAAGTTTTGTTTCGGGAATAAAATAGCCACCCTCGTTACAAACCAACCTAAAACTGCACATATCAATCCACCCAGAAGCAAAATAATCCAACCGTCTGAGAATAAAGTTTGATTAGCAATATCCCTTGGCATAGACAATGCACCTATACCAATAATGGTTGACGATACTGCAAACCCCAGTTCCCGAGATCCAATTTCTTCATCGCCATACTCAAATGGTTTCAATTATTTTCGCTCCTTTGGACGTATTGTAGAATCTTTCGTTTGTAAATACTCTGGTCTATCTTTCAACATTGATTTTGGCAAACGAATAAGCTCTTCTTTCCAATCTTTATAGAATGCGGGAGCAATTGGAGTTGTATACGGCACACCAACACTTGTTAAATTTGTAATATGAACAGCAAGCGCGATAAGAGCTAGAATGATTCCATACAACCCAAAAGCCGTTGCTGCTAATACAAAGACGAAAAGTAAAATTCGGAACGTAATTGTAATGCTATATACAGGAAGTGAAAACGTAGCAATCGCAGTAACTGCAATAATAATAACTAAAAACGGATTTACAATCCCTGCATTTACCGCAGCTTCTCCTATTACAAGACCTCCTACAATCCCTATCGTTTGTCCCATCGGTTTTGGCAACCTAATTCCCGCTTCTCTTATTAACTCCATCGTTAATGCCATCATTAATGTTTCAATATATGCAGGAAACGGAACACCTTCTCTTGCCCCAGCAATCGAATAAGCCAATTTAGATGGAATAAGTCCTTGGTGATATGAGACGAGCGCTACATACATCGCCGGCATTAAAACTGCAACTATGCCAGAACCCATCCGCAATATTCTTAATAAAGTCCCTATTACCCAACGCTCATAGTGATCTTCCACAGATTGAAAAATATCAACAAATACTAGCGGAGCTATAAGGGCAAACGGTGATCCATCCACTAAAATAGCTGCCTTTCCTTTCGCCAATGAGGCCACAATATTATCAGGCCTTTCCGTATTCAAAAACTGCGGAAACGGCGACAAATTATTATCTTGAATTAATTGCTCAATTGTACCCGTCTCAAAAACAACATCTGTCACTATGGATTGAAGACGCCGATCTAGCTCTTTTACAATGTAAGGATTAATAATGTCTTCTATATATACTAAAGTCACTTCTTTTTGGGATCTCTTCCCCATAATATAAGATTGAAATCTCAGCTTTGGGTCACGTAAACTACGGCGAATTAACATTTTATTCACGTTAATGTCTTCATTTAATCCAATCCTCGGTCCACGTATTAAATCTTCTGTTACTGGCGGTTCTAAACTTCTTTTTTCCCAAGCCCTACTATTAATCACTATAGCAGTTTGAATATTATCAATTAATATAACTGTATCTCCTGCTAAAATCGCATTTATAATATCCGGAAATGTTGTCTTCTTACCAACTTCTGCAATAGAAATAAAGCGATCTAATAATGTTTGAACAACAGCTTCGTCTTTTTTTATTTCTTCATGTTGAAGTGTACGAACTACATATTTATAAACATTATCCTTATCTGTTAACCCACATAAAAAGACAACAGCACAGCGTGTAAAACTACCAGCAAGGGCAACTTCCCTAATTGTTAAATCATTCGGCGAACCTAACTCATCCCTAATTTCTTTCATAACTTCAAATAAGTTACCTTTTAACTCTAACAATTCCCCCACCTAACTTCCTTTTCAACAAGTTTTTAGTTAGATTCCGCTAATAGAAGAAAATATATACAAAAAAGAGCTATCTCTTTTCAAAGATAGCTCTAGCATATGAATTACTTTTCTACTATTGTATTGTCCGCTTTTATAGACACATTTTTCGTGAACCCGCTAACGATAAACATCACAATCATATTCATTAACAATGCGACTATACCTACATTTAAATCTTTTATATATTGAGGGAAACCCGGAAACATCGTAGCTATAGTTGAACCAGATAAAGTAATATACGCAACCACTAACACTCCAATCCCCATCCCTGCAATTGCTCCTTGCTTCGTAATAACCTGACGTGGAAACAAACTACATACAAGTGCAGGGAAAAGTTGTGTCACTATACTATATCCCATTAAAAGAAGTGCTCCTATCGTTTCTCCACCTTTAAAAGTAAACAAAACAGCTACAAGCGTTACTACAGGAACAAATAATTTCGCTGCTTTTGCCACTTGTCGATCCGAAGCAGATGGGACCATTGTTCGGTAAATATTTTTCGCTAATAATGTAGAAGCGGCCATGACAAGCATAGAACCCGGAACTAATGCCGTTAAAACTCCAGCACTACCAATAACCCCAATAAACCAAGGATCAAAAGTTTGAAGAGCCAGACGGAATAACGAAAGGTCTACATCCCCTCCCTTTAATCCAGGAACTTGCAAAATAGCTGCGAACCCTGCAAAGAACACGAAAAGTAAAACTAAAGAGTACAGTGGCATAATGGCCGCATTTTTACGAAATACTTTTTCATTTTTTGCAGAGAAAGCAGAAGCGAATGTATGGGGCCACATATAGAAACCGAGAGCTGTTAAGACAATAGTAGAAACAAACCAAGAAATGCTCATTCCTTCATCAGGTAAAGATAAAAATCCTGGCTTTGCTGCTTCTACAACTTCAAACATCGGCTGAAATCCTCCGTAATAATGATACGGTAAATATATACCTAAAAACATAACGATAAATAGGATCATAATATCCTTCAAAGCGGCCGTCCAAGCAGAGCCATGTATACCTGAAACCATTACATATATCGTTATAACAATTGCGCCCATCCACACTGCGATAACTGGTGATACCCTTCCGTAAGACGCTTCCGAAACGATAATTCCTAATCCTTTTAACTGTAAAACAAGGTATGGGATAATCGAAATAACTCCAATAATAGAAACGATAAGGCCAAGTGCCTGACTCTTATATTTCTTCACAAAAAAATCTGGCTGTGAAACTAGATTATGCTCTTTTGCATATTTCCAAACTGGTGGTAATAAAAAATAAGATAAAATATAAGCTAATGCACCATAACCTAAAATATAAAAAGTAGGCGCTCCTTTACTATACGCCCATCCACTTCCACCTAAAAATGTGAATGTCGTATAAATTTCACCTGCCATAAGAAGAAAAACAAAAATAGTACCAAAACCTCTTCCCCCAACTGACCATTGCTCTAAATTCATATCTTTTCCATGTTGTGCCCGAATTCCTAAAAATAATGCGAGAAACAAAAATAAAATAATGATAAGTAATGCGGTCATTTTATATCCCCCTTATTAGCAGGATCAAATACGTACACAATCCCCATACAAAGAGATGTAATAAGCACTGATAATAATATCCAAAATAATAAAAACGGCATCCCTAATATGTAAGGAGTAACTGAATTAGCAAATACAGGTCCAATAACTAAACAAAAAACTGGAATAAGCGCTAATACGTGTATGTTCTTCATCTCATTCTCCTTTACTTATGAAATTCATAATTGATGATACAAAGACTTGTACGCCAATCGGTAATGCATCTTCATCAATCGTAAAACGAGGGTGATGGTGAGGATATATAATTCCTTTCTCTTTATTTCCTGCTCCGATAAAAAAGAATGTTCCTGGTGCTTTTTGTAAAAATGCTGAAAAATCTTCTCCAGCCATCGTCGGCTGTAAACGAGTAACTCGTTCCCTTCCATAAAGCTGTAATGCTGTTTGCTCAATAATCTCTGTAACTTCATAATCATTTACTACTGGACGATATCCATATTCATAAGAAAACGTATATTTCGCTCCGTAAGCTTCCGTCACATGCTTTACAATCTGTTCAATCCTTTTCTCTGTTTCTTCTCGCAACTCATGTCTTAAACTCCGCACTGTCCCTTCAATCTCCGCTTGTTCTGGAATCACATTATGGGTTGTCCCAGCGTGAAATTGCGTAACAGATACTACAAGAGAATCTAACGGATTCGTGAGGCGAGATACAATTTGCTGAAGTTGCGAAACCACTTGTGTACCGATTGCAATACTATCAACAGTTTCATGAGGGATTCCAGCATGTCCACCTTTTCCTTCTATTATAATTTTAAAAACATCTGGGGCAGCCATTGCAGGACCATAAATTACACCTACTTTTCCAACCTCTAACGATGCCCAAAGGTGAGCACCAATAATATAATCGACCCCTTCCATTACACCTGCTGCAACCATTTCCTCTGCACCGCCAGGAAAGTTTTCTTCAGCATGTTGGAATAGAAAACGAATCTCCCCTTTAATCTTCTCTTTTGCTTCTACTAACTTATGTACAACTCCAAGTAATATCGCTATATGTCCATCATGGCCACATGCATGCATTACACCCGGATATGTAGAAATAAAGTCAAACTCATTTTCTTCATGAATAGGAAGAGCATCCATGTCAGCTCGAACCGCAACTATTTTACCAGGCTGCTTTCCAATCAACCTTGCCATTACACTATATTTAGTAGGTCTTGATACTTCTAAACATGGGATTTCCCGAAGTATATCGAACACAAACTGCGATGTTTTCTCTTCTTGAAAAGATAACTCTGGATACTTATGAAAATGCCTTCTCCACTCAACCAACTGATCCTTTGACAAAACAAGTTCTTTTGCAACATCCATTTCTCTTCTCCCCTTCTTCACCAAGTTAAATGTTATTATAACGTGAATTGTTAACTTTTAAAAGAATCTTCCGAATTTTCTATTAAATTTACTTAAAAATAAAAAGCCATCAAAAGATGGCTTTTTCATTATTATAAAATAGTAATTGCTTGTTTCCCCATTTGCTCCCACGCTTTCTCAAACTCTGCTCGTGGAACAGCGAAACGTGGATTATTTTTTAGTGGATCATTTACATATACAAAGTTTTGATCGTATCCAACTACTACTACACTATGCTCAAAATATGTAATTTTCACTTCACCAGAACTTGTATTCCATGTTTCAAAACTACTTTCAGCTAGCGGCTGAAACGTTGTATTAATAATAACCCATACTGGAGAACCAGAACTAATTACCTTATATAGATCTTTCACGTCTCTATCTGTTAAATTAATTACTTTTTCAGAAACATATTTTTCTGCTAAATTAAAGATTGGTTTATTGTATACACCATATCCTGGTTCAGCTTTCGTATAAATATTTCCAACAAATCCCTCATAAGGATTTCCGCGCAAGCCATTTTGTTCAAATGGAACTCGATGAATTTCACTAGCAAGTTGCATCTTATCTACTTGCACACCTTTATATTGGAGCAACATAGCTAAGCTTGTTACTTCACATCCACGAGGTAATTCTGGTAACTGCTTTATAAACGGAACATTTTCAATCATAGCTGCTTCTTTCATTTCAGATAGAAAATCTAAGCGTAGCACTTGTGCCTTTTGTATAATCTTATCTTTCCCTATAAAAAACGCAGCAGCAAATATAATTCCAAAAACAAAAAGATATTTTAACTTTTTCATTTTAAACAAAACTCCATTAATTATTATTTTACAGACATACCTCCTACCATTGTACCTTTCTTCTTACTAGTTTGCTAGAAAGATTCTGTGAATTATTGTTCACAACTACATCGTTATAAAATTCTAATTATTTTTAATAAAAAGAAAAAACAATATACTTTTTAGGAACATTTTGCTAAAATCAAAATTATTAACATAGTGAAGATATCACCTTGTTAATAAAAACATTCTTAGAGTATTTAGTCATAGTTCGTTTTTTTACATACTCCATTCATTTCATATTAAATAAACCGAGTATGTGTCATATCCCCCACTAATGATTAAAAACTCAGAATGAAAACCAGTTAACACATATAAAAAAATAACGGGGTGAGGGGCATATGAATCAACAAGTAGAACAAACAGATTTAAAACGTACAATGAAAAGTAGACACCTATTTATGATTGCACTTGGTGGTGTTATCGGAACTGGCCTATTTATGGGATCTGGTCAAATCGTCCATAACGCCGGCCCTGGTGGTGCTATTCTTGCATTTTTAGTCGGTGGATTTGTTATGTATTTAACGATGTTATGTCTTGGTGAATTATCTGTTGCTATGCCAGAAGCAGGTTCATTCCAAAGCTATGCAAGCAAATTTATTTCACCTGGTTTTGGTTTTGTTGTCGGTTGGATGTATTGGTTAAATTGGGCTGTTACAGTTGGAGTAGAGTTAACAACTGTAAGTATTTTAATGAAACGCTGGTTTCCAGATGTTTCTTCGTGGATTTGGTGTGTTACATTTGCAGCAGCACTCTTTCTTGTAAACGCTCTATCAGCAAAAGCATATGCAGAAGCAGAATTTTGGTTCGCTAGTGTAAAAGTCGCAACCATCGTCATTTTCATCGTACTCGGTGGTGCAGTTATGTTCGGTCTACTAGACTTTAACGGAAAACCAGCTCCAATGCTTCACAATTTCACTGAAAATGGCGGATTATTTCCGAATGGTGCATTGGCTGTTCTTCTTACGATGATTACAGTGAATTATTCTTTCCAAGGAACAGAATTAATAGGAATCGCTTCAGGAGAAAGTGAGAATCCTGAAAAAACAATTCCAAAAGCAATCAAAAATACCATTTGGCGAACGCTATTCTTCTTCGTCCTAGCCATATCAGTTGTTGTAGGTTTACTCCCGTGGCAAGAGGCTAATCTAGTCGAAAGTCCATTTGTACTTGTATTTGATGTAGCTGGTATTCCATATGCAGCAGACATTATGAACTTTGTTATTATTACAGCTGTATTATCCGTAGCCAATTCTGGTCTATACGCAAATTCACGTATGCTTTGGGCGATGGCAAAACAAGGAATGGCAAGTCCAGCATTTACGAAGTTAACGAAAAAAGGTGTACCACTAAACGCATTGATTTTCAGTCTAATCTTTGCAAGTCTATCCCTATTAACAAGTATATTTGCAGCAGATACTGTCTTTTTGGTTTTAACATCTATCGCAGCGATGGCTGCCGTTGTCGTTTGGATGTCAATTGCGGCTTCACAGTTTTTCTTCCGTAGAAACTTCGTGAAAAACGGTGGTGACATCAATGATTTAAAATATCGCACACCACTTTATCCGCTCGTTCCAATTGTAGCATTCTCACTCAATTTCATTACATTTGTAAGTTTAGCTTTCATTCCAGATCAGAGAATCGCTCTTTATTGCGGTATTCCATTTATGGTTATTTGTTACATTTTATATCAAGTGAAATATAAAAAAATTGTCACATTTGAACAACAAATAAGTCTAAAAAAAGAAGTAAACTAAATATACAAAATATTCAGCTATCTTTCTTATCATAAGATAGCTTTTTTCTATTTCTTGGGTATCCTGGTATAACTTTATTTATCTTAAAATTTTCACAATCGCATTTTCCTCTGGAAAATAGTTTACAATGTAATCAAGTTACAAATGATATTCACCTTAAAAAGTGTGCATTTGTGTCTATTTTTTAACAATATCTCAAAAACTATTGCCTTCTATAAATTAATAGGTTTATATTGTTTTATTGGCATAGTTTCAATCCAAGGAGAAAGGAGATTTTCAATCGTGCAACTAAAGAAAGCGTTTTGGAAGTTGGCTTCGCTTCTTCCGTTATCATTACTTCTGTTCCTCGGTGGCTGTGATAAAAAACTCGCAGTATTAAATCCGCAAGGACCTGTTGCAAAAGCACAGTATGATTTAATTGTTTGGTCATTCTTGCTTATGTCATTAATTATCGCAATTGTATTCATCTTGTTTACAGTCATCTTGATTCGTTATCGTGAAAAACCAGAGAATATGGACTATGAGCCACCTGAACAACACGGTAACACATTATTAGAAATCATTTGGACGCTTGTTCCTGTTATTATCGTTATCGCATTATCGATTCCAACAGTAAAAGCAACTTATGCTTCGGAAGAGGTTCCGAAAGAGTCCAAACATATTAAACCAGTGGAGATTTATGTTACATCTGCAAACTGGAAATGGTTATTCAGTTACCCAGAGGAAAAAATTGAAACCGTTAACTATTTAAACATCCCAGCTGGTGTACCAATTCAATTCAAACTGACTTCTGTCGGCCCAATGAATGCTTTCTGGGTACCAGAACTTGGTGGTATGAAGTACACAATGGATGGCATGATTATGGACCTTTATTTACAAGCTGATAAGCCAGGTTCTTACCTAGGTCGTAGCGCGAACTTCTCTGGTGAAGGATTTACTCACATGGAGTTCGAAGTTGAAGCAAAAACTAAAGAGAAATATGACAAGTGGGTTAAAGAAGTACAACAAACTGCTCCTAAACTAACAGAAGATAAGTACAACGAAATTGTTAAACCTGGTGTAGTTGGTCGTATGACATTCTCTAGCCATCACTTAAGTTATGTAGATCCAAAATCACTTGAATATTGTGATTACAACTACTACAAAAACAAAAAATAATAGCTATAATTCCAACAGATTGGAGTGAACACAGTGAAGCTTGATGAATTCTTTGTCACAGGTGACCCGATTATTTACGGTGCAGACGCTTCTATCGTTCTTGTGACATTAGCAATCATTTTCGTACTAACAAAGTATAAAAAATGGAAATGGCTTTGGGACGAATGGTTAACAACTGTTGACCATAAAAAAATTGGGGCCATGTATATTATCTCTGCGGTTATTATGTTATTCCGTGGTGGTATGGACGGTTTAATGATCCGTGCACAGTTAACATTCCCAGAAACAACTTATTTAAACGCTGAACACTATAACGGAATCTTCACAACACACGGTACAGTTATGATTCTTTTCATGGCGATGCCATTCGTTATGGGATTAATGAACCTTGTAGTACCATTACAAATTGGTGCTCGTGACGTTGCATATCCGTTCTTAAATGCTTTAAGTTTCTGGTTATTCTTTGTCGGAGCAATGTTATTCAACATCGCTTTCGTAATTGGTGGTTCTCCAGACGCTGGGTGGACTTCTTACTTCCCAATGGCAGGTACAGAGTTTACTTCTGGTGTAGGAAATAACTACTACGCAATTGCATTACAGATTTCAGGTCTCGGTACGTTAATGACAGGTATTAACTTCCTTGTTACTATCTTAAAAATGCGTACACCTGGTATGACTTTAATGAGAATGCCAATGTTTACTTGGTCAATCTTAATTACAACGATTATCATTATTTTCGCTTTCCCAGTATTAACAGTTGCTCTTGCATTAATGACATTTGACCGTCTATTCGATGCTCACTTCTTTACGATGGCGAGCGGCGGTATGCCAATGTTATGGGCCAACCTATTCTGGGTATGGGGTCACCCTGAAGTATATATCGTTATTTTACCGGCATTCGGTATTTTCTCTGAAATCATTAGTACATTCTCACGTAAGCGTCTATTCGGTTACAGTGCGATGGTATACTCAATGGTTGCAATTTCTTTACTAAGTTTCGTCGTATGGCTTCACCACTTCTTCACGATGGGTGCAGGTCCAGCGGTTAACTCATTCTTCTCGATTTCGACAATGGCGATTTCGATTCCAACCGGGGTTAAAATCTTTAACTGGTTGTTTACACTGTATAAAGGACGTATTCGTTTTACAGTTCCAATGCTTTGGTCATTGGCATTTATTCCAAACTTCGTAGTCGGTGGGGTTACAGGGGTTATGCTTGGTATGGCAGCAGCTGATTATCAGTACCATAACAGCTACTTCCTAATCGCTCACTTCCACTACGTATTAATCGCAGGTACAGTATTCGCTATGCTTGCTGGATTCACATTCTGGTATCCAAAAATGACTGGTCATATGTTAAATGAACGCCTAGGTAAATGGACATTCTGGATCTTTATGAGCGGATTCAACATCTGTTTCTTCCCAATGTACTTCTTAGGTTTAGACGGTATGACTCGTCGTATGTACACTTACTCTGAAAGCCTTGGATGGGGATGGTTAAACCAAATCGCATCTGTCGGTGCAGTAATGATGGGTATTGGTTTCGTACTTCTTTGTTACAACGTAATTTGGAGTGCTCGTCACGGTGAACGTGACACAACTGGAGATCCATGGGATGGCCGTACACTTGAATGGGCAACTCAATCTCCTGTACAACATTACAACTTCGCGCAACTTCCTGAAATCAAAGAAGCTGATGCTTTCTGGTACATGAAAAAACGCGGAGAAACAATTACACCAGCAGCAGAAGATATTAAACCAATTCACATGCCAAGTAACTCTGGTGTGCCTATTATTGCGTCTTTATTCTTCGGTCTTGCAGGTTTCGCATTAGTATTTAGCTGGTTCTGGCTTGCAGCAATCGGCGGCGTTGGTATTTTAGCTTGCTTAATCTATCGTTCATTCGATTATGATGAAGGTTACTATATCAGTGTTGATGAAATTAAAAAATCAGAACATGTAGCATGAGAGGTGAAATGATATGGCGGCTTTAGATAAAAGCTTACCTTTGGAATATCAATCCGAACAAAGCAGATTGAATATCCTAGGATTCTGGATTTTTCTTGGGGCTGAAATTATGCTGTTCGCAACACTTTTCGCCTCTTATCTAGTACTTGCTGGTCGTACGGCAGATGGCCCAACACCAGCACAACTGTTTGAACTTAAAACGCTTTTAATTCAAACATTACTACTTTTAACAAGTAGTTTCACATGTGGTATCGTGATTCACGAAATGCGTAAGCACAACCAAAAAGCAATGCTTGGATGGTTCGTCCTTACATTACTTTTAGGTGCAGGCTTCCTATTCTTCGAGATTGAAGAGTTCATTATGTATATTGGTGAAGGCGCAACAATTCAAACAAGTGCTTTCCTATCTGGATTCTTCGTTCTTCTTGGAACACACGGAGCTCACGTAACAGGCGGTATCATTTGGGCAACTTGTGTTATTATCCAAATTTTAAAACGAGGTTTAACACCAGTTACAGCTCGTAAAGTATTCATTATCAGCTTATACTGGCATTTCCTTGATCTAGTTTGGGTCTTTATTTACACACTAGTTTACTTGAACGGGATGGTGGCGTAAATGGGTCAAAATAACAATCAAGCAAACGGGCATGCGCATAGCGGATTCCCTTGGTCACACGTTTTCGGATTTATTTTATCGCTTGCACTAACGTTTCTAGCTCTATACGTGGCACTTTACACAAACCTGCCACTATCAACGATCTTAACTACCATTATCATAATGGCTGTTGCGCAAGCGTTGTTACAATTAATTATGTTCATGCATTTAAAAGAAGGAGAAGGAAGAGTTCAAATTCTTACTATGATTTACAGTTTCTTCGTTGCAACTGCAACAGTTGGTTTAACTGTATGGATCTTCTTCTCAATGTAATGTACATGAAAAAGACTGCTGAGATTCCTCAGCAGTCTTTTTTTATTCCCTCCCCTATTACATCCACATTACGGAATTAACAACAGAATCATGAAAAATATACTTATTATGACAAATGTTAAGAAAACTCTTTCTTTATGAAATCGAATCCATATGCGTTGCTTTTCTACCTATTATATGGCTAAATAGGTACTATATTTATTTGAAGGGAGAGAACGCAATGGAACATCACACTTCTGTTCTATCACTTATGGTTGTCGTTGCAATCGCGTTTTTCGTTCCCCTTTTGTTACAACGCTTTAAATTAAAAGCACTTCCTGTCGTTGTTGCAGAAATCATCGCAGGAATCTTTGTAGGTAAAAGTGGGTTTAATATTATTGAGCCAGATATGTGGCTACAAGTCTTATCGACACTAGGATTTATCTTTCTTATGTTTTTAAGCGGTTTAGAAATTGATTTTTCTATCTTTAAACAAAAAGGGAAAAAGAACACGACAAACGAACCAAACACATTCCAAGCAGCAAGTATTATCTTCTTATTTATTTTCATCTTATCTTATGCCCTATCACTACTATTCGTATGGCTAGGATTTGTAGATAATGCAATGTTTATGACTTTAATCATTTCAACAATCTCTTTAGGTGTTGTCGTACCAACATTAAAAGAGAATAACTTAGGAAAAACAGCAATTGGGCAAATCATTTTATTAGTCGCTGTTATTGCAGATTTAGTTACAATGATTTTACTCGCTGTATTCGTTGGATTAAATTCCGAAAGCGGCCAAAGCATGTGGCTCCTTCTTCTTCTATTCGGTGCTGGTATTGTTATTTACTTCGTTGCAAAACGTTTTAAAAACATTCCATACTTGGATAGCTTAAAAGCTGGAAGTGTACAAATTGATACACGAGCTGTTTTTGCACTCATCTTAATATTAGTTGGGTTATCTGAATCCGTTGGAGCTGAAAATATTTTAGGTGCCTTCTTAGCAGGTGTACTCGTATCATTATTATCACCAAATGAAGATATGGTCGAAAAACTGGATTCTATCGGATACGGTTTCTTCATCCCTATTTTCTTCGTAATGGTTGGTGTAAATTTAGAGGTTTGGTCTATTTTTAAAGAGCCTTCTAGCATGCTAATGATTCCAATTCTAATTGTAGGACTCTTTATTTCAAAGCTGTTACCATCACTCGTTTTACGAAAATGGTATCCACGTAATATCGTACTGGGGAGTGCCATCTTATTAACATCGACACTTTCTTTAGTTATTGCAGCTGCACAAATTGGTGAAAAGCTAGGGATCATCAGTCCAAGTTTATCTGCTTCCCTTATTTTAAGCGCAGTTATTACTTGTATTTTTGCACCTATATTATTTAAAAAGATGTTCCCAAAAGTAGAAACGCCAAAACCAAAAGTTTCTATTATTGGTGCGAGCAGAATTACCCTTCCGTTATCACTTGATTTAAAGCGAGAAGATTATGACGTAACACTATATATGATGCGTCAAAACAAAATAAATGATCAGGAAGCGAAATCACATGACTTCCCTATCGTGAAATTAGATGACATCACAATTGCATCGTTAACTGAACAAACAGCCTTTCATGCAGACCGAGTTGTTGTTGCAACAAGTGATGATGAGCAAAATTTATTATTAGCAGAACACGCAAAAGAACTAGGTGTTGAACATGTTATTGCAAGTGTAGAAGATCCACTTCTACAAGAAAAAGCAACGCAAGAACATATCGCTGTCTTCTCAACAATTAACTCTACACGTATTCTATTACGTGCGCTAATTGATAAACCGAGTCTCGTTCGCTTAATTACAACAGCAAACGAAACAGTCCGTGAAGTTGAACTACGGAGCAATACATATAACGGTGTTGCACTTCGTCGCCTTCCATTTTTAGGTGATGTACTAGTCATTCAAATTTATCGTGGGAATAAAGCATTAATCCCACATGGTGATACAAGACTACAACACGGTGATACATTACTTGTAACAGGCTCAAAAGAACATATCGATACATTAAAAAGCATATTAGAATAGAAAAATGCCTCTCATATAATTGAGGGGCATTTTTTTCCATTTCATATGGTAAAATGTTACTATCACATATTATGAGGATGGATTACATTATGTCTATTATAACTTTAGCTCTCTTATTATTAGCCGAAATACTCGTGGCCATTATTCTCATCGGTGTTAGCATTGAAATTTGTAGTTACGGATGGAAAAAGTCGAATGGAATAAAGTACTCTTGCCTCTTACTTTCACTCCTTCTCGGAACCGCTAGCATACTCGGACTTTTCGCCGCACCTGCCTATTTCTTTATACAATTAACAGAAAAAGCGTTATAAGAAAGGGTGTTAATATGATTACCGTGAAAAATATTGATGGATCTGAAACTTACGTATTACGCCAAAAAATTTTGCGCCCGAGTCAAACATTAGCAGATTGTAAATACCCCTCCGACTATGAAACAGACAGCTTTCACTTAGGGGCATTTATAAATGATAAACTAATTAGTATCGCTTCCTTCTCAAAAGAAATATATCCTGACTTACCTACAGGTATTCATTATCGTCTACGAGGAATGGCCACATTACCAGAATTTCGAAACAACCACGCTGGAAGCTCCTTAATTCAGAAAGCAGAACAAATCTTACAAGAGCGTCAAGCAAATATGTTATGGTGTAATGGACGAATTACTGTAGCTGACTATTACAAGCGCTTAGGCTTCCAAGAACATGGTGAAATCTTTGAAATTGAACCAATTGGCCTTCATAAAGTACTGTATAAAAGAATATAAGAAAAGCTTTCCGCAATACGGGAAAGCTTTTCTTATATTTCAATCTTCACTTTTTATTTTTTTCATATATATGTATATAAACAGACTAGGAACTAAAAAACAAGCAAACATAATAAGTCCTGTCATACTAATTTCCTTTATTGAAATATCTGGTGTGACAACGATACAAATAGCTAAAATCCCAATAACAATACCTACAGGAATTAATAATAGTTTCATGAAATAGCTACGTGATACTCCCCCTGTATGCTCATACACTTCCACTGAATTTTTCAAGTTTAAAAAGTTAATAATTATGATCCCGCCCATAAACACTATTAATAAATCCGAAACACTTTCATATCCTGCATCTTGCAAAACGTAGCGATAAAAAACAATACCTAGTATAAAAATATTTTGTAAGATGAAAACTAGCCTAATATGTTTTAGCCCCTCAATCATTAAACGTTCATCTTTCACGATTCTCACCCCCTCACTCCTCGTCCTCCCAAAATAAATCATTCAATGTTTTGTCTACTGCATAACAAATTTTCAAACATAAATCTAAAGACGGGTTATATTTCCCCTTCTCAATTAAACTAATCGTTTGCCTTGTAACGCCTACTTTTTCTGCTAATTGTTGCTGTGTTAAATCTAACTGAACACGCGCGACTTTTATTTTACTTACAGCCATTCATGTTCCTCCTCTACCCTCATTGTAACATATATGTTCCATTAGGTAATTTATATTTTACGTAACTAATTTCATTTTCACTTTATTATACACAAAAAAGGAGCCTCTCATAAGAAGCTCCTCTCCTATTTCTATATTATAAGAATAAGTGACATCCAAATAAAATTGTAAATAAGTATAGTAACGGATGTACTTCCATCCCTTTTCCTTTCACAATTTTTAAGACTGGATACACTAAAAATCCAATTGCAATTCCATTCGCAATACTAGACGTTAACGGAATACCGACGAAAATTAAAAATGCTGGTAATGCATCTTCAAATTCATTCCAATTAATATCACGAATACTCTGTGCCATTAAACTACCTACAATAATTAATGAAGGAGCTGTAATAGCGGCTACGCTTGATAAAGAAGCAATAACAGGGCTGAAAAATGCTGTTATAATCGTTAGGCCAACTACTACAATACCTGTTAATCCTGTTTTACCACCTGCAGCAATACCAGCTGACGATTCAATCGTCGCTGCTGTTGGACTTGTCCCAAAGATAGAGCCTGTAGTCCCACCAATTGCATCCGCAATAAACGCTTTACCAAAACGCTTCTCTGTATTATCTGTAATTAAACCTGCTTGTTTAATTAAACCGAGTAATGCACCTGTTGTATCAAATAACAGTACAAGTAAAAATGAAAATACAACGCCATATAATCCGTATTCAATTACATCTGAAAAAGCGTTGATTGGATTTGAAACGATAATCCCCTCTGGTAAATGAGGCATCGCAACAATTTTATCCGTAAACTTCAGCTGCCCTGTAAAGAAGGCGATAATTCCTGTCACAATCATACTAATAAATAATGCACCGCTCACACGCAATGCCATTAATACCGCCGCTAATATTAAACCAATTAAAGTTAAAATAACGGCTGGAGAATGAAAATCACCAATCGTAACTAAATTAGATGGATGATCAACGATAATTCCAGAAAGGCGTAATCCAATAAAAGCAATAAATAGTCCAATTCCACCTGCAATTGCATGTTTTAAACTATCTGGAATTGCGACAATTAGCTTTTGCCTAAATGAAGTGAAAGATAATAAAAGAAAAATGATACCCGTTACAAATACTGCTGAAAACGCAATGACATATGTAATCCCCTCTGCCTGTTGAACAACAGAATAAGCAAAATACGCATTCATTCCCATAGCTGGAGCAATAACAATTGGATAGTTAGCTAAAAACGCCATACATAGCGTCCCTACAACCGTCGCAATAATAGTTGCTGTAAAAGCTTGATCAAATGGTACACCTGCATCAGATAATATTTTCGGATTGATGACAAGAATATACGCAAATGTAAAAAAAGTTGTGATGCCAGCTAAAAGCTCTTGCTTCACAGAAGTGTTATATTTTTGTAATTGAAACATGTTTATGTACCCTTCCTACATCTGAATTATTATCACACATTCTTTTTCTTACTAGTATGTGAGAAAATATAATACTTAATCTTAACAATCAATAAAAAGAAGAGTCAATATATTCACTAATAGTTCGAATTTTAAGTTTAAGTCTGACAAGTACAGATGTAGTACAGTTAATCATGTTTATTTTTGTAGCATAACAGATAGAAATGTTTTATAATTTGAAATAGTTAAATATTTAGTAAACGCATTCAAATATCGTTCACTCTACAAGGAGGATTCTTCTCATGCAGCACACAAACAAATCTGAAACTTTAAATCGAGGTTTAAAAGAACGACATATTACTTTAATGTCACTCGGTTCAGCTATTGGCGTTGGACTATTTTTAGGATCCGCTTCTGCTATTAAACTAGCTGGTCCTTCTATTTTACTAGGTTATATGATCGCTGGACTCGTTATTTTTTTCATTATGCGAGCACTCGGAGAAATGGCAATTGAACAACCTGTTGCCGGTTCTTTTAGTAAATATGCTTATGATTACCTTGGACCACTAGCTGGCTATATTACCGGTTGGAACTACTGGTTCTTATGGGTTGTTACTTGTATGGCTGAAATTACAGCAGCTGGCATTTACATGCAGTACTGGTTCCCGGATATCCCTCGCTGGACTTGGGCTTTACTCGCTCTATTATTAATGAGTGCTTTCAACTTCTTATCTGTAAAAGTATTTGGAGAACTTGAATTTTGGTTTGCTCTCATAAAGATTGTCACAATTATCTGTATGATAATTGTTGGAGCTGGTATTATTTTATTCGGATTCGGAAACGGCGGTATCGCTACCGGCATTTCAAACCTTTGGTCACATGGTGGCTGGTTCCCGAATGGTTTCTCTGGTTTATTACTCTCTTTACAAATGGTGTTATTCGCTTATTTAGGTGTTGAACTAATCGGTGTTACAGCGGGTGAAGCTCAAAATCCGAAAAAAACACTCGCAAAAGCAATCGATAACGTATTTTGGAGAATATTACTGTTCTACGTTGGGGCTCTATTCGTTATGATGGCAATTTATCCATGGAACGAACTTGGTGAGAAAGGAAGTCCATTCGTATTAACATTCCAACAAATCGGTATCGCAAAAGCAGCAGGGATTATTAACTTTGTCGTATTAACAGCAGCTCTTTCTTCTTGTAATGGTGGTTTATTTAGTACAGGCCGTATGCTGTATACATTAGCTCAGCAGAAAAAAGCTCCGGAAAGATTTGGTCGTTTAAATAAAAATGGCATTCCAAGTCAAGGAATTGTAGCAACTGCTATCGTTTTACTCATTGGTGTTATATTAAACTATCTTGTACCCGCAAAAGTGTTTACATGGCTTACTAGCATTTCAACTTTCGGAGCAATTTGGACTTGGGGCATTATATTAGTCGCTCAAATTAAATTCCGTAAAAGTTTGCCTATGCAAAACAAACAAAAGTTGTCGTATAAAATGCCTTTATACCCAATAAGTTCATATTTCTCACTCGCTTTTCTTGCACTCGTATTAGGTATAATGGCGTATTCAGAAGATACAAGAATTGCATTAATTGTTGGCCCAATTTGGCTTATTGGTCTAGCTATCGTATATTACATGAAAGGTTTTCATAAAATTGATGAAACGCCTAATTCAAAAATTAGTTAAACAAAACATCCCTTCCTTATTACTTGGAAGGGATGTTTTATGTCTATATAAATATTTCTCAACAAAATTCACGTTATTTTTACAAATTTTTAATATTTTTTATGTTTTCCGTCTTTATTTTTACAGAAAAATAAATTACATTATTAAAGCACATATATTTTTTATTAGGGGGATTCTTCTATGAAGAATAAAAAATGGATTACATTTTCTTTAGCAACAGCAATTACACTAAGTATAGGGGCTTCGTTCATACCGTCTACTTATGCAGAAAGCTCTGTAGACCCAGCTCCTGAAATTGCTGCAAAAGTTGTAAATCAAAACAATGGGAAGAAAGTATTATTCGATAATACACACGGTCAAACGGCTGGGACAGCTGACTGGGTTATCGATGGTGGCTTTTCTGATTTCGGAAACGGCATTGCCCAAAACGGATATCATGTAAAAGAACTACGTAAATCAACACCGATTACATACGAAGATTTAAAAAACTACAATGTGTTTATCGTTCCAGAAGCAAATATTCCTTACAAAAAATCAGAACAAGATGCTATGTTACAATACGTGAAAAATGGCGGTAGTATTTTCTTCATTGCCGATCATTATAATGCAGATCGTAATAAAAATCGTTGGGACTCTTCTGAAGTATTTAACGGATATAGACGCGGTGCTTGGGATAATCCAGCAAAAGGAATGTCTAACGAAGAAGCAAATTCACAAGCTATGCAAGGAGTAGAAAGCTCTGATTGGCTATCTGACAACTTCGGTATTCGCTTCCGCTATAATGCAATCGGTGATGTTTCCGCTAAAAACATTGTATCACCTGAACAATCATTCGGAATTACAGAAGGGGTTTCATCTGTAGCAATGCATGCTGGTTCTACTTTAGCAATTACAAATCCAAAACTAGCAAAAGGACTTGTTTATCTTCCAGAAAACCCATCAAAATGGAATAACGCTGTTGATAGCGGTGTGTATAACGGCGGTGGTGTTGCAGAGGGTCCTTATGCTGCTATCGCAAAAGTAGGACTTGGAAAAGCTGCTTTTATTGGAGACTCTTCTCCTGTTGAAGATGCTACGCCAAAATACGTTCGTGAAGATTCTGGTCAAACAAAGAAAACTTACGATGGATATAAAGAAGAAAACGATGCGATTTTACTAGAAAACATCGTAAATTGGCTATCGAAAAAAGAGACATTTACAAGTTTAGATCAAGTAAATGGTTTACAACTTGATTTACCTACCACTTTACAAACATTTGAACAACCAAGCTTATCAACTGAGCCACAACCTGAACCTTGGAGTGCGCCAAATGCAGGTTATCAATGGTTTAATACAAATACTTTTAAACCTGGTTCATATGGCTATAACGGTGCAGTAACAGCAAATGACTACGTAGTTACACACCCTAGCACTCTACCAAACAATGAAGTGTTCCAAATCAAAATTCAAGTAAATAACTTATTACCAAACACAACATACAATAATTATTCTTTAGGTATATTCACTACTGGCGGTACACAAGTAGCAAAAGTTCAAAATACAAACGGCACTTGGCCATCTACTTTCGGATATAGTAGTGCATTTTCTTTCACAACAAACAGCTTAGGTTCTGCTGAAAAAATTGTGAACGTACAAATCGATCCAAATACGACTGGACAAGCAACACTTCGTCTACGTCAAAATACAACAGCGAAATATAGTGAGACTGTAACGATTAATAAGAAATAATGAAAAAGGCAATCCGGATATGGATTGCCTTCTTTTTTACTTCTCTTCTTTTGAGAAAAATATCCTTGAAATAACGATACCTATACTACCTACTATTAAGAATAACACCGCCCTGATCATCATTGAAACTTCTGGTAAGTCTAGAAGGAATAGCTTTCCTATCGTTACAACTAACACGACTAAGCCTGCATACAATATTTCATTCATATTTTTATTCCGGCCAAGCCAAACTGCAAATAATGCATACACCATCCATAATAACGATACAGATACACTTATTATGCTTCCATCTGTGGACAAAACTTCACCTATTCTAGTAATTGTGATAAATACAATCACCATAAACCAATAGAGTGCTATAGAATACACATACTTGCCAAAGCTCGCTAATACATCTTTCGCTTGTCTCATGCAATAATAGAGCGTTCCTATTAAAATAAGATGAGCAACAAAGCCTGCCGAAATAAATTGATCAAACGGGCTAAAAATAGTCTGTATCATTCCAATTGCGTAAACCGTCGCACTAACATACAATTTTATCTGTTGTTTTACTTTAATAGAAGTCACCATACCGAGGAAGCCTTGTAATAATAGTACAATCGCTGCATTCACTAAACTATACTCATATAAAATCGCTAAACTAAAGGCCCCCATTGCGAAACCAAATAAAAGATTTGTAAATGTAGAATGTCTATTCTTCCTATATTCAAACACGAACATAATAGCGTGCACGAGTGCACTTATCATTAATCCCCATGTTGTAAATTCAGGTATTTTTGAAATGGCTATTATAAAGAAGACTGCATTCGCACTAAATATCGCCAAGCGTGGCTCTACTATAAAACTTCTCTCCGTAAGCATATGCCAAAATAATAGTAAGTGAATTAAACCATACACTACTGTTAAATGGACTTGCAAATCCTCTACTAACATTGACATAACAGCAAAGAAGACAAAAAGAATAATAGCAGCAACAACATAAGAAATCATATATAAATACTGATAACGATTTTTCAACGCATACCATAATAAGCTGAGCGTTAGTATCGTCTCATATCCAAAGAAAATATACGGATTAGGAGTCGTACTATTTAATAAGAACGGCACGAAGAAAGCTCCTACCGCTACAAAGATAGTAAGATATTCCGATTGATACCTCTTCGCTACATAAATACCTAAAATGACCCATGCGATATTACATAGAAACGCGACACTCGCTGGAATAAAGCCATATAAATAATGTGCCGCAAATGTCGTTAAAACTATACCTGTTATACTTCCTCCTGCTAATACTAACCCTAGCGCTTGCCGCTCTCGTTTAATTTGAATATCCCCTATATAATAAAAAACGATTGATAGGACAATACCAAACACAATTCGTATTGCTGGTGTTAATAGTCCCGCATCTACCCCTGCTTTAAATAACCAGATTACTCCAAGTAACATAATACCGACAAATATGCGTGGCAACCACGTTTGGCAAAACTTAATAATATTAAATGGTTCTGGTTTAAAAGCAGCTATATCTACTTGTTTTACCTCACGCTCTTGCACAGGCTCTTTTATTGTAACTACTTCTTCTTTTGTTTTTTCTTCCATTACCGTTTCAATATATTCTTTCTTTTCCTTACTAACATGTTGCTGAGCATTTTCTACTTCTATTTCTCTTTGTTTTGCTTTCAATTCAAAAAGTGCTTCTTGAATCGTTTCAATTGCCGTTTCGAGTGCTTCTATTTTCTTATTCAAATCCTCCTTCATACGCTCCCCCCTCATCATCCGTTCAAAACCTATATATTACCAATTACCTTTATCATACTCTTAGTCTATTCATTTTCAATACTATTTTTCCAAAAAAGAAAGGTGTTTTCCGAAATAGGAAAACACCTTTTTACTCATTTCTTCTTATTTAAAACACTACTCACGATAACACCAATACAAGCACCTATAATAGCTGGAACAATCCATCCAACACCTTCTGTATAAAACGGAATGTATTTCAATACTGATGTCCACTGATTCATCATTACATTTTTATTGAAAATATCGATTGCACTAAATGCCGCTACAATCACAATTGTAACTGGATATATGCATACATACTTCCCAATATACTTATGGAATAACCCTAAAATAATAAGCGTTAATGCAACTGGATAAATAAATCCAAGAATTGGTACCGATACTTTTAAAATTTGTGTTAATCCTAAATTAGCTAAAATCATACTAACAAAACTTAAAATAAATGCCCAAATTTTATACGCTACTTTTGGAAATGCACTTGCGAAAAATTGACTACAAGATGTAACAAGTCCGATTGAAACACATAAACACGCGATCGTAAAAATAAGACCTAATAAAATGACTCCGCCTTGTCCAAATAATGTAGTCATCACTTGTGCTAACACTTGCGCGCCATTATCAAATGTCCCCAATGAACCACTCATTGAACCGACATATCCAAGTATGACATAAATAATAGATAATAATAGTCCTGCACCAATTCCAGCAATACTCATATATTTCGCTAAACCTTTATCATCTTCAATACCTTTTGCACGAAGAGCATTTGCAATCACAATCCCAAAAATTAAAGCTGCTAATGCATCCATCGTTAAATATCCATCTAAAAACCCTTGGAACATAGGCGCTTGTCCATAGTTTCCAGCAGCCTCTTTTACATTGCCTACCGATGTAAACATGCTTTTTATAAAGATAAGAGCAATCATACCTAATAATAAAGGTGTTAAAACCTTTCCGAACAACCCCATTAATTTAGATGGTGATAAACTTAACCAGTACACAATACTAAAGAAAATAACTGTGTAACATAATAAGACTACGCTACCTGCTTCCGGAAATAGCTGACCCGGTCCCATCTCAAAAGCTAGACTTCCTGCACGTGGAATGCCAAGGCCTGGTCCAATAAATAAATACACGATACACGGAAAAATAATGGCGAATGAAGAATGAACTCTACCCGCTAGCGTTTGAAAACTTCCTGCTTTCGCAATCGCAATAACTCCCAATATAGGAAGACCTGTTGCTGATATAATAAACCCTACTAATGAAATCCACACATGTTCTCCTGCTTCATACCCAAGAAAAGGCGGAAATATAAGATTCCCCGCTCCAAAGAACATTGAGAATAACATAAGACTAATAAGTAAAATTTCTTTTTTCTGTAACAATTTCATCTCTTTCTCCTTCTTTAATTTCATCTTTTATGAAATCAATTCCACATATAAAAAAATGCAAAAACCCGCTTCCTTACAAAGAAAACATAGTCCATAGTCTAACATAAAAGAAACACTCATTCTATAGCTATATCTCTTTTCCAATTTCTTCTGAAAAATCAACCTTTATTGACTTATAATAGTTAATAAGGTAAAATATTAAATGTACAAAATTATTAACTTTGTTTTTGTTTGTGTCAGGAGGAAAATAACATGGAATCAGCGATACAACTAGAAAAAGAACAACAAAGAAAAAAGAAACATCCTCCAGGTTTATACTTACTCTTCTTTACAGAAATGTGGGAAAGATTTAGTTACTATGGATTACGAGGATTATTAACATTATATTTAACGACAGCTTTAGTAAGCGGTGGTCTTGGTTTTAGTCCCGCATGGGCACTCTCTATTTACGGATTTTACACTGGAGCCTGTTATTTCACACCAATGATTGGTGGATACTTAACAGACCGGTTCCTAGGTAGACGAAAAGCAATCACAATTGGTGGTATAACAATGGCAATCGGTAACCTTACACTATTTGCCTTGCAAAACCAAGTCGGCCTATACCTCGGATTAGCGCTTATTATTATCGGTAACGGATTCTTCAAACCGAACATCTCTACACTGGTTGGGGAATTATATGAAGAGAACGATCCAAAACGTGATAGTGCATTTACCATTTTCTATATGGGTATTAACGTCGGATCATTTTTAGCTCCACTCGTTTGCGGATTTTTATCAGAAAATTTATTCAAAACAACGGTTGATGGCGTTGTACATTACGGATTCCGTTACGGTTTCTTAGCCGCTTCAATCGGAATGATCATTGGACAAATTTTATTTACAACACTATCCAATCGCTTCCTTGGTGATATTGGTAAAAAACCAACTCGCGATTTACAAACAACAGATGGACAACCATCAGTAGGAGATACACCGTTAACAAAAAAAGAAAAACAACGTACTGCAGTTATCGTCATTTTAACATGCTTCGTTGTCTTCTTCTGGGCTGGCTTTGAACAAGCTGGTAGCTCATTAACATTATATACAAACAAATTTGTAGACCGCTCTGTGTTCGGATGGGAAGTTCCAACATCTTGGTTCCAATCGGTCAATCCATTATTTATTATTTTACTTGCTCCAGTCATTTCAGCATTATGGGCGAAACTTGCAACTCGCAAGCAGGGTGATTTAAAAATCCCAACTAAAATGGGACTTGGTATGATCTTGCTCGGTATCGGTTATATCATTCTCGTTATCGCTACATTAAAAACAGGTAGTGATGAACATAACATTACAGAAAAAGCAAACTTACTATTTATCGTCTTTACGTATCTTTTCCATACGTTAGGTGAGCTATTCTTATCACCTGTTGGACTATCAATGGTTAGTGCACTTGCCCCAGTAAAACTTGCTTCTTTATTAATGGGAGTATGGTTAGCAAGCTCAGGAATCGCCAACATTTTAGGTGGACAACTTGCAAGCTTCACAACTTCACTTGGGTATGCTGAAGTATTTACTGTAATTGGCGCTGTAGCAATTGTATTAGGTTGTGTTTTATTATTAATTTCTAAGAAGCTAGTGAAATGGATGGATTAAAAAAGATGAGGGATTTCCCCTCATCTTTTTTATTTCTTCGCCTTCGTTCCTACTAAATCACCAGCAACAACGTAACGCTTAGAATTATCCTTCACAGATACACATGTAATAAGCGTGATTTCATCTTTCCCATGATCTTCAACAACTTCCCACTTATCAGGAGTTACTTCAGATACACCAGTAACCGCATATTCATATTCGTTTTCATTGTCATACAAATAAATTTTATCGCCTTTTTTTAGAGAAGCTATATCACTAAATAAAACACCTTTTTTAGACATGTTATGTCCTGCTAATGCATAATTCCCTTTTCCCATTACTTGATTTTCTTTTACTGTTGCTGCACCTGATAATAGGTTTTTCTCAGTAGAAGACTTTAAAACAGGAAGTTCTAATGAAACACTTGGAATCGAAATACGACCAATTACTTGTTTCTTATCTAAAGATGCGTTCGCTACTTCTGCCAAATCTGGTTGATTAATTTTCGAAGCATCTACAAATTCCGTCTCATGTTTTTCATAATCCATCTTTTGGACAGCCTGTACATTTTCAGTCTGTTTCTTTTCAGCTTGATATCCATCATAAAATGGCTTGCCGATTAATACACCACCTACAACAAATAAGAGGATTGCTACTATACTATAAATTCTTTGCTTATTCATATACAATTCCTTTCCCTTACAAAATCTTACTCTATATAAAATGATAAGATAATATTGCTATATGTACAAGTATAAGCTAAAAAGAAACCTTCTTGCACGTGCAAGAAGGTTTCTTTTTAAGCGATTTTATTTCGATATAAAGATACGTGGAAAATTGTCATTTGAATAAAGAAAATACTAAATGCAATATATATTGGATATGCAGGAACATATAGATTAGCAATTGGAGAAAGCGTTAAAAAACCAACCGCACAAGGCAACACGTACCATAGTGACATAAATGTAGTACGACAAGCCTTTTCTGTAATTGCCTTTTCCCGCTCGTCTTCTTGAGGAAATAATAGTGGAAACATCCAATATGATAGCTCTTTATATTTTTTCTTCTGAATTTTATAAAGAACAGTCGATACAATACCAAATATTAAAAGCAATCCTATTGGCATTAAACTCACCGAAACTTCAAATGGTACCCTCTTCGTTTGAATAAAATTCGCAACTTCGATAGTAAAATAATACAACTCAATAAATGCCCAACCTGCTAATACCATTAAGAGTACATTCAACATATAGGAAAATACAAGTCTATTCATCCTCTTCCCCCTCCTTATTTAAAACAAACACATCTTCCATCTTGAGCTCGAACACATCGCAAATCGTAAGTGCTAATAACAAAGAAGGAACATAATCCCCTTTTTCAATTGCCGCGATTGTTTGTCTCGTCACTCCAACTTTTTCTGCTAATACACTTTGCGAAAAATTAAACCGAGCTCTTAATTCCTTCACTCTATTTAAAATGGCCAAATTTACCACCTCTCAATTTCATTGTATGCTATCCTTAACAAAATGTAAACTCAACTTAACATTATTTTCATAAAAAAATCCAACTTTACGTATTGTAAAGTTGGATTACGTATTAGTTTAAAATTGTAACTTTAACTGTTCTTCTGCCCCAGCTACTTGATGAACCTTTATCTGGCATTAAAACATCAATTCTGTGACCTTTAATATCTCCGCCAGTGTCTGCTGCAATAGCAACTCCATACCCGTCAACCTTTACAGTAGAGCCTAATGGAATAACAGCTGGATCAACCGCAATTAATTTC
The DNA here is from genome assembly GCF_055902415.1 of Bacillus sp. SSR7. NCBI lineage: Bacteria > Bacillati > Bacillota > Bacilli > Caryophanales > Bacillaceae > Bacillus > Bacillus sp. SSR7. Next base: position 150,428 of record NZ_JBVVXV010000009.1, on the reverse strand, counting down.
ATTCCTGGGTTTGCAGTTAAGTTATAGTGTCCCCATGCAGAAAATACTTGTTGACCTGGCGCATAACCATTTTCAGCTGGATCCGCTGTATAAGCTGTAGCTTCTACATAGATCTCTCTTCCACCAGCAGTTGGCTTCGAAGGCTGTTCAGGTTCTACCTTCGAATTATTATTAGCAACTGGTTCGGCTGGTTTACTAGCTGGTTTACTAGCTTGTTCTTGCTTTTTCTTTTCAGCAATTTCTGCTTGTGCTTTAGCTAAAGCTTCTTGCTCAGCCTTTGCAGCTGCTTCTGCTTTTGCACGCTCTTCCGCTGCAATTCTTGCTGCTTCTTGCTCACGAGCAATCGTTTCTTGTACTGCCTTCATGTTTGATTCGATTTTAGCTTTTTCTTCTGCCGCTAAATTAAGTTGGCTTGCAACCTGATTATATTTAGCTTGAACTGTTTGTAAGTTAGCTTGACGCTTTTTCAAGTTATCTTGCAGTTCAGCTTGTGCTTTTGCTAATTTTTGTTTGTCTACTACTAAAGATGCTTCTTTCTCGTCAATTGTTTTCTTATCTTCCTCAATTTGACGAAGGTCTTGTTCTTGTAGACGTAAAATCTCTTTATCAGCTTCTAGAATAGTAGAAACTGCGTTCATACGTTGTAAGAAGTCTGCAAAGTTCTTTGACTCTACTACAACTTCTACTACTAAACTTGTATTTGAACTGTTTTGAACAGAAACCATACGTTTTCTCATAATATCTTTACGAGCAAGAACTTTATCTTCTAAAACGACAATCTCTTTCTTTTTTTGTTCAATCTGCTTATGTGTTTCATCGATTTTACGCTGAATAGCAGCTTGATCCTCTTTATTTTTTGCAATTGTATTATTTAAATTATGTAGTTCGTTTTCGATACCTTGAATTTCTTTACTAACAGCTTGCTTCTCTTGCTCTTTCTTTTGCATTTCTGCATCGTTTTGCTGCAATTGCTGTTGCATGTTGTTAAGTTTCTCGTCGTTTGACTCTGCTTTAACAGCGACTGTACTAGAAAGACCTATAATTCCTGCTAATACTAGACTACTGATTCGCTTAAAATAGTTCATAATCCGACTCCCTTCTTATACAGTTATACATGATTTATTTTACAGTTTGTTTACAATATCATTAAATACAGTTTATTTTTCATGACGAAAAAAAGGGAATTATGCATAAAATGTAATAGATTCTTAAATATTTAACAATTCCTATATTTAAAAATTATAAAAGATGCTAAAATCCAAATATAGAGAAAATATAACTTCTAAAGGCGGTTGAAATAAATATATGTTTACTCAAAAGAAATCACTCCAACATAAAATTGATCAATTAGAAAATCGTATACAAGAACTAGAAGCAGAATTAAAACAAAAGGATATTGAACAACAAGAGACTATTTCTTCTATCCACGATCGTGTACAAAGCGTTGTTCAAGAGCATCAACTTGTAAATAACCAGCACAATACACTTCAAAATTTAGTTCAACAATTAAGCTCATGTTTCGAAAATGTTTCAACACGTACTACACATTCCAATGAATTGAATAACGAAATGTTACAAAAAGAACAAAGCTTAATTCAATCTATTGAAGAAATTATTGATTGTTCTAACGAAGGAAAAGAATCTGTTCATCGTTTACTTATTGTAATTAATAAATTAGGTGAACAATCCCAGCGCACGTCTAATAGTATGAATCATTTAAGTGAACGTTCAAAAGAAATCGAGCAAATTGTAGAAGTCATCCAAAACATTGCAGCACAAACAAATTTACTTGCTTTAAATGCAAGTATTGAAGCTGCTCGTGCTGGAGAGCACGGTAAAGGATTCGCTGTCGTTGCCAATGAAGTAAGAAAACTAGCAGAAAGTACCGCTGAAAGTACAAAAAACATCGGCAACTTAACAAAAAAAATTCAAGAAGAGATTGAAAAAGCATACGATAATACAAAAGATAATTTGCATTTAGTCGATGAAGGTGTAGAAATGAGTGCCGATACAAACGCTAGAATCGAAAATATTTTAATTATGATTCAAACGTTACAAAACGGTGCTACAAATGTTATTAAAGCTATTGAAAACCAAAAGACTTGTAATGATGATATATTACGAGAATTCGCTAATACACAACAAATGTTCCAAAAGTTAAATACTACTATTATGAATCACATTCATGATGCTGAGAAAGTCGATGTTCAATTAACGAAAAGTCTTGAAGAAACAGTAGTTTCTCATTAATAATAAAAATCCCTTATACTGTTATAAGGGATTTTTATTATATTTCGAATATTTATTTCTTCTCAAGATTAAGCCGTATCTTTGTTATAATGGACAAGTTGTTTCTTTCAACTATTAAACAAGGAGGTTATTATGGAACAATTTTACTACATTTTAAAATATTTAATTCTTGGTCTATTCCAAGGACTAACAGAACCGATTCCGATTTCTTCAAGCGGTCACCTCGTTTTAGCACAGCATTTGCTAGGACTAAAAATAGAAGGGTTTAGCTTTGAACTACTTGTTAATTCAGCTTCATTATTAGCTGTATTACTTATTTATAGAAATGATTTAATTCGTCTAACGAAGAATGGTCTATCTTATATCTTTACAAGAGCAGAAGATGCAAAATCAGATTTCTTCTTTATTATTTACCTTGTCATTGCGACCATTCCAGCAGGTGTTATTGGTGTTTTATTTAAAGATTACATCGATCAGTACTTAAAAGGTGTGAAAATGGTTGGGATTTCCCTTCTTATTACCGCTGTCGGCCTTTGGATTATTAGAAACTTGCGTGGGCGTAAAAATGATGGCGATCTTTCTATGAAAGATGCAATTATCGTCGGATTAGCACAAGCTTGCGCACTAATTCCTGGAATAAGCCGATCAGGTGCAACAATCGTAGCAGCGATGTTACTTGGTATGAAGCAGGAAACGGCTCTTCGTTTCTCATTCTTACTATATATCCCTGTTAGCTTAGGTGGTTTATTACTAAGTATTACAGACATTGCAAAAGATCCAAATCTAGATACATTATTCGTACCATATATCGTTGCATTTATCGCAACATTTATCATGACGTATATTTCATTAAAATGGTTTATGAACATTATGGCAAAAGGAAATTTAAAATATTTCTCTTTCTATTGCATTATCGTAGGTGTACTTACTCTTATTTTCTTATAAAGTGAAACTTACAAATCAAAAGCGAGTCATTCTATTACACTAGGATGACTCGCTTTTTTATGCGTATACTTTCTTTTCTTGACAATACAAACGAATAACATGTTTATTTTGTTGAAATACATCATGCGTTAGGCGGATAATAATAAAATTTCGTTTTGTTTGATCATCATGAACAAAAATCTGTTCTCCCTCTTGAAAACGCCATGCACTTTCAAAAGTTGTAATATGATCCCCACTTACAGAAAAAAGCTCATATCGCATATCTTGTACCCTCTTTCAACTTATAATAATCATAATATCCTTATATTAAATTTAGTATAACTTAATTCCATTGAAATTTGTAATTTTTCTATTTCTAAATATTTTAATTTTGTTTTTAGGCTCTTTTAACGTTATAATGATAAACGAATTTTTATTGAAAGGAGCTTCATTTTGACTGCATATTTATTTCCAGTAAAAACAGCATTTATTTTATTTCCTATTTTAGCAATGTTTCTCTTAATACCTTTTTTAATATTTAACTACCGAAAGTATGGTTATTTAAATAAATGGCGTTCATTTATTTTGTACTCATTATTACTTTACTTATTAAATGCCTATTTTCTTGTGATTTTGCCGTTACCACAAACATATGATACTTGTAGCCTACAACCGGCTAATACGCAGCACATGCAACTATCACCATTTTATTTCATACAAGAAATTAGTAATCATACTTCGGCAATTTTAACGAAACCAGCTACTTATTTCTACCTATTAAAAGAATCTGCGTTTTTACAAGTAGCATTTAACGTTCTATTAACCGTTCCATTCGGTATTTACTTACGTTATTATTTCCGACGTAGTTTCTTACAAACAATTTGTATTTCTTTTTGTCTTTCACTCTTTTTCGAGCTAACACAAGTGACTGGACTATACGGTATATACAATTGTGCGTACCGCTTATTTGATATAGACGATCTGTTTTTAAATACATTAGGCGGCGTAATTGGCTTTATCATTGCACCAATATTTACGTACTTCCTTCCGAAAGCAAGCGAATTAGATAGTCATATTGATTTAGAAACGAAACCAGTCGGATTCGTTCGTCGCTTTATCGCGATGCAAATTGATTGGATTTTCTTATCCATCGTTGTACCTGTCATTAAAAACAAAGGAAATTCTTTCTTTGTTTCTAATATTCAATCTTACACGAACATATACGAACTCATTTTCATAACGTGTTCGATCTTTATTTACTTTATTATCATTCCATACTTTACGAATGGAAAGACAATTGGTAAAGCATTGCTTCGTATTTACGTGAAAGGAAAATCAGATCGTATTACGTTGAAGGAACTATTCATCCGTTATGGTATATTCTATTTCGTTTTAGGTGGAATCAATTATATTCTTTCTAGTAGCTCTATCTTAAATCTTAAAGAGCCTTTAATATTAGTAGTTATATTATTATTCCAACTCGTAATTAACGGTCTATTTATTATTCATGTCTTATTACATGTATTTAGTCGTGATAAGTTACTATTTTACGAGCGAATTAGTCAAACAAGAAATGCAATCGTACTAAAAAAAGCTGACAAGTAATACTTTGTCAGCTTTTTTTCATAATCGTAAATAACTTTTCTGTGTAAGGATTTGAAAACATTTCTGCTTCATCTAATAATTTCCTCACCTTTAGAAACGAATGCAATTCTGGATATATATTTTGTAATTTTTCGTACGTTAACGTATGCATTTTCCCCCAATGCGGGCGTCCCTCATACTTTAAAAAAATTTTCTCCACCTCACCAAAATAAGCAGCATACTTCATACCTTTATACATATGAACAGCTATATACGCAGAATCTCTTCCATACGCTGGGCTGAGCCATATGTCATCCCTTTTCACATAACGACATTCAATTGGGAAGTGTACTTTATACTTTTTCTTTTCAATAAGGTTTGAAATTTCTTCTACAACGGTCTGCATATACTTTGAAGGAACACTATACTCCATTTCATAAAATGGAACTGCACGCGATGTAGCAAATACTTCATAACTCGGACCAATTATTTTTGTATTCGGTACAGCTCTAGCTGATAATCGACTTACTCCTTTACTTATAGAAGGAAACCATTTACATCCTTTAGATAACAAAGAGAACATCTTATTTTCAAGTAACTCTACCTTTAGTTTATGCCATTTCAAATCACTTTTTTTATCTGTTGTTTCATTTGTAATTTTCACTTGCACTTCATCTGAATAAGGAAAAACAAAAAATTCAAAATGGCGATTCTTCTTATATTCTTCTAGCTTGTTCATTACAGTAGATAATGACTGTTTTTCACTTTTATAAACGAGTGAATAGGCTAGAATAACCTTCAATTTTATTTTTACAATGATACCTAACATTCCAAGAGACAACTGAAAAGCTCTCCAATATTGTACATTCTCCGTTTCCGAACAAACTATACTCTCACCTGTAGATAAAACTGCCGTAATCTCTATCACTTGTGTTGATAAACTTCCAAAGGTAATACCCGTTCCATGCGTCCCCGTACTAATTGCTCCTGCAATAGATTGCGAATCAATATCCCCTAAATTTTCTTGCGCATAACCTTTTTCTTCAAGTAACTTCCCTAGCTCATGTAGCTTTGTTCCTGCCCATACTTCGGCAACCATCTTCTCCGTATCAATATTCACAATTCCCTTCAATTCATCTAAAGAAACCAGAATTTCTTCCGTTTGCACAAGAGGTGTAAACGAGTGTCCTGAACCGACAACACGAATTTTCTTCCCTTTCTTTCGCGCAAGCCCTACAACTTCTACTACATCTTTTATACTTTCTGGATACATCGTATAATGCGGTGTTCCTTCTACATTCCCTGTCCAATTTCTCCATTTTTGTCCCTTTATAGAAAGCATTGGCCATCCCCCCGATATGTTGAATACTCCCCAACAATCTCTCCTTCTTTCACACGATATAAAAATGGAAACCGCTCACATAATTCTCCAGCTTTACTATGACGAAATAAGATAGAATCTCCTATCTCTACTCGTTCCTCACCGTTATAAAAAATCGGTGTTTGCACTTCACCAGCGCCTTCTAAAGCTAATAGTTTTGCACCACCCGGCCTCCAAATCTCAGGTTCTTTATCTTTCCCGATTGCTCCTGAGGCGATATATCCGCCACCTAGACAAGTGTAAATTGTCGAGGCTGGTTTACGCACAACTGGTAAAGCAAATCCGACAGCTGGATGAAATTGTACCTCTTTATAATAATCAAATAGCTTCGGGGCATAAAAAGCCGAACCTATTGTAATCTCTGAAACTGAATGATCTTGTTCAGTTGTTTTTATACTTCCTGTACCTCCCCCATTTACAAACCTTAGTTCAATACCTAGATTTTGTATTTCTTTTACGATATGTCCTCTTCTTTCTGGAACTTCTAACACTGATTTCTTCTTTAAATGTGAAATCACTTTACTTTTCACTCGTTGATTCGGTATGCGATCTCCTACCCCAGCAATTTGGGCTTCATATCCCATTACACCATCTAAGATTAAAAACGATGATTCTTTCAACCTTTTTACTATTTTCAAAGCACCTTGCACATCTTTTATCGGTGATCTTTTGACCCCAAAATGAAACTTAAAAAAATGACTACTCATATCAATATCTAAGCAAACACGAAAACATCCTTTAGACTTCTCAGCAATTTTTTCTAAATAAACGATATGATCTTCACAATCCACCATACAAGTTATAATGAGCCCTTGCTTTGTTAGCAAACTTATTTCATGTAACGCTCTTTCATCATAAGCAGGATATCCGAGCAATAAATCATTGAATCCTTGTTCAATTAAAAATAAAGCTTCCCTAGGTGAAAAACACATGATACCTTGAAATCGATCATTTGCAGCTAAAATCTTTTGCATAACCGGAACAGAACGTAACGATTTACTCGCTATACGAATCTTCTTATTTCCACTTAATTCTATAATCAATTGAATATTTCTATCTAAAGCTACTTCATCCAAAAATGCACACGGTAATGGAACTTCTTTGAAAATTCCTCGATCCACATTTTTTCTCTCCTCTTCTCTATATTTCTTATACATATTGGAAAGAAAGTTGGAATCTCCTCTACAAAATAAAAAAGTTTCTTCCTATTTAAGAAGAAACTTTTTTAGGACTACTTCATAGAAATAGTCGCCTCTACTGGATAATGATCAGAATAATCATCATACGTATATTTTTTTAGCCATGATGTAACAGTCCACTGTGGAGATTTCGGTTGTAATACTTTATTCTCTATAAATGATGGATTCGCATGGTCCTTACTTGCAATAATATAATCTAAATACTCGGCAGGACTTTCAGGGAAATTATATTTTGCAATACTGTTTGTCGTTGCATCCCAAGTTGCTGTATGTCCCGTATAAGATGGAATTGACGCATGCAATGTGTTAAACATGGATGCGTACTCTGAGTCACTATTGTTCTCTGCATTTATTTTATTCACGTTCATATCACCACCAAATAGAACGTACTCGTCATTTGGTATATTCTTATTTTTAATAAAATCTTGAATTTCTTTTAGCTGGTTTGTACGTACAGATGCAGGTGAAGTTTTTCCACACATACTATCTTCAGCCTGCAAGTGTGTCCCAATCACATGAACGAAACGATCATTTTTCTTAATTTTCGTGTATACAAACCCTTTATTTGATAAATTATCTGGCCCGCATCCTTTTGCAAATACATATTGAATCTTTTCAACAATCGGCCATTTACTCACGATTGCAACGCCTCCATCTTCAGGCGTTGAAGATGAATAGCTACCTAACGTTTTATCCCATTCATTTCCGTTACTACGACCTAATACCGCTGTTTGATTTGGATATTCTTTCTTCAAGTTTCCTAATAAGCGATTTGAAGCACTATTATCAAACACTTCATTTAATATAACAACATCTTGATTCTTTATATAATCTGCCGCCCCAATTAAATCAGCACGCTGACTTTGTCCCCAGTTTGGATATAAGTTCGTTGATAGCATGTATACGTTATGCGTCATCACTTTCAAAGTGTTGTTTTGATCTGTAGACGTGTCTGCTTGAGCTGAAGATCCTCCGTATAAAACTCCTAAACCAATCCCAAAGCTAAGTACACCTTTTAGCAATTTACCTTTCACGTTCCATCCCTCCATGTGTATAGTAATAAAAAGGTCAAATACTCTATTGTGAGATTTGACCTTTTTTAAATACTTAACGATCTCCGTACGTATCAAACCAAAGCTGAATGTATCCAGCAGTAACACGTTGTGCATCCATTAATCGCTTACCTGTCATTGGCGTAACTTCAGCGCGCCATTTATCTGCATATTCTTGTGACACAGCTGCTTTTACGAACCAATCTTTCGTATTATCATTTACAATTCCAGAGTAATCTTGTTTCGCTACTACTGCCGCTCCATGAATCCACTCTTCTGGATTTGTACCTTTCCAGTTCCAATATCCATTTCCATCCGTTACTTTATAATTATCTTTTATCGTATCTACAAAGTTTTCATATTTAGAATGGAATCCTTGTGGATATGAAAGATTTGTAAAGTTTGCCGCATGCATCGGTTGGTTTACATCTCCTAAATAATGAAGAGATAATCCTAAATAGAAGAATGCTTGTTTCATATCTTTATTTTTGTATGATTCACCAGCTAATTTGAAATATTTAGCGCCAGTTTCTTTTGCCTGCTTTGCAAATGGAATATATGTTTTTCCATTGTCTGGATCATAGAAATGTGAAGCAAATGTGCTATTATCATAATAAGGATTTTCATAGTCAGCAGCATAAATACCGTTCTCTAACTCCGTACGCCATTCATTTAATTGTGCAACTCGATCTTGTTTTACAAGTGTTGTATTGCGAGACATAATATCAATCGCACGATTTACAATCCATAAATGAGAATTTACACCTTCTTTATGTTTATCTTCAGCAGACCAGCGGTGAACTATTTTTATTTTACTTCCCCCATCGTTTTCATGAGCAAATGCAACGCTTTGTAAAGGAGCTACTAATGTAATAGCTGCTGCTAAAGCAAGTACTTTCTTTTTCATCTGAAATCCTCCATTTTATAATCGAATTATTGTAAACTTTTTGTTAGGATCCTATGATGTCGTCCGGTTAACCTATGACTAGAATATCCCACCTTTCACGAAATTTCTATCAATAAATTAAAATATGCAGATTTTCATATCATTATAACTTTATACACAGTGAATATAATGAATGAATGCACTTTCATTTTAATAAACTATTATTAAGGCTTATCTAAACTAATGTAAAAAAAGAGTAAAGCATACACATTTACTCTTTTTTTCTATTCGATAATATACTTGGCAGTTGGACATTAACTGCCAACTTATGTATAAATCCAAACACTAATCCAATTCCAATAAATATGTATAAGATTGTAAATATTTTCCCAAAATCAGTTTGCGGGCTAAAATTCGCATCACCGACAGTCGTCAGCGTCACAACGCTAAAATACAAAGCGTCAAGAGGACGTAATCCTTCAACTGTACTATAAAAAATCGTACCAGATGTTAATGTTAAAAATGTTAATACGAATAATACTTGAAATTCTTTATCCTTCCACGCTCGTAAACAAGCTTTTAGCATTCGTTTCAATGTCAACATAAATGAAAGCATGAGACTTCCCCTTCCAAACAAAATACCTGTAGTTACAGGAAAGTCTATCACCTTTCTGTATAGAAAAAAAGTAGCCCTCTTCTATTTCTAGAAAAGAGCTACTTTTTACTATATCTATATTATTTAGGTGAAACAAGAATTTTCACTTGTGTTTTATCTTTTACAAGTGCTTCAAATCCTTCTTCAACAACTTGATCTACTGTGATTTTTTTCGTAATTAATTTCTCTGCTTGAATTTGACCAGAGCTAATTAATTTAATAACAGCTGGGAAGATATGACGGTATCCTAAAATACCAACCACTTCTTTTTCTTTTAGTACAAGATTGTTTGGAGTAATTGTTGCGTCTTTTTCCCATACACTAACAATTACAGTTTGTCCTTCGAAACTTGTACTTTCAATCGCTTGACGAAGTACTACTTCAACGCCTGTTACTTCAAAGCTCACATTTACACCTAAACCATTTGTTAAGTTACGAATTTCTGCTAATACATCTTGAGTAGCTGGATTTAATACATAATCCGCACCTGCTAATTTTGCTAACTCTTGACGTTCTTTAGAAAGTTCAACTGCAATAACCGGAGTTGCTCCTGCTGCTTTAGCTGCTTGGATAACAAGAAGTCCAATTGGACCACAACCGAATACTGCTACAGCTTCCCCTTCTTTTAATTTACTTTGACGTACTGCATGAACTGCTACAGCTGCTGGTTCTACAAGTGCACCTTGTTCATACGTCATTTCATCTGGAATATGGTGAACCATATCTTCTGGTACTACTGTATATTCAGAGAAACCGCCGCCTTCTCCGCCAAGACCGTGGAAAACAAGTTGTTCACAAACATTGTAATGTCCATGTTTACAAGCTTCACATTTACCACAAGAATAAATCGGTTCTACAACGACGCGGTCTCCCACTTTATGAGATGTAACGCCTTCACCGATTTCAACTACCTCACCGCTAAACTCATGACCTAAAATAACCGGTGCTTTTACATGTGTTAATGGATGCTCTTCTGTTGGAATAAAAATAGGTCCTGCTAAATATTCATGCAGGTCTGTCCCGCAGATACCACACCATTTCACTTTAATCTTAACTGCTCCTGGTTTTACAGTTGGTTCTGGTACTTCTTCTACTCTTACATCACGTTGATTATGCCAAAGTAATGCTTTCATTTTATACATCCCTCTCTATGTATATACTTAACCTGGTGAAGTTTACAAATCTATTATAATACTTCTATCCATATATTTCAAAAAAACAATATCATTTCCACTAAATTTTAACAAATAACGTTCAATATTTTGTCACTTTGTACTTTTTTCCACATCTGTTAACTCAATTTCATTGCGGTTGAAATTAGCATTATGCCATAATAGCATAGGAGAGGTGAATATCGCTTGAAATATTTTATTTACTTTATTGTTATCGTAGCGTTTCTAGATACATTTTCACAATTACCTATTATGAGTACGTTCGCTCAAAGTCTTGGAGGATCCCCTCTTATTATTGGGCTAGTTGTCGGCATGTACTCATTTGCTAATATGATCGGTAATATTATTGCTGGCGCTGCTGTCGATAAATTTGGTGCAAAAAAAATACTTTATATAAGCATGGGACTTACGAGTTTCATAGTCTTGTTATACACCGTTGTTCAAAGTGGTGAACAACTATTAGTTGTGCGCTTTATGCATGGCTTTAGTGACGGGTTTTTAATTCCTGCTGCCTTTACGTTTTTATCAAAACAAACAAATGCAGCAAGACAAGGTAAAGCAATGGCCCTATCTGGTGCTGCTGTTGGAACAGCGGCAATTGTAGGACCTGCCTTCAGCGGGATTATGAAAGCAACTGCTGGTATAGAGTGGGTGTTCATTACCATTTCTATTTTAATGGTTCTTGGTACAATCGTATCTCTCTTCTTCTTACCAAATAACGTATCAAGAAAAGATACTTCAAGAACACAAATGATGAACAAAGAAGATATGTTTGAACTATTGAAATCAGAACCGTTATTACAGGCATATATTGGTGCTTTCACACTCATGTTTTCACAAGGAATTGTCACTTATATGTTACCAGTGAAAGTTGAGGCATTAGCACTTAAAGCATCTACAACAGGCATGATGTTAAGTGTATTCGGTATTACCGCTATCCTCTTCTTCTTACTACCAACAAATCGTATTTACGATCGATTTAATCGTTCAAAACTAATGCTAATTGGTATTGCAGTAATGGCATTAGCGTTATCTTTACTTGGATTATTTGCAACAAAAGGCATGCTCTTTATCGTTATGATGATTTATGGCATTGGATTCGCTATCCTTTTCCCATCAATAAATGCATTACTTGTTGAAAATACGACAGATGATAAGCGCGGAAAAGCATTTGGATTGTTTTATGCTTTCTTCTCATTAGGAGTTGTTGCTGGATCCTTTACAGTTGGAGCAATCGGGGCATCCCCTAGCGTCAGCTTCGTTATTGGAACTGCATTCTTATTAACATTTGCCGGAATGATTTATGTCAGAAGCAAAGTAAAAGGCAAAGACAAAGTAAAAAAGACAATGATAGGATAATTCCATCATTGTCTTTTTTCGCCTAATATATTACTTTTGTGTATAACCAAGTACTACTGTAAATAAGCGTATGTATAAAATCAACACTACCTTCTTCCTTTAAAAAAGAAACTGAATAAATACCGACGATACTTCGACAATTTCCTCGGAAATATTTCCTTCCCCCACATAATTTGATACACAATATATGAACAGACACTTGTATTACATAAACTAAAATAATAACTTACTGTACAAATTCAAAAGCACATTCTTCATATGAAGAATGTGCTTTTCTGTTATTAACGTTTAATCCAAACAGCGCCTGCTGATTTATCCTCTGCCTGTCCAACAACTTGGAATTTAAGTCCAAGGTTCGGAACTTTTCTTCCTGCGTCTGCAATTTGTTTATTACTATATACTTTTGAATCATCAAAAGTTGTAACACCTTGTAATCCAGAATAGTTAAACTGTCCACGTGTTAATGAATTTACACTCCATGCTGGTGTTTGATCAAATGAAAATGCAGCGTCTGCAATTTGCATACCAGTATTACCGTAAGTTGGTTTTCCATTTAAATTGCCAACAAATGCTTCTGGATGAGAGTCTACAACACCAAGAAAGCCTTCACCTGGATGCTCCCCAACCCAATTATCTTTAAAGCTATCATCTGCGTACCAAACGACAAGACCTGTATTATACACTGGACCTTTTCCTGCTTTTAATCCATTATCTGATCCCGCATAGTTTCTCCACTCTAAGTAGTAATAATGAGCTTTTTTCTCTGTCCCATCAGAAACAACAAAACCATTTACATTCATTTTAGACTGTCCTTCTGCATCATCAGAAAATACTACTTGTCCATCAACTGTTACATTTACATTGTCCATCGCAAAACCTTTATACGTTACAGCTGGATCTGTGATATAGTCGAATTGTAGTTTCACTTTTTTTCCTTTAAATTGACTTAAATCGTATGATTTATCAATCCATTTCCCATCTGTTGTATCTTTATCTCCTTGGACTATTTTTTCTCCAAGTCTATCAATTAATGTTTTCGTTCCATCTTCTGTTACTGCATGTACTTCGACAAAATCGCACTCTGCTTCTAACTCATAATTTGCTTTATAATCGAATTTTGCATTTGTTCCTTTTGTTAAATCAAAGAATGGTGTTTCTAGTGTTGTATGCATATCATCTCCTCTTGTACTGTAATATGCATGCTTTCCAAACTCCGGCTTAATCGTTTCAACACTTTTACCTGGTAAGTTAACACGTACAACGCCTGGACGATTGGACTTCGTAACACTTTGATCGATATATGTAGGAACTCCTACACCACGTTTAATGTTATCGTAATCTACTTCCAAAATTCTTGCCCAGTTGCCACCCATATTCTTTTGTAAGAAATCTTTATTTTGTGGTGAGAAACTAGTTGGCTCTGTTCCTGCAATTTTCCCTGTCCAACTTCCCCCACTCATGAGTGACCAAGCTTCGACAGGTGAACCCGTTCCAGTATATTTCGTATCATATTCATCTGGTAAGCCAAGGTCATGTCCAAATTCATGCGCAAATACGCCTACTGCTCCATCTTCTGGTTCAATTGTGTAATCATGTGCTGCTACTTTGCCACCAAAGTAATCTACCTTTGATTTTGTCCCTTCAATTGCTACTGGATCTATTGCTAATTTTGAACGATGTGACCAAATGGCATCATCGCCTAATTTACCACCACCAGCTTCTTGACCAACACCTGCATGGATTACCATTAAATGATCAATTACACCGTCAGGCTCATTTTGATTCCCATCACCATTTGTATCATATCTATCAAACTGATCAAATTGAGATAAATCTAACCCTTTCTCAGCAGCTGCATGTAAAGCTTCTTTCACTAAATCACGTGCGCCTTTTGGTCCTTTATTATCGTGACCACTACTACCATCAGCACCGTAGTCAGATGCTTTTCCTGGAACAGTTAGCCACTCCGTTACATATCCATCTGTCGTATAACTACCACCAGACTGCTCTTCGTAATATTGTTTAAATGTTTTTACTTTCGAACCATCAAATAACGTGTATGGTTCATTACCAAATAACATCTTTTGATAATGCTCTCTACTAAAGTCATTCGAATACATATACCCTGGCGTTTGATCAATATTATTATGTTTATAATCACTAAATTCAACGAGTAACACTAATACTTTATCAGTTCGAACCGGTCCCTTATACGGTGCTTGCTTTGCTTTAGATGTTGGAACTCGCCCATTCAATTGTTTTTTATTTGGTTCAGGCTTTTGCTCAGGGCTAACATTTTTTTCAGGTTTCTTTACTTTCTCCTTTTCTTCCATTTTTTTCTCTTTTACTTTTTTCACGAAATCAGATGCCTCTTTAGCAGTATCGGTTGGAAGAATTTCTTTATTTGCCTGGTCCCCTTGTTTCTTTTCAATATATTTCTCTACAGCTTTTTTCGTCTCTTCTTTAGAAGATGCTGGATTAATTGTTCCTCTTTCTTTCAGAGCTTCCGCTAAACGATCTTCTTGAATTAAATTGTAATCAATTGGTGTTGTAGACACATTTATTTTCTCTTTTGCTGGCGTTTCTGCGTATGCTAATGGAGCACTCATTACAGATGTGCATCCGATAATTGCCGCAATTGCTAGTGACGATAACACTTTAAATGGCGCTTTTCTTCTCATTCTATTTCTCTCCTTTTATAAAACTTAAAATTCAGATAAATAAGTGCATTTAAATCAAAAGCTCTACTTTCTGCCCTCCCTATATAAAAAGGCACAATCCTATAAACGTTAAGCTTTCTGTTATAGAATCATGCCCTCCAGTTTTCTGGTCAGAACTTCTACCGTTTTATGTCGAAATATGAAACATAAAAAGTGATTTGATATATATTAAATAGCTTATATAACAAATTTAAAAGACAATATGCAAAATTGCATGAAAATTCTTTTAAATAAAAAAGAATCCTAGTCAATTAAACTAGGATTCTTGATTTTCTATTATTTCTCTTGTGTTTTTTCCCAATCAGCTAAGAATTTCTCAATTCCTTGATCTGTTAATGGGTGCTTCACTAATGAAGCAATTACGTTTGCTGGGATTGTTGCAATATGTGCACCGTTTAATGCTGCGTCAGTTACGTGAACACTGTGACGTACAGATGCTGCGATAATTTCTGTTTCGATACCGTGAATTGCAAAGATTTCTGCGATTTGGCGAATTAAGTCCATACCGTTATGACCGATATCATCTAAGCGACCTAAGAATGGTGAAACGTATGTTGCACCAGCACGAGCTGCAAGTAATGCTTGAACTGCTGAGAACACTAATGTAACGTTTGTACGAATTCCTAAGTCAGAGAACGCTTTTACTGCTTTTAAACCTTCTGTTGTCATTGGAACTTTTACAACAACGTTTGGAGCAATTTTCGCTAACTCTTTTCCTTCTTCGATCATTTTATCTGCTTCTAAACTAATTACTTCTGCACTTACAGGTCCTTCTACGACGTTGCAAATTTCACGAATGCGCTCGTGGAAATCTACACCTTCTTTTGCTACAAGTGATGGATTTGTCGTTACTCCAGCTAATACGCCTAATGCATTTGCCTCTTTAATTTCGTTAATGTTTGCTGTATCAATAAAGAATTTCATTTGTTATTCTTCCTTCCTAATTTTCATTTTATATTTATTTATTTTTCTTAATAAGCTCTAATTCAATCGGAATAGATTTGTCCACTTTTTTACCTTGTGTGATCTCTTTTGCTGTTTGCATCGCCTTCTCTCCGATTAATTCCGGTTTTTGAGCGACTGTTGCAGCCATACGCCCATCTTTAACCGCTTTTACAGCATCTTCTGTTGCATCAAATCCAACAACGACTACATCTGTTTTCCCAGCAGACTTCAATGCTTCAAGTGCACCTAATGCCATCTCGTCGTTATGCGCAAACACGGCTTTAATATCACCATTTGCTTGCAAAATGTTTTCCATAACAGATAATCCTTTTGCTCTATCAAAATCAGCCGCTTGTTTAGCAACTACTTTTAAAGACTTATCGGCTACGTTATGGAATCCTTTCCCACGTTCACGAGCAGCAGAGGATCCAGGGATTCCTTCTAACTCAGCAACGTTTGCTCCTTCGCCGACTAATTCACGAATGTAATCACTAGCCATTTGACCACCTTCGATGTTATTAGATGCAATGTGAGAAACAACCTTACCTGAATTTGCAACGCGGTCTACTGTAATAACAGGAACGTTCGCTGCATTTGCCGCACTTACCGCTGAAGCAACAGCATCTGAATCGGTTGGATTAATAACAACTACATCGACACCTTTTTGAATTAAATCTTCAACATCGTTCGTTTGCTTTGCTGCATCATTTTGCGCATCAACAGCAATCAATTCAATACCGCTTTCTTTCGCTTTCTTTTCTGCCCCTTTTTTCAAAGTCACAAAAAATGGATTGTTTAAAGTTGAAACAGAGAATCCAACTTTAATAGTTTTATTTCGACCTTTATCGCTAGAATCCTTTGCCCATTCTGGTGGTTCCATTGAACAACCAGCAGTAATGACCATAATACATGCAACGAGTATAAGTAACCATTTCTTCATGAACTGTCCCTCCATTACGCTTCTTTTCGGCGATCAATTAATACAGCTAGTAAGATTACAAGTCCTTTTACAACTTGTTGGAAGAAAGAAGATACACCTAATAAATTTAAACCGTTATTTAGTACACCAATAATAAGTACACCGATGAATGTACCAACAATCCATCCTCTTCCCCCAGAAAGACTTGTTCCACCTAATACAACTGCTGCAATTGCATCTAACTCGTAAGAAGTACCTGCAGTTGGCTGTGCAGAATCTAGTCTTGATGTTAGGACAATACCTGCAAGCGCTGCCAAAATTCCAGAAAGACCGTAAATCATTACTTTAATTCTCGTAACATTAATACCTGATAATGCTGCTGCTTCTTCATTTCCACCAATTGCAAATGTACGGCGACCAAATGTCGTTTTCTTCAAAATGAAGTACAGTACTGCAAAAGCGATCATCATTGTAACAGCTGGTACCGGAATACCGAGAAAATACCCGCGACCAAACATTTGGAACATTAAATGATCACCAAGTCCAGTGATCGGACGTCCGTCCATATAAACAAGCGTCAACCCGCGAAAAATAGTCATTGTTGCTAAAGTCGCAATAAATGGAGCTACTTTTCCCTTTGCTATGATGATACCGTTTACAATTCCCATTACAAGACCAGCTAATAATCCAACTGCCATCGCAAGGAACGGGTCCATGCCACTTGCCATCATTCCAGCAACAAGTGCACTTGATAATGCTAAAATAGAACCTACCGATAAGTCAATACCCCCTGTTAAAATTACAAAGGTCATTCCGAATGCAATAAGCGCATTAATCGATACTTGACGCAGTATATTAAATAAATTTGGAATTTCAATAAACGCTGGATTTAAAGCTGTAATTACTACAATAATTAGCGCTAGTCCAATTAAAGACCCAAGTTGTTGTAATACATTCCCCTTCTTAGCCATCCTTACTCTCCCCCTGTAGCTAGTGCCATAATAGACTCTTGTGATGCCTCATCTTTCTCTAAAATGCCGCCGACTTTTCCTTCATGAATAACAAGAACGCGATCACTCATCCCTAAAACTTCTGGAAGCTCAGATGATACCATAATAACGGCATCTCCTTCTTCGGTAAGCTTATTCATAATAGAGTAAATTTCTTTTTTCGCTCCAACATCAACACCCCTTGTTGGCTCATCTAAAATGAGTAACTGCGGGTGGATACCTAGCCATTTCGCAATAACAACTTTTTGCTGATTTCCACCAGAAAGAGATTTCACCGCTTGCTCTCCACTAGATGCTTTCACATTAAGAAGTTTCATCATGTCCGCTGTAAACTGTTGTTCTAGCTCATTGCTTAGAACACTTCCCTTTGAAAGACTCTCTAAATTTGGTAAAGCTAAATTTTCTCGAATTGAGAAATCTAATACTAACCCTTCAGATTTTCTATCCTCTGTAATGAATGCAATTCTTTGTCTAATCGCATCTATCGGACTATCAATCTTTACTTCTTGTCCATTTATAAAAATTTGGCCAGAATCTAAAGGTTCGTATCCAAATATCGCTTTCATAATATCTGTACGGCCAGCTCCCATCAAACCAGCAACACCAAGGATTTCACCCTTTCTAACTTGAAACGAAACATTTTCAAACTTCCCTTTTTTCGTTCCATTACGCATTTCCAAAATAACATCGCCAATTTGACTATTTCGTTCTGGATAACGTTCACCAATGCTGCGCCCCACCATCATACTCACTACTTCATCAAATGATGTTTCCGGAATGGCTCTCTTTCCGACGTATTCCCCATCACGTAAAATCGTAATGGTATCACATATTGAAAAAATTTCTTCCATTCGGTGTGAGATATAAACGAACGACACGCCTTCTTTACGTAATTTATTAATGACAGTAAACAACGTTTCAATCTCACGATCTGTTAATGCAGCTGTCGGTTCATCCATAATAATAACGCTCGCGTTTGTCATTAACGCTTTCGCAATTTCGATAATCTGCTGTTGTCCAACCGATAGTTCCTCTGCTAACATAGCACCTCTTACATGCAATCCTAGCTCTGCTAGTTGCTGCTGTGCAATCGCGTTCATTTGTCGAGTGCGTAAAATACCTGTTTTCCCATACATTAACTCTTTACCGAGAAACATATTTTCAGCTACTGTTAAATTCGGCAATATGTTTAGTTCTTGATGTATAAATGCGATGCCGTACTCTTCAGCTTCTTTCGCATTTTTAAAGGTGCGCTCTTGCCCATCAATCGTGATTGTCCCACCATCTTTTTTGTATACACCTGTTAAAATCTTCATGAGCGTTGATTTACCCGCTCCATTTTCCCCCATCAATGCATGGACTTCTCCTGTTTCAATCATAAACTGTGCATTCTTCAAAACAGGATTTCCATTGAACGCCTTTGAAATGTTTTTCATTTCAATATGCATTCCCATCACTTCCCTTTATTAAAAAATCACGCCTGCATGTAAAATTACATTTGCATAAGGCGTAGCCTCGCCTGTACGAATAATCGCCTTCGCTTTCTTTGTATGCTCTTTAAATTGTTCGTGAGATACATACTCAAATGCTGGTTCTATTAATTTCTGCTCTATTTCTTTATTTACTTCCGCATTATTGTGAATAACTTCTTCTGCTAACGTCACTTTTTCAATTGCCATATCATCTGCTACCACTTGCAATACATCTAAAAAGCTAGGTTTTCCTATTTCAACAGCTAGATCAATTCTCTTTACTCCGTCAGGAATTGGTAAACCGCAATCAGCGATTACAATCGTATCCGTATGCCCAAGTGAAGCAAGCACTGCTGCAATCTCACTGTTTAATACGCCGTGCTTTTTCATCCGACAATCACCTGCACTTCACGTACTCTATCTCTCGTTGGCATACCGCCTTGTGCTCCAAGCTTCGTTACAGAAAGACCACCAGCAATATTCGCAAAACGAATTGCTTTTTGAAGTGTTTCGCCTTCAGAAAGCGCAACTGCTAACGCACCATTAAATGTATCACCAGCTCCAGTTGTATCCACTACATCAACAGCAATGCTAGGAACATGTACAATCTCCGTACCATTATGGAAACGTACACCGTTAGAACCTTCTGTCATCAATAGTTTATTTGGATATTTAGCCAATAAATCTTCAATTGGCGATGTGAAATCATCTAATACGATGCGACACTCATGTTCATTTGGCGTAATATAAGTTGCCTTTTCTAAAATATCTTTTGACAATACTTGTGCTGGCGCTGGATTTAACATAACTGGAATATTATGCTCCTCACAAATAGCTAATACATATTCCACTGTTTCAAGTGGAATCTCTAGTTGAAGAACAACCATATCTGCTTTTATAAGAAGATCTTTTGAACGATCTACAATCGAATCATTTACGAGAGCATTCGCTCCTTGCACAACAACAATACTGTTATCCTCTTCTGCTAAAACGATATGAGCAATTCCTGTCGCCGCATCTGTAACCGGTACCACATAGTCGATAAAAACACGTTCGTTCTCTAAATTTTTCTTAACTACAGTTCCATAATTATCGTTTCCTACCGCTCCAACCATTGCTACATTTGCGCCTAATCTAGCTGCAGCAACCGCTTGGTTAGCTCCTTTTCCTCCTGGAATTGTATGAAATGCTTCACCAATTACTGTTTCTCCTGCTTTCGGACGTTTTTTTGAAACGGCCACTAAGTCCATTGAAATACTACCTACTACTGCAATATTTGGCATCTATTTCAGCTCCTTACTTCGTTGTATTTCGTTCTATAATTTCAATCGGTAAACGATAGTGTTTCTCTTCTAATACGTTTCCTTCCATCTGCTCTAACAGCAGTTCTGTTGCAATTTTCCCCATTTCATAAATTGGCTGTGCAACAGTTGTAATAGATGGATACATCATCTCTGTTAAAGAAATTCCATCGAATCCGATAATTTGTAAATCATCCGGAATAGAAATTCCCTTTTGAAGTGCAGCCTTTACAATACCTATTGCAATTAAATCATTCCCAGCAACAATTCCATCTATATGTGGGTACTCTTCTAATAATTCCACCGCTACACGCTCACTATTAGCCGGATCAAATGTACTCTCTGCAATCATATAAGAAAGATTATTTTGCGTAATAACGTCTACAAAACCTTCAAAACGTTCATTAGCCGTGCTTACGTCACGCGGTCCGCGAATATGCGCAATATGTTTACAGCCTTTATCTATTAATAACTTTGTCGCTGCCTGACTTCCCGCATAGTTATCAGCATACACAGCAGGTATACGCTCATTAAACATACGGTCAATTGCAACCACTGGTACTGACAAATTCATGTAATTCACACTATTTTTTGGGTTTGTTGCTACAATAAATCCGTCCACATTATTTTGTCTAAGTACATCAATATATTGCTTTTCTTTCTCTAAATTTTCATCAGAGTTACAAAGTACAACTGTATATCCTTGCTTATGCGCTACATCTTCTACGGCACGTGCAACTTCTGGAAAGAATGGATTCACGATATTTGGAACAACTAAACCAATTAAACGAGATTTCTTATTATATAGTGAACGTGCTACTGTACTAGGTTTATAATCTAGCATCTCAATCGCTCGTTCTACTTTCTTTAATGTATCTTCATGAACATATCCATTTTTATTTAAAACTCTGGAAACGGTCGCAACAGATACTCCCGCTAATTTTGCAACGTCTTTAATCGTACTCATTCTCTTCCCTCTCCATTCCATGTAACCGTTTACAGAAAATAATATAACGTATTTCTAGAAATACGTCAATCATTTCTCACGAAAAAGCTTTTAAGGTTATACTCAAAAAAGCACCGCCATAAGGCGATGCTTTTTCATTACGAATATGATACAGTTTGTTCTTTTTCCTCTGTAGCTGGCTCTTTAGCATCCTTTTTACGATCTGACAGTTTAATCTTCTGTAAGAAAATCGTAAAGATAGCGCCTACTACGATAAATACTAATCCTGTTAAGAATACAGTATGAAGTGAGTCTACTAAAGAGTTTTTCAAAATCGGTACAATGCTATTAGCGAATGCTTCTGGCATTTGTTTTAATGCCTCTGGACTAAATAGCATTGAATATAAACCTTGTGGATCTGTATGAATCATATCTTTAAATTTCGTTACCATTTGTCCCGCTTCTTTCGGGAATGTATCTAATACAGGTACTAAATTCTTTGTTAATGTTGTACCTGAAGTGTTATTCATGATTGATCCTAAAATTGTAATACCAAATGTTCCGCCGATTTGACGGAAGAACTGACTTGATGATGTTACGACACCAAGATCTTTTTTCGGGAAGCTTTCTTGTAACGCTAATGTTAATGTCGGCATTACAAGACCCATTCCTAAACCGATAACCATCATATAAGAAGTAGCAGTCAATTTAGTTGTGTGCATATCCATCGTTGTTAATAACCAGAATCCTCCAGCCATTATAAGCATTCCTGTAATAATTTGTGGTTTTACACCAACTTTTAATACAAGTTGCCCGCCAATAATACTCATCACAATCATTGTAATCATCATTGGCGTCATAATTGTTCCTGATTCAGCAGCACTTACTCCTACAATTCCTTGCATGAAGAATGGTACGAACATAATGGCACCGAACATTCCAATACTCATAAAGAATCCAATCGCATTTAGTAATGTAAATGTACGATTTTTAAAGAAATGCATCGGTAAAATTGGTTCTTCCGCTTTCGTTTCAACGATAACAAAGCTAACGATACCAATTAAAGCTAATGCAAATAACCCGATAATTTGCCAAGAATCCCATGCGTAATCTTTTCCACCAAACGTTAATGCAAGTAATAAACTTACAACACCGAGAATCATTGTAAAGATCCCAGCAATATCAATTTTAATTGGTCCTGTTTGTTTATGTGATTTTAATCCCATTGCAATAAAGATTGTTGCTAAAATACCAACTGGCAAGTTAATGTAGAATACCCATCTCCAGTTCACTGCATCTACAATCCAACCACCCACTTGTGGTCCAATTACAGAAGCAAGACCGTATAACGCACCAAAAATACCTTGCCATTTCGCACGTTCTTTTCCCGTGAACATATCTCCGATAATAATCATAGCCATTGGCATCATAATACCGCCACCAAGACCTTGAATACCACGGAAAATAATTAATTCTGTCATACCATTTGCCATACCACATAACGCTGAGCCAACCATAAAGATAACTAACCCTGTAATATATACGTTACGACGGCCAAGTAAATCCGCTAATTTACCTGCAATTGGTACAACTGTCGTTGATGTTAACATATAGGCTGTTGTTAACCACGTCATTAAGCTTAATCCACCTAGTTCACCGACGATACGCGGCATTGCTGTACCAACGATTGTTCCATCTAAGGCAGCAAATAGCATAGCGATGATTAAACCGATTAACAACAACTTTCTATTTATATTTTCTTGTTGCTCCATGTAATCTCCTCAATTCCTCTTAGTTATTCTCTTTTTTCTCTTGTGTCCCGCAAATAATTGTTTCTAACTTCTCAAAGAGACGTAATAAATCTTCTCTTTCTTGTAATTCTAAATGTGAGAAGTATTTTGCAATGTGCTCATTACGAGCGGTCATTGCCTCTTCTACCCTAGCTTTCCCCTTTTTTGTTAACTCAATAATGACAACACGGCGGTCATCTTTGTCGTGATAACGCTCTACAAGCTCTTGGTCAATTAAACGATCGATCATCACTGTAATTGCACTAGGCTTTACATACATCTTTTTTGCTAATTTTGTCGCCCTTGAAGCTCCATAATGATCTAAAATCTTTAAAATATAAAACTGCGGTGGTGTAAGTCCTGTTGCTTGCATTTGTTCTAATAACTCTGTCTGCATTTTCTTTCCGATTGAAAAGGCAAGAGCTTGAATTTTATCGATATGCGTCATATCATTTGGCATGTTATCCACCTCTTATTTAAACAATAAAATATTTAACGTATTTAAATATTAATCCGACGAACAAAATCCGTCAACACTTTTTATTTATAAAAACGTTTACATTTTTGTCACAAAGTTGTATAATTTTCGACGAAGTTAATATTGACAGTCACGGAGAATCGGAGTACACGGCTATGAATCATAAAAAAGGAAACTTTTTTATATTTCATGGCCTTTTTATATTCTCTCTGACTTACAACACTTCGAATTAAATTGGGGAGGATTTTCATTTTATGTTTTTCACACAATTCTTTAAACCTGCGCCCCACGCAGAACGCTTACCAGCTGATCGCGTTGATAGTGAATACCGTAAATTACGTTTACAAGTATTTTTAGGTATCTTCATCGGCTATGCAGGTTATTACTTTGTTCGAAAAAACTTTTCACTAGCAATGCCATACTTAATTGAACAAGGCTTTAGTAAAGGGGAACTTGGGGTTATCCTTTCAGCAGTTTCTATTGCTTACGGATTAAGTAAATTTCTTATGGGTATCGTATCCGATCGTTGTAATCCTCGCTACTTTTTAGCAGCTGGGCTATTTTTATCAGGTATCATTAATATTATTTTCGGCTCATTTTCTTTCATTACAACGAGCATTATACTTATGTTTGTACTTCAGTTTTTAAATGGATGGGTACAAGGTATGGGATGGCCTCCTTGTGGTCGTACGATGGTTCACTGGTTCTCTATTAGCGAACGTGGTACAAAAATGTCTATTTGGAACGTCGCTCATAATGTTGGCGGAGCGCTTATGCCTTCCCTTGTAACATTAGGCTTATACCTCTTCGCAGATGACTGGAAAAGTATTTTTTACTTCCCAGGTATTCTTTCAATTTTAGTTGGTATTTATGTATTAATTACGATGAAAGATACACCTCAATCTTGCGGATTGCCTTCTATTGAAGAACATACTGGAGAATATCCACCAGATGAAAAAGTAAAAGATCGCGAACGTGAACTTTCAGTAAAGGAAATTTTATTTACATACGTATTAAACAATAAGTTTTTATGGTACATCGCTATTGCGAACGTTTTCGTATATTTCGTACGTTACGGCGTTGTAGACTGGGCTCCTACTTACTTAGTAGAAGAAAAAAGCTTTACTCATAGTAGCTCACGTACTGCTTACGCTCTATATGAATGGGCTGGTATTCCAGGTACACTTCTTTGCGGATGGATGAGTGATAAACTATTTAAAGGACGCCGCGCACCTGCTGGTATTTTATTTATGGTTGGTGTATTTATCGCCGTTCTTGTGTACTGGCTAAACCCTCCTGGTAATCCAATGGTTGATAGTATCGCACTTGTCGCAATTGGATTTTTAATTTACGGACCTGTTATGCTAATTGGTCTACACGCTCTTGACTTAGCACCAAAGAAAGCTGCTGGAACTGCAGCAGGCTTAACTGGATTCTTCGGTTACTTAGGCGGAGCTGCTTTCGCTAGTGCCGCTATGGGCTTTATCGTAGATGCATTCGGATGGGATGGCGGATTCATCTTATTACTTGTATCTTGCGTACTTGCAATGTTCTTCCTTGCCCTTACTTTAAATACAGGGTCAGTAAAATCAAAACAAGCTTAAGTACAAATATTATACTTATCAAAAAAAGAGGGGCCATTCTTTCCAGAATGCCTCTCTTTTTTCTACATATAAATCTTTTTTCTTACAAAAGATTCATTTTCCTCTCATATGTATGTTAGCGCTTTCGAAATACTTCAACACCTAATACAACTGCATTCCACTTTTATATAAAAAGATTTTTGAATATTTTATCAAATTAACCTTGTCAAACATTGTCAATTTATATTAAAATAACAACATACAAAATATTTAGTCTTTTCAGAAAAGATGGAGGGATAGCCATGAAGAATCCACTTCTTCGTATTGAAAACTTGCAAACTTCCTTTCGTATACAAGATCAGTATCATGCAGCAGTTGATGATGTATCCTTAACTGTTCATGAAAATGAAATTGTTGCTATCGTTGGTGAGTCAGGATGCGGAAAAAGTGCACTTGCCCTTTCCATTATGCGACTGCATAATGAAGCAAATACAAAATTACAAGGGCAGCTTTACTATAGAGATAAGGATTTACTATCTATGTCAGCCGCAGAAATGAATAAAGTACGCGGATCAAATATGGGGATGATTTTCCAAGAACCTCTTACAGCACTTAATCCACTTATGACGGTCGGCAAACAAATTGAAGAAAATTTAAATTACCACACAAACCTTTCAAAGACAGAAAAAAAAGAACGCACCTTAGAACTACTCCATCAAGTTGGTATTCCAAAACCAGAACTTACATATAAACAATACCCACACGAATTATCTGGCGGAATGAGACAAAGAATTGTTATCGCAATTGCAATTGCTTGTAAGCCAGGACTCATTATTGCAGATGAGCCTACAACTGCACTTGACGTAACGATTCAAGCACAAATTCTAGACCTATTAAAATCTATTCAAGAACAAACAAAAATGGGCATCATCTTAATCACACACGACCTAAGTGTTGTTGCTGAAACAGCTGATCGCGTTGTTGTTATGTATGCAGGCCAAATTGTGGAAACAGGAACTGTTGAAGAAATCTTTAATAATCCTCTTCATCCATATACACGATCTTTATTAAATTCTATTCCATCTGCATATGCTGAAAAAGAAAAATTGCATGTCATTCAAGGGGTTGTACCGACATTAGCTAAACTACCTCGTACAGGTTGTCGCTTCCAAGCACGGATTCCATGGATTAGACCTGATCAACATGAAGAAAATCCAACTCTACATGAAGCAAAAGCAGATCATTGGGTACGTTGCACTTGCTACAAACATTTCAACTTCCAAGATAAGAAAGGAGATGACGTAACTCATGGCACTGCTTAAAGTAGAAGATTTAAAAGTACATTTCCCAATTAAAGGTGGTTTCTTCGGACGCACATTAGATTATGTACGTGCTGTAGATGGTGTAAGTTTTGAATTACAGCCTGGTGAAACATACGGAATTGTTGGTGAATCAGGAAGTGGCAAATCAACAACGGGTAAAGCAATTATGCATTTAACGAAAGCAACAGCTGGTAGCATTCATTTTAATAATAGAGATTTAACAAGATTACGTCGCTCAGAACTACGAGAACAACGAAAAGATATTCAAATGATTTTCCAAGATCCTTATTCATCATTAAATCCGAAGAAACGTGTTCTCGATATTATCGCTGAACCACTTCGGAATTTTGAGAAGCTCTCACCTGATGAAGAGCGTAGAGCTGTTCAAGATTATCTTGATAAAGTTGGCTTAAATCCGGAGTCCATTTATAAATACCCACATGAATTTTCCGGTGGACAAAGACAGCGGATTGGTATTGCACGCGCTCTTACATTAAAACCCAAACTTATTATTGCTGATGAACCTGTATCAGCACTGGATGTTTCTGTACAAGCTCAAGTATTAAACTTCTTGCAAGATTTACAAGCTGAGCTCGGACTAACATACTTATTCATTAGTCATGATTTAGGTGTAATTCGTCATATGTGTGACCGTATCGGTGTTATGTATCGTGGACGCATTGTCGAAGAAGCAACTAGTGCAGAAATTTATAGTAATCCACAACACATTTACACGAAACGCTTAATATCAGCAATTCCTGATATTCGCCCAGAAAATCGCGAAAAACAAACTAAACTACGACGCGAAGTAAATACTGAATATGAAAAATATTATGAAAACTACTTTAATGAAGATGGTCGTGCTTACGATTTAAAACCAATCTCGCCAACACACCGGGTGGCATTACCATAAGGGAGTGATAAAACATGTGGAAATTTATACTACGTCGATTATTAGTTATGATACCGCAATTATTCGTATTAAGTATTCTCGTCTTCGCACTTGCGAAAGCGATGCCCGGTGATGCTTTAACCGGTAGAGCAATGGATCCAAGTGCCGATCCAAAAGTAATTGAAGAGCAAAGAGAACGACTCGGGTTAAATGATCCGATTACAACACAATATGTACGCTGGATTAAAAATGTTGCTCAAGGTGATTTTGGTGTCTCTACTATACATAAAATCCAAGTAACAGATTTATTAGGTGAACGCCTTGGAAACACAATTACATTATCGCTTGCTATTTTAATTCTTACGTATTTAATTGCCATCCCATTAGGGGTTATTAGCGGTCGCTGGAATAACTCTTGGATGGATCGGATTATTACACTATATAACTATCTTGGTTATGCAACACCATTATTTATTTTTGCATTAATTATGCTCTTTGTATTCGGATTTCAACTTGCTCTTTTCCCGACTGGAGGCAGTGTAGACCCACAAGTAGCTGATGGTACCTTCGCTTATTATATGAGCAAATTAAACCACCTTATGCTACCTGCAATATGTGGCGCACTTATTGGAACTGTTAGTACAGTCCAATATTTAAGAAGTGAAATTATTGATACGAAGATTAAAGATTTTGTACGCACTGCTAGAGCAAAAGGTGTACCAGAGTCACGAGTTTATTCTAAACATATTTTACGTAACTCTTTCTTACCAATCGCAGCTTTCTTAGGTTATGAGATTACTGGTTTAATTGGTGGATCAATCTTTTTAGAAAGTATATTTAGTTATCCTGGACTCGGTCAACTCTTTATGCAATCTATCACTCAGCGTGACTTTAGTGTCATTACTTCCCTAGTAATGCTTACTGGTTTTGCAACGTTACTTGGAACACTCCTTTCTGACATTATTCTAAGCATCGTTGACCCAAGAATTCGAATCGATTAATAGAAAGGAGCAGACGTTATGTTGGCAAACCCTGAAAAACAAACAGAAATAATTCCGTATGAGAAAAGTCCATCAGGTTTCTCTATTATGTGGAGAGAGTTTCGTAAAGATAAATTAGCAATGTTTTCACTTGTCTTTCTTACTCTACTACTACTAGGTGTTTATATAACCTCATTTATTATGAAACAAGAAGATATTGTACGAGTAGACTTATTTGCAATATATTCACCACCTTCTGCTGAACATTTGTTAGGTACAGACTATGGAGGCCGTGATATTTTTGGACAACTTATAATTGGTACACGTAACTCATTTACAATTGGCTTAGTTATTACCGCCATCACCTGCTTTATCGGTATGACTATCGGTCTCATCGCAGGTTACTTTGGCGGAAAAATTGACAATATGATTATGCGTATTATCGATTTCATTATTGTTTTACCGTTTTTAATGATTGTAATTGTTTTCATTACAATTGTCCCAAAGTTCAATGTACTTACATTTATTTTAATTATGAGCATGTTTTTATGGACTGGTAAAGCACGTTTAATTCGTTCTAAAGTCCTAGCGGAAAAAGAGTTAGATTATGTATCAGCTTCAAAAACATTAGGAACACCTAATTGGAAAATCATAACTTTTCAAGTATTACCTAATTTAAGTTCTATTATTATCGTAAGTGTCACATTAAACCTTGCGGGGAATATCGGTATCGAATCTGGACTAACATTTTTAGGCTTCGGCCTCCCAGAAAGTACACCGAGTCTCGGGACACTCGTTAGTTATGCAACAAACCCAGATGTATTACAAGAGAAATGGTGGATTTGGTTACCTGCATCAATCATGATTTTAGTGTTGATGTTGAGTATAAATTTTATCGGCCAAGCGCTACAACGTGCAGCTGATGCAAGACAAAGAAAAGGTTAAGGGGTGGGGAATTTATGAATAAACCAAAATTTGTTAAAGTTCTAAGTACACTTGCAGTTTCAACATTATTACTCTCTGCATGCGGAGGAAACGGTAGCAATGATAAGAAATCGAGTAGCCAGAAAAACGTTGAAACAAATAAATTTAGTTCGCAAGTAAAAAATGATAAAAAAGAAGTGAAAGATGGATCTCTTACTTATGGACTTGTATCTGGTACACCATTTGCTGGTATTTTAAATCCTGTTGTGTATGAGAATGCTACTGACTGGGATATTATCACGTTCTTTGATGACTCACTATTATGGACAGATAAGAACTATGAAATTACAAATAATGGCCCAGCTACTTTTGAGATTTCTGAAAATAAAAAAACAATTACAATAAAAATCAAAGATAATGTAAAATGGCACGATGGTAACCCTGTTACAGCTGAAGATTTAGAATATGCATACCTTGCAATCGGTCATCCAAAATATGAAGGTGCTCGCTATTCAAAACAAATGCCACTTATTGAAGGTATGGAAGATTATCACGCTGGCAAGGCTGACAAAATTTCTGGTGTAAAAGTAATTGATCAAAAAACTATTTCCATTACATATAAACAACCAAATCCATCAATGATTACTGGTGTTTGGACTTTACCACTTAATAAAAAATATTTAGGCGACGTACCAATTGAGAAACTAGCAGAATCTGATAAAGTTCGTAAAAATCCAATCGGTTTCGGTCCATTTAAAGTGAAAAAAATCGTTCCAGGTGAAGCAATTGAATTTGAACGCAATGATGATTACTGGGCTGGAAAACCTAAACTGAAAAATTTAACATTAAAAGTTGTTAATCCGTCTGTTGTAAACGCCTCATTAAAAAATGGTGATATTGATATCGCTGAAGTTAGCGCAGATCAATATCCAAATGTAAGTAAATTGAAAAATGCACAACTTATTGGAAAAACAGATTTATACTATAGCTACATCGGCTTTAAGTTTGGAACTTGGGATAAAGACAAAAAAGAAAATGTAACAAATGAGAATAATAAGTTTAAAGATGTACGCTTACGCCAAGCAATGGCTTATGCTATTGACCGTAAAGAAATCGGTGACAAATTATATCATGGACTACGCTATCCTGCTAATTCACCTGTTCCACCATCTTTACCAAAGTTCCATAATAATAATGTCGGTGCATATGATAAAGACGTTGAGAAGGCTAAAAAATTATTAGATGAAGCTGGATATAAAGATAAAAATAGTGACGGATTCCGTGAAGATCCAAACGGAAATGAATTTAAACTTAACCTTCTAGCAATGAGCGGAAGTGACACGAGTGAACCTCTTGCAAAATTATTTATCCAATCTTGGAAAGATATTGGTGTGAAAGTAGAGCTTGTTGATGGACGCTTACACGAACTAAACTCCTTCTATAAAATGGTTGAGGAGGACGATCCAAAAGTAGACTTATTCTCAGCTGCATGGGGCGTTGGTTCTGATCCAGATCCTTCTGGTGTTTGGGGTAAGAATGCTAAATTTAACAATGGTCGCTGGGTAAACGAACAGAATACTAAACTATTAGAAGATGGTATCTCTCCAGCGGCAATGGACGATAAATATCGTAAAGATGTATACGATAAATGGCAAAAACTTATCCACGATGAAGTACCATTAATTCCACTTCATTACAAGTTTGAATTAACAGGTGTAAATAACCGTGTTAAAGATTATGACGTTGCACCAGGTTCTAAATTAACATGGAAAGACGTTACTGTAACAAGTGAAAAAGCGGAAGTAGCTAAGTAAACAAAAATAGCTCTTAGCATTTACATACATGCTAAGAGCTATTTTTTATTTTCATTGCTGTTCCTACTAATGATAACAACCAATTCCTTCCCTACTATAAGATTAAAAGATTTGATGAAACACCTTTATTAAAACAGCTAACGTAACAGATGCAGCAAATCCCCCTAAACAAATAAGACTGACACCTTGGCTATATGATAAATTTTGAAGTGCTTTCATCTTTTTCATCCTCCCTATCTTCCCTTCGTTATTTTTATTTTACCAATGGAATAATTTTCATAACATCGATTTCTCTAACAACTAACTTACAAATTTGTAAGTTAACATCTTTTCAACTTCTATATCTAGTATTTCCACAAATAAGAGTCATTTATACATAAAAAAAGACCTCAGTTATACTAAGGTCTTCGTCACATTCTATTTCATTTTATAATCATCACTGGACATTTCACACGCTTTGCTATTTTATGACTGACACTACCAAGTACCATTTCTTGTAATGTATTTAATCCTCTGCTTCCAGCAATAACAAGATCTATATCTCCTGTATTTACATATTGAACGATCGTATCCCCAGGATCACCATGTAATATCGTAATTGTATAAGGAATGTTCTCTTTCTTTAATAAACCTTCAATCTCTTTTAATTTATCTTTTCGGCTAGCCGATATTGTTTCTAAATCTGTTTGACCTTGTATAATATCTGATTTTGCCGTTCTATTATCTACTACGTACACCACTTCAACATTTGTTTCTTCGTTAAATTTTGCAATATGTGTCGCGTGCTCTGCCGCTCGAAGTGCATGTTCAGAACCATCACATGCTAATATAATTTGTTTATACATATGCTGAATCCCCTTTTCGTTATCCTACTCGTATTATATAATAAAGCCCCCTAAAAAGGAGGCTTCTAACTAGCAATTCTTTTATTATAAGTAGCTAAATTTGTAACAAGTTTTGAGCTACGTTCATTTAATCCTGTTATACTTACTTTCACGCCACTTTGTTCATACTTCATGATAACTTTATCAATTGATGCCACTGCTGAATCATCCCATACGTCTGCGTGCGTAAAATTCAATTCAATTTCTTTTACATCTTCCTCAAATGAAAAATTATTGATAAGATCTGCCGTAGATGCAAAGAAAAGTTGACCATGAATTTCGTATATTTTCTTATTTTCAATATATAAATGTTTCACGTGAATCTTTGCCATATTGAATGCAAATAAAACCGCACTAATTACTGTTCCGATAATTACACCTAATGCTAAATTATGTGTAATTAAGACAACCACAACTGTTACGATCATAACAAATGCATTCCCTTTTGGCACTTTATGAATCGTTGTTACAGAGTTCCAATCAAATGTTCCAATTGAAACCATAATCATAACTGCAACTAAAGCTGCCATCGGAATATGAACGACATAATCACCTAAAACAAATAGTAATATGATTAAAAATCCGCCCGCTACAAACGTCGATAATCGTCCGCGTCCACCTGATTTAATATTAATAACAGATTGTTCAATCATTGCACATCCTGCCATTCCTCCGAAGAAACCAGCAACAATATTTGCAATCCCTTGTCCACGTGCTTCTTTATGTTTATTACTTTCCGTATGCGTCATATCATCTAAAACTGAAGCTGTTAATAATGACTCTAGTAAACCGATCACTGCAAGCATAACTGCGTACGGTAAAATAATCCCTAATGTCTCAAGTGTAAAAGGCACGTCAGGCATGCTAAAGAACGGTAATTCTTTCGGCAAGCTTCCCATATCCCCTACTGTTTTCAACTGTAATCCACTCATAATTGCAATACTTGTTACAATAATAATGGAAATAAGTGTAGACGGAACAGCCGTCGTAATACGTGGAAATACATATATAATTGCAAGTCCTAATGCGACAAGTGCATACATTTGCCAAGTTGCATTTTTAAAATGCGGCAATTGTGCTGTAAAAACTAAAATTCCAAGTGAATTTAAAAAACCACTCATAACAGATTTCGGAACAAACTTCATAAATGAGCTCAGTTTGAACACGCCAAAAATAATTTGGACAATACCCGTTAATATTGTTGTAGCAAATAAGTATTGCAAACCGTGATCCTTAACGAGCGTTACCATTAATAATGCCATTGCACCTGTTGCAGCTGAAATCATCCCAGTTCTTGCGCCAACAAATGAAATGGTAACTGCGATACAAAAAGCTGCATACAATCCAACGGTCGGATCTACACCTGCAATAACAGAGAAAGCAATCGCTTCAGGAATTAATGCTAAAGCAACAACTATTCCTGATAACACGTCCCCTTTTACATTGGAAAACCAGTCATTTTTTATCGTCTGAAACAAAATACCACTCCTCTACTCTTTTATCATTTAATTTTCTCCATAAGAAAATCTAACCCGAATGCACGAGGGCTATTATATAACGAGTAGAGAGTTTTGCTATGTAAAAGTTTCCTAAAGAAAAAGACGCTACCTTAGCAGCGTCTTCTCTCATTTTATTAATGTCCACCGTGCCCTTGACCACTTTCTTGCACAATCTCTAACCTCTCATCCAATATACCTTGTGTTTCAAATGAAATATCACTCGTACTTCCTAATAAGAAGCCGTGGTTATACGGTCCAAGCGTTGGGTCATCTTTAAACTTCGGTTGAATAGTAGCAAGGAAATCATACACTGGTTGTGAAGCTTTACCTTCTTCTAATAATACAACAGGTGCGTGTTTACCCATATGTGAAAATGGTGCTCCTGCAACTGCTAAGTCTGGTGTTTTGCTTGAAACAAATGATAAACCGTGGCCTGGTTTTGTGAACCCCCAGCCAAATTTCGTTTTCTCATCTTTAAACTTCGCAAATGCAACCGAATTTTCTGTTGGAGTCTCTCCACTAATACGCGTTACTTTCCCGTATTTGCTTAACTCTTTTTCTACTTCTTTTGAAATGATTTTTTCTGGTCCTAATACATATATATTTGCTTTATCTTTTCTCATCTTTAATGCCTCGATCGTCGCTTCCGGCACTTTATTCTTTTCTGTATAAAGTAGTGGTTCTGGCATATGAGAAATCCAGTTTACAGCTGGTGTTGTATATAAACGCCCTTCCTCTTCTGATGAGCCGATAATAACACTATTCGGATAACTACCTGTTATATCCGCATACTCTTTATCAACATCTTTAGCAAAGATGGCTGGATCCGTTTCCTTTATTTGCTTTACTTTATAATCTTTTAATTGCTCCAGGGTAGATGCACCTACATCCCCCATCACCATAATTTGTGTTCCATCTTTCGTTCCGAGCGGATTTAGCCGTTTTATTTCTTTTAACGTCATCTCGGGTACCTTTTCTTTTTCTATAAATAGAATTGGTCCGTTATTCGGATGATGAATAAGGTCTGCACTTGCAATACCTAATTTCCAGTCGTTTACTGGTACTAAAATAACAGCGCCTGGCTGATTCTCTTTATGTGTTGCTGGCCATATCGTCTGCGAAGTTAATACTGCCATTTGCAGAGGATCATTTGTGTTTAATCTCGTTACATTTTTTAAACTTGTCGTTAATAAATCATTTGATGCACCTTGATTCATTTCTTTCGGTGCAGTTACCTCCTGATTCATTTTCATTTCCTTCTGCTCTGTTTTCTTCTCTTCTTTCGATTCATGATTTTTATGATCTGTATTTGTTTGTCCACATGCCGCAAGACCAACTGCTGTAATTATTGTTATCCCAAAAACTCGGGTCATTTTTTTCACTATACCGCCTCCGTATAAATCATTTTCGAGCCAATATCATTACCTAAAATGGAATTTCAACTTTACAATAACAAGCAATTCTGAAGAAATTATGCAGACGCATTACAATCTGCACCATTTCTTCATGATTTTGCATTACAATTTAAGTAAAGATTACATATGGAGGGCTCTCTATGATTGATATACTGCTCGTAGACGATGAACCGAGAATGCTTGAATTATTAACGCTTTATCTTACTCCCATTGGATATAACTGCATCTGTGCACGATCCGGAGAAGAAGCGATTTCACATATAGAAAATCAAAATTTTAAATTTGTTTTACTCGATATTATGATGCCAACGATGGACGGATGGGAAACGTGTAAAAAAGTCCGCTCATTTAGTAACGTTCCTATCATTATGGTAACAGCTCGTGATCAAACGGTAGATGTCGTCCAAGGATTAAAAATCGGAGCAGATGATTACGTAACGAAACCTTTCCATGAAGAAGAGCTTTTCGCGAGAATTGAAGCTGTTTTAAGGCGAACGAATCAACGGACGCAAATCCAATATCACGGCATTTTATGGGATGAGGCAAAGCATTTCGTTTCTGTCTATAACGAAGAACTTCTTCTTACACCAATTGAATTCTCTTTACTCGGATTATTTTTACGTCATGTGAACTACGTATTAAGCCGTGATCAGCTCATTGAACGAATTTGGGGATTAAATACAAATACAGAAGATAGAACTGTTGATTCACATATTCGTAATTTGCGTGATAAATTACGAAAAGTAAATTTCCCTATTAATGATCATTTAAAAACGGTGTACGGAGTTGGTTATCGATGGATTGATACTCTAGATTAAGGAGCAAAGCAATGAAGCGAATTTCTATTCAGCTCGGATTTTATTTTTTGATTGTTACACTTTTAATCGAAAGTGTTCTATTTGTCTCGCTTTATTATAGCCTTGTCAACAATAGAGTAAATGAAGAAATGACAGCTTTATTAAAGCGCGGAAATAGTCACAGAGATGTCCTTGAAAAGTATTTTGATCAGCAAACAATTTCCCATGTTGCACTAATGGAATCCGAAGCAGAAACCACTGTTGTTATTACAAATGCAAATAAGGATGTACTAGCTAAATCCAATGAAATAAATACTACTATAAAAAAGCATATTGAAAAGATGCAAACACGGACAGATCATGACGGAGCGATTATAGAAAATCACTGGAAAACATCTAATTATATATGTACAGTTAGTCCTATCATAGTATCTGGAAAACATGAAGGGTATGTGTATATGTTTCTTGGGACAGAATCCATTGAAAAGTTGGTAAATGGATTAACGAAACAATTCATTATTGCTGGTGCCATCACATTTCTACTCACAGTCATTACCATTTTTCTTTTATCTCGGTTATTAACAAAACCATTGTTACACATGAAACATGCCACTGAAAAAATGAGTAAAGGCGATTTATCCGTTTCGTTAACGACTACTCGAAATGATGAAATTGGTGAACTAGCCTCATCAATTCAAACGCTTGCTAATGATTTACATTATATGAAAACAGAGCGAAGTGAATTTCTAGCAAGTGTTGCTCATGAATTACGAACACCTTTGACATACGTAAGAGGCTACGCTGACATTGCTTTAAAAGAAACAACATCTCCCAAGCAACGTTTACGATATTTATCTATTATAAAAGATGAGTCTGATTACATTACAAACTTAGTTCAAGATTTGTTTTCACTTGCACAAATGGAACAACATAACTTTTCTATTCAAGTAAAGGAAGTACATTTACACACTTTCCTTACTCGCATAGCCGATAAAGTAAACGCCATGTATAAAGAAAGATACATTACAGTTTCTTTCTCTTGTCCTCCTACACTGCTAGTAAACTTAGATGAACAACGATTCGAACAAGTTGTGGTGAACATTTTAAATAACGCTTATAGACATTCAAAAGAACATTCTCACATCCGCATTTCTGTTATAGAAGAAAATAAACGTATCACCATTACAATGGAAGATGAAGGTGAAGGTATTCCGTCTGAAGACCTCCCTCACATTTTCGATCGGTTTTATCGTGTTGATAAAGCAAGATCACGAGCTACAGGTGGAACTGGTTTAGGACTATCTATCGTGAAAGAAATTGTAGAATTACACGGCGGAAATATTGCTGTAACGAGCGAAGTCGATCACGGATCTTGCTTTATCATTTCATTACCATCTGTAAAGAAACACGACTACCATCAGTAATCGTGTTTCTTTATCATTTTACTTTATAATATAAATTTACAAATTGCCCAAAACGTTTCGTATCCGTTAAAGTTAAATTAATTTCCGGGTTCTTGTCTTGAAATAACGGAACTCCAGAACCTAATATATGTGGTGTAATCGTAACAACATATTCATCAATTAGATTATTCTTAAAGAACTCTCTCAGTAGACTCCCTCCACCGACCATC
Organism: Bacillus sp. SSR7; assembly: GCF_055902415.1. Classification (NCBI taxonomy): domain Bacteria; kingdom Bacillati; phylum Bacillota; class Bacilli; order Caryophanales; family Bacillaceae; genus Bacillus; species Bacillus sp. SSR7. Next base: position 112,642 of record NZ_JBVVXV010000009.1, on the reverse strand, counting down.
CATATTTTAGATCCTTCTTGCTCTTTCAACCTTTTCGTAAACTCCACTACATCTTCACTTACAAACTCCACGTATTCATTTGAACCTTTTTCTGAGTTAGAAAAAACATAACATTTTTTATCTACATACGGGAATGGTTCTATATGCTCTACTACATAATCGTACGTTCTTTTTCCCATAATTATTGTATCAATTGTTTCATACATTTCTGTATAACCGTTATCTCCCTCTCCTTCTGTTTCCATTAACCACTCTAAATCATCATTTTCTTTCGCAATATATCCATCTAAGCTCGCCGCAATAAATAAAACGATTTCACGTGACATATCTTTTCCTCCTTGTATCTCATCTTGATAACATATGATGTAAACAATATACTAACAATAAAACATGACAATTTATGTCACGTTAAAAAGAAAAAAGGTGATACATTTGTCAAAAGCTAAACGCTTATTAGATATTCTTATATTTGCTTCTGCCAAAAAGGCATTTACAGCGCAAGAAATAGCTGATGAATTTAATATCTCCGTTCGTACTGTCCATAGATACATTTTAGATTTGAGTGATATGGGATTACCCATTTATGCTGAACAAGGTCGTAACGGCGGCTATAAAGTATTAACGAATAGAGTCATTCCACCTATCTTATTTACGGAAGAAGAAGCAGTCTCCATCTTTTTTGCATTTCAATCTTTAAGCTACTACCGAGACTTACCTTTTAATACAGAAATCAATTCCGTTACACACAAACTGTACAGCTCTCTACAGCATGATGCGAAAACGAAAGTTGATAAAATACGTTCTTATATCGCTTTTTGGAATCCGAAGAGAACAATTGATACCCCTCTTTTAAACGAAGTGTTAACCGCGGCTATTGAAAATAAAGATTTACACTTTCAATACGAATCTAAATCGGGGATAAAAACAAAACATGTTCATCCTATCGGTGTATATGCTCATGATGGGCTATGGTACTTACCATCCTACGACTTCAGTAGAAAAAAAGTATTACTGTATCGCGTTGATCGTATTCTTTCTATATTATCAACAGAAGAAAGTGAAAATACGTTCATGAATTTAGAAGAATGGTTTGACTCTAGCTCTAACGTCATAAACATTCCTATCCAGTTACATGTTTTATTAACGATAGAAGGTGTGCGCCAATGTAAAAGCGTGCCTTACCTTGAAGAATTCGTTGTAGCAAACGAAGATGGGACAGGATATATACATTCAACAATTGATAAAGGTGAAATTAATTTTATTACCCCCTTATTTTATAGGCTTGGAAAAGATGCAAAAGTGTTAGAACCGAAAGAATTAATAGATGGTTTACGTATACGTGCGAAAGAGATTTTACATATGTATGAAGACGAAAAAAGCTGCTAAATATAAGCAGCTTTTTAGTCTCTTTGTTACTATTGACGAATATCAATCCACCAACGATATTCCGCATTCATATTTTCAGTGCCACCATTCCCTCTGTAATGGAAAGCATCAAGGAAGATTGAATCTAGTTTATCCTCATCTACAAAATAACCTAAGTTAACTTTCATCGTTTGTCCTGGTCGGATACTGCCAATATTGTAAAAGCTTTTTCCGTCTCCGTGAGGTTCCAAGTAATCAACTTCCCCCGTCATAATACGCGTTGCGTCCATTCCCTCTTCTTTAGCGTATTTCCATGCATTCCCTTCAAATTTAAGCTGTTTTATGGATGGATGCATATAGATTTCTTCTGTCGACTTTTTACCAATATTTTTCACTGTTGTTGTTAAATAGACAAATTTAACATTAACTAATTTCGAATCTACTAATGTATCAATTGAATCTTTACCATTCCCTAATTTATATTCATCTCGTCTGTACGATAGTAATTTTCCAGTCTGATCTAAAGCCTTAATCTTGCTTAATATCTCTAGGCCAAGTTCATTAAAGTTCTCTTGTTTAAAATCTTTGATTGAATCAAAGACTTCAACTTTTTCTATCACATATTCAATTTGGCTGTTATCCATAGATATCGTTACTGGAACCTTTTGTCCTATATGAAATAGTCGTTTACTATCTTTTTTCAATGGAATCACCTTATTTTCTTTCGGTTCAGCTGCTTTGGTAAAACGATTTTCATCATAATCTGCTATATATGATGCCTTTTCTTTTGACGTTGGCTCAAGTGAAATACTCCCTAACACATCTATCATTTGTTCTTCGTTTACATCGGATCCAATATAACTTTCTAGCATAATCCCTTCTTTCTCAAAAAAGAGAAAGACCTTTCTGTCAAACATTACGTTGTTGTTTCCAGTTTCTTTATGGACAATTACTGCTTTCCTGCCATTTATCTCTTTTTCTTCATAACTTTTTGAATATAAAGTTTGAAAATCCGCATTTTCTCCCACTCTCGAAAGAACGAATGAAAATCCACCCATTGCGTCGTTATCTTTAAATGAATATTTCATAGCAGAATCATCAATTGCTTCCATATTTTCTGGCAATTTACCTATTTTCAACTTATACCACTTATCACTCTTTTTTGAGTCCTTATTTGTTACCGAAACATTTACTTCGTAATTTTGTTTTTGGACAATCATATTGTAGACTTTTACTGCACCAAAAACTGTTGTCGGCATACCAATTAATAAGCAAGCAGCAGCGATTAACATACGATGTTTTTTACGCTTTTTCTGAGGTTGTCCATCTTTCAGCTTCATTTCCTCCATAAACTGTTTCTTTTTGCGCGTATATGTATGTGAAAATTCATGTTGTTCTTCGAGTTTATCGAAATCATCTAAAGCGATTTTTTCAGCAAGTTCATATATTTCTTTGGAGTTCTTTGAATTCGTCATGTTGTATACCTCCTATCATATTTTGGACTCGTTTTCGAGCGCGTTCAAACTGCTTGCGGACATTGGCCTCCGTTATCCCCATGACACTTGAAATTTCTTGATACGTTAAGTTATAGAAGACTTTGTACTTAAACACCTGTCTGTTAGATTCATTTAACTCTTTTAGCAATGTATCAATTTGAACCTCGGACATTACACGTTTTTCCCACTCTTCAATATTTTCATCTACTGTTTCTGTTGATTCTCTTTCATATTCTTCTAAAAATGTTTCATGTCGTCTATTTTTCCGGTAGCTATCAATCGCCTTGTTTTTCGCAACCCTCAAAATGTATCGTTTAAGCTCTTCAGTACTCAAGCTATGGAGCCTTTCCAAGTTCTTATAAAGAGTAATAAACGTCTCTTGAACCGAATCTTCGGCCTGCTGAATATTATTTAAAATAGAATACGCTACATAATAAACTTTTTGTTCATACAACTCATATAGCTCTTCCATCTTTTCATAATCGTTGTTTGTAACTTTCATATAATTCCTCCTCTCACTCTATATAACGAATGAGCGCTAAACTTTGTGACACTGTAAAATCTTTTTATAGATAAAATTTAATAATAGAATAAACAAAAGCCCAATTTCTCTATTTTAACTGAGAAATTGGGCTTTTTAATATTAGAATTTTCCTGACTGTATCTCTAAGAAAAATTCTTTTACACCTTTTCAATATGTAGTATTTGCTCTATCGCTTCTTTTAATAAATGCTTTGTCTCTTCAAAGTTATGATTCTGTTTTTCTCCCGATTGTACCATATAAAACTCAGCAAACGAGCGCTCTTTATATCTTGGTACGACATGCATATGGTAATGTGTTAACTCGTTAAATACTCCACCATTTTGACAAACTGTAACTCCATCTGGTTTATATAATGCCTTAATCGCTTTTGCAATTAGCTTAGAAGCATCCATAATGGATTTTGCTACAACATCATCTACTTCATCTACTTCTACAACATGTTGTTTTGGCACAATTAAAGTGTGTCCTGTATAGAAAGGTTCATGATCTAGAAAGCATGTTACATAGTCATCTTCATATATTTTATATATAATTTCTTCTCCACCTGCTAATTTACACCCTAAACATTCCATCATATTTCCCCCTTTATTAAAAACATAAAAACGTGAGAACCATATTCTCACGTTTTTATGTTTCACTTTATTAGTTCAATTGTTTCCGTAACTTTTATACTATCTTTTACTGATTGAACAATCGTACAATTTTTCACTGCCAGTTGCAGTGCCTTGTCCAACTGCTCTTCTGTAATGTTTTGTGCTTTGATTTTATAGTGCAAATGAACACTTTCAACTGGTTTTGATAATGCTTCACTTCTACCAATTTCCGTTTCAATTGTAAACGTATCATATGTAATACGTTTCTTTTCTAAAATTGTTCGAAAGACAATTGCACTACATCCTGCGATTGAAGAAATGAGTAATTGTAACGGTGAATACCCGTTTTCTTTTCCAATCGCTAATTGACCATACGATAAATCTGCCTCAATATCATCTTGTTTGATGGTTAGTTTCATTTGTTGTCTCCACCTTCATCGGTTTCTGCCGTTTCTTATTTATATAATAATATATGTAGCAGAAAATGATAAATGGAATACCACAATATAACGCCATTCTTTGTTCTGGAATAAACGCTAAACTAATAACAACGATACTATTTGTAATTAAAGCTAAAATAGGAACAATTGGATATAACGGTGTTTTATATTTTAAATCCTCTAACTTTCCTCCGCCTTTTATATACTGACTTCTAAAGCGCAGTTGCGACAGGGCAATAATAATCCAACTTGATACAGCTGATAAACCAGCTATCGATAATAAGTACATGTATACTGTATCTTCTGCAAGGAAACTTGTTAATAAAGATAAAGCAGCTACAGCAATTGTTACAACTAGCGCTGTAATTGGAATACCACGCTTATTTACTTTCTGAAAAGACTTTGGTGCCATTCCTTCATTAGCAAGTGACCATAGTATACGCGTCGCTGCATATAATCCAGAGTTCGCTACAGATAATAACGCAGTAATAATAACGAAGTTCATAATATCAGCTGCGTATGGAATACCAATTTTATCAAATACAACTACGAATGGACTTTCAATTACACCTGCTTCTTTCCAAGAAATTAATCCTACTAAAATCGTCATTGTTAAGATGAAGAATAACATAATGCGCCATACTGTATTACGGATCGCACGTGGAATTGTTTTTTCTGGATTTTCACTTTCTCCTGCTGCAATCCCGATTAACTCTGTTCCTTGGAACGAGAAGTTAACTGTAATCATTGTAAGTAATACGGCAGCTAGTCCATTCGGGAAAAGTCCACCATCGCTTACAAAGTTAGAGAAAAGAGGTGCTGCTTCTTTTCCGTCATATGATATAAACCCTAATAATGCACTACCACCAAGAACAACAAACGCAAGAATTGTAACTACTTTAATACTAGAGAACCAAAACTCTAATTCAGCATAACTCTTCGCTGAGATAGCGTTTGAAGCATATAAAATAACGCCAAATACAAGGCACCATACCCAAACATCAACATTTGGAAACCATCTTTTCATCATTAAACCGATTGACGTTAACTCTAGTCCTACTGTTACTGCCCAGCCAAGCCAATATAGCCAGCCGATCATAAAGCCCGTTCCTGGTCCAATAAACTTCGTCGCATACTTTTGGAAAGAACCTGAAACTGGCATCGCTACCGTTAACTCTCCAAGACAAAGCATTGTTAAATACATAATAAATCCGCCTACTAAATATGAAAGGATGGCTCCCCCTGGTCCAGCCTGATTAATGGTGTAACCTGAACCTAAGAAAAAACCAGTTCCGATTACACCACCTAGTGCGATCATAAATAAATGTCTACTCTTCATCGTACGATGTAATTTCTCATTCGTTGGTTGCTGCATCTAAATCCTCCCCCTACCAATACCCCTATGTCTTGTTAAAATTTTCTGATAATAAAAATATACACGAAAGCGATTACATTTTCTATATAAAATTAAAACTTTTCTGATAAAATAATATAAAAAATCGAATTATTGCAAGATTTAGATTCTATTTAGAGGAAAATAAGGATAAACAAGGAAAAAACCCTTACATATATTGTAAGAGTTAACGGAGTTCTAACCTTCTCGATAAAATTGATAAACTATAATTTACGATAAAATACATACAAGCTACTACTATAAACGTCGGAATCATATAATTTACATTTTGTCCGCTAATAATTTGAGCATTATGAATAAGCTCTGGGAGTGATATAACGACTGCTAGCGCTGTATCTTTCAGCAATGAAATAAACTGACTGACAAGTGGCGGGACCATTCTTCTTAATGCTTGTGGCAAAATAATATGCCAAAGCGCTTGCACATACGTTAACCCGGAAGACCTCGCTGCTTCGATTTGCCCTTTTTCGATAGATAATAGACCACTTCGAACAATTTCAGATATCATTGCAGCTTCAAATATTGTTAAAGCAACAATTGTAGCTGTTATAATTTCTAATTTCAAGCCTGCTTCTGGAAGTGCAAAATACGTGAAAAATATAATTAAAAGTAGTGGTAAGTTTCGAATCACTTCAACGATAACTCCTAATATTTGTGAGACGATAGGGATTTTCATGTAGCGCAATATTCCTATTACACTACCAATAATAAAGCTAAGTATAATCGCTACGAGCGCTACCTCTAATGTGATGAGTAATCCTTTTAATAAAAACAAAATATGATCACCTGTTATTGCTCCCTTAAAATCCATTTACACCGCCTCCTTTGCTAAGCGTTTTTCTAAATAACGCACTAGCATACTGAGCGGAATTGTTAATATTAAATAAAACATCCCAACAAATATATAGACATCGAACGTAACAAACGTCTTCGTTGAAATTAAATCTCCTTGATACATTAAATCCATACCAGCGATAATTCCGAGTATGGAAGAGTTTTTTACTAAATTGAGAAATTGATTTCCTAGAGGAGGGATTACGATTTTCATCGCCTGGGGTAAAACGACATAGTACATTGCTTGCGTATACGTCAGTCCTGAAGAACGCGCTGCTTCCATTTGCCCCTTCGCGACTGATAAAATACCAGCACGAATGACTTCGGCAATAAACGCTGCAGTATATACGGTAAGCGTAACTGTTCCTGCTACAAAACCATTTAAAGTAATTCCTATTACAGGTAAAGCGAAATAGAATATAAATGCAATTAATACGAGCGGAATATTTCTTACAAATTCTACAATAGTAGCTCCCAACCAATTTAAAATGCGAATCGGTGCAATACGCATTACCGCCAAAATTACTCCTAAAATAAAGCTTCCTATTAATGCAATTACACTAGACAACACTGTATATTTAAAACCCTCTACATACATATCAATGTTATTCGTTAATATAGAAAAATCAGGCACATATTCTCCCCTCTTTCTTTACAAGAAGAGGATGAGCATCCCTCATCCTCTCACTCTTACTCTTCAATAGGAATAAAGCCCCACTAATTAAAGTTTCACTTTACTTCTCTTGTTTTTGCCCAATCCATTTCTCATACAATTTATCGTATTCTCCATTCGCTTTCATATCTTTTAGCAAGCTATTAATCTCTTTCGTTAAATCATCTGCACCTTTTTGCACTGCAATTCCGTACGGCTCATCCGTAAAAATTTTCCCTACAACTTCATAATTTGAATCTTGTTTTGCCATGCCGTAAAGAATTGCATTATCTGTCGTTAAAACATCACCTTTTCCTGCTTTTAACGCTGTAAATGCCTCACTGTAATTTTCAAATTCTAATACAGTCGCTTCTGGTGATTTTTGGCGAATATTATTTGTAGATGTTGAACCTTTGACAGCTAACACTTTCACGCCCTTTTTCACATCATCAATACTTTTAATATTGCTCCCTTTTTTCACGAGTAACGATTGCCCTGCTTTAAAATATACATCTGAAAAATCGACTTCTTTTTTACGTTCTTCTGTAATTGTCATTGTTGCAATAATTGCATCAATGTCACCGTTTTTCAGTAGTGGAATACGTGTTTTAGACGTTACTTCTTTTAATTCTAATTTCTTTTCATCCCCAAGAATCTTTTTCGCAAGCGCCTTTGCAACATCAACATCAAATCCTTCTACCTGCCCTGTCGAAGGATTTTTCAATCCAAATAAGTTCGTATCATTCTTCACCCCAACTACTAATTTCCCGCGCTTCTTAATTTGCTCAACAGCACCGCCTTGCTTCGTATTCGTTTCTTTCGCCTCATCTTTTTTACTTCCGCACCCAGCAACGACAAGTACAAATAAACATGAAAATACAATTAAGGTGAAAATTTTTTTCATTTTAAGCATAAAATTCCTCCTTTAATGATTTAACACTCGGCTTAAAAATAAACGTGCTCTTTCTTGTTCAGGGCTCGCAAAAAATTGCGCCGGTGTTGCATCCTCAATAATCTTGCCATCATCCATAAATAAAATCCGATCTGCCACTTCTCGCGCAAATCCCATCTCATGCGTGACGACAACCATCGTCATCCCTTCTTTAGCTAGCGTTTTCATAACATCAAGTACTTCCCCGATCATCTCCGGATCAAGAGCAGACGTAGGCTCATCGAATAGCATAATTTCCGGCTGCATCGCAAGCCCTCTAGCAATTGCCACCCGTTGCTGTTGTCCTCCAGATAATTGATGTGGATACACGTTAGCCTTCTCTGGAATTCCTACTTTCTCTAGGTAAAACATGGCTGTTTTTTCTGCTTCCTCTTTTGAAACTTTATTTACTTTAATAGGTGCTAGTGTAATATTTTGAAGAACCGTTTTATGTGGATATAAATAAAAATGTTGAAAGACCATTCCGATATTTCGGCGTAATTCATTCATATCTGTTTTCGCATTGTGTACCTCTGTATTTTGTACAATTAACTCTCCATCTGTAATTGACTCTAACTGGTTTATACACCGGAGTAATGTACTTTTCCCCGATCCTGAAGGCCCAACAACTACTACTACTTCACCTTTTTTCACTTGCACATTAATATCTTTTAAAACTTGAAAGTTGCCATAATATTTATTTACGTTACGAAACTCTATCAACATACTCCCCCCTTCCCCTAACAAAGCATGTACATTCTTTTTATATTCAAAAATAGGCAAAAAAATAACTTCCAGCCACATTTTATCCATAAAAAAAGCAAAGGGATTTTCCCTTTGCTTTTTCATTTCTATTCTATTAAGTTAAGATACTTCTTCTTTCTTATCTTTTCCGTATTCATGTTCCCAGAAATCAGCATTTTTAATTCCCAATGGCCCTGGATCGAATACTGGATCTTTTCCTTCTTTCTTCTGCTTTTCATAATCCTTTAATGCAACTAATGCAGGTTTTTGTAACAATAAAATCGCAATGATATTTACCCATGCCATAATCCCTACACCGATATCACCTAAAGCCCAAGCCGTTGCTGCTGTTTTTATACAACCGTAGAATACAGCTCCTAAAAATACAAATTTTAATACCATAGACATCCAAGGACGGTCTTTATCACGATTTAAGTACGCGATATTCGTTTCTGCAATGTAGTAATACGCCATAATTGTTGTAAATGCAAAGAATAGTAAAGAGATTGCAACGAAACCGTTTCCAAATCCAGGGAAAACAGATTCTACCGCCGCCTGTGTATATCCTGGTCCTGGCTGAGCACCGTTTAGTTTATTAACGATAAAGTTTTTTCCGCTTGCATCAAATACGTTATACATGCCTGTAATAATCATCATAAATGCTGTTGCTGAACAAACAAATAATGTATCAATGTAAACGGAAAATGCTTGCACTAAACCTTGCTTAGCCGGATGTGATACTTCGGCTGCTGCTGCTGCGTGTGGTCCAGTCCCTTGTCCTGCTTCATTGGAATAAATACCACGTTTGACCCCCCAAGAGATTGCTAAACCGATAATACCACCGAAAGCAGCTTCTAATGCAAATGCACTTCTTATAATTAACATAAATGCTTCTGGTAATTTTTCAATATTCATAGCAACAATGACGCAAGCTACTAAAATATAGCCTATTGCCATAAACGGTACGACAACTTGCGCTACGTTAACAATTCGCTTTACTCCACCGAAAATGATAAGAGCTAATACGACAACTAATATAGCCCCTGATACGGTAGTGTTAATTCCAAAAGCTGTTTCTAAACTTACGGCAATACTATTTGCTTGCACACCTGGCAGTAAAAGCCCCGTTGCAAGAATTGTCGCTGCAACGAATACTAAAGCATACCATTTAACTCCTAGACCTTTTTCGATGTAATAAGCAGGTCCACCACGAAACTGCCCTTGATGTTTCGTCTTATATATTTGCGCGAGTGTTGATTCTACATAAGCTGATCCTGCACCTAAAAAGGCTACTGCCCACATCCAAAATACAGCTCCTGGTCCACCGAATGCAACCGCTGTTGCTACCCCAGCGATATTTCCTGTTCCAACACGTCCTGATAACGAAAGTGCTAACGCTTGGAATGAAGAAACACCAGCTTCTGATTTTTCTCCTTGAAATGTCAGCTTCACCATTTCTCCTACATGTCTTACTTGTAAAAACTTCGTTCGAATAGAAAAATATAAACCTACTCCCAAACATAAATAAACAAGTGCTGGACTCCAAACAATATTATTTAACCAATTCACAAAAGCTTCCAACATTCCCCCTCCTCTTTTATAAAGAATATTCAGAATATATATAAAATTATAAGTGTATACCGAATCTAGGACAATATTATTTTAATAAAGTAAACATATTTTTGTATAAAAAAACAAAGTATATATTTGTTTTATATACTTTGTTTTGAACTAAATGTATTATATATTCACAATTGCTTCTCTTTTTATAATTCTTTCGTATAGCTCTTCTGATAATTTCAAGAAGTTATCAGGCATATCTTTCCCTTTAAACTTCTTTTGAAGTGTTCCATATAAACCTATATCACGTAAACGTAAAAATAGTGATAACGATTCATACCAACTATCAACTAGCCTATGCTCATATTCGTATCCCTTTCTTAACACTTGTAACTGTTTACGAGCGAATGTCGTCTTCTCCTCCACTGTCCACGGTGTAAATAGAACAGAGTAATAGAGAACCATCGCTAAATCGTGTATAAAGTAATTATAAGCCACATCATCAAAATCAAAGATCGTTAGCTCTTTTCCATCATAATGAAAATTACCTGGATGAATATCACCGTGCATAAGACCGAACGTTTCTCTTTCAACTGGAAGAGCCTTAATTTCATCCATTAATACCGCTGCAATCTTTTTCACTTGATCATCTTCTAATTCATTAACAATCCCACTCTCATCTTCTTCCCACGTATCACGATGATCCGTTTCAGGATAGTTCATTGTTAGACGATGCAGTTGTCCAATCGCTTTTCCCCATGCTTCAAAGAGAGGCTCGCCCCAATAAGGCGATTCTTCTCCTTTTACTTGCTCCCCTTTTGCATATGTAAATAAGGAAGCGAAAAAGAAAGTTCCATCCTCTGCTCTGATTTCTTCTACAAGATTTTGAGATGCTGAATAAAGGGGACCTGCTACCTTTGCTCCATTCTCCGCAACATATCGTAAAAAATCTAGTTCAGCTTCGACTTCTTTTTTAGAACGATGAGAAGAGTGGGTTAAACGCAATACGTAATCTTCGCCACGATCATCCTTTGCCTTAAAAATATAATTTTCAAAATCTCCAAGTGGCTTTTCTTCCACTGTTACATGAAATGTCTTTGCTGCTCTTGCTAAAATTTCTTTTGTAAAAACACGTTCTACAGCTATTTCCATATGTATCCCTCCTATATATCTTCTTAATTCGACATAAATGTGAGAAGTACTGCTATGAAATTGAATAATGCGTGGGCAATCATAGCCGATAAAATAGAATTTGTTTTCTCATATAATCCAAGCATAAATTTCTCACAAAAAACAAAAATTAACAGAAGTAACTTTATTCTAAAGAGGTGGAAATTATGACAGAGCAAAAAGAACAACAAGAGAGTACGGATCAAAAGCTTATGTTTCCATCACTTCCGGAAAACATTAATTATATCGAAAATAAGCTCTGTCATTCAGACGATATAAAAAAATTAGATCTCCCTTTTCAAAACGGAAAAGGAACAATCCTATATATCGAATCTTTAGCAGACCCAAATCTAATTCATCAATTAGCTCTTGAGCCTTTATTGACGCGGTCAGATTTGGCTTTAGATAAAGCTTTTTCTACATTAAATATGAAAAAGGAAACGAATTTAAATTATGGCGTGCAGCTCTTATTACAAGGTAAATCTTTATATTTTCATGAGCATGTCGAAAGCTTTTGCATTTTTGAAACGGCTCTATCTTTAAAAAGAGATATAACAGAACCTGATAATGAAGGCATTGTCCGCGGACCGCATACTGGTTTTGTAGAAGATTTAGCAACCAATTTAGCTTCCATTCGTAAACTCATAAAAAGTCCAAACGTCGTCGTTACATATTTCACACTTGGTGAAGAAATGCATACGAAAGTGGCAATTGCTTATATGCAAAACATAGCGAATGACGATTTAGTTACAGAAGTAAAAAGAAGGTTAGAAACGATTAAAACGGACGCACTCATGCCTCCGGGATACATACAAGAATTTATAGAGGATACGTCTTTCTCACCCTTCCCGCAGCAATTAAATACAGAGCGCCCAGATAGAGTCGCAGCAAACTTAATGGAAGGACGAGTTGCTATTTTATCTGATGGAGATCCAACAGCGCTTATCGTTCCTGTTACGTTATTTGCTTTCTATCAATCACCAGACGATTATAATAACCGCTGGATTGTCGGTTCTTTCGTCCGAATGATTCGCTTAGTGAGCTTTTTAATAGCCTTTCTCTTACCAGCTATATATATCGCAACGGTTGCTTTTCATCCTGATGTGTTGCCACTTGAACTCGTTTATACAATTAAAGCTTCATTAGAAAAAGTACCGCTCCCTCCTATTTTTGAAGCTCTCTTAATGGAACTGATTTTCGAGTTATTACGAGAAGCTGGTATTCGTCTGCCAAGCCGCGTTGGACAAACAATCGGTATTGTAGGCGGTTTAGTAATTGGTGATGCAATTGTAAAAGCCGGACTCGTTTCTTACACAATGATTATCGTTGTAGCTTTAACTGCTATCTCATCTTTTCTCGTTCCATCAAACGATATGAGCTCAGCAGTTCGAATTCTTCGTTTTCCATTAATGATTCTTGCTGCCATATTCGGATATGTAGGAATATCATTCGGTCTCATTATAACTTTCGTTCACTTATGTCAGCTTCATTCTTTTCATACACCATATCTTTCTCCTGTTGCACCAATGCGGATTAAAGATATGAAAGATTCTTTTGTAAGACTACCAATTTGGTCATTTTGGGAACGACCACATGATCCCAAACCGAAAAAAATGCAGCGCCAACATGTAACGAGAGAGGATGAGGACGGTGACAAACACGCAAAGTAAAATTTCGCTAGTTCAATTTACCTTTTTCGTTATTCAATGCCAAATTGGAGTGGGCATACTTTCTCTCCCAAACCGTCTTCACCCAATAGCAAAAGGTGGTGGATGGATTTCCGCGCTCATCGCCGGGCTTGCGATTCAGCTTATTATTTTACTTATGTGGCTTTTCTTAAAACGATTCCCTGATGCAGATATGTATGAAAGTGTTTGTATGCTATTTGGTAATAAGTTTGGAAAACTATTAGGCTTTGCTTATGTTTTTTATTTTACCCTTATCGGTATGACAGTTATGTTAAATGCTTGTAATGTCATTAAAGTTTGGATTTTACAAGCTACTCCTTGGTCTGCCATTCTCATGCTATTTACAATAGCTTGTTGTTATGTAGCTTATAACACTTTTAAAGTCATCGTACGATTTTATGTCATGGCCTCTATCCTCATTATTCCAATGGCCCTTTTAATTGCCCTAGGGCTTTCCCGAGCTGATTTCTCTTATATTTTTCCCATTACAGAAGCCGGCTGGTGGAATATAATTCAAGCATCCAAGGAAACAATTACAGCCATGTATGGTTTTGAAATCATTCTTATCGCTTTTCCAAAGGTAAACGGGAGTTCTGTAGCAAAACTAAAGGCAATTTCTATCGCCAATGGATTTGTAACTCTTTTTTATACTTTTACTGTTTGGATTTGCTTTATCGTATTTAGCCCAAAGCAAATTGAGCTTATTCCAGAACCAGTTGCTTACTTATTACGCTCCTTGCATATCGGGATTATAGACCGAACTGATTTACTATTCATACCAATTTGGATGATAACCGTTGTAGCTTCTATCGCTAGTTATTACTGCGCTGCTTCTATAGGAATTGGACATATATTCAATCTTGGTAATCATAAAAAGGCTGTCCCAATCGTTGGTATTATTGCTTTTAGTGTAGCCCTATTTATCGATACACCTGAAGAATTAAAAGTGATTGCAACTTTCACAGATAAGTTCACCTATATTTTCATCGTTGTCCTTCCTCTTTTATTTCTACTTTATTCAGTAATAAGAAATAAGAAAGGAGAACAGTATGTTCAAAAGAAGAGTTAAATTACTTTTTGTATTAAGTACTAGTGCATTCCTTGCTGGCTGTTGGGATCAAGAACCATTAAGGGAAGCAAGGTTAGCTTATAGTATTGGATCTGATATTACAGAAGAGGATAAACTCCAGCAAACAATCGAGCTCGTAAAAAGTTCAAGCGGAGAGCAATCTTCATTCGAAAATGAAATACATTCAGCGACGGGTCATAACATAAGGGATACAAGCGATGCCCTAAAAAAAAATGTAACTGGAAATATTCGTTATTTCAAATATGGTGTTCAATTACTAGGAACCAAAATTTTAAAAAAAGGTATACTCCCCTATTTAGATGTCAGCTTTCGGGACCCAACAAATCCAACTGCTTTAGTAAAGCTTATTGCAGTAGATGGTGAAACATCCGAGATACTAGAAAAAAAGAAAGTAGGAAATTTACTAATTGGAGATTTTCTAAAGAAAAAAGTGAAAAGCTTAGAAGATATGAGTGTATTTCCAAAAGAAACTTTAGAAACAGCTGCTACAAAAATGTTAGATCCCGGTAAGGACTTTACCCTCCCTTCTATAAAAATAAAAGGAAAAGAAGTAATTACAAACGGATTAGCTTTATTTAATAAAGACAAATTAACTGGGCATTTACCTTTGAAACAATCTGTTTTATTCGTGTTATTAACCGGAAAGATGGGAACAAGTGCCCGTATAACTCAAAAACTTACTAGCGATGAATCTGAGAAGACATCTGACTATTTAACAATGGAAGTGAGCAATCGGAAATTAAAACGGGATTTAAAAATAACAACAGATAAAAAAGGAAATGTTTATGCTCATATTAAGCTGCAATTAAAAGTTATAGCGCTTGAAGCTCCTAGAGATAACCTTTATAAAATGGATGAAAGAAAAAAGCTAAATAAAAAATTATCGAAACAACTTACAAAAGAAGCGAAAAAAATAACAAATAAACTACAAAAGGCAAATTGTGATGCTTTCGGAATTGGTAGACATCTTATCGCTTATCATCCTGACCTATGGAAGAAAAAAAATTGGAATAAAGATTATGCAAAAGTAAAATTTAAGCCTGAGGTAGAAGTAAGCATTTTGTATAGTGGTGTCTTAAAATAAAAGGTTGTATGCCACGCGGGCATACAACCTTTTATTTCATATATCGATATACAATTGATTCATATGGTCTTAAGTTAAGTTTTGTAATATCCTTACTGGAATCTTTATAATTCGACAGTAGTACTTCTTGTTTCATTCCATCTAATTGAACGTGCGCTGGTACAGAGTACGTTATTTCCTCTCCATAGAAGTTATTTATAACAAGTAGCACTTCACTTTCTGTAGTACGAGTATATGCCCAAATTTTAGGATCATTTTCATCCAAAATAGCATATTCTCCTTCTGTAATTACATCATACGTTTTTCGAAGTTCGATTAACTTTTTATAATGATAAAATACAGACTCTTTATCTTCTAGTGCCTTCTCTACATTTATTTCTTTAAAGTTTTCAGCCACTGAAATCCAAGGTGTACTTGTTGTAAAGCCACTGTTCATATTTTCATTCCACTGCATTGGAGTACGGGAGTTGTCACGAGATTTTTGTTTTAAAATCCCGATGATCTCTTCTTTTGGTAATCCTTCTTCCAGCTTTATATCGTATATATTTAACGATTCTACATCGCGATATTGCTCAATAGACTCGAATTTAGGATTCGTCATACCGATTTCTTCACCTTGATAAATGTAAGGTGTGCCCTGCAACATATGCATAGCTGTCGCTAACATTTTCGCAGATTCATTTCGATACTCTCTATCATCACCAAAGCGTGACACAATACGAGGCTGGTCATGATTACACCAGAATAACGCATTCCATCCCCCGCCCTTTTGCATTTCAATTTGCCAATTAGACATAATCTCTTTTAATTTAATAAAATCAAAATCAGCCTTTGTCCACTTATCACCATTCGGATAATCAACTTTTAAATGATGGAAACTAAACGTCATACTTAATTCATTACGCTCAGGGTTTGAATATTTAATACAATTATCAATTGTCGTAGATGACATTTCTCCAACTGTAATTACATCTTTCCCTTCAAAAACATTTCGGTTCATTTCTTGTAAATATTCATGCACACGCGGGCCATCTGTATAATATTTACGGCCATCGCTTGTCGCCATACTTCCATCATCATTTAAGAACTGTTGATCTTTTGAAATTAAATTAATAACATCTAATCGGAATCCAGTTACCCCTTTATCAAGCCAAAAGCGCATCATATCATATACTTCTTCACGAAGTTTTTCATTTTCCCAGTTTAAATCCGCTTGTGTCTCATCAAATAGATGTAAATAATATTGCTCTGTCTTTTCATCATATTTCCACGCAGACCCACCAAACTTAGATTGCCAATTATTTTTTTCATCACGCCAAATATAGTAATTACGATATGGACTATTTTTATCTTCCTTCGCTTCTTTAAACCACTTATGCTCCGTCGAACTATGATTTACAACGATATCAAGCATAATTTCAATGTTACGTGCTTTTGCTTCTTCTAAAAGCTCTTCAAACTCTTCCATCGTTCCGTAAGACGGATCAATATTGTAGTAATCACTTACATCGTATCCATTATCATTTTGTGGCGATTGGTATATCGGTGTTAACCAAATATAATCTACTCCGAGTTCTTTTAAGTAATCTAGTTTTTCTGTAACCCCTTTTATATCACCGGTTTCTTTATTGTAATAGCTATTAAAGCTCTTCGGATAAATTTGATAAACTACACTTTTATGCCAATCCTTCATGTTTAACTTCCTCCTACTTCTGTTTTACTCGTTTTGCAAATAACCACGTTAACGTAAATGGAATTACAACTGCGATAATCATTCCGACAATAAACATTGGAATCGATTTCGGAATGATAGAAATAAATGCAGGTAATCCGCCAATTCCGATAGCAGGTGCTAATACACCATTTAACGTAATAAATATGGCTGCCACAGCCGATCCTATAATCGCTGCATAGAACGGGAATTTATTTCGTAAGTTTACACCAAACATAGCTGGCTCTGTAATACCGAAATATGCCGAGATTGCTGATGTAGATGCCATACTTTTATCATTTTGATTTTTAGAAATCCAGAACATCGCAAGTGCCGCACTGCCTTGCGCAATGTTAGAAAGGGCAATCATTGGCCAAATGAATGTACCACCGTGTTGTGCAATTAACTGTAAATCGATAGCAATAAACATATGATGCATACCTGTAATTACAAGTGGTGCATACAATGCTCCAAACAATACTGCTCCAACTACTGGTACTGTTTCATATACACCTACTAATCCAGCTGTTAATAAATCTCCAATATGACGTGTAACTGGACCAATAATCCCTAGTGCTAACACACCTGTTACGACAATCGTTGTAATGGGTACAACTAACAATTGAATTGCATTTGGTACATGTTTCTTTAAGAAAATTTCCACTTTACTTAATACAAATGCTGCTACTAAGACCGGGAGGATTTGACCTTGATACCCTACTTTTTCAATTTGAAATAATCCTAAAATATCGAAGTACTCAATCTTTTGTCCATCTAAACCAGTTGCTGCTTTTCCGTAATCCCACGCGTTTAATAATGCTGGATGCACAAGCATTAATCCCATAACAATTCCTAATATCGGACTACCACCAAAACGCTTCGTTGCTGACCAACCGACAAGTGCTGGTAAGAATACGAATGCTGTATTCGCCATCATATTAATTAAATCCCAAAGCCCACTTAAGTTTGGATACACATCTAATAAATTTTTACCTTCAAAAAATAAGTCCTTCGCCCCTAATAGATTGTTAATTCCCATTAATAAACCAGCTGTTACGATTGCTGGTAATATCGGCATAAATACATCTGAAAATACTTTTACAAACTTTTGAGCTGGATTTAGCTTTTGGTTTCCAGAATCTTTTACATCAGCTACTGTCGCTTCCTTCATACCTGCAAGCGTTATCAATTCAGCATATACTCGATCAACATCCCCTGGACCGATTACAATTTGAAATACCCCAGCGTTATGAAACGCTCCCTTTACTAATGAAACAGACTGCAATTTATCGTTATCTATTTTACTTTCATCCTTTAAAGCGATACGGAGTCTCGTTACACAGTGCGCAGCTTGTTCAATATTGTCTTTCCCGCCAATATACTGCAACACTTCCTCTGCTGTTTTACGATAGTCTTTCCCCATATTCCCGTCCCTCTTTTCTTTTTTTGATACCGTTTACAATTACATATTAACTCGTATATATAAGTTAGTCAATACTCGTATATACGAGTTTGTAATTTTTTTATAAAAAAAGAGATGAAACATTATTACGTTCCATCTCCTTATTTTCTCCGCGCCACATCCGAAAAATGAAAAATATCTAAGCGGTGGCGGGATTCTGTATATTCGAACTGACTTCCATCATAAAAATGCGTAAAGTTTTTCACGACAACAACATAGTCTGTTCCATTTAAATCTAAATACTTTCTATCGTCCTCTGTACATGGCTGTACTTCAATTACTCTCTGCGAATAACTAATATGAAGACCTAGTTCTTTCTCAATATATTTATAAATGGACTGCGCTGCAATTTCACTCGTTAATCCAGGAATATATTCCGATACAAAATGATTAATATCCAAAATTACTTTTTCTCCATCAATATTCCTTACGCGTTTAATATGATCTATTTCTGTTTTCTCTTTCACATTTAATAGCTTTGCAACCTCTTTTGTCGCTTTTACTTTCTCCATTTCCACGACTTCTGTAATACAATGGCGTCCTAAACGTTCATTTTCTTCTTGGAAACTTACAATGCCACCAAAGTTGAACTCAATGTTTTTTCGCTTTAAAACAAAAACACCTTTTCCGTGTATTTTTTGAACATATCCACGTTCTTGTAATAAATCTACAGCTTTTCGTACAGTACCGCGGCTCGCTTCATACTGCTTCATTAATTCAGTTTCTGACGGGATTTTGCATCCCTCTTTTAATTGCCTATTATCAATAGAATTACTGATTTCTGTATAAATTTGTTCATACTTACTCATCATCTACAATAGCCCCTTGTCACCTTCTAGTTCTATATGTATTATATCATGCTACACTCTTCTGCCAATCTCTCACTTATTTTCCAGTATAGGAAAAATAAAGGTAAATATTTAATCTCTAAAACGTATTTTTATAAAAAAAATTTATATTTTTCTTTTCATTCAAAAAAACATGTAGTATACTAACTTCAAAATCAGAGGAGAAAGGGAGCAAAGAACTATGCTTACTTATACAACAATTGTAGTTACATTTGCACAAAAACATCATCATCATACGTAACCCTTGAAACCTAGCGGAAAAATTACGCGTAGGTACAAGGGTTATTCCCGTTGTACCTACGTTAGGCGAAGAGCCATGTAGGTATTTTTTATCTACATGGCTCTTTTTTATTGCCAAAAAGCTAGTAAAAATAGATGTTTAAGCAAATCTTACTACAAAGGAGTTAACAAAAATGGAAACGAAAAAATGGGGATTATGGGTTTTAACAGCTTTTGTTATCGGGAATATGGTTGGCGGTGGCGTATTTATGCTCCCAGCAAATTTAGCACAAGTATCGGGTCCAATGGGTTCTACACTTGCATGGAGTATTACAGGACTTGGCGTATTTATGATTGCACTCGTATTTGGAAATTTAGCAATCCGAAAGCCAGAATTAAAAGCGGGGCCACAAAGCTATGCTCAAGCGATGTTCCCTTCAAAAAAAGCAGGTAAAGTTGCAGGATATAGTATGGCATGGGGATATTGGGCTGCGAACTGGGCTGCAACAGCATCTGTTATTATTTCCTTTGCTGGATATTTATCAACATTCTTTCCAGTTTTACAAAGTAAGCAAATTCTCTTTTCAACAAACGGATTTTCACTAGAACTTGGAAAAGGATTAACGTTCCTCGTATGTAGCCTTATGTTATGGGGAATTCAATATATTCTTTCTCAAAATATTGATCGTGCTGGAAATATGAATCTTCTTGCTACTATTGCAAAAATTATCGGATTTACAATGTTTATTGTAATCACATTATTCATTTTCAATGCCTCTAATTTCGGAGATGGGCAAACATTTATGAATGAAGCAGGACAATCGATTTCGTTAGGTGGACAAATTAATTCAGCTGCTATCGCAACACTTTGGGCATTTATCGGTATTGAATCTGCTGTCATGCTTTCTAATCGTGCAAAATCTCAGCGCGATGTAAAAAAAGCTACGATTTTCGGATTAATTATCGCTCTTCTTATTTACATGTCAATTACTCTACTTACAATGGGAGCTCTCTCGCAAGATGCTTTAAAAGAGTCTCAAAAGCCATTAGTAGACGCATTAAATTTAGCAATTGGCAATAAAGGTGCATATATAATGGCTTTACTTGCACTTGTATCTTTATTTGGATCTACAGTTGGCTGGATCGTTGTTAGTTCAGAGGTACCTTACCAGGCAGCAAAAAATGGACTTTTCCCTAATTTTTTCGCAAAAACAAATAAAAAAGGTAGCCCTTCAAAATCATTATTTATTACAAATGTAATGACGCAAATTTTCTTATTCTCAACGATTTCTGGTACCGTATCAGAAGCTTATAATTTCGCTATCGTTGTAGCAACATTAGCTTATTTAATTCCATACCTTGTTTCTACGCTGTACCAATTCAAATTAGTTATTACAGGAGAAACGTATGATATACTGCCTGGCTCTCGAATAAAGGACGGGATCATCACTACATTAGCATTTATATACTCTATTTGGGTTATCAAAACGGGAACTGCTGATTTAAAAACGTTCTTCTTAGGAATCGGATTGTTCGTATTAGGTCTTATTCTTTATCCAGTACTAATGAAAAACTCCAAAAAATGAATTAAAAAAGAGAAGCTACCAGCTTCTCTTTTTTATTCAAAATTTGTAATTAACTTTTCTTTTAACTCGCCTACAGATAAAGGCTTCGCATAATAAAATCCTTGTACATAATCACACCCCATAGATTGTAATAAACTTTCTTGCTCTACTGTCTCTACCCCTTCAGCAACTACTGCTAAATGTAAGCTATGGGCAATTTCGATAACAGATTTTACAATCGTTCGCTCTGGCTGTGCATGATCATAATGAAATTCACGAATAAAATTACGATCAATTTTTACTATATCTAATGGTAATTGTTTTAAATAATATAAAGAGGAATAGCCCGTTCCGAAATCATCTAAAGCAATTAAAATACCCATATTTCTTAATTCTTGTAATGTAGCAATAATATAATCAAAATGACGAACAGCAATGCTTTCCGTTATTTCTAAAATTAAACGATTCGGTGGAAATCCAGTTCTCCTTAAAATGCTACGTACAGATAAAATAAAACGCTTTTGCATTAATTGTTGTATGGATAAATTCACAGATAACTTTAGTCCTTCTTCGTACTCTGGCAATGTTTTAAACAAGCGACATGACTTTTCTAATACCCAGTCTCCTAATTTTATAATAAGTCCAGATTCTTCAGCCACTGGGATAAATTCGCTTGGTGAAATAGGTCCTTCTTCTGTCAAACAACGCGCTAAAGCTTCAATACCAGTATATTTCTTCGTTTTCAAATCAATAATAGGCTGCAGTGCCACATCTAACTCTTCATCACGAATTGCCTTTTGCAAAGCAAATTCAATTTTCATTCTACGATTTATTTTCGCACGTAACTCATCTGTAAAGAAGCACGCTGCATTTCTTCCCTGTTCTTTCGCACTATACATAGCTAAATCTGAATTCTTCAATAGAGTTTCTATATCTTGTCCATCTTGCGGATATGAGCACAGTCCTAGACTAGCTGAAATGTATACTTCATGACCTTCAAGTATAAATGGCGCCTGAAAGCATGACAACACAGATGTCGCTAGCTGCCTCATCTCATCTTGTGTATGATTTTTTGTTAACAACACAAATTCGTCGCCACCCAGCCTAGCCAGAACATCTTTCTCTCCTAGCACATAATGCAACCGTGAAGCAACTTCGCTTAAAAGTAAATCTCCTATCATATGACCTAGCGTATCGTTTACTAATTTAAAACGATCCAAATCAAAATAAATCATACCAAACTCTCTTTTATCAGCAATTAATTCGTTAACAGTCGTTATTAATTGTAAACGGTTCGGTAAACTCGTTAAAGCATCATGATACGCAAGCTCCCTATAACGACTTTCGCTTAACCGTAACCTCTGTTCTGCTTCTTTCCTACTACTAATATCATTTCGGATCGCAATAAATTGATATGGCTCTCCTTTTTCATTTAAAAATGGAACAATTGTTGTTTTAACCCAATAATATGTACCATCTTTTGCTTGATTTCGAATCTCACCTCTCCATACTTTTCCGCTCAAAATACGCTTCCATAGCATTTGAAAAAATGTTTTCGGGTGATGTCCTGAATTTAAAATACGGTGATCTTTCCCTATTAACTCTTCTCGTGTATATTTGGAGATTTCACAAAACTTATCATTTACATATGTAATAAGACCCTTTCGGTCTGTAATCGCAACAATTGAAGACTCATCTAATGCTAACTTTAAATCTCGCAATGAAGATTCATATAATGCATGACCTCTTTGTTCTAGCATGCGCATCTCTCCTTGCTTCCTATCTGACTAAAACACAACTTGTTTCTTTTCATAGAAATAGAGATATTTCATTTCCTAATAATCGCCCTTTACATACATCACGTTTTGAAATATGCCGATTAAAATAACATAATATTATTTGTAATAAAAAGCAATATAATACCGTTTCAATTATACGTAGTAGTTTCTTATAGCTAACTCTATACAACTCTTCAAGAACATATGTATAAAGTGAAACTTTAATCAACCCTCACCAATCGAGCTTTTACGGGCAGTTGATCCCCCACCTAACTTCTTTGCTTCCACTGAATTTTGCGGTGGGGGTCTTACTGCCCGTTAATGCGTGATAAATTAAAATTATTATATATGTTTTTTGAATTATAATAACAAAATATTAACATATTTTCACCTTAATTTTGGAAGTATTTTATAAATAAATACCGTATTAAACAAAAAAAGAGGCTATCCTCTTTTTTTGTTTAATACGGATATGGTGTTTGTTGATACCCCGGATATGGTGTTGGATATGGAACTGGATATGGCGCTGGATAAGTTACTGGGTACGGTGCTGGATAGTATCCTCCACCTGCTGCACCCGTTAATGCTCCTGCTGTAAGCCCACCTAACACACCTCCAGCAAAACTTCCAGGGAAAAATCCACCGCCCCATGAGCCTCCACCCCAGCCCCATCCACCTCCGTGATGATGATGGTGGTAATCATGATGATTGTGCCCTCCATGGTGGTGATGTCCCCCATTATGATGGTGACCTCCATGATTATGACGATAATACAATCCGTTATTTTCTATATAATTCATGTTTTCCCTCTCCTTTTTCATGTTCGCATCTTAATAGGTATTGTATGAATAATACGGATCTTGTTGGTAACCTGTATAATAAGAATAATCCGAGTAATACGGATAACCATATCCACCATAACCAAACCCAGGGCTGAGTAAAGCACCTGCTACAAAACCTGGGAAGAAACCTCCACCAAAAAATGGGGAATGTCCAAAACCACCATGAAAACCACCGTGACCAAAGCCTCCAATTGGACGACCATACATTTTATTCATCCTCCTTTTCTCTTTAAAAACGTAACAATACACTGTATGTAGGACAAATGCGGAAAGTATGGGGAAACACCTACATTTTGTAAAAAACAAAAAACACTTTATAATAAAGTGAAACTTTAATCAGCCCTCACCAATCGGACTTTTATGGGCAGCCCGCCCACCGCCTAACTTCTTTGCTTTCTCTGAATTTTGAGGTGAGGGTCTTACTCCCCATTAAAGTGGGATAAAAATGTCACATTACATCTGCAATTTAGGAAGTCTATATTAAAGAAAGATTAGAGGAATTATATAGAAATGAAGAAACCTATTGTCCAATTACTATTAATATTTACAATTGTATCTATCGTTCTTTTCCTATTAAATACATCGTATATTTCGTTATATACATTTGTCGGCGTTCTCTGGTCCATCACAATTGTAGGAATTTCATTCGTTATTTTTATCGAAAATAGGTCTCCTCAAAGTACCTTAGCGTGGTTTTTAGTATTAGCACTTCTTCCCGTTGTAGGTGTACTTTTATACTCTATTTTCGGGCGTAGCCGTTGGAGAAGAAAAAAGCATCTCCATCGTTCAGAAGAACAAAGAAAATTATTCCGTGAAATATTAGAAGGAAGACGACTAGAGTTATCACTCAAAGTCCCATTAAGTGAACGCTCTGCCCATTTAACAGAAGTTGTACAAAAATTTGGAGGCGGGCCTGCCGCAGATAGAACAACTACAAAACTTTTAACAAACGGAGATCAAACATTTTCAGAAATTTTGCAAGCTATCGAGCAAGCAAAACATCACATACATATCCAATACTATATTTATAAATCTGATGAGATTGGTACAAAAGTCCGAGATGCTTTAATAAACAAAGCAAAAGCTGGTGTTATTGTACGCTTCCTTTATGATGGATTAGGAAGTAATACGTTAAGAAGACGCTTTTTAAAACCTATGAAAGAAGCTGGGATTGAAATTGTTGAATTTGACCCTATTTTTTCAGCTTGGTTACTTGAAACAGTTAATTATCGTAACCACCGTAAAATCGTCATTGTCGATGGGGAAATTGGTTTTACTGGAGGACTTAACGTCGGTGATGAATATCTTGGCCGTTCAAAAAAGTTTCCCGTTTGGCGTGATAGTCATTTGAAAATCGAAGGAAAAGCGTTATATAAATTACAAGCAATTTTTCTAGAGGACTGGCTCTATGCATCTAGTGGTTTGAAAACCTATTCCTGGGATCAATTTATGAATAGACAATACTTCCCAGGTAAAGAAATTTCAAATGCAGAAGGTGCTGTGCAAATTGTAGCAAGCGGACCAAGCTCAGATGATAAGAGCATTCGTAATACGTTATTAGCTATTATGGGCTCTGCAAAAAAATCTATTTGGATTGCTACACCATATTTTATTCCAGATCAAGAAACTTTAACATTATTACGTTTAAGTGCAATATCTGGCATAGATGTACGCATTTTATATCCTGGTAAAAGTGATAGTATTATTAGTGATCAAGCATCCCAGTCCTACTTCACTCCACTTTTAAAAGCCGGTGCCTCCATCTATAGTTATAAAGATGGCTTTATGCATGCAAAAATTGTACTTGTTGATGATAAAATTACAACAATCGGAACAGCAAATATGGATGTACGCAGCTTTGAATTGAATTACGAAATTATTAGCGTACTGTATGAATCAGAAACTGTTCATGATATTAAACGTGATTTTGAAGAAGACTTTAAGCATTCCACTGAAATTAAATGGAACGCTTTCCAAAAAAGAAGTATCAAAAAACGAATATTAGAGTCTTTTATGAGGCTCATTTCTCCTTTACTATAAGCAATCAATGTGCAATTGATTGCTTTTTCTTTTTTATTTGTCCCCTCCCCTTTTCTTTGCATACCATATTAAAACAAGTTATCATAAGATGTATTACTTTATGAAAATAATGTTAGGTGGGAAATACATGTTAGAACAATTTCATATACATGCTGATTTAAAACAACAGCTCTCTACAATTCACGAAAAGAATAAGCAAGAAGCTGGTGAAAATGCACATTTAATCGGTACAAAAATATATAAAGCATCTGATAACAGCATTATCGAAGATGCCATTACAGCACTTCTTCTTGGCAAAAACATTCTATTAAAAGGGCCGACTGGTAGTGGTAAAACAGTACTAGCTGAAACGCTTTCTTCTTTATTCCAAAAACCAATGCATAGCATTAACTGTTCTGTCGACCTAGATGTAGAAGGTATTTTAGGATACAACACACTACAAACGAAAGATGGCGCATCTGAAGTTGCATTCGTTAACGGTCCTCTTATGAAAGCAATGAAGAATGGTCATTTCCTATATATTGATGAAATCAATATGGCAAAACCTGAAACGTTACCACTTCTTCACGGTGCATTAGATTACCGTAAAATGATTACAAACCCGTTTACACAAGAAGTTGTATATGGTGATGACGAGTATCGCGTAATTGCAGCAATTAATGAAGGTTACGTTGGAACAAGTGAATTAAACGAAGCGTTAAAAAACCGTTTCGTTATTATTGAAGTTCCTTACATTCAAGGTGATACATTAAAAGAACTATTATTAGCTGAATCAAAATTAAATGATGTTGCAACAATTGAAAAGTTCGTTGCATTTGCAAGCGATCTTATGCCTTTAGCTCGTGATGGCCGCGTAAGTGAAGAAGCAGCAAGTATTCGTGGCATTATCGATGCATGTGATTTAGGTGTATATATTCCTGTTATGCGTGCAATTGAACGTAGTATTATCGCAAAATTAAACGATGAAACAGAACAAATGACTGTCCGTGAATTAGCAGAAAGTTATTTCTTTGAGGGATAATTCATGAGACAAATTTTTAGTGACAAAAAAATTGATGCGTCGCTGTTTCTACAAATGGAAAACTTAATGTATGCCCTTCTCAAAGAAGATGATGCCTACCTTGAGTATGGCTATAAAGCATACTACGACGAAATTGAAAAAAAGGTTGTCATTAGTCACTTTTGGGATGATCGAAAAGAAGAGGATACAGTAATCGGATTAAAAAGCGAAGTGTTTTTAAAAGCACTTGGTAATAAACATTACTCGGACATGACTTTAATTCGTTCTTATGCGATTGAATTACAAGAATCACCCTTAAAAAAGTTTTTAACACAATTATTTGTTCTATTAGAAGATTTACGTGTTGAGGAAATCGTAAAAAACTTACGCCCTGGCACAAAGCATGTTTTTAAAAGAAGAAAAGAAATGTATCGCAATTACTTCGGCTCACAAAATGAAATCAATCGTGTTCGTAACTATCACGGTGATCGTCTATTTTGTCTCTGCTATCTTTCATTAACGAGCGATAAATATGAAATGTTTAATAATGAATATTTCGAGCAAATTGAAGCTATTTTGCATGAAACATTCCAAGCTCGTAATACGGAAGATATTATGTATATCGTTGAGAAAATTCGCTATCGCTTAGAGGAGCTTCTTGAAAGTGATATGCTTAACAACTATTTCGGGCATGCACCGCTTTATTTATCTGTCATTGCAGACGAAAAAAACTGTCGCGTCGAAGATTTAGCAAATGATGATACGCAGCTTATAGATGACGATGAAAATAAAAACAAAATGGATGAAAGCTTCTCAACATGGCACCGTGAAAATAAAAACAATGAAAACGAGAACTTTTTACGCTTTGAATTAGAAAGCGGAACCAAAACAAATATGATGGGTGACACTGCTCGCGAATCAGAAGATGGCGACCAAGCACTTGGCTCTGTACAAGGTACTTCTCAAAAAAGTACACAATCTAACTTTGATGGTGCTGACACAAAAGAAGCAAGAGCTTCTCACGCTTCTAGTCAAAATGATGGTGCATACGGTAAGTATAACGTTGGTGCTTCTCATACATTTAAAGAAGCTCGCAAAGCAAATACCGATGAGAAAAAAGATTACCAAGCTATCAAATCAGTCGTTAATAAAGATGTAAAAGAATTAAAGAAAATTATCGAAAAAACGATTGAAAATAAAACGAATGCAAATAGTGATAAATATTACGGAAGACTTCGTAAGAAATTCCTTCGTATTTATACTGAAAAGCAGCCTCGCATGTTTTATAAAAAAGGGCAAGAATCACAAGAGCTCGACGTTGCATTCCAACTATTAGTAGACTGCTCTGGTTCTATGTATAACAAAATGGAAGAAACAAAAAAGAGTGTGGTCCTATTCCATGAAGCATTGAAATCGTTAAAAATCCCGCACGCTATTAGCGGATTTTGGGAAGATGCTTCTAGTGCTAAACCTGAAGATAAACCGAACGTTATCCATGAAGTTGTAACGTATAAAAACTCAACATTACCAAACGTTGGTCCCGAAATTATGCAGCTTCGCGAAGAAGAAGATAATCGCGACGGATATATTATTCGTATCGTTTCTGAAAAGCTTGCAAAAAGACCCGAAAAGCATAAATTCTTACTTGTCTTCACAGACGGTGAGCCTTCTGCGCTAGACTACCAACAAGACGGTATTTTAGATACGCATGAAGCTGTCAAACTTGCTCGTAAAAGTGGTATGGAAGTAATCGGAATTTTCATCGAAGAAGGCGAAGCGAAAGAAGCAACTTATCAATTAATGAAGAACATTTATAACCATCACTTCTTAGTTGCAAATCACGCTGAAGATTTACGTCTGAAGATTAAACCACTATTGAAAAAGTTATTACTGAAGACGATTGAATAGAAAAACAGGAGCGTTGCGCTCCTGTTTTTTTCTTTCAATTACTTTGTTTCTGGTTGAAACTTGTATGGAATGGCTACTTCTAATAATGCCTCGAATCCTCCATCGTAGAATGGGAATCTTTCATTTGCGATCGTTCGATCCACCCACTCTATTGCAGAAATTTCTTCTTCATCTTCTGCAATCAGTTCACCTTTTACTACATTTGCTCGGAATGTAAAAAGTATCGCATGATTCCCTGATACTTCAAAGAATTTTTCATTGATTGCAACAAGTCCACCTGCCACGGCAGTTAAACCTGTCTCTTCTTTTACTTCCCTTACTAGAGCTTCTTCTAACGTTTCACCCTTTTCAACAGCACCGCCTGGCAGTGACCAAACGTTTTGTTCTACATTATGTACCATTAATATTTTATCTGTTCCTTCATCATGTATTAGTGCATATACGACGTCAACTCTTTGCATGTTGCTTTTCTCCTTCAATTAACTCATCCATTGTAAATAAAGAATGTAGTTGTAAACCATCTTCTAATAAGTTTTCTCTTCCCTCTTTCGTTCGTTCAATCACACCTAGAACATGATGTACTTTCGCACCTAGTTCTCTTAAATCTTTCGTGCTTAATAATATTTGACCACCTGTTGTAATAACATCCTCAACAACACAAACATTTTTCCCAGCAATATTAACGCCTTCTGCTAACTTACATGTACCGTACTTCTTCGCTTCTTTTCTTACAAATACAACTGGTATACCTGTTTGTAAAGATAATGCTGTTGCTACTGGAATTCCTCCCATCTCTAAACCCGCGAGTACTTCTGTCTCAGGAGGAATGAGCTCTTTCAATTGTTTAGCAATTTCTAATAACCGTACCGGATTAGATTCAAATAAGTACTTATCAAAGTATTGATTTGATACTTGTCCTGATCGAAGTTTAAATGTTCCCGTTAAACGTGATGTATTGTAAATTTCCTTTGCTAACTCCCATTTCTCCATTGTATCTCTCCCCTTTATGCACAAATTAACTCATTCTATCACACTTATAATTATTTGTATATTCTTAAAATACAAATAAAAGGGCCAATTCCTAAGAATCGACCCTTCCTATTAATTCATCACTAACTCAGCTGTGAGCTTTTTTTTTAACTTAGCCAACATGTCCGTTGTCATTTTGTCTAAATCGTATTCTGCTTTAAAGCCCCACTCTTTCATTGCTGCTGTTGCATCAATAGAGTTTGGCCAGCTATCAGCGATTGTTTGACGAGCAGGATCTACAGCGTAATCCATTGTAAACGTCGGGATGTGTTTACGAATTGATGCTGCAATTTGCTCTGGCTCAAAGCTCATTGCTGTAATATTGAACGCGTTTCTATGCACAAGTTTACTTGGATCAGCTTCCATTAATGAAATGATTGCTTGTAAAGCATCTGGCATATACATCATATCCATGTATGTTCCTTCTCCAATGTATGAGGTGTATGTGCCTTTTTTAATCGCCTCATAATAAATTTCAACTGCATAGTCAGTTGTTCCGCCTCCTGGAGGAGCTACGTAAGAAATTAAACCTGGAAAGCGTACACCGCGCGTATCAACGCCAAACTTTTGATGATAATAATCGCATAGTAATTCTCCTGCTACTTTGTTTACCCCATACATCGTAGTAGGACGCTGAATTGTATCTTGTGGCGTATTATCTTTCGGCGTTGATGGACCGAATGCACCGATAGAACTTGGCGTGAAAAACTTACAGTTTAATTCACGAGCTGCTTCTAATGCATTTACAAGTCCACCCATATTTAAATTCCAAGCAAATAACGGATTTTTTTCTGCTGTTGCTGAAAGTAAAGCTGCTAAATGAATAATTGTATCTACTTCATTACGCTTTGCAATATCATGTAGTTTTTGCCCATCTGTTACATCTAACGTTTCAAATGGACCAGACGTTACTACTTCACTATCTGTTTCACGAATATCTGTTGCAATAACATTTGATGCACCGTATACATCACGAAGTTTCATTACTAGTTCAGAACCAATTTGCCCTAAAGAACCGGTTACTAGAATTTTTTTCATTTTCCCCACTCCTCATTTGCAAGCTATTCAAAAGATGTCGTTACTTAAATGATGCCCATTTCTTTCCCTACTTTTTCATACTTACGAATTGCTTCATCTAACATTTCTTTCGTATGAGCTGCTGTAGGCATATTACGAACGCGCCCTGTTCCTTTTGCTACAGTTGGGAAGACGATAGATTTTGCATATACGCCTTCTTCATTTAGACGTTTACTAAATTCTTGTGTTAATACTTCGTCACCAATAATACAAGGTGTAATTGGCGTTTCACTTTCTCCGATATTAAAGCCAAGTTCTTTTAACCCTTGTTTTAAATAGCGACCGTTTTCCCATAAACGATCGTGCAACTCTGTGCTTTCCATTAAGATTTCAATTGATCTCATGCAAGCGGCTGCATCAGCTGGTGTTAATGCTGTAGAGAATAAGAATGGACGTGAACGAACTTTTAACCAGTCAATTAAGTTTTGTTTCCCTGCTACATATCCACCAATTACCCCAATTGCTTTTGATAATGTACCAATTTGGAAATCAACTTTATCAGACAGACCGAAGTGTTTTACAGTTCCTGCCCCTTTACCAAGTACACCTGAACCGTGTGCATCATCTACGTATGTCATTAAATCTAATTCTTCTGCAATCTCAACAATTTCTGGTAGTTTTGCAACATCTCCATCCATTGAGAAGACACCGTCTGTAATTACCATTAATTTATTGTAAAGACCTGATTCTTTCGCCGCGATTGCTTTTTGGCGTAAATCTTCCATATCAGAATGTTTATAAACAATAATTTTTGCTTTTGATAAACGACTACCATCAATAATAGAAGCGTGGTTTAATTCGTCTGAAAGAATCGCATCATTTTTATCCATAACGGCTGAAATCGCTGCCATATTACAGTTAAATCCTGATTGGTACGCAATTGCTGCTTCTGTATGTTTAAACTTTGCAATTGTCTCTTCTAATTTAATATGCAAATCTAAAGTACCGTTAATTGTACGAACAGCTCCTGCTCCAACACCGTACTTATGAATTGCGCCAATTGCTGCTTCTTGTAAACGGCTATCTGTTGCTAATCCAAGATAGTTGTTTGAAGATAAGTTAATATATTCTTTTCCGCCAATTGTAATGATCGGTCCATTTGAACTCTCAAGCGGATCAATTACGTTATAAAGCCCCTTTGATTTTAAATCCTCTAAATTTTCTTCTAAAAATTTTGCAAGTGTTTTACTAGACATCGTGAAGCCTCCCATCGTTCATGTAAGCGAATTATTGTCTTAATAGTTCTAATAATCCCTCTACTAGCTTAACACGTTTTCAGAATTTATTATAGAAAAATAGTTTAAAGTAACCGCTTACAATTCTAGATTATATATGATTCGTTACAAGAAATCTATCATTTACTTTTCATATTTGGTAGAATAAAAAAAATATGTAAGGGGGCTTCAATCATGGCATTTACTGAATCTGATGTATATAATAATGAATCATTTTTTGAACAATATATGAAACGAAGATACCGAGAAAATAGCCCAAATGAATCACTTGAAAAACCAGCCTTCTTTCAACTCATTGGTGATGTGAAAGGAAAGAAAATCCTTGATTTAGGCTGCGGTGACGCAAAATTTGGCAAGGAATTATTAGAAAAAGACTGCCACTCTTACACTGGTATTGAAGGCTCCGAACTTATGTATGAAAAAGCTAAAAAACAACTAGAAGATAAAAATGGGACCGTCCATTTTTTAAACCTCAAAGACTACACATACCCTCCTGCTACTTTTGATTTAGTAACATCTAGACTCGCCTTACATTATATTGAACATCTTCCTATCATTTTTCAAAATGTGTACGAAACTTTAAAAACAAATGGAACCTTTACTTTTAGCGTTCAACATCCTATTATTACCTCTTCATTTGAAAGCTTACAAACGAGCGGGAAAAGAACGAACTGGCTCGTCGATGATTATTTTAAAATGGGTAAACGCGTTGAACCTTGGATTGATCAAGAAGTTATTAAATATCATCGTACAATGGAAGAATATTTCACATTGTTACAACAAGCCGGATTTACGATTACAAATTTAAAAGAAGCTACACCAAATCAAACTTATTTTCAGAGTGAAGAAGAATATGAACGTCGGTTACGTATTCCCCTCTTCCTATTATTCTCTTGCGAAAAATAAAAAAAGACGATGGAATCCTCATCGTCTTTTTTTATTATCTCATTGCCTGAGCAACCTCATTACGTACACGTCTTCCTTTTCCATGCGGGATACAAAGTGGCGTTCCAAATAATGGATCCGTACTAATTTGACACTCCATTCGGAATACATCACGTACTAGCTTCTCATCCACTACTTCTTCAGGTTTACCTTGTGCATATATTTGTTTATCTTGAATGGCTACAATATTGTCTGCATAACGACATGCTAAATTTAAATCGTGTAATACCATGACAATTGTTCTTTGTTCTGTTTCATTTAATTCGAATAATAAATCAAGCACTTCAATTTGGTGAGTCATATCTAAATAGGTAGTAGGCTCATCCAGTAAAATAATATCTGTATCTTGTGCAAGCGTCATTGCAATCCAAGCACGTTGTCGTTGTCCACCTGAAAGAGCATGTACATCACGCTCAGCAAATTCTGTCATCCCTGTTGCCGCAAGTGCCTTCTGTACCATTTCCTCGTCTTTTTCTGACCACTGTTTCAGCCATGTTTGATATGGATAGCGGCCTTGTTTTACAAGTTGCAATACTGTAAGCCCTTCTGGCGCTTGCGGTCCTTGCGGTAAAATTGCCATTTGACGAGCAATTTGCTTCGTTTGCATACTTTGAATAGCTTGATTATCTAACAAAATATCACCAGTTGTTGGCTTTAATAATCTAGCTAGTGAACGTAATAAAGTTGATTTCCCGCAACCATTAGAACCAATGAAGATTGTAATTTCTCCTTTTGGAATTTCTAAATTCAACTCATTAATAATAATTGTTTCACCATAAGACAACGTCAAACGTTTCGTCTCCAATGCTTTTTGCATATTCATCTCCCTTTATGAATTCCGACTTTTATAAAGTAAATAAATAAAATAAGGTGCACCAATTGCTGATGTAAATACTCCTGCTGGAATTTCAAGTGGGGTGAAAACTGTACGCCCAATTAAATCTGCAGCAAGTACTAAAATTGCACCAACAATCGCCGCAACTGGGAGTAATGCACCGTATAAAGAACCAACTAGTCTTCGTGAAATATGAGGTGCCATTAAACCGACAAATCCAATTCCTCCAGCAAAGGCAACTGCTCCACCAATTAAAGCTGTACTCAGTAATAACATGAATACGCGTGACTTTGTTAAAGGAACACCAAGTCCTACCGCAATATCATCCCCTAGCTCTTGCGCATTTAAATGTCTAGCAGCTATAAATGATATTACCGTTAAAATGAGAACCCACGGTGCAAGTACCATAACATTTTGCCATGAAGAACCGTAAACAGTACCCGTAATCCATACATTCGCTTGACTCGCTTGATAAATTGGCGCTAATAACATAAACAAAGTCGTTGCCGCTTTCGTTAACGCCCAAAACCCAACACCAATTAAAACAAGACTAATCGGCGATAACCCGTCATTTCTCCATGCAAATAAATATACAAAAAGCGCTACAATTGTTGCCCCAACAAAGGCTGCTAACGGCATATAATGAATGCTTACAGTTAGCGCATTATTTTTATCACTAAATATAGCTAAAAACAGTACAACTGCAACACTTGCACCACCTGTAATCCCGATGATATCCGGAGAAGCAAGTGGATTTCGGACGAGACCTTGTAAAATACATCCTGCTACCGCAAGTGCGATTCCTACAAGAATAGCAATTAAAATACGCGGCATACGAAACTTATTTACAACCATATTGGACATTGCATCGCCATTTCCATTGATCGCTTGCCATACATCATAAGGAGCAATTTTCATGTCTCCCATACCTGCACTCGCAAAAAATAATCCTATTAAAACAACTAGTAAACTGAATAAGACGAGACAAGCTCTTTTATACATTAAAAACGAGAGCCCGCCTTTTCCTATACGAAACGGAATATACTTCTTCATTTGCTAAGCCCTCTCTTACGTGCAATATAAATAAAGAATGGGGCCCCGATAAATGCTGTCATAACCCCTACCGGTACTTCTTGTGGCATAATGACATATCTTGCTGCTATATCAGCTAAGATTAATAGTATTGCACCTAACAAGCCACTATACGGTACTCGCCACCTATGATCTACTCCAACAAGAAATCTGGCAAAATGCGGAGTAACAATACCAATAAATCCAATCGGACCAGCGACCGCAACTGAACCACCAGATAACAGGACAATAATAAGTAGTATGAATGATTTCATTAAAATCGTTCTTTGACCAAGTCCTTTTGCAACGTCTTCCCCCATCATTAATGTATTTACTTTCCCTGCCATCATAAGAGATGCGATCCAGCCTATTAATAAATATGGGAATACAGATTGTAAAATTTCTAACTTTCTTCCTTGCACAGATCCGGCAAGCCAAAATAATACTTCTTCAAGCGCCTTTTCATTTAAAACAAGTAATCCTTGTGTTAGTGATGAAAATAACGCACTAATTGCGACACCTGCTAATGTTAACTTAAGAGGCGTTGTCCCCTCTTTTCCTAAAGAACTAGAAGCGAATACAAGTACAGCTGCAATTGCCGCTCCTAAAAAGGCAATCCACGTGAAAGCTGATAATGACGTCACGGAAAAAATAACAATTGCTACAACTATGAAGAAAGCAGCACTTGAATTTAATCCAATAAAATCTGGAGAAGCAAGCGGATTCTTCGTTAAAGTTTGCATAAGACAACCCGCAATGGCTAAACTAGCACCAACACTAGCTGCAATTAATGCCCTTGGTAGGCGTACATTTTGAATAATAATATGTTCATTGGAACCATTGAAATGAAAAAAAGCATCTAACGCTAATTTCCAGCTCGTATTTGTATATCCGAAAATAATACTTCCCCAAATACAAATAATAACTGCAATGATCCCAACAAATAATCCAATCCATTTTGCTTGATTTGTTTTTAATAACATGCAGCGTTTCCCCTTCAATGTATAATGATACGTTGTAAGTGTATTTCAATTTAATTCGCATTGTCAACGATAATGAGAATTATTTTCATTGACAATTAGACCATGAAGTATTAATATCATGCTTGCTATTGAAAAAACTTCTCAGTATCTAGGGGGTACATAATGAAATTCATGCAAAAGAAATCGTTTACAGTATTTGTATTTTTATTAGCCTTTTCACTAATTTTAAGTGCTTGTGGAAAATCAAATACGAAAGACGAATCAAAAGAAGATACAAAAAAAGAAATGATTACTGTGGAACATGCAATGGGGAAAACAGAAGTTCCAGCTAATCCAAAACGTGTAGTTATTTTAACAAACGAAGGAACTGAAGCTTTACTTGAGCTAGGTGTGAAACCAGTTGGGGCTGTAAAATCTTGGACTGGTGATCCATGGTATCCACATATTAAAGATAAAATGAAAGATGTAAAAGTTGTTGGTGATGAAGGACAAGTGAACGTAGAAACAATCGCTTCTTTAAAACCAGACTTAATTATCGGTAACAAAATGCGTCACGAAAAAGTGTACGAGCAACTAAAAGCAATTGCACCTACTGTGTTCTCTGAAACATTACGCGGTGAATGGAAAGATAACTTCAAGTTTTATGCGAAAGCATTAAATAAAGAAAAAGAAGGCCAAAGGGTTTTAGCTGATTACGATAAAAGTATGAAAGATTTAAAAGCCAAACTAGGTGATAAAGTAAATCAAGAAATCTCTATGGTTCGCTTCATGCCTGGTGATGTTCGTATTTATCATGGTGATACATTCTCTGGTGTTATTTTAAAAGAACTTGGATTTAAACGTCCTGGCGATCAAAATAAAGATGACTTCGCAGAGCGTAACGTATCTAAAGAACGTATTTCTGCAATGGATGGCGATGTATTGTTCTACTTCACATTCGATAAAGGAAACGAGAAAAAAGGCTCTGAATTAGAAAAAGAATATATCAATGATCCATTATTTAAAAACTTAAATGCAGTGAAAAATAATAAAGCATACAAAGTTGACGATGTGATTTGGAATACCGCTGGCGGTGTAATGGCTGCTAACCTACTATTAGATGATATCGAAAAACGCTTTGTTAAATAGTATTTCCTTAACCAGCTCCCCTTCTGTGAGCTGGTTATTTTTCAATTCACTTAAATGTCACATTATTTCGTTTTGTATTTTTATTCCCAATATGTTATATTATAAAAGTAAATAGAATATATTTTCTCTATATCAGAATAAATATTTT
The DNA here is from genome assembly GCF_055902415.1 of Bacillus sp. SSR7. Taxonomy (NCBI): domain Bacteria; kingdom Bacillati; phylum Bacillota; class Bacilli; order Caryophanales; family Bacillaceae; genus Bacillus; species Bacillus sp. SSR7. The sequence goes on along the minus strand of NZ_JBVVXV010000009.1, from coordinate 75,213 downwards.
AATCTAAATTTTCTGATTAATCACTATTTTATTTTCTTTTAGAATTCAATTATTACATTTGAAAACGCTTATCATCTCGTTTTCAGGGCAAAATACAGTAACGGTCGAAGAACAATAGAATTTTTTAGAAATTTTCTTTCTATTTCCATATAATTCTATTGACTTCTAAATATTTTGTAAATTAAAATGATTACATAAATATCCGTTATACAGGATTAGGGGGAAACAAAAATGGATGCAGCTTTAAAATTAGACAAAGCTGGAGAGCAACAATCACCAAAAAAACATCCACCAGGATTGTACTTGTTGTTCTTAACAGAAATGTGGGAAAGATTTAGTTATTATGGAATGCGTGGCCTTTTAGTTCTTTATTTAACGACTGCTGCGGTTAGTGGCGGGTTAGGATTTGATAAGGCGTTTGCAGTGCAATTATATGGTACTTTTACAGCGGCAGTATATTTCATGCCAATTATAGGTGGATGGCTAACAGATCATTATATTACAAGACGTCATGCCATTACTCTCGGCGGAATTATTATGGCAATCGGCAACTTTGTACTATTCTCAATGAATACAAAAACAGGACTATTTCTAGGATTAATACTATTAGTTATTGGTAATGGGTTCTTCAAACCAAATATTTCTACACTGTTAGGTGAATTGTATAGTGAAAATGATTCACGTCGTGACAGTGCATTTACTATCTTCTATATGGGTATTAACGTAGGTGCTTTCTTCGCTCCACTTATTTGTGGATTTTTAGCAGAAGATTTCTTTAAAACAAGCGTTGATGGCGTTATGGTTATGGGATATAAATACGGATTCTTAGCAGCTTGTATCGGTATGATTATTGGACAAATTGTTTTCAACTTATTAGCTCCTCGCTATCTTGGTACAGCAGGAACAACAGTTGTTGGTAAAAAAACAAAAAATCAACCTGCAATCGAAAAGAAACCTTTAACAAAACAAGAAAAAAACCGCACTTGGGCAATTGTAATTTTAACTTGTTTCGTAGTATTCTTCTGGGCAGGCTTTGAACAAGCTGGTAGTTCTTTAACACTTTATACAGATAAATTTGTTGATCGTACAATTTTTGGATGGGAAATTCCAACATCTTGGTTCCAATCCGTTAATCCAGCGTTCATCGTACTACTTGCACCATTCGTATCTATGCTATGGTTAAAACTTTCTAAATCAAAGCGTGGTGATTTAAAAATACCAACAAAAATGGCATTTGGTATGATTTTACTAGGTATAGGTTACCTTGTTTTAACATTAGCGGTTCTAAAAACTGGAAGTAGTGAAGCTGATATAACTGTTAAAGCAAACTTATTATTCATCGTTATCACTTATATGTTCCATACAATTGGAGAACTATTCTTATCACCAATCGGTCTATCAATGGTAAGTGCAATTGCACCTGTTAAATTAGCATCATTACTAATGGGGGTATGGTTAGCTGGTTCAGGTATGGCTAACTGGTTAGCTGGTAAACTTGCTTCCTTTACACAATCATTAGGATACCTTGAAGTATTTGCAAGTATTGGCATTATCGTTATCGTCTTAGGACTTGTACTCCTTCTCTTCTCTAAAAAAGTTGCGAGTATGATGGAATAATACAAAAACAGACGCTTCTAAAATCAGAAGCGTCTTTTCTATTACTTCTCCTCTAAAGCCGTCACGTTCACGTGGACGCTTTCTCCAGGATTAGATACATCATACACTTGAGCAACCCCGCTCTGCTCGTCACAGCTCTCAATCCATACTGGTACGCCCTCATATGTAACGTCAATTCTACTTGAAGAAGATAAAATTTGTTTCACACGTTTTACATCCATACTACCATTCCTCCTTTTACTTGCTACACTCCTTTCTATCTTTTCTTTTCCCTTTAGAATATATTCCATATAGCAGCATGTTAATTAATAGCCTTTTCTTCCTTACATTCCAACATTTTCTCTCATGTTACCTTTCTGACAAATAAAAAAGACGTATATCCCATACGTCTTTTTCCATAATATTCAAATTTTAAGAAAATAATGTTTTTACTACTTCACTTACTTTATCATTATGAATTTGATAATACACTTCTAGTCCTCGTCGTTCAAAGCGTACTACTTTATTTTGTTTTAATTTCGTTAAATGTTGCGAAACTGTTGATTGCGGAATTTCTAACACTTCCTGTAATTGTGTTACATTACATGTTCCACGTTGCATTAGTTCCATTACTAGGCGTAGACGCAACGGATGCGCTAACGCTCTTAACATTTGTACATCTTCTTCTGAAATACGACATTCGAATTGATTTTGGCTCATAAAGTTCCCCTCATTTTCGTTTTTATTTTCTTTTTATTTATTTATATATCTGTTCTTATATTTCCTGTTACGACATAACTTTATCAACCTATAAAGCTGAAAATTTTTTCCACCTTAACCAGCAAAAGACTCAGGAAAAATTCCTTGCTGATTTTGAATATTATACTATATGATATAACGAAAAAGCAAAACAACGGGCTGCAAATACTTTGCTTGCAAACGTTGTTTTATCAGGCTTTTTGTTATATTTTCACCTCATTGCAACGTGCAGTAATGATATTGTAAAATACCGTCTATAATTGATAACCTATCGTAACGTATTTGGGTTATATTTAACCTCTTTGTTACGCTAAAAGGAATTTTCAGTAAAAAGAGCTACCGTAACATTAAATATTAACTTATTACTTTTTAATTACTATTCACTAGCTTGAACTATGATGGAACACTTCCTATTAAATACATTTCCTGTTCCACTCCTAACTTGATCAAATGGGACAAGAGATACATTCTGAAGCTCTATATGCGATACAAAGACGCTCTCTACTATAGAGCTGTAGGATCAATAATGTATAAACAACTATAAAAAAGAATATGCAAATCATTTATCTCGCCCACTCAAATAGATTTGAGCGGGCTTTTTGTCTACTTTATGAACAAAGCATTTCTTTTAACACTATTATGGAATAATTATACTTTTTTACGTTGACAATAGTGTTGAAGGAGAATATACTAAGCATGTAAGTTGATTGTGAATAGTTTCACAAATAATGTGAATTTCTTCACATAAAATAGATAGGAGTTGTCATTATTATGAGTACTTGGACACAAATTTATGACCCATTAAACAATATTTGGTTATCTGCTCTAATCGCAGCACTTCCAATTTTTTGCTTCATTATTTGTTTAATGGGACTGAAAATGAAAAGTTACATGGCTGGGCTTTACAGTGTAATTATCGCTATTATTCTTGCTATATTCGTTTATAAAATGCCAGCAACAGTAGCTGTAGCATCTGCCGGATTCGGTATTTTATCCGGATTTTACCCAATTTGCACTATCGTTATCGCAGCAATTTTCCTTTACAAATTAACTGTTAAAACAGAGCAATTCAACATCATTCGTGATAGTATTTCAAGCATTACAAATGATCAACGTTTACAAGTATTATTAATCGCTTATTCTTTCGGTGCTTTCTTAGAAGGCGCAGCTGGTCTAGGGGTTCCAGTTGCTATTACAGCTGCACTACTTGTAGGTATGGGCTTTAATCCATTAAAAGCAGCAGGTATTTGTTTAGTAGCAAACATCGCTGGTGGTGCTATGGGTGCTATGGGTATCCCAGTTACAGTACCAGCACAATTAACTGAGCTAGATGCATTAACTATCGGTCGTCAAACTGTTCTTATTTTACCATTCATCAGTATTGTATTACCTTTCTTACTTGTTTCAATGGTTGATGGAATGAAAGGTATTAAAGAAACTTGGCAAGGTATTCTTGTAAGTGGTGTTTCTTTCGCAATTACTCAGTTCGTTGTAACTTACTTCTTAGGTGCAGAACTTACTAATATTTTCGCAGCCGTTGTAAGTATGATCTCTCTTGCATTATTCTTACGTGTTTGGCAGCCAAAATCTTCTACTAAAGAAGAAAAACAAGAAGAAAAAGTATCTCATACATTCAATCAAATTTTATATGCTTGGTCTCCATTCGTATTCTTAACTGCATTCGTAACAATCTTTAATTTAAAACCAATTAAAGCTCTATTTGCTCCGGATGGCGCACTAGCAAACCTAGTATTTAACATTCAATTCCCTGGTCTTCATAACGCTGTTATGAAAACTACACCAATTACAAAAGCTGATACACCTTTCGCAGCTGTTTTCAAATTTGATGTATTCTCATCTACAACTACTGCAATCGTATTAGCGATTATCGTTTCACTTATCGTGTACCGCGTAAAAGGTAAAATGGTTAAAGAATTAATGGTTGAAACAATAAAAGAACTAAAAGCTCCAGTGTATACAATCTGTAGCGTTATCGCTTTAGCTTACGTGGAAAACTACTCTGGTATGTCATCTACACTTGGACTTGCATTCTCTTCTACTGGTAATGCATTCCCAGTTCTTTCTCCAATCTTAGGATGGATTGGCGTATTTATTACAGGCTCAGTAGTATCAAGTGGTTCATTATTCGCACCGCTTCAAGCAGTAACTGCAGATCAATTAAACATCGTTCCTTCTACTCTTGTTGCATTAAACGTAGTAGGTGGTACAATGGCAAAAATGGTTTCACCACAATCTGTAGCAGTTGCTTGTGCAGCAGTTGGACTAGTTGGTAAAGAATCTGCCCTATTTAAAACAGCAATGAAATACAGTTTAATCTTCTTAGCTATCATTAGCTTACTTCAATTAAACGCTGTATTTAATATCTTTTAAAAATAAAACACCGATCCAAATGGATCGGTGTTTTTTCACATTACATCTTCTTATTCTTTAGTAAAGAAGCACCAGCAATTTCAGGATGCGTCATTTCGAATGGATCTAAAATAATATCCAATTCTTCTTCTGTCAGTACACCATGTTCTAAACATAACTTCCGAACAGATTTTCCTGTTTCAATTGCTTCACGTGCAATACGTGATGCTGCTTCATAACCAATATGAGGGTTAACTGCTGTAATAATTCCAACACTTTTCTCAACATATTGTTTCAGCAGTTCTTCATTTGCTGTAATTCCTTTAATACAATATTCACGGAATACACGGAATCCGTTATTCATAATACTAATAGATTGAATTAAATTAAATACAAGCACAGGCTCCATTACGTTGAGCTCCAGTTGTCCTGCTTCTGACGCTAAGCAAATTGTATGATCATTACCAATTACTTGGAAAGCGACTTGATTAATTACTTCTGCCATAACAGGATTTACTTTACCTGGCATAATAGATGAACCTGGCTGACGAGCTGGTAATTGAATTTCCGCCAATCCAACACGTGGACCAGATGCCATAATACGAAGGTCATTCGCAATTTTAGACATATTCATCATACATACTTTTAATGCTGCAGATACTTCTGTGTATGCATCTGTATTTTGCGTTGCATCAACTAAATGCTCTGCACCAACAAGTGGGAATCCGCTAAATGTTCGTAAGTGTTTCACCACTTGTTCAATGTACGTAGGATTTGCATTTAATCCCGTACCAACAGCTGTCGCCCCCATGTTCACTTCATATAAATGTTGGCGAGATTGTTTAATTCTTTTTATATCACGCGCAAGCACGCGGCTATATGCTTCAAATTCTTGTCCAAGACGAATCGGAACAGCGTCTTGTAAATGTGTACGTCCCATTTTAATGACGTGATCGAACTCTTTTGCTTTTGCACGGAAAGCAGCATGAAGTTCTTCCATTGTAATAAGAAGTTCTTCTAACATCATAAGAGTTGCAATATGAATTCCCGTTGGAAACGCATCATTCGTCGATTGAGCCATGTTTACATGCGTATTTGGGCTAATTTTTGCATACTCGCCTTTTTCATATCCCATACGTTCTAACGCTCGATTAGCAATTACTTCATTCGTATTCATATTAATAGAAGTTCCAGCACCGCCCTGAATTGGATCTACGATAAATTGATCATGGAATTTTCCATCAACAATTTCTTGCGCTGCCTCTGCAATTTCGTGCCCAATGTCTTTCGCTAAGTAACCAGTATCGATATTTGCAAGTGCCGCCGCTTTTTTCACAATTGCCATTGCCGTAATGAGTGACGGATGGATGCGATATCCTGTAATCGGGAAGTTTTCTACCGCACGTAATGTTTGTACACCGTAATAAGCTCTACTTGGTACTTCCTTTTCACCTAAAAAATCTTTTTCTATACGTATATCCTTCGTTGCTATCATTTTCATCACCTATACTTTTCATTCTAAATCCCTATTTAAAAAATTCGCCCTCTAAAAATACGAGTATCATTCAGAAGAATTTTTCAGTGTCCACCTTCACTATATAGCACCTTTTTTGAAAGCGCAAACATTTAATTTTCTATATATACCTTTTATAGAAAATCATTCTTCTCCCTTCTTTATTTCCACTCGTTTAATTTGATGCATATCTTTTTCCAGAACTTTAAAAGAAAAGCCGTGTTTTTCAATAATATCTCCTTCAGCAACGATTTGCTTTTGTACCATAATCCACCCACCAATTGTATCTACATCATCAGCGATTAAGTGTATACCAAATAAATCATTCACTTCACTAATAAGCACTTTTCCCTCTACAATTTTACACCCTTCACTTATATGCTCTATAGGTGGGTGTTCATCTTCATCGTATTCATCTCGAATTTCTCCAACAATTTCTTCTAAAATATCTTCTAACGTAACAATCCCCGCTGTACCGCCATATTCATCATACAACACAGCTAATGGAATGTGTTTTCTTTGCATTTGTAATAGTAAATCATGAATTGGAATATTTTCTAGTACTTCAATGACCGGCCTTGTATATGGCATAATCGAGCACTCCTCGTCCCGATTACCATCCATATAACGAATAAATAAATCCTTTACATTAACCATCCCAATGATTTCATCTTTATCTTCACCAAATACAGGATACCTCGTATATTTTTCTTGTGCGATTATTTTAATATGTGTTTCAAATGGTTCGTCCTCATATAAACCTACAACTTCCGTACGAGGTACCATAATTTCCTTTGCCACTCTATTATCAAATTCAAAAATATTATTTACATATTTAAATTCCCTTTGATTAATCTCTCCGCTCTCATAACTCTCAGATAAGATTAACCGTAATTCTTCTTCCGAATGAGCAACTTCATGTTCAGAAGCCGGATGTAATCCGAATAACCCTGTTACAAGCCTTGCTGAACCATTTAAAGCCCAAATAAACGGATACATTATTCGGTAAAAATAAATAAGTGGCTTCGATAATAATAAGCTAACTTGCTCTGCCCTTTGTATGGCGAACGTCTTAGGAGCAAGTTCACCAATAACAACATGTAAAAACGTAATAACTGCAAAAGCAATAATAAATGAAACAGTACTTGCAATTGCAGAAGATAGGTGTAGTTTTAAAAACAACGGCTCTAGTAAATGTTTTATAGTCGGCTCGCCTAACCACCCAAGCCCTAAAGCGGTAATTGTAATACCTAACTGACATGCTGATAAATATTCATCTAAATTTGAAGTTACTTTTTTTGCTGCCAATGCTCCTCGTCGTTTCTCACTAACGAGTTGGTCAATACGACTGCTACGCACCTTAATAATTGCAAACTCAACAGCTACAAAAAAACCTGTTAATGCAATAAGAATGACTACCATCAGTAATTTTAAAATATCCACATATATCCTTTAGCCTTCTTAGCTAAAGTGACACCTCCTTTAAAAAAGAAGTTTCACTTTAGTTTCTTCATTTACTCAAAAGCAACCCTATATAAAATTCACCAATTTCAAACCTCATACAATTCTAAAGGTAAACCATCAGGGTCTTGGAAAAAGACAAATTTCTTCTCCTTTATTTCATCAATACGGATTGATTCCGTCTTAACACCACATTGGCGTAAATGCTTCACAGCCTCTTCTATATTTGTAACAGCAAATGCTAAATGTCTAAGTCCAGCCGCTTCTGGGAAACTCGGGCGCTCAGGCGGACTTGGAAATGAAAATAATTCAATTTGATACTCTTCTCCTACACATAAATCTAACTTATAAGAATCTCGTTCCTTCCTATATACTTCATTCGTCGCTTTAAAACCTAATATTCGAGTATAAAAATCCTTTGACACTTCATAATTTGAACAAATAATTGCAACGTGGTGCACTCTACATATATTCATACTCTCTATTCCTTTCTTTACCAAAGATGCATATTCTCTCTTGAAATGAAAAACATATATAGCAGAATATCTCTTTTAGGGGGCTTACTATGAAATTTATTACTTTTTTCGTGGGACTTATCGTTGTTTTCTTGCTTGCTTATATTGCTAGTAACAATAAGAAACATATTAAATTTAAACCTATTTTCATCATGCTTATTATACAGTTAATTTTAACCTATTTGTTATTAAATACAGAAATCGGTCTCATACTTATTCGGATCATTTCCAGTCTGTTTACAAAGCTACTCGAGTATGCTGCTGATGGTATTAACTTCGTATTTGGCGGCCTTGCCAATAAAGGTGAAATGCCCTTTTTCCTTACTGTCTTATTACCAATTGTCTTCATTTCCGTCTTAATTGGTATACTGCAACATTTCAAAATACTACCATTTTTTATTCGTTGGATCGGTTACTTTCTTAGCAAAATAAATGGTCTTGGGAAATTAGAATCTTACAACGCTATCGCCTCTGCCATTGTCGGTCAATCAGAAGTTTTTATTACGGTCAAAAAACAATTAGCTCAAATTCCAAAACACCGTCTTTATACACTTTGTGCATCTGCCATGTCAACCGTATCTATGTCTATCGTAGGTGCCTATATGACAATGATCGAACCTAAATATGTGGTAACCGCACTCGTTCTCAATTTATTTAGCGGTTTTATTATCGTACTGATTATTAACCCCTACGACGTGAAAGATGATGAAGATATTTTAGAAATAAAAGGCGAAAAGCAAAGCTTTTTTGAAATGCTGGGAGAGTACATTCTAGATGGATTTCGAGTAGCTATCGTTGTCGGTGCTATGCTCATTGGATTTGTCGCATTAATGAGCTGTATTAATGACCTATTCCTTATTATATTCGGCATTACTTTTCAGCAATTAATCGGATTCGTCTTTGCACCAATTGCGTTTCTTATCGGTGTACCAAGTACTGAAATTGTCACAGCTGGTAGCATTATGGCAACGAAGCTTGTAACGAATGAATTTGTAGCCATGATGGATCTTAGTAAAATTTCTAATAGCCTTTCTCCTCGTACAGTTGGTATTATTTCTGTCTTCCTCGTCTCTTTTGCTAACTTTTCTTCTATCGGCATTATTTCAGGTGCGGTAAAAGGATTAAACGAAGAACAAGGAAACGTCGTTGCTAGATTTGGCCTTAAATTACTATACGGAGCAACCCTCGTTAGCATTTTATCTGCAATTATCGTAAGCATTATGTTGTAATTAGGTAAAATTTTATCATTTTCTTCTCCCTATCTTTTGTATACAATAACGAATAGATGTCTTTATAAATAATCAAGACATCTATTTTTTATACATGTACAATCGCTTTTATTTAGCGTACAATATTTTTTATGTGTTTGAATGCGCTTCTAGATGTATATACTTTGATAGTTTTAAAGGAGAAAAAATGATGAAATCCGATATGAACAAAGATACTCGAGCCAAAAAAGGACGCTCAAAGAAAAAACGCCTACTTTGGTTCCTGCTTATTCCATTACTGGTTGTAGCACTTGGAGCTGGGGGCTATTCCTTCCATATATACAGTAAAGCAAAGTCCGTCTTAAATAATGCTTATGCTGAACTAGGCCGAGGAGAAAAGTCCAGTAAACGTGAAAAAGCTGTTAAACCTATGACCGACAACATTTCCGTACTAATTATGGGTGTTGATGAAAGTGATATTAGAGAAAAAGATTATGGAAAAGCAACTCGAACAGATGCGTTATTACTTGCCACAATTAATAAAAACGATAAATCCGTTAAACTTGTAAGCATTCCACGTGATTCACGTGTCTATATTAAATCACGTGATAAATACGATAAAATTACACATGCACACGTATTCGGTGGTGTGGACAGCACGATTGATACGGTAGAGAACTTTTTAGATGTTCCAGTTGACTACTATGTAAAATTCAACTTTAAATCATTTATTAAAATTGTTGATTCCCTTGGTGGTATTACTGTCGATGTTCCAGTTGAATTCACGGAACAAAATAGTAAAGATGAAGCAGATGCAATTCACCTTAAAAAGGGACGTCAACATTTAAATGGAGAGGAAGCACTGGCACTAGCAAGAACTCGTCATATCGATAGTGATTATATGCGCGGTCAACGACAACAGCTTGTTTTAGAAGCTATCGCTCAAAAAGCACTATCACTTAATTCCATTAATAAGATCGGTGGTCTATTAGACGCTGTCGATAAAGACTTAAAAACAAATTTAACTTTTGATGATATGATGACAATTGCAAAAAATTCAATGGATTCCAATTTAAAAATGGATAAAATGCAAGTAGAAGGTACTGATAAATATATAAGTGGTATTTATTATTACGTTCCAAACGAAAAAAGTGTCAATACGATTTCGACAACACTACAAGAACATCTCGGTGTTACGAATAAAAATGAACATAAAAAATTATAATAAAAAGGCTGCTAGAACTTCTAGACAGCCTTTTTATTATAATTTTCAACATATTTTTCGTACATATTGTGACAAAAAGAGACAATTATTACAACAGTGTAACATTTTTTATAAAAACATTACACACATAGTGAAAATAATAGTATACTAGTACGTACATAATGTTATTTTCATCATTTTTATACAAAAAATGTAATACATATATTTATACAAAAATTTCTGGGGGGAAATAAATGAAGCTAAGTAAAATACTGATTGGTTCTGCAATTGCTGGAGGCATATTACTTTGTATAGGCGGTGTTGGCGGATATCAATATGTATCCCAACTAAATAATCAATTAGATACTACTGCATTACCTAACACTACATTTGAAGGTATTTCTCTCGATGGAAAAAATAAAAAAGATATTCAAGCTATTATTAATCAAAAAATAACTGAATTAGATCAAAAATCACTTACCTACATATTCCAAAACGATAAACAAACTTACACGTGGAAAGATTTGGGGATAAATTATAAAGAAAAAGATATTATCGACAAAATCTTTAAAGAACAAGAAGGCAACGCAATAAATCGTTACAAAATGCGGAAACAAGCTGAGAACGGTGAATTAAAACGTGACTATAAATTAACACCTCAATTAAATACAACTGCTTATGAAAGCTTTATGAAGGATAAATATAATGAAACATTAAAAAATCCCGTTAATGCTGAATTAAGTATTGAAGGCACTACAGTAAATATTAGCCAGAGTCAAAATGGAGAAAAAATCGATAAAGAAAAGTTAACTAATTTAACGCAGCAAGCCATTACTTCTGGCACATCTGACATTACATTACCCGTTACACTATTAAAACCTGAACGTTCTACAGAAGATATACAGAAAATGGGGATTAAAGAAGTAATTGCTGAATATTCAACTCCAATGGCTGGTCGTAATGGGAATCAATCCTTTAACGTAAATAAGTCAGCTAATACTTTAAGTGGAGTGATTGTCGCACCTGATGAAACATTTAGTTTTAATGGCCGCGTTGGCGTAACGGATGCTGCTCATGGTTATAAATCCGCAGCCGTATATTCACAAGGGAAAGTTATACAAAGTGCAGGCGGAGGCGTTTGCCAAGTTAGTAGTACTTTATATAGCGCAGCTTTAAGAGCAGATTTAGGAATTGTTTCTCGAAGCAATCATTCTATGCCCGTAAATTATTTACCACTTGGGCAAGATGCAGCAGTAGCAGATTATGGTCCAGATTTAAAATTTAAAAACAATACAGGCAATCATATTTATATTCAAGCATTTTCAAATGGAGGTAGTATTACTGCACGTATTTTCGGTACAAATACTGGGAAAAATGTTGAAGTTTCTTCTCAAGTAATTAGTAGGACTAATGATAAAATAACAGCAGTTACATATAAAAAAGTTACACAAAACGGTGAAGTAATATCTAATGGGCAAATTTCAAAAAGCGTATATAAAAGCGCTCCAAAGGAATAGATACTATCAACCGAATAGTATAAAGAAAAAGGCGTGATTAAATCACGCCTTTTTCTTTTGCAGTAATAGTAAAAAAGTTTCAAGATGGTCTTTCGTTTCTTCTAAAGACCACATACGATTTCCTTGCTTCGCAGCTAATACACATGCCTCTTCCCACGCGTTCTTTTTCTTCATATTTATTAATTCATCACGTAATTTCAAAACAATTTCTTCGTCTTCTTGTTCAATAAACTCTTCCATCACGCTTACTATTTCATCCTCATGAATACTTAACGTACAGTACGATTTAAGAAAGTATTGTAATGTCGTATACATAATGTACTCCCCCTTCTTATTTATCAGATGGATAAGAAGTAATAATCTTAAACCCTAATTCTCCTGACTTATCTCTTGCTAAAACAGTAACAGTTTTTACTAACTTGTCTTTTACACTCATATTTTTCTTTATTACCGTTTTTCCAACAGGGAATGAATGAGTTGTATTTAATACGAGACGAGCCTCTTTAGAATTTTTTAACCAATCTTGAATTTCCTTGTCATGTTGCTTCAAGCTATCTTTTACAGCTTTCGTCGCTGTTTCTTTATCATAGTATGTACTTGCGGCTGACACTTTATCTGTCTTCAAGCGATTCTTCAAATCTTCTTCTGATTTGCCTACATGTCTTTCAATCGTGTGACCATTTTTAGGTGGTCCTTCCATTTCATCTAAAATATTATCACTAATTTTTTCTACTGATGTCGATTGATTCCCTGTTTGTTTCTCTGTTTTTTGTTCTTTTCCTGCACATCCACTTAAGATCAGCATGAGTGCCAATAAACTACTCATGAAAAGACTACTTATTCGTTTCATCATATCACCTCTTTCATGATTATTATCGTAACTTCACTAAAAGTCAATTTCACACCGAAAAAACATACACATTTTTCAAATTCCTCATCTATTTTGCCATATTACCACCTAACTTTTATAAAGTGAAACTTTAATCAGTGGGGGTTTTCTTCATCCCCACTGATTATCAGCCCTCACCAATCGGACTTTTATGGGCAGTTGATCCCCGCCTAACTTCTTTGCTTTCGCTGAATTTTGAGGTGGGGGTCTTACTGCCCATTAAAGTGGGATAAATCCGCTGTTTTTGAGATCTATAAAAATATACCCCCTTGTTTTTATAATTATTTCCCGAGTTTAATCCTCATTGAAACAACCGAACAAAACCTTTTAACACAAGGTTCATTTGGTTATTTTCCAAAACTTTAAATATACCCCCATTTCTACATACCTAATACCCATATACGGTATAAAAACGGTGTTTTATCGACGTTTTCTACATTATGTAAATTTGCACTTGCCTATACAATAGAAATATGGTGTAATGCAAAAAAAGATAAAGGATTTTAAACAATGGCTGAAACAATTCAAAGCTTCTTAACAGACTATTATTCAATCGCAATTCCACTTAGTATCTTAATCAACATAGTCATTAGTCTTTTAGGTATTATCCCTAGTATTTTTTTGACCGCTATTAACATACAGCTCTTTGGTGTAACAAATGGAACTATTATTTCGATCGCTGGCGAGGCATTAGGGGCTATTATCTCGTTTTATATTTATCGTATAGGTCTTCAGAAATTCACTCACAGCAAAGTAAATAAGTATCCAAAGGTAGAACGCCTACTTTATGTAGAAGGTAGAGAGGCCTTTCTACTCGTCCTATCGTTCCGCCTCATTCCTTTCATTCCATCTAGTATCGTGACTTTATTTGCAGCTCTAGGCAAAATGTCATTACTATCCTTCAGTATTGCCAGTACAATAGGTAAAATACCGGCATTGTTAATCGAGGTATATTCTGCATACCATGTCATGAATGGCACAAATGAAGCGAAGTGGATTGTAACAATCGCAGGTTGCATTGGGTTGTATTATTTGTGGAAAAAATGGAGAAAAAAATAAAGAAGGAGCCTATGCTCCTTCTTTATTTTTGAGGTATTTTATTAATAGCTATCCTCTAAAGCCTTAGTTGATACCAACAGCACTAAATGATTGCTTAACTGCTGCTACTTCTGCAGAATTCGCACCATATAAGTCAGCTGCAGCTTGTACTGCACCAGCACGAGCTTGGCTAAATGTAGTAGATTGCGTGTAATATTGCGTGTTTGCACGGTAGTAAATTGCACCTAATTTATCTTTACCGATACCATTTACAGTTACACCGTAATGTGTTCCGCCATTTGCTAATAAATAAGCTTGTTTATTAATAATACCACTGTTTGTATGAACGCCACCGTTATCACTTGAACCTGTGTAACGCTTAGAATAATGATCTGGATCACCATACTTCGTAGGGTCACTCATAGAACGAAGCGCATCTCCCGCTTTACCAGGTGTGTAAATATCTTCCCCAATCTCCCAATCTGGATTACGGTTATCATAGAATTCTACTAAAGTACCAAAGATATCAGAAATTGCTTCATTTAAAGCTCCTGATTCATTTTGATAAATTAAATTAGAGCTATTTTCCGTAACTGCATGCGTTAATTCGTGACCAATTACATCAATTCCACCAGATAATGAAGTGAACGTTACACCATCACCATCTCCGTATACCATTTGTGATCCGTTCCAGAATGCATTATTATAATTACTTCCGTAATGAACTGTTGATTTTAACGGTGCTCCTGCATCATTAATAGAATTTCTATTAAATGTAGCTTTATAGTAATCATATGTTTTACCTGCATAGTAATGAGCATCTACTGCTGCTGCATCATACGCTGCATTGAAAACATTATCTGCATCTGCCCATAATGTTCCTGGTAATGTTGAGCGGTTTTTCGCATCATATGTGAAAATTGTTGCTCCGCGTGTATTATCTTGTAAGTAGTAAGATGATCCAGATAACGTTGTATTAAGCGACTTCGTATCTCCTAATACCCCTTTACCAGTTCCTACTTTATTTGTTCCTGTTACAGGCTTTACAACTGCTTTTGCATCTTGCTTAGGAGCCTCTTGTTTAACTGGTGATTTATCATCATTTGTCACATGATCGATTGTATTAAACTTATTTAATACTTTACCGCTTTCTGCTTCAATAAAATAGTAGTAGTTTCCTGGACTTGGATCTAAGAAGTTTAAATTTACAACGTATGCATATGTTGTTTCTTCACCATTTTGATATACATATAAGTCCGCTTTTGGTTCTACTTCATATTTCGGCGTTACTCCTAAATCCTGCTGTGCGATTTCAATCGCTTTTGCGCCTTCAATCTTATTTTTATTTTTCAGCTTGTCCTTTTTGTCTAAATCAGCCGCAACTGTTCCAGACAATACCTTTAAAGAGCCATCTTTACTCACATGAGCTACTTGAGTAGAACCCCATACAGGTACTCCTTCGTATACTTGTTGCAAACGTAATACTGTTGAATCAGTTACAGCGTCTTTCTTCACTTGTTTCACTTTGAAAGAATCTTGCGCACTCTTTTCCCCTAACTTGTAATCACCTTTTGCTGCGTTTAAGTAATCAAACACAACAGATTCTGCTTTCTTACCAGTTGCCCCAGTTAGATCCCCAGAAACAAACTCCGGTGACTGTACTGTCTCATTGTACTTCTTCGTAGAGAGCACATTTTTAGAATCCGCAAACGCAGAGCCTGCCCCTCCAAACGTAGTAACTGCCATTCCTGTCGCTAACACTAATGCTAAACTTTTCTTTTTCATGAACCTTCCCCCTAATAAAAAATTTTTTGAAAAAGAGTAGTTTCATATTAGCATTATGTTTCCACTATTAATATACTAAAAATTCAAATAATTACTTTCTCAAGTTTTGTAGAATTTTGAGGAACAAATATTGAAAAAACCCCTTTCCGGTTGGAAAGGGGTTTTTTATTAAGAATTTACCAATTCAACTACTTTTTCTCCTTGACCATAGATATCCGATGTCCAAGCATATTGTGGTTCCAATACTACCAATACAGCTATCAAAGCCAAAGCACCAATAATTATTTTCTTTTTCATACTATTTTCCTCCCTTTTCTTCTAATAAATTAATTGCTAGTTTATAGTAATTATTACTTTCCCTATACTCTAATAATTCTTCATGGTATCCCGCTAGTTCTAAATACACCATTTTTAATTCTTTTTTATTCTCTTCACTTCTAAAGAACGGGATTGCCTCAACCTCTAAAAACTTTTTATAAACATCTTTAGTTTCAAAATATTTATGCTTAAGTATTAAAAGTATATATAGCATACTTTTATACTTTTCATCCCTCTTCGCGACATCTATCCCTTTATCAATCCAATCTTTTGCTTCTTCAAATTCTTTTAATTCAATGCACTGCAAAGCGATCTCATATACTGCATCAATATAATTTAAATCCTCTTCCTTTTTGTACTTTAGACATTGCAAATAATAATCTTTAGCTTTCGCATAATCTTTTAAGTTATAGTACAAGAAGCCTAAATTATTTAAAGCAATAGCTGTTATACTTTCTTTATCAGCAAAAGAATTTGCTTCTCTCAAAATATTATTATAAATAGCTAGTGCTTCATTATATTGTTTTTTTTGTATATAACTCAATGCAATAAGTAACTGGCAATTTATCACATAACGGAATTTATATTCATTCTTAAATCCTTCCATTGCTACATTAGCAAAATGTAAAGTCATATGTTCAACTTCCAATTCATTATAAACAAGAGCTAAGTTGAAATATATTCCATTTTCATGATAACCTTGTTCCTTTGCCATTACTTCTGTTCGAGTCAAATACTCCAATGCCCTCTTATATCTATGTTGTAAAAAATAATACAAGCCTTTGCTATACGTATATAATAATTTTTGGAATGGTGAATACTTTTTGTACATCTTCTTTAAGCTCTCTAATTCTTCTTTAACAGCAGGAAAATCTCTCTTCATGATTAAATACCGCGTATAAAGTAACTTATAATAATTTATAATTTCAAAATCCAAAACATGCTTCATTTCACCTTGCAGCTCTTCATATATGCGTTCTACTTGTGGCTTGTCCAAATGAACTAATGCATTCAACCATTCATCCAACTTCACCTTCACATCTTCTTCTACATCTCTCAAATCCGTCACGGCAATTTCTAATCTTGCGCAGAGCAATTGTAGAATCTCTTCTGATGCTTCGATCTTTCCATTTTCGATTTTACTTAAGTATGAGACAGAACAAATGCCCTGACATAATTCTTCTTGTGTCATTTTTTGCTGTAGCCGCTTATAAAAGACTTGTTTGCCTATCTTTTCTAATGTTTGTTGCATTGTCCTCCTCCATTCTCATTTACCCCCATTACTTTAATAATACATAAAATCTTGAGAAATATAAATTGATAAATGTTAATTTTCTAAAAAATATGCAATATTTCATTTTTTTCCCTCTTGACTATACTTTCATATCCATTCTTTGCTACGAGCCGTGAAAAATTGGTATACTATAACCAAATTATGGAGGTGTTTTCGCGATGACTTATTATAAAGACGATAGCTATGCCTTACATACAGATTTATATCAAATTAATATGGCTTATACATATTGGAAAGATGGTATTCATAACCGCCGCTCGGTGTTTGATTTATACTTTCGAAAACTTCCATTCGAGAATGGTTATGCTGTTTTTGCTGGTCTTGAAAAAATTGTAGAGTACATAGAAAACTTCAGCTTTACCGAAAGCGATATCGCTTATTTAGCAGAATTACAATTTGAAGAAGAATTTCTTCAGTATTTACAAAATATGAAATTCACTGGGACGATTCGAAGTATGCAAGAAGGTGAAGTTGTCTTTAATAACGAGCCTTTATTACGTGTCGATGCACCGCTCGGCGAAGCACAAATTATTGAAACCGCCCTGTTAAACATTGTGAATTACCAAACATTAATTGCAACGAAAGCAGCTCGTATGAAGCACGCTGCAAATAACGATGAACTTTTAGAATTCGGCACAAGACGTGCCCACGAGTTCGATGCAGCTCTTTGGGGTACACGTGCTGCCTTTATCGGTGGTTTCTCATCTACGAGTAACGTACGGGCTGGGAAACGCTTCGGAATACCTGTAGCCGGCACACATGCACACTCTTTCGTTCAAGCATACCGTGATGAATATGTTGCGTTTAAGAAATACGCTGAAACTCATAAAAAATGCGTCTTTCTCGTTGATACATATGACACATTAAAATCTGGTGTTCCAAATGCAATTCGCGTGGCGAAAGAGTTCGGGGATCGCATCGATTTTTACGGAATTCGCCTTGATAGTGGTGATATGGCTTATTTATCTAAAAAGGCAAGAAAACTACTAGATGAAGCTGGCTTTACACATACAAAAATTATTGCTTCTAGCGATTTAGATGAATACACAATTATGCACTTAAAATCTCAAGGAGCAAAAATTGATGTATGGGGCGTTGGAACAAAATTGATTACCTCCTTTGAGCAACCAGCTTTAGGAGCTGTTTATAAACTCGTTGCGATTGAAGATACTGATGGAAAATTAAATGATACAATTAAAATTTCATCTAACCCTGAAAAAATTACTACTCCAGGACTGAAACGAATTTATCGCATTATCAATCGAGTGAACGATCATGCTGAAGGCGATTATATTGCATTAGATTGTGAAGAACCAGGAAAAGAAGAACGCTTAAAAATGTTTCATCCTGTTCACACGTATATAAGTAAATTTGTAACAAACTTTGAAGCACGCGAACTGCATAAAGACATTTTTGTTAATGGTGAAAGAACATATGAACTACCAGGCATATTAGATATTCAAAAATATAATGAACAAAGTCTCGCACTATTTTGGGAAGAGTATATGCGAACTTTAAACCCTGAAGAGTACCCTGTCGATTTAAGTCAAGAATGCTGGGATCATAAAATGAATTACATTCAAACTGTTCGAGAACAAGTTGAAAAAAATATACAAAAATAAAACAGAGAAGCTTCTCCTTCTCTGTTTTTTCAATACTATATGTATCTTTGTGGAAAATATATTAAAATAATAAGACAAATATTTTTTATTTGTAAATTTAAATATTAAGTTATTTATTTATAAAATAATATTTGTTATTATTTTATTGAGTCAATTTCAACAGAATAACCTAAAAAAGAGGACGCAGGTTGCGTCCTCTTTTTTATAAATCTTTCACTCTTAGTACACGCATTGCATTTAACACTGCCAGTAGTGTCACACCAACATCTGAGAAAACCGCTTCCCACATTGTTGCAATACCGAAAGCACCAAGTAGTAAAACTAATCCTTTTACCCCTAATGCAAAGATAATATTTTGCCACACAATGCGTCGTGTACGTTTTGCAATGTTTACAGCTGTTGCAATTTTTGAAGGCTCATCAGTCATAATAACAATATCTGCTGCTTCAATTGCTGCATCTGATCCTAAACCACCCATTGCAATACCAACATCGGCTCTTGCTAATACCGGTGTATCATTAATACCATCACCAACGAAAGCAACTTTTTCTTTTCCATGCTTCGCTGCATCAATTTTTTCAATCTCTTCTACTTTTTGTTGCGGTAATAGTTCTGCGTGAACTTCATCTAAACCTAATTCTTTACCAACAGCTTCACCAACTGGTTTTGCATCACCAGTTAACATGACTGTTTTCTTAATACCTAGTTCTTTTAACTTTTGAATTGCTTGTTTTGAATCTTCTTTTACCTCATCAGAGATAACAATATAACCTGCATATTTTCCATCTACAACAACGTGAACTAATGTACCTACTGTTTCTGGTTGCTTAAATGTAATGTTCTCTTTTCTCATTAATTTAGCATTACCTGCAAAAATTTCTTTTCCTTGTACTTTTACGACTGTACCGTGACCAGAAATTTCGTTATAATCATCGATTATTTTTTCATCCACTGATTTTCCATATGCATTTCGAATCGATTGTGCAATTGGATGGTTAGAATACACTTCAGCAAATGCTGCGTACTCTAATAATTCTTCATTTGTAATGCCTTCGCTTGGTTCCATTTTTGTAACTTTGAAGACACCTTTTGTTAATGTGCCTGTTTTATCAAAAACAATATATTTCACATCATTTAAAGCTTCTAAATAGTTACTTCCTTTTACTAACACACCACTTTTAGATGCGCCACCGATACCTCCAAAGAATCCAAGAGGAATAGATACAACTAACGCACATGGACAAGAGATTACTAAGAACACTAAAGCTCTATAAATCCAATCAGAGAATGTAGCTCCTTCTAAAATAAGTGGTGGAATAAACGCCATGATCGCTGCTGTAATTACTACAACTGGAGTGTAGTAACGCGCGAACTTCGTAATAAAGTTTTCTGTCGGCGCTTTTTTACTGCTTGCATTTTGAACTAAATCTAAAATTTTTGATACAGTTGATTCGCCAAATTCTTTTGTAACTTCAATTGTTAATACACCATTTTGGTTCACAAAACCACTTAATACATCATTTCCAACTTCCACTTCACGTGGTACAGATTCGCCAGTCAATGCTGAAGTATCTACCATTGATGTTCCTTCAATTACTTTTCCGTCTAATGGTACTTTCTCACCAGGTTTCACGATAATGTAATCACCGATTTGTACATCTTCTGGCGATACTTGTTTCGTTTCATTTCCAACCTTTACATTTGCGTAATCAGGACGAATATCCATTAATGAAGTAATTGATTTTCGAGAACGATTTACCGCAATACTTTGGAATAGTTCCCCTACTTGATAGAATAACATTACTGCAACCGCTTCTGGGTATTGCTGAATCGCGAAAGCTCCTAGTGTTGCAATTGCCATTAAGAAGTTCTCATCGAACACTTGACCACGAGTTATATTTCTTACCGCTCTCCAAACGATATCTCCACCTATTAATAAATACGCAAGGACGAATAACGGAATTGTGATCATTTGTGGTAAGCCAGCTAATGCAGCAATTGCTGTCAAAATTCCGCCGACCACTAATCGTCCTACCATCTTTTTCACATTTGCTTCACCATGGTCGTGACTATGCCCGTGATCATGACCACCTTTTTCTTCCCGAACAACTTTCACATCTGGTTCTAACTTTTGAACAACATTTGTTATATTGGCTACAGTCGCTTCTAGTTCCCTTTTATTCGCTACTTCAACTCGTAATTTCTTTGATACGAAATCAACAGTTGCTGCTGAAACAGTCGGCATTTCCTTAACCTTATTTTCAATCTTCATCGCACAATTTGCGCAATCTAAACCTTCTAATATAAACACTTCTTTTGCAACTTTTGTGTTTTTTTCTTCTTGCACTTTAATGTGCGGTTCTAATTTTGTAACGAGTTGTTTTGCTTCTGTAACAACTTCGCTTTCTTTATTTTGCGCTGTTTCTAAAACCATTGTTTTTGTCGCGAAATTTACAGAGCAAGAATTTACTCCTTCTATATTCCCAACACCTTTTTCAATTTTCATTGCACAGTTCGCACAATCTAAACCTTCTAACATCAGTTTCTTTTTCACTAATGCTTCAGCCATCGTTCTCCCTCCTCGCGTTCTTTTTATTCTTCCTCGTTTACGTGTTCAAACGCTTGCTCGAAGATATGAATTACGTGCTGGTCAGCTAACGAATAATAAACAACCTTTCCTTCTTTACGATTCTTCACAAGTTTCGCTTGCTTTAACACACGAAGCTGATGTGAAATAGATGATTGTGTCATTCCTAATAAATAAGCTAAATCACACACACACATTTCAGCTTCAAATAACGCATGTAATATTCTCGTACGTGTACGATCGCCTAATACTTTAAATAATTCTGCTACTTTACTTAAACTTTCATCCGTTGGAATTGTTTGTTTTACTTGATCAACAACTTCTTCATGAATTATCGTTTGAGAACATGTCTCTTGTGGTGTTTCTACTTTATTTCCAGCCATTATAGCTCACCTCTTCATTTGAACATATGAACAATCATTCATATATCTTATACCTTTATTATATGAGCGTCCATTCATATGTGTCAATGAAATCTCATACATTTTTTTGAACATTTCGTTCACATTTTAAAAAGATCTACACATATTTTCCGCATCCATTACATTCTCATACAAAAAAGAATATACACTTTGCACAAAAGAAAAAGCCTTGCGCGTTCCCTAGACGCACAAGGCTTACTATACTTATATCCCTTTTAATTAAGCTTTTAATTAGCTTGTTCTAAATTATCCTGCGAACTTCCATCGTCTTTTAAATGACTATGTTTTTTCGAATATACAAAGTATACAACTACTCCAATTGCTAACCAAATACCGAAGTAGATCCATGTTGTTAATGGTAGGTTAAACATTAAGAATAGACAACATGCGATTGAAATAATCGGTAGCGTTGGTACAAGTGGTACCACAAAGCCACGTTTTAAATTCGGATGTGTTTTACGAAGAATAATAACTGACACACCTACCATCGCAAATGTTAACAATGCTCCAATATTCGCTAAATTAGACAATTCTTTTAAATCGATAAATCCAGCAATTAAAGCACTACCAATACCTGTTAACCAAGTTGAAAATACTGGTGCTTCTGTTTTTTTATTAATTTTCGCAAATGATTTTGGTAATAAACCATCACGGCTCATCGCGAAGAATACACGTGTCGTTGCATAAATGTAAGCAAAGATTACAGCCATAATACCAATTACAGCTCCAACTGCGATTACACCTGCTACTTTATCTTGTCCTACAACTTCTAATACATATGCCATAGCTTCTGGTACATCTAATTCTTTATAAGAAACCATACCTGTCATAACGAGACAAACTACAACATAAATAATTGTACAAATAACTAACGAAGCAATAATACCAATCGGTAAATCACGTTGTGGATTTTTTACTTCTTCAGCAGAAGTTGCTAATGCATCAAATCCTAAGAAAGCAAAGAATACTGCTGCTCCGCCGGCAAAGATTCCGCTAATACCGTATGGTGCAAATGGTGTCCAGTTTTCTGGTTGTACGTAGAACGCACCAACTGCAATGAATAAAATAACAATACCAATTTTAATTAATACCATTATGTTATTCACACGCTTACTTTCTTTCGTACCTCTTGATAGTAACCAAGTTAAAACTAATGTAATGACTACTGCTGGTAAATTCACGATCCCACCTTGTGATGGAATCTTTAACAACTCTGTTGGAATTTCTAATCCGAATCCGCTCACTAAGTTATTAAAATAACCTGTCCATCCACCTGCTACTGCGGCAGTTGTTACGACATATACAGATAGTAATGTCCATCCCATTAGGTGGGCAATAAACTCACCAATTGTCGCATATGAATATGTGTACACACTACCTGAAACCGGAAGTGTAGATGCAACTTCTGCATAACATAATGCTGCAAATCCACAAACAATCGCTGCAATCATGAATGAAAAAATAACTGCTGGACCAGCATCTCTTGCTGCTACTAATCCTGTTAATACTAGTACTCCTGTACCGATTATCGCACCAATCCCTAGCATTGTTAGGTCAAATGCCCCTAGCGTTTTCGTTAAAGTTTTACTTTTACTTTCCCCTAACAATTGCGTAACGGATTTCTTTTTAAATAGGTTGGCCACGATGTATGCCCCCTTTTGCCAAGAAGAGCTAAGAGGTATTATCTCTTAGCTCTTATCATGTTGTTTTATATATTGTTCGATTTTGTTTTGTATAATGCTTTTATTAGCAAGATACTGTTTCTGCTTCTAGTAATTCTTTAGCACCTTTGTACTCTACACCGTGAGCTTCTGCAACTGCTTCGAATGTTACATAGCCATCTAATGTGTTAATACCTTTTAGTAATGCAGAGTTGCCTAGGCAAGCTTCTTTGTAACCTTTGTTAGCAATTTGTACTGCATATGGTACTGTTACGTTTGTTAATGCAAGAGTTGATGTACGTGGAACCGCACCTGGCATATTAGCAACTGCATAATGAACAACGCCATGTTTTTCGTAAGTTGGGTTGTCGTGAGTTGTAATACGGTCAGTTGTTTCGAAAATACCACCTTGGTCAATCGCGATATCTACAACAACAGAACCTGGTTCCATTGATTTAATCATTTCTTCTGTTACAAGTTTTGGTGCTTTTGCACCTGGGATTAATACTGCACCGATTACAAGATCAGACTCTTTTACAGCTTCTGCAATATTGTACGGATTAGACATTAAAGTTTTTACTTGGTTTCCGAAAATGTCATCTAATTGACGAAGACGTTCTGCACTTAAGTCGATGATTGTTACATCCGCACCTAGTCCAACTGCAATTTTAGCAGCATTTGTACCAGCTTGTCCACCACCGATGATTGTTACTTTACCACGTTTAACCCCTGGAACACCTGCAAGTAAGATACCTTTACCGCCTTTGTTCTTCTCAAGGAATTGTGCACCAATTTGTGCAGCCATACGACCAGCTACTTCACTCATAGGTGCAAGTAATGGTAGAGAACGGTTTTCTAATTGTACTGTTTCATATGCAATAGAAACAACTTTCTTTTCGATTAATGCTTTTGTTAATTCTGGTTCTGGAGCTAAGTGTAAGTATGTGAATAAGATTAAACCTTCGCTGAAGTGTTTGTATTCGCTTTCAATTGGTTCCTTAACTTTCATAACCATTTCCATGTTCCAAGCTTCTTCAGCTGTATCAACAATCTTCGCTCCTGCTTCAACATACTGAGCATCTGTGAAACCAGATCCTAAACCTGCACCCTTTTGAATGAATACTTCGTGATTGTTACGAATTAAATGTACAACACCTGCTGGTGTCATTGCCACACGGTTTTCGTTGTTTTTAATTTCTGCTGGTACCCCAATACGCATAATGAAATGCCCCCTTATAATTAACAGAAAAAAGAAAGTCTTTTTTCTTTTTGTAATAATTAATAACTTATGTCCTTATTCTAGCATAACTTAAAAGTTATGAAAACGCTAACATACTATATTTTTAAAGTTTATATATTTAGAATAGTGTAAATATATGGAACATTGATTCTATTAGCCTCTTTGTTCCATCTCATTATCTATCACTCTATTTTTATTATACTCCTTTAAAATAAACAACAATCATTTATTATTCGACAATAATGTAACAATGTAAGAAACACCAATGATGCCGTATACATATACAGTTATGAGTTTAAACACTACTTTAGGGATATATTCTTTCCAAAAAAACAGCTGCTAGCATTTAACTAGCAGCTGGATAACTTATAAATAACTTGGAAAATAAATCATCTGTTGTTTCCGTAATTTTATCAAACAGATCACTCTCTTCCTCTTCTTGCTCTTTTAACATCTTAATTGTTTCACGTGCCGATTCAGGATAATCGGTAATGATACCATCTACGTTTAACTTATAATATCCCTTTAAACTTTCCATATCATTTACCGTCCATACGTAAATTGGCTTGTTTAACTTCCTTGCTTCTTTTACTAATTTCTTATTTAACATATATTCTTCCGCTACATAAAAATCAGCTTTCACATTCTTTAAATTGGCTCTACTTGCATACAGTATATATCCGACTTTTATATCTGGATTTGCACGCTTAAACTCTTTAATAAGCGGGTAATGTAACGTTTGAATGACACATTGTTTCTCAAATTCATTATCTTTAATCGTTTTTAATACTTTACTTACAAAATCTTTTTCGCCACCATGAAGCTTCACTTCAATATTAAGTTTGATTTTACCCTTAGCCAGCTTAATGATTTCATCAAGTGTACTTATTTGTCCTGAAAACCCATCTTGACTAAGGGTAAGCTGCCTTAACTCGTCCATCGTTAAATCCGAAACATGAACATTTGCATTGGCAAGACGTTTCAACTTCAAATCATGTATAACTGCTAATTCACCGTCTTTCGTTTGTAGTACATCAATTTCAGCGTAGTCTGCTTTCGCATCAATAGCTCCCTGCACAGCTTCTTTCGTATTTTCTACACCTTTTGAAATATAACCGCGATGAGCCATA
The DNA here is from genome assembly GCF_055902415.1 of Bacillus sp. SSR7. Lineage (NCBI taxonomy): Bacteria > Bacillati > Bacillota > Bacilli > Caryophanales > Bacillaceae > Bacillus > Bacillus sp. SSR7. The sequence goes on along the minus strand of NZ_JBVVXV010000009.1, from coordinate 49,084 downwards.
ATAATCGGTTCTTTATATGTGTTTGTAATAAAGGTCACAATGAAAGCAACAACCATTCCCGCCGTAATAATTCCTACAATATATACACCAATAAATTTCCAACGATGTTTTTGGAAGAAACATTTATCTGCCTTCGTCTTTGAATAATCTAACCCTTCTTCTAATAAAACATCTTCGACCGGAACCTTTTGTAAATACAATCTTGTTAACGCCATAATATAGAACGGCGTCATAATAAAGCTAAATAGATACAATGTACTTGTTAGGAAAACGGAAATAGTTGACTCTGCTAGTAGTGCAAATGTCCCTTCTGGGTTTGTAAATTCATATACTCCCCACAGACAAAGTAAATAAATTCCTACACATAAAAGAAAAACAATTCCTACAGATATGAAAAAACCTACTAAAAAGAACAATACTTTAAAGAAGCTTTCTTTTACTAAGTTTGCGCTTTTGCGTGCTGCTGTACGGAACGGCTTCTCCTCTAAAACAATAATGGGTAAAACAAAAATCCAACGAAGGTTCAAATAAGCAACTACAGCAAAGAAAGTATAATATCCAACTTGCCCCATCGTTGTCTTAAATAGTTCACCTGTAATAAAATTAGGAATTTGAATTTCAGGAATCAATGCAGATTTATATCCCATACTTAATAGTGGTAATAGTACAACTGCATACAAAACAAAGCCAGGTAAGCAATATGTAAACAGAGAAGGTAAATACGTTACTGTTTTATATAAAATCGGACGTAATCTCACCTTTTGCCTTTTATGAGCGAAGTACGAAATGATAATAAGTACTGCAAACTCTGTAAAGATCAGGAACAATGCCAATATAGATAAAATTACAATCGCCAAAATCCCGTATGGGGTTTTCAAAAATGCTAATAACTCATCATTTGTTGCGTTTGCATACCCACCAAAGTACAACAACTTATTGAAAATAATACCGAAAAGTGGGATAAACACAATCGCTGCTAACAATTTATAAGCAAGTTGAAAAGTTAATACATTCCAAAAAGCAAATTTAACTGTTTGAAAGGAATGTCTCATTACTCCTAGTATAGATAGTTTTTTACGGTGTTGCATATATTCCTCCAAATTCTAAAACGGTATTTGAAATGGATTCCACATTTCCAGTTCTAATCCATCTTCTTAATAATAATATATTCCGCTTAACATGAACACTCTTATACATATAATGAAAAAAGTGATGGCTACTTCCCATCACTTTTTCATTTATTCTATTTTTTCTCTAGCCCTTGTCCAAATGCTTTCAAGAAGCTAAAACCGAATGTAATAGCTCTATTGATATCTGGATCTTTTAATACTTTAAAGAAATCCATCACTTTTGTTTTTTTACCACTATTTAATTCATCTGTTGCAAATTGCAATCCAGTGACTAAGCTCGATGTAATTTGCTTCGTTACTTCTGGGTCAACTGCGGATAATGCTTCCCCCGCACCCATCATATTGTTAAGTGCATTTTTAACTGGTTCACGATTTAATTGCTCCACAGCAATTTTTGAAACATCTTCCTTCGCAGCAAGTAAACTAATCGCCGCATCTAATATTCCAGCCTTCTGCAACTGCGCTAAAAGCTGCATCGTTTCTTCTACTGCTTCACGATTATTAGATAGCTCATTTAGAAGTTCATCTGCTACTTGCTGTTTCTGTTCTTCCTCTGTTACAACTTTCTTTTTAATTAAAGTAATTTCTTTCGCCACTATCTCCGCCCCCTAGTCCACAAGTGATACGTATTGTTTTCTTTGCCATTTTTGCTCGATTTCAACACCATTTTGCGGATTACGCTTTTTATCTCGCGGGTTTGAAGATGGTAACGGACGATTTCCTTTTTCACGTAATACACGCATTTTCACCATCGTTTGTTTGTACGCCGGTGTACACGTATAAAGGTCTGTTGCCGTCCCAGTTAAAATATTGATCGCTTCTTCATTTATCGTTGCATGCATCGGTAAGTATAGCTCTTTCCCCGTTACACGATCAGTAATAAGCGCTTGTACTTTAATTTTGCCAAATGGTGATGCTAATTCTACAAGACCACCATCTTTCACATTGCGCTCTATAGCGAGTTCAGGTGAAATTTCAACGAATACTTCAGATACTTTAGATAAAATACCAGCCGACTTATTCGTCATATTCCCTTCATGGAAATGTTCTAGCATACGTCCATTATTTAAAAGTAAATCATACTCATCTGGCGCTACAACCGGTGGTACCCATTCATCTAATGATAAACGAGCTAGTTTATCTGGGAAGTTAAATCCGTCTACATATAATAGCGGTGTATCGCTACCATCATGACTACCCCAACATAAACTATTCCATCCTTCTAGACGGTCATACGTTGCTTGAGAGTATAACGGTGCAAGTGATGCAATTTCGTCCATAATTTCACTTGGACTTTCGTAATTCCAATCCCCGCCGAGTGCACGAGCCACTTTTTGTAAAATCCACCAGTCTGGTTTTGAATCGCCAAGCGGTTTCAATACTTCATATAATCTTTGAATACGTCGCTCTGTATTCGTAAACGTTCCTTCTTTTTCTAAGCTTGGTGCCGCTGGTAAAATAACATCAGCAAAACGAGCTGTTTTTGATAAGAACATATCTTGAACAACGAGGAAGTCTAAATTCGCTAAAATATGTTGCACATGGTTCGCATTGGAATCGACTAAAGCCATCTCTTCACCCATGACATACATACCACGTAATTTTCCTTCTTCTGCGGCAAGTAACATTGCAATATTATTTAATCCTGGTGCTTTCGGAATCGTTGTGCCGTATGCTTTTTCAAACTTAGCACGAAGCGTATCATCTGATACTGCTTGATAACCTGGGAGCCAGTTTGGTAATGTCGCCATATCACAAGCACCTTGTACGTTATTATGTCCGCGTAATGGATATGCTCCTGCACCAGGACGACGATAATTACCCGTAACAAGCAATAGATTTGAAATTGCTGCTGAAGTTGTACTTCCTCCAGTATTTTGAGTTACACCCATTCCCCAAAGTACACAAGTACCATCTGCTTCATATACCATACGAGCCATTTCTTTCAGATTTTCTTTCGAAATCCCCGTAATTTCTTCTGTATAATCAAGCGTATACTTTTCTACCATTTTGCTATATTCATCAAAATTCTTCACATTTTCAGCTATGAACTTTTTATCATGCCAATCTTGATCAATAATATATTTCGTAATACCAGCAAGCCATACGTAATCCGTGCCTTGGCGCGGATGAAGAAATAAATCCGCACGCTCTGCCATTTCATGTTTACGAAGGTCCGCCACAATTAATTTTTGGTCATGTAATTTATGAGCACGTTTTACACGCGTTGCAAGTACAGGATGTCCTTCTGTTGGATTCGCACCAACGATAATGACAAGGCCTGCTTCCGCAATATCTTTCACTGTTCCAGCGTCCCCTCCCATACCGACGGTTTTAAATAAACCATCTGTTGCTGGAGATTGACAATAACGGGAACAGTTATCTACATTATTCGTTCCATATATTTGACGGGCTAGCTTTTGCATAAGGTAATTTTCTTCATTTGTTACTTTGGATGAAGAAATAAATCCAAATGCATCGCTGCCATATTCAGATTTAATATGCTGCATGTTAGAAGCAACAACTTCTAATGCCTCTTCCCAAGTAGCTTCAACAAACATATCTCCTTGGCGAATTAATGGCTTCGTAATTCGATCTTCACTATTTACAAAGTCCCATCCAAATTTACCTTTTACACATGTGGAAATACCATTAACTGGTGCATCTGAAACAGGTTGTACTTTTAATATATGGCGATCTTTCGTCCATACTTCAAATGAACAACCGACGCCACAAAATGTACAAACTGTTTTTGTTTTATTCACTTTCGTCTTACGCATCGCAGCCTCTACTTCTGAAACTGCTAAAATACTACTATATCCAGGCTCTACATCCTTTACAAAATCAATCATCGGATCTAACACATCTGGTTTTAATCCTGTCATGAATCCAGCTTCACCTAACATTGATTTTTCCATTAACGCATTACATGGACATACTGTTACACACTGCCCGCAACTTACACAAGATGAGTCATTTATACTTACACCATTGTCCCATATAACACGCGGACGATCTAAGCTCCAGTCTATCGATATAGTTTCATTAACCTGTAAGTTTTGACATACTTCTACACACTGTCCACAAGCAATACATTGATTTGGATCATACCGATAAAACGGATGTGACATATCCACTTCACAAGCACTTACTTTCGGCTCATACGGATATTTCTGTTCTTCAATTCCCATCATATGTACGGTGTTATGGACTTTACAATTACCATTATTGTTATCACACACGGTACAATACAATAAGTGATTCTCTAATATTCGGTCCATCGCCTCAGTCTGCGCCTCTTTGGCACGCTGTGACTGTCTTTCAATGTGCATACCGTTCTCTAATTTCGTTGAACAAGCACGCATTAACTTCCCATCTACTTCTACAATACACGTATCACAAGTTTGAATTGGATCTACTTCTGGTACATGACAAATTTGAGGATGTTCCAAATTACTCTCATTAAATAATTGTAGTATTGTCTTTTCACCTGATGCTGAAAATTCTTTTCCATCTACGGTTACACGGACTGTCTGTTCTGCCATAGTTTCCCCTCTCCTTACAACCAACTGTACAACCCACTTATGAATCCGTTTTCATAAGTGGGTTACTGTACATATTTTTGAAACGCTCTGCGCAAATACTTTTCTTATGAAGTCGATTCTAGATGTTATAAGGTATAACTACGAAAGCTTGAAAATATCACTATTCTACAGTTCTATTATATCGTACATATACAATAATAACCAAAATAATCTGTGATTTTCTTGTTAATAGGTGTTTTTATCCCGCTTTAATGGGCAGTAAGACCCCCACCTCAAAATTCAGCGAAAGCAAAGAAGTTAAGTGGGGGTCGGGCCGCCCATTAAAGTCCGATTGGTTCAACTAATAATCAGTGGGGGATGAAGCCCCCCACTGATTAAAGTTTCACTTTATTTTTTCCATTGTTTTATAATAAATATGGGAGAGAAATACATAAAAAAGGGGAATTTAATATGGAGCCTACACAAGAAACGTATACAATTGTACATTATCAATCTGGTACATTTTCAAAACAACTTGATGAGATTGTTACAGAATCTCCTATTACGATTAAATTGAATGGTGAAGAATATGTAACAGTCGTATGTACACCAAATTATATTGAAGATATGGTAATTGGTTTTTTAATTTCTGAGGGGATTATTTCTTCCTATAAAGATGTTGAAGAACTATGGGTTCAAAAAGATAACGGAATTGTCCATGTAACATCATCAAAAATAAATCCGCTCTATCAAAATTTATACAATAAACGATACATCACTTCCTGCTGCGGAAAAGGTAGACAAGGTTTTATTTTTGTTAACGATGCAGCAAAAGCAAAAGATTTACATGATATACATGTAAAAATTACTCCTGAAGAATGCTTTTACTTAATGAATACTTTACAACAATCTTCCACTACCTTTCGTCAAACCGGCGGTGTTCACAATACCGCGCTATGTGATCGAAACAATATCCTCCTATCAAGAATGGATATCGGAAGACATAATGCATTAGATAAAATATATGGACATTGTTTACGCAACAATATATCTGTTAAAGGAAAAATCATTGCATTTAGCGGACGCATTTCATCCGAAATTTTACTCAAAGTTTCAAAAATCGGATGTGAAATTGTTCTATCTAAATCCGCTCCAACAAAATTAGCATTGCAACTCGCTCACGATTTAGGCATTACTGTCGTAGGGTTTATTAGAAATGAATCTTGTAATATTTACACGCACCCACATCGAATTGATGGTTATCAATCGAATAACTAAAATAACTCCTCGGTTGAGGAGTTATTTTAGTTATGAAAATGTAATATATTAAACACTTGAATAGTTAATAAAGTTAATATATAATTTCATTACATAATTAAAAACAAAATATTGTAGCATATATCTTTTCATTCTTTTACAAATTAAAAGAGACTGCTAACAAAACGCATACACATTCTTATATATGTAATGGATTTATTTGATTTAAAATCGACCAAGGAGGTTACAACGATGGAAATTCGCTTATTAACGACAGAGGACGCAGAAATATATTTAAAAGTTTGTATGGAAGGTTTAACGAAGAACCCGGAAGCTTTTAGTTCTTCTTATGAAGATGTTCTGAAACATGAGAATCCTGTAGCTGCTATGGCAAAACGATTAAGCAATCCGGATAAGTATACTCTAGGGGTCTTCAAAGATAACGATTTAATCGGCATTGCTACTTTAGAAACAAAGCCTTTCATTAAACAAGAACATAAAGCAAAAATCGGTTCCGTTTTTGTTTCCCCTAAAGCACGTGGCCTTGGAGCAGGACGAGCTCTCATTAAAGCAATTATTGAAAATGCCGATAAATTACATGTAGAACAACTTATGCTCGATGTTGTAGTTGGTAACGATGCAGCAAAAAAATTATATGAATCATTAGGCTTCCAAACTTACGGCGTACAAGAGCGTTCATTAAAACATAACGGTCAATATTGGGACGAGGAACATATGGTTCTGTTCTTAAATGATTAATACTTCAATCTAGTTTTCCAAAAGCATCTTTTTATTAAGAAAGATGCTTTTTTCATTACAACAATGTAATCTTCATGTCACCTTTATCGATCGTACCAAACCTTTCCATTCATTATACTAAAAATATAAAGTGAAACTTTACTCAGTGGGGAACTACATCCCACGCTGATCGCATGTACTTGATATGTAGAGGAGAATGTGACATGAAACAAAACAAACGAGCTATGCTTTTAATATTTACTACAGCAATTGTAACTTCTGGATTAGCAATTTTACCTTGGTTTATTATATAAAAATACTCCCCCTAACAACGAAAAAAGCTTATTGCTTCTTAAGAAGCAATAAGCTTTTTTTATATTATAAAATCCCCAAAATTTTATTTACACAACTTATAATAATAACCATAGATACGGCAACGCACATGACAACCGTATTACGATCTTGCTTTTCTTTTTTTGAAATTTCTTCTTTTGGATTCATGTGTATGATCTCCTTTAAAAAAAAGTGTGAGATAGGAAATTTTTCTTATCCGATGCGAGGTGAATACGAAAACCCTCTCTATCTCACATACACAATAGAATGGAATTGTCATTTTATAAATAAAATGACATGACGTTATGTCGCAACATAGGGTATTTTGTGTCGCTACGTTTTCTATTATAAAAAATAGTTGTGCAAAACTAGTGCATTTTTTATGTCAATTACTCTGAGCGAGAAATCACTCTTCCACTCAATCACATAAAAAGAGTTTTTTATCATTTTCATGTAAACTATACAAGTAGAATGAACAGTTTGGGGTGCACAAGATTATGGTGAAAATTTTATTAGTAGACGATGAAGAACGTATGTTACGATTATTAGATCTGTTCTTAAGTCCTCGTGGCTATTTTTGTATGAAAGCTACCTCTGGCCTTGAAGCACTAAAGTTAATAGAACAAAAAGACTTTGATATTGTTTTGTTAGATGTAATGATGCCGAATATGGATGGATGGGATACTTGCTATCAAATCCGTCAAATTTCCAACGTTCCAATCATTATGCTAACAGCTCGTAATCAAAATTACGATATGGTAAAAGGCCTTACGATCGGCGCAGATGACTATATTACAAAACCATTTGATGAGCATGTATTAGTTGCACGAATTGAGGCTATATTACGCCGTACAAAGAAAGATGGATTTGTTAGCTTCAATGGTATTGAGTGGGATAAAACGAAACATACTGTCACAGTGTATGACGAGAAAATCTCACTGACTCCTATCGAATTTTCGTTACTTGGACTATTTTTACAAAATACAAACCGTGCTTATAGCCGAGATGATTTAATTGAAAAAATTTGGGGGTATGAAACAGACATTGAATATAGAACAATCGATTCACATATTCGCAATATCCGTGATAAATTACGTAAAAAAGGATTTCCAGTTGAAAATTACTTAGAAACTGTTTATAAGGTCGGATATAAATGGAAAAGTGAATAATTACTTCGGTCAGTGGACAATAGTATATCACTGACCTTTTATATGAAATAAGGTATGGTGAGAAAATGAGTAAACTTTCACTTAAAATTGGGACATACTTTTTAATACTAGCTTTATGTATTGAAACAATTGCTTTCGTATCTTTTTACAAAAGCATTTCAAACATGCGCATTGAGGAGGAAACACTTGCTCTTTTAGAAAAGGGTAATCGCTATAGTAGCATGATTAAAAACCGGGCCAAGTGGAATGCATACTCTAAAGAAAAGAGACTCACAGAAAGCGCTGAACACAGTAAACGGCCTAAACGTGCTGTATACCCCGATTTTGATATCAACACTGAAGCTGAACACTTAGTCGAATCAGAAGCAATTGCTAACTCTGATATAACTATCATTATAACAGACAATAATGGCAAAATTATTTCCACTTCAGAACCTGTAACAAAGGCGATGCAAAAACAACTTACTTGTAAAACACAACATATTCCAGAAAACGGACTGGTTGTCGAAAAGAACTGGAAAAAATCAAAATTCATCACAACGGTAAGCCCACTTAACACAGCAGAGTTTCAAGGAAAGTTATATATGTTACTAAAAACATCTTTCTTAGAAAATATGTTACTTAAACTCATGAAGCAATTTCTTATCATTAGTGTTTTGACAGTTATTTTAACGACTATTTCTGTCTTTGTTTTTTCTCGTGTTATTACAGAACCGCTTATAAAAATGAAGAGGGCAACAGAAAAAATGTCAAAATTAAATAAGCCAATTCAATTAGGTATTAAACGGAATGATGAACTTGGAAGCTTAGCAAAAACGATTGAAGATTTATCCAGTGAACTGACTTATATGAAAAAAGAAAGAAACGAATTTCTCGCTAGTGTCGCCCATGAACTATTAACTCCATTGACCTATATGAAAGGTTATGCGAAGGTAGCAAAGAGAGACTCTTTAACGAAAGAAGAGCGAGAAGAATACTTACAAATCATTGAGGATGAAACGGATAGTGTAACCGATCTCGTACAAGATCTATTTATGCTTGTACAACTAGAACAGCACCAATTTGTTATAAAAAAACAAAAAGTACTTCTGAGGCCTTTTCTAGAGCGAATGGTTGAAAAAACAAAAACAACATTAACTAATAAGCAAATGCAACTTCATGTATACTGTAAAGAGGATTTAGAAGTGTATATAGATGAAAGACGCATGGAACAAGTGATGTTAAATTTATTGCATAACGCTTATCAGCATTCACCAGAAAATACTTCTATAACAATACGTGTACTAACGGAAACAGATTATTTTACAATAAGTGTACAAGACGAAGGCGAAGGTATTCCTGTGGAAGATATCCCGCATATTTTCGATCGTTTTTATCGTGTTGATAAATCCAGAACGAGAGCTACTGGAGGAAAAGGTATCGGGCTAGCTGTTGCAAAAGAAATTGTAGAATTGCATAATGGTTCCATTCTAGTAACAAGCCAATTAGGAGTAGGAACAAACTTTATAATTGAGCTACCTTTTGAATAAGATGCGTGTGAAAACACCAGTAGTAGTAAACACTACTGGTGTTATTTTGTTCATAAAATCAGCTCATATAAGCTAAGCTTTTGAAATTATTCTTATTTCAATATAAAATAAAGGTACATTTGCAAAGATTTGGAGGGTGATATAATTGGATATCCATGTATTAACAAAAGACGAAGCGGAAATTTACTTAGAACTTCGTGTAGAAGGATTAAAGCAAAACCCTGAAGCTTTTAGCTCTTCTTATGAAGATATTATTAATAAAGAGTGTGCGATTGAATATAAAGCACAAAAATTAGCACAAGATGAAAACTATACGCTAGGTGCATTTAAAGATGGAAAATTAATCGGGGTTGCAACGCTGGAAACGAAACCATATGTAAAACAAGAACATAAAGCTAAAATCGGTTCTGTATATGTGTCTCCAAAAGCACGCGGACTTGGGGCAGGAAAAGCACTTATTAAAGAATGTCTTGAACTTGCTAAATCTTTAGAAGTAGAACAAGTTATGCTTGATGTTGTTGTTGGCAACGATGGAGCAAAAAAACTTTATGAATCATTAGGATTTAAAACATTCGGTGTGCAAGAACGTTCATTAAAATATAACGGACAATATTGGGACGAAGAGCATATGGTCTTATTCCTAGATGAAAATAGATAATAAAAAACATCCTCTCGTGTATGAGGATGTTTTTTTACTTTTTTCTAAACCACGCTATATTTAATAATTGAATCGCTTTTGCAATTTCTTCCTCTGATAAAATCGCAAACCCAAGTAAAACTACATTTCCAGGTGCAGTACCGTCTTTATAATACGTAGAAACAGGATATAATTTAATACTATATTTCGCAGCTTCTTTAATGAGTTCTTCCTCTCGCATTCCATTATGCACTTGTAATAAAATGTGTAATCCCGAATCTTCTCCTATCACCTCAACACGATTAGAGAAATACTTTCCTATTTCAAAGACGAGTCGATCCCTCTTTTTCCGGTAGACGACACGCATTCTATGAATATGTTTTTCCCAATAACCTTCATTTAAAAACTTTCTAATCACTTCTTGGTCCATTCTTGAAACACTTTGTGTATAAAACAGATATTCCTTTTGATACTTTTTAATTAAATTCTTCGGTAATACTATATAGCTCATCCGTAATGAGGGCAACAAAGCTTTTGATAACGTCCCCATATAAATAACTTTCCCATTTGTATCTAACCCTTGTAGTGCCGGAATTGGCCTTCCTGAATAGCGAAATTCACTATCGTAATCATCTTCAATAATATACCTGTCTTTCGCTTTCTTCGCCCATTGTAAAAGCTGCGTCCTTCTCGTAATAGGCATAATCATTCCACATGGGAATTGATGAGAGGGAGTTACAAATACAACATTCGCATCGCTATTTTCTAAATCTGCCATACAAATTCCGTCCCTATCTAAAGACAACATTTGAACCTTCTCTTCTCCCTGTTCAAAAACAACCATTTTCCTATGATACCCTGGGTTTTCAACTGCATAATTGCTTCCCTTTAACAATTGAAACAATAATTTCACTAATATTTGTGTTCCCGCTCCTAATACAATTTGACTAGCTGAACAACGCACACCTCTAGATTCATACAAATAGTTCGCAATTTCCTCTCGTAAGCTTAATTCTCCTTGAGGGTGTCCAAGAAAAAGCAAATCATTATTATGCGGCTGCCATACATCATTTATAAGCTTGCGGTACATAGTGAACGGAAAAGTATTCGTATCAACCCCTGTTTGGGTGAAATCAAACTTATAGTTCTCCTCCCGAAACGGCACTTCTTCTACTTTCGCATCGCTTCCTTCTACATAAATCATTTGTTCAACTTTACATACAAAATAACCTTTTCTCGACGCCGACTCAATATAACCTTCTGCAAGTAATTGCTCGTAAGCCGCTTCTACTGTATTCTTACTCACTTGTAAATAACTCGCCAGTTTTCTTTTTGCAGGTAATTTTGTAAAAGCCGGAATCGTTCCATCTCTAATCTCTTTTTTTATATACTCATACAATTGCACATACAACGCTATTTTACTTTGCGTATTTAAATTAGGCGTTAATTCTAACATAACATCTGACCCCTTAATAAAACTGAAATCTGATACTTTTTACAGTGCCAGATTATATATATAATTCCTTTTATCATGTCACACATAAAAAATCAAATACTCGAGAGGAGATGCATGATTATGAACAATAGTAGACGGATTGGACTCATTATGATTATTACAGGAGCTACCTTATGGGGATTATCTGGCCCGATGATTCAGTGGCTATTTCAACATACTAACGTATCATCAATTGATTTTTTAACAATTCGATTGCTGCTTGCGGGAATATTTATTTTATCTTTTTTACTGATAAGGAAACAAAACATTTTTCAAATTTGGAAACACACTAGACATTCTATACAACTTATTATTTTCTCTATTCTCGGCATGCTCGGTGCACAATACGCCTTTATCGAAACAGTTCATATTAGTAATGCGGTCACAGCAACATTATTTCAATTTCTAGGTCCTGTTTTTATTACCATTTATGTCGCATTTGAACAACGAAAATTCCCTGCTTCTATGCAACTACTCGCAATTGTAACTGCGCTAACGGGAACGTACTTTATTATTACAAACGGTTCAATTGAAAATATTGTTTTATCGAAAGAAGCCATTATTTTTGGCCTATTAACAGCAATTGGATTTGCATTTTATACCCTCCATCCAGCTTCCCTTATTAAAGAATGCGGAACAACCATAGTAATTGGATGGGGGATGTTAATTGGAGGAATTGCACTGCTTATTTGTAATCGTTCTTTTGGGTGGGATCAAATTTCGCAAACTTTCACACTCCAAACTTTTTCTATGCTCATTCTTATCATTATAAGTGGCACTCTTTCTTTTCTTCTTTATATCGGTAGTCTGAAATATTTAGCAGCAACAGAAACAAGCATTTTATCTAGTATTGAACCACTTGTAGCGGCTATCGTTTCAATCGCTTGGCTAAATGAATCATTTGGAGCATATCAATTACTAGGCGGCGTATGTATTGTTCTTTCTGTTATTTTCTTAACGATGCCACAAAAAGAGAATGAGCCAGCCTTTACATCTGAACAAATATAAAAAATGTCAAAAGAGGTCGTACAAAACTTACGACCCCTTTTTATACTTTTAAAGGAATTGTCCCGCTTTCTGGCAAATACAATTACACTAATAATAAAAATTAGGGGTGTGACACCATGAAAAAAATCGGCACTATGCTACTTTTCTCCTTTCTCATCACTGGATGCTCGCAATTGCAACTTGATTCAGAAGTACCTAAAAAAGAATCCATCGCAACGTCATCCACTCAGGTTAATGCACCTTCCTTCTTTCACCTTAGCGTTTTAAAAGATGTAAATTGGGAAGAAACACCCTCCTTCATACAAGAAAAAATACCTTTAAGAGGTATCGAAGACAAAATTGCAATGACCGATAGCCCTATTATCGCAAATAAAAAAAATGAAATGATGTGGTACTTTTTAGATCCTGAAATGCCAACTGGAAAACTATCTATTATTGCACTAAAGCAAGGATCAGTAACGCCAACACCCGTACTCTTTCAACAAGAAACTTCCAAACCAACTTGGACTACTTCAAATACAATTGATTCCACTACAAACGAACTCCCTCTCACTATGTCACTACCTTCATCTGGACTATGGTTATTAAATATATATGTGAATGAAAGATATTATGATCAATTTGTAATCCATACTGAGTAAAGTGACTAAACTAAAACACTCTCTCCTTATTTTGATTTCTTATCTCAAAAAAGCAGTGCCTTTTTAGGCACTGCTTTTAGCTATTAATAACGTGGTATTTTCGTAATTTGCGCCACCCCTGAATCAATGGCTGCTTTCGCTACTGCTTCTGCAACACTTGGAACAACTCTTTTATCTAATGGATTCGGGATTACATAATTCGCATTACGTTCTTCGTCCGTAATGATGTTAGCGATCCCATATGCTGCCGCTAATTTCATTTCTTCTGTAATATCAGTCGCGCGCACATCTAGCGCACCGCGGAATATTCCTGGGAACGCCAATACATTATTTACTTGATTCGCATAATCCGAGCGCCCGGTTCCTACTACAGCTGCCCCAGCCTCTAATGCATCCTCTGGGAAGATTTCTGGAATTGGATTCGCCATTGCAAGCACAATTGCTTGCTCATTCATCGTCTGTACAAGTTCTTTCGTTAATACGTTAGGAGCAGATACGCCAATAAAAATATCAGCTTGGTGAATCGCTTCTTTTAACGTTCCACGCACATGTTCACGATTTGTCTTTTTTGAAACTTCAATTTGTGCTTCGTTCATCCATGTTTCACCTTCACAAACAATACCTTCTAGGCTAACTAGCGTAATGTGCTTTGCACCAGCCTTTAATAATAATTTTCCAATTGCAATTCCTGCCGAACCCGCACCGTTAATAACGATTTTCACATTATCCATTTGTTTGCTAACAACTTTTAATGCATTAATAACAGCTGCTAAAACGACAATAGCTGTTCCATGTTGATCATCATGGAATACAGGAATATTCGTTTCTTCTTTTAATCGTTTTTCAATTTCAAAACAACGCGGTGCTGCAATATCTTCTAAATTAATCCCTGCAAATGTAGGCTCTAAATTTTTTACAAGGGTAACGATTTCATCTACATCCGTTGTGCCTAAACATAATGGGAAAGCATCTACATTCGCAAACTTCTTAAACAAAATACTTTTTCCTTCCATAACAGGCATAGCTGCTTTCGGTCCAATGTTTCCTAAACCGAGTACCGCTGTTCCATCTGAGACAACTGCCACCATATTACCACGTGCTGTATAGTCATACACCGTTTCTTCATCTGCCGCAATTGCTTTACAAGACTCCGCTACACCTGGTGTATACGTCAGGCTTAAATCATCCGCTGAATTTACTTCTACTTTACTTGTAATTTCAATTTTCCCTACTAATTCTTTATGCAATAACAATGATCTTTCATTAATTTGATTCTCTAACATACTTATAATCTCCCCTTAATTTGACAAGCTAGCTATATGAATATAGCTAGCTTGTTTGATCATGAAAACATTTTTAATAATATTGTCGCCGTTACAACCATTGCCGCTCCGCCTAAACGAGTCGAAATTTGCGCGAACGGCATTAATTCCATACGATTTGAAGCCGATAAAATAGCAACATCTCCAGTTCCGCCTAAACCGCTATGACATCCAGTTACAATCGCCGATTCAACTGGATACATCTTCATCACTTTCCCTACAAGAAAACCTGCTGCTACCATTGTAAGAACAACCGATGCGCACACAACAACATATCCTACTGAAAGAACCGCTGCTACGTCTTTTAACGGGATATATAGCAATCCTAATCCAACCATTAACGGCCAAGTTAAATTCTTCGAAATAAATTTATATAAATGGAATGCTCCTTGCTCCATTTTTGCTGGCATTAATTTAAAGTATTTCACAAGCGCTGCTGAGAAAATCATAATGATTGCCCCAGGAATACCGATGAACTTAGAAGCAAATCCTCCGAAGATGAAGAACGTACACGCAATTAATAAACCTGCTCCCATTAATGAGAAGTCAATTGGCTTCTCTGTATTTTGTTCTTTTAATAATTCCGCTTGATTGTCTGTTTTCACTAATACACCGTTACCACTAAGCTCCGGTTTCTTCTCACCTAAACGCTTCATATACCCTGCACTTACAATTGCGAACATATTTCCAATAATAGCTGCTGGAATAAGCTGTGA
The DNA here is from genome assembly GCF_055902415.1 of Bacillus sp. SSR7. Taxonomy (NCBI): domain Bacteria; kingdom Bacillati; phylum Bacillota; class Bacilli; order Caryophanales; family Bacillaceae; genus Bacillus; species Bacillus sp. SSR7. The sequence goes on along the minus strand of NZ_JBVVXV010000009.1, from coordinate 33,585 downwards.
TACAAACGTTGCTGATGATTCATTTAAAATATCACTATAAGCTAGCGACAATGGTAAAATCCCTTCCCCGATACCACCACTCACAATTGGTACGATGATAAAGAAGAATGTGTGCTTCATTTCAAATCCAAATAATGAACCGACCAATAACCCTACTGCTATAGAGGCTAACGTCCCTACTACTAAAGGAATAAACATGCGAACGAAACCTTGTACTAACACTTTACGGTTCATTCCTAAAATACTTCCGACTACTAAACAAGAAATATATAAATATAAAAAGTTCGATTTTTTCATTAACATAGTCGCAGCTTCCATTGAAGCTGGATTCATCCAGTTAAAAAATACAAGTAATGATGGAATAAATAACGAAAGTATTGCTGGACCGCCGATATTTTTTAAAATTGGAATTCTCATCCCAATATCGCCTAAGAAAATCCCCATGATCATAATAACTGCAAATCCACCAATCATATCTGCTGGCAATTTATTATATACAGATGCCCCATAAATAATAGCAGCCAATACTACATATAACGGTAAAGGTATAACACCGATTTTTACATTCATAATTTTAGAAGCGAAAGATTCTCTTTGTACTTCATTTCCTCCCGAAAATGATACCGCTTCCACATTCTTTTGAATTCCCATATGGCACCCCCTCGTTTTCTTAATAACAATATTAAAACGCTTTCAATAGTAAAAATAGTTTTTGTAAGTTTTGTAATTGATTTTGTAATTAAAAAAAGTATAAGCGACTTATATTAAGTCGCTTATACGTAAAACTCTATTTTCTTTTGATCAATACATCTTAATTTACTTACAGGTCTTCCTACATGTTGATACACCATTTCGTTTTCTAACACTCCAATTTCAGTTAAAAACATTACATACTTTCGAATAGAAACCCTTGAAACACCAACTAATTGCGCCATTTCCTCTGTTGTAAATGCTCGTCCGTTCAGCGAATCGATCTTCTGCCAAATTAATTGCAACGTTTGCTTCGTTAACCCTTTCGGAAGCTCTTTCGTGACAGTAGGCTCTCTTTTTTCTTTTTGCAAAATTAACGAGTCTAATTCCGATTGACTAATTTTTTGTTGTTCTTTCATGAAAGTAAGTTTTTCTCGATATATAGTTAACGCCTTTTTAAATCGTTCAAATGTAAATGGTTTAATTAAATAATCTACTACGCCATATTGTAATGCTTTTTTAATACTCCCCATATCATGTACAGCTGAAATCATCATAATATCGATTTCTTTTTCTTGATTCCGAATATACATTAAGAGCTCAAATCCAGTCTCTTCAGGCATAAAGATATCAAGTAATACTAAATCTACTCGTGATTCCTCTAATACTTCTAGCGCCGATTTTACGGAGTTAACTGCTTGAACAAGTTCAAATCCTCCTACTTGCTCTAAATAATGCGTATTTAACATTGCTACCATCGGGTCATCTTCTACAATTAAAACTTTAATCATATTTGCCTCTCATCCCTACCTTTAGGTATTTCAATTGTTATCGTTGTTCCCTTTCCCACTAATGAATGCATATGAATTTCCCCATTTATTCGCTGTATACTTTCTTTTACAAGATACAAACCATAACCACGGTTATCTCCTTTTGTGGAATAACCTTTCGTAAATAATGCCCCTATTTCTTCTTCTTGTACACCTTTTCCCGTATCTTGTACTGTAATGGTTAGTGTCTCCCCATATTGTATCTCAACTTCAACTTGCTTCTTTTCACAATTCGTCACTGCCTCTAATGCATTATCAATTAAATTTCCGACAATCGTAATAAGCTCATGAGTAATACTTTCATCATCTATTTCCGGCATATAAGAATCTTCACTTATAATTAATTTTATATTTTTCTCTCTAGCATAGCTAAGTTTTCCGAGTAAAAAACCAGCAAATACTGGACTTTTTATTTTTTTCATAATCCCACCAATTTCATATTGATGCTCTGACACCATACCACTTATATACTTCTGTAATTCTTCATACTGCTTCATGTGTGTAAGCCCTAATACGACATGCATTTTATTCATAAATTCATGAGATTGTGCCCGTAACGCTTCCGCATATAGTCTAATACCAGTTAATTCTTCTGCTAATTTTCTAATCTCTGTTTTATCACGAAATGTTGCAATTGCGCCAACTATTTCTCCTTTTACATATAAAGGAACACGATTCGTCACAATCGTAATTCCATAAATATTTTGTTCTTCGTTTAATTGCACCTCTCCCGTTTGTAATACTTCTTTTATACGCGAATTAGGCATGTACAACTCAACATCTTTACCGATAAAATCTTCTTCAAGTCCACTTTTCTTAAACAATCGTTTTGCCTCATTATTTATTAAAGTTACATTGGCCTCTTTATCTACAGCAATAATACCTTCCTTTACAGATTGGAGCATCGTATTTCTTTCTTCAAGAATTTTCGCTATCCTGTGAGGTTCAAGACCGAATAAACTTTTCTTTATATGTCTAGCTAGCAATATTGCTCCTATAATTCCGACTAGTACCCCAACTCCAACACCAATATAAATGATATGTCTACTTTCCTTAACTCTCTCTTTTACATTATCTGCTGAAATACCAACGGCCACCGCTCCAAGTTGTTCACCTGTTTCAGAAAATACAGGTACAAACACTCGCATTGAAATACCTAAAGTTCCTTCTGCCAGCGATACATGTTCCTTTCCTTTCAATGCAGGCCCTTCATCACCCCCAATAAAATGATGACCTATTTTTTGAGGATTTGGATGTGATTTTCTTATTCCATTCATGTCCATAACTACAATAAATTGAACACCTGTGTTTTTTAATATTCTATTTGTATACGTTTGGATTGCAGAAGGATCTGCTTTCCCAATTAAACCATCGATTACAATCGACTCATTCGCCACAATGTGTGCAATTGTTTTTGCTTTCTCTGCTTGGCTATCCTCCGTCGTCCGTTCTACATTATGACTAATTAATATATCTGTCACAAGTAAAGAAAAAATTACAACTGTACAAACTAACAATGTAATCGTTTTCCATAAATTCCATAGTCTTTTTCTTTTTTTCATCCCGTTAATGACTCCCCTAATTGCTGAATAGAAAAATAAGTAAGGTGATATTATTTTCACCTTACTTATCTGCTATTATTATACTTTAAATTTACTAGTCATCGCTTGTAGTTCTTCGGCCATCTCAGCTAAGTTTTGCGAAGCCGAACTAATTTCTTCCATTGAATTCACTTGTTCTTCTGTTGAAGCAGCAACACTTTGCATACTAGCTGTATTTTCTTCTGCAGCTGCTGCAATTTCATCAATAGCATTTGTCACTTCATTTGCATCTCCAGCAATTCTCTTCGTTGTTTCTACCATTTGATTCACTTGAGAAACAATATGTGTAGTAGAACTTAAAATTTCCGTAAAACTTACTTTCGTTTTTGTTACAACCTCAAGACCCTGTTGAACCTCCCCATTCACATTATCCATCGCCTTAACAGTATGTTCAATATCAGCCTTAATTTCTGCAATTAAATTTGCAATCTCTCCAGATGATTCTCCTGATTGCTCCGCTAATTTTCTAACCTCATCTGCTACAATAGCAAACCCTCGGCCCTGTTCACCTGCTCTTGCTGCTTCAATAGCCGCATTTAAAGCTAATAAGTTCGTTTGAGTAGCGATGTTTTGAATTGCTTCAGAAATAGCTCCTACCTGCTTTGATTTCTCATCAAGAAGTTTAATAATAGCATCCGACTCGGATACCGACCTAGAAATAGACTGCATTTGTGTTGCAGTTTGTTCAACCAATTCTTCCCCTTCTTCAGCTCTTTCTTTCGCATGTAATGAGGAGATAGAAATTGATTCCGCGCTTCCAGTTACATCTTGAATTGCTATATTTACTTGTTGTAATGTAGCCGCACCTTCTTCAACACCTTGACTTTGTGATTCAGCCCCACCTGATACTTGTTCCATTGCAATTGTAATTTGATCTGTCGCATCATTTGCTTGCTGTACGCTCGCTGTTAACTCTTCAGCCGATGCCGCCACATGTTCTGCTGAAAAACTAATTTGAGTAATCACATCTTGTAAAGAGGCAGACATTTCATTAAAGGAATTCCCTAATTTCCCTATGTCATCCTTGGAATAGATTGTAATTTTCTCTGTTAAATCTCCCTTACTAATTTTATGTGCCGAGTCAGCTATTTTTCTTAATGGTCTTGTAATAGACTTTGTAATGAAATAAATTAATACACTACCAAATACAATAGCGATAGCAATAACAATAAAAGTCTTATAAAATACTGGATTCGCAGCTTGGGTAATTTCTTCATCAAACATAACTCCAACTACTTTCCAGCCCGTTTTCTCATTTGTTGCAAAGATTAAATTCTTTTTATCATCTTGTTCTGTATAAGAGACATTTCCTTGTTTTTCTTCATAAATCGGTTTAATCCAAGGGTCAGTAACTTTTGCACCTGGTTTTCTAGATGGATGACTAACAATTTGCTTATTTTGATCTAAAATAACTGCATAACCTTTTTCACCAATGTTAATCATTTTGGAAATTTTCAAGATGTTATCTAAATTTAAGTTAATTCCTATAACACCTTTACCATCTTTTACTTCTTTTGCAATTGTCACTACCATATTTTTTGTAGATGCTGATTGATATGGTGCAGTAACAATTACTTTCCCTTTATTTTCATGTGCTTCTTTATACCAAGATCTATCTGTTGGATTATACCCATCATCCATTTTGATAAATGGTTCTCTTATAAACTTTCCTGTCTGCGTTCCAATATAAATACCTTCTACTTCTGGATGAAGTTTTATATATTGCGCTAACTTCGTTCTTACTATTTCTTCTTGTCCGTTTGGATATGTATCCTCTGTTAAGATGTCTGCAAAGTATGCTGCATCAACAAATTTCTCTTCTATATTTTGAGAAATAACAGTATTTAAAATCGAAATATTTTCCTTTGCTTTACCTGTGATTTGTTGTTCAAAATTTGTTTTGGCAGTTTGATATGAAACACCGCCGATAATAAGTCCTGGTATAGTTAAAATAAGAAAAAATGAAATGATTAATTTTTTCTTGATGCTCATACATTTAACCCAGTTAAATATTTTTTGCATAATAAGCCTCCTTTATGGAATGTGGATACTTGTGTAATTTTATACAAGTAACATATATAAAACAATATATAATGATAACATGTAATATTTTCGTCAATTATGCATTTTTACATATTCACTACTTCTAAAGATGTAATCATAAAAAATAAGAGAACTTCAGCTTATATAATAAGATGAAATTCTCTTATTTCGTAACAAAAAACACCCACAAAACCCTCTCTTACAATTCCTTACATCTCTTTCCTTACTAATTCATTTAGAGCTTTTCACATAGCTAATCGCCTGACTCCCCATTTGCACCCATGCCTGTTCAAAACTTTCTCTCGGTACTTTTACATCTAAACTGTCACTTAGAGGATCTCGAATATATACAAATTCCTTATCATATCCAATAAGCACTACACAATGTTCATTATACGTAATAGAAACATCTCCACTATTTGTTTCCCACGTAGTAAATTCATTCTCATCTAATAGTGTAAATGTTGCATTCGTAATCATAACTACCGGTTTCCCTGATTTTACACTCTTATAAACTTCTTCTATACTCTTCCCTGTTAAGTCTATAGCTTTATTAGGTAAATATTTTTTCGCTAATTGAAAAAGTGGTCCATGATATACACCATATCCAGATTCAGAAAAGGTATAAATATTCCCTACAAATCCTTCATTCGGATCTCCTCTTACACCATTGTCTAAAAAATTCACCTTTTTGATTTCACTTGCCAATTCCATCTTATCTACTGAAACACCTGCATATTGTAACAGCATCGCTAAGCTCGTTACTTCGCATCCTCTATCCAGCTCTGGTAATTGCTGAATTAAGGGTACATTTGATAAGATGACCTTTTCATCATTATTACTAATTCCGCTTTGTATATTGAAGAATGTTAACTTCTCCGCATACTTTGTAATTCCATTTGTATATACATTCCATACTGCTATACCGAGTACAGCCATACATATATACCACTTCCATTTCCGTATCACTCTCACGCCCTTTTTAGTTCGTTAAATAAGAATAAAACGCGTCAGCATCCGTGCGAATTACCGGTACAAAATTTAGTTCTTTTCCTTTTTCAGGCTGTTCTTTTTTTATTTTTTCTGCTAGTTCTTGAGCGTTCCTATTCGTTTTATCCATATTAAGCTCATCTGCCATTTGTAACACCTTTTGTTCATTAATTTCACTTAATACTTGATATATATCTTTACCATATAAATCAATATGATATTTTTTTGCCTCTTCTTGCACTTTTTGTTCATACACTTCTTGTGCTAACTCTTCTATCCCTTTTCCTTTTTGTGAAATCCCTAACTTCCCTGCTTCCTCTCTTACTTTCCTTCCATAGATTTCTTCCGCAATTTCCTCTATTGCTTTTCCATTTGTTGAAATGCCTAGTTTATCCGCTTCATCATTAATTTTAATCGTATTAATTTGATTAATTAAATTTACAATCGTTGTATTCTCTATAGATATGCCTAGCTTTAGCGCTTCTTGCTTCACTTTTGTTTCATAGATTTCTTCTGAAAGAGTTCCAACATCTTTTCCTTCAATTGAAATTCCTAGCTGCTTCGCTTCTCTTCCTACTTCCGTCTCATGGATTTCTTTTTCTAGCGTAATTTGTTCTTTCCCTGCCGTTTCAATCCCTAAATTCTCCGCCTTTTCTTCTGTATGCACAGCATGTATCTTTCCATTGTTTAATTGTTCTTTGCTGCGCTGCTTGTAATCTGTCTTTCCTTTTGATGTTTCAGAAGGAGAGGCACCCCCTAATATACTTAAACTCATTACTCCAATAGTGAATACCATCATCATTTTCTTTTTCAAAATTAATTCCTCCCTCTTACAACTTCTTTTCCATCATGCCCATAAATTTTTTAATACTATACATAATCGAAATAACATTCTGATTGATATAATCTGCTCAAATACCTTTTTATAATCGTTTCTTTATAGGGCGAACTTTTCTGTATATAATACATGTTAAAAATAGTTTCTTAACTTTCCCTTAAAAAAAAGACGATCTTGTAAAAACAAGATCGTCTTCTCACTTATATTCTTTGGTTTTTAGGAAGAATCACTTCAAAGCAAGTACCCTCTCCCAATTGGCTCTCTACCGATATTTTCCCATAATGCTTTTCTACAATCCAGTTCGCGATTGAAAGGCCTAATCCCGCTCCTTCTGACGCACTTCTCGCTTTATCTCCTTGATAAAAACGATTAAATAGTTTTGGGATGTCCTCATCTTTTACTCCTATCCCATCATCTTTCACTCGTATACGAATCGAACTGTTCGTTTGCGTACAATCAATTTGAATATGCCCACCTTCATTCGTATACTTCATCGCATTATCTAACAATATGACCATCATTTGATGAATCCGCTCTCTATCCCCCATAAAAGATACGCCACGTTCTACTTTTAGTATCATTTCTTTTTCTTGATAAGAAGCAATCTCCTTATATGGAGCTACTATTTCTTCTAACAATTTATCGAGTTCAAATGTTTTCTTATCCATCTCAATTTGATTAGAATCAGAGCGTGCTAGCAATAATAAATTACTAACGAGTTTTGATAACCGCCTACATTCTTTTGAAATTGTAGAAATATCCATCGCTTTTTCTTCTATCGTAGCGGATGGTGACTGGAATAAAACATCCGTTTTTGATTGAATAACTGCAAGCGGTGTCCTTAGTTCATGTGATGCATCAGAAACGAATTGCTGCTGTTTTTCCCATGAATTTTGAATGGGTACAAGTGCCCTGCCAGCTAAGAAAAAGCCAATTCCTATTGCACATAAACTTCCTACGCTACAACCTATCACAAGAATTAAAAATAAAGTATGTAACATTTCTTTTTCAGCTGTTATATCCCTTGCAATTTGAACTATTTTTGCATCTTTCTGAAATGCAAATATTCTAAAATATTGTCCTTGTACTTCTATATCTTGCAAAGTTCCTAATTTCTTTGGAGAAAACTTTTCCAAATTATCTTCAAAGATAAAACGACGTTTGCCGTTTTCAATATCTATCTCCACCGTGTTTCCCAGCCAAGTTAACTCCATTATCCTTGGATCCCCAATTGGAGGATATCCCCTAATTTTTTTAGGTAGTTTTTTATCATCTGCATTCTTTCTATGTTGAACGGCTTTTTCTATTGATTCATTTACTCCACTATAAATACGCTTATATGTGTAAGAATAAATGATACTACCTAATACGCCTATCAAAATGATAAATACTAATGAATTCAATATAGTCAATCGAATACGCGTCTTCTGAAACATACTTCCCTTTTTCATTGTTCTTTTAATATATATCCAATACCTCGAACGGTTTGAATATCTTTCTGATAACCGAATGGCTCTAATTTTTTACGTAAATGATGTACATACACTTCTACAATTGCCACTGTCGTATCTGAATCAAATCCCCAAACACGATCAAAAATTTGTTCACGCATTAAAATCTTTCCGCTATTTTGAACGAGGTACTCTAGAAGCTCATATTGTTTTAATGTTAACTTCATACTTTGTCCATCTACTTGAACATCTTTATCTTTTCCAAACAGTTCAATCCCTTTATAGCGAATAGTCTGCTTTGTTGTTAAACTACCGCTTCGTCGCAATAAAGCACGAATTCTCGCTTTTAACTCTGGAGCCTGAAATGGCTTAACGATATAGTCATCTCCACCAAAATCCAACCCTTTTACGCGATCTTCTAAAGAATCTCTCGCTGTTAAAAACAGGACTGGTGTTTCAATCTTTTCATCTCGTATTTTTTGAATCACTTCAAAACCGTCCATTTCTGGCATCATCACATCAAGCAAAATAGCGTCATATATATTTTGTAATGCTAGAAATAATCCATCTTCTCCATTCAATGCTGTATCTACTTCAAATTCGTCGCGTAATATTTGGACAATAGACTCTAATAAGGAAGCATTATCTTCTACTACGAGTAAGCGCATATTCTCACCTTCCACCATATCATTCAATTCTATTTATAATCACATTCCTGCTTTTCCTAACAAAAGAATATAATCATATTTTGTAACTTCATTTTTAATTCGTTCTTTCTACACTTTTTCTTGATATAGAATTTTAAAGATTAATTATAAAAACTCTTCCTTAAATTTTGCTTAATAAAAAGTTGAAAGAAATAAGATTCTCCTTATCTCTTTCAACTTTTTATTACGTACACCTTTTTACTCGGCAATTCTAAACAATTTAGCTGGCCGCCATATACAGCACCGCCATCAATTCCAATAATTCGATTACTACCAAAATACACGCCGCAATTCTCACTACCGTGAAGCGTTTTTGTTTCCGTATGACCAAATACAACAACCTTTTCACCGCTATATCCATTATGAAACTCATTACGGGTCCACATTAACGTATATGGTTCACATTCAGAAACTCGTTTCAATGGCTCAACACCAGCATGTACAAATATATACTTTTCTGTTTCAATGTAATGATCTAATTCTTGAATAAACTTTACATGTTCTTCTAAAACATGCGATTGTAAAATCGGTTTTTGGAAGTCTTCCTCATTAACTACAATATCTTCTTCTACAAATCCATAGCTGTATAAAGTCTTATCTCCACCGTTTCTTTTTACCCAATGGTTCCATGAACGTTCTTCATTTGTAGTTAACGCCTTAATCATCATATCTTCATGATTGCCCTTTAAAACGAAGGCCCCCTCTTCTTTCAATTCTTTTACCCTTTCAATTACAGCACGCGCATTTGGACCACGATCTACATAATCTCCTAGTAAAATTAGTTGATCCTGTTTTGCATCGTATTGAGCTTCTTCCAATAACTGTTCGAACTTTTCTATCTCTCCATGAATATCACTAATAACAAGAATTCTTTTCATATTATCCCCTTCTTTCTAAGCCACTCTCTTTCTAATTATAGTTCAAAACGGCAGAAATTTCTGAACCCAAATCCGAAATCACATTTATTACAAATAAAACGATTATCCTTACAACAATGTAAGTCTCTTGTCATCCAATTCGATAGTTGCGATTGCTATATTTCCTTATACTAAAAGTAAGAAATGAAACAAAAAACAAGGAGAGATGAGATATGAAAAAAGTGATGGAAGTTATGGTAGCAGTGGCAGAGGTTTTCGTAAATGGCAAACAAGTTGCAATGGAGTTAAACAAATAATGAAAAGGACAAGATTCATTCTAGACCCTTTACTCATATAAAAGAGATAAGACTTCTTCATTTTTTTGATCCCTTATCTCCTAAAAAAAGCCGTATCCTTTTTCGGATACGGCTTTCTCTTATTTTTGACTCGTACGAGCTGAAATACTAATTGCTCTATCTGTAGCTTTTGCAGCTTCATCTAACGCTTCTTTACTATTCTTTCCGTCATACATTGCTTCTAATGCTTTTACAACTGCATCTCGTGATTCTGGGAATACACTAATTAAAGCACCTTGTGTTGCTGGAGATTGTTTCGTCGCTTGCAATTGATCTACTGTTACTTTCAACTGTGGATATTTTTCATATTGCTCCTTCACTAACGGTTCATTATATGCATCCGGATTAATAGAGAAATAACCTGTTGCAGTATGCCATTTTGCTTGTACATCTGGCTTCGTTAAATATTTCATAAAGTCCCAAGCACCTTGTTGTGTTTCTTCTGAAACCATATTCGTCATCCATAATGATGCACCACCAATAACAACACCATTTTGTTTTGAATCTTCTGGGTATGGAATATATGAAACGCCTACATTAAACTTAGATGCATCAATTAAATCACGAACACCTGCTGAAGAATCTAAATACATAGCAACTTGTCCAGACTGGAACGCGGCACGAATATCATCCCAACTTGCTCCATACTTTCCTAGTGCACCAGCTTTATTTAACTCATCTAGCATCCCAAATACTTTCTGTCCTTCTTTACCGTTAAATACAGCTTTCTTTGCAGCATCTTTACGACCATTTTCATTATCTACATATAAAGCGCCTTGTGTCGCTAACAATTCTTCAAAGAACCAACCATAATTCAGCATTGAAAATCCATATTGTTTTACATTTCCGCCTTCTTTAATCGTTAACTTTTTCGCTGCTTCTTGTAATTCCGCATATGTTTTTGGAGCTTTCTCTGGATCTAAGCCCGCCTTTGCGAAAGCATCTTTATTATAAATTAATACTGGTGTAGATGAATTAAATGGCATAGAATACATTTTTCCATCAACTGAATAATAATTTGTAATTTCTTTTTCCAACTTTGAAGTATCGTACTTATCTTTTTTTATCCAACTATCAATTGGCGTAATTTTTTTACTATCAATCATATATTTTGTTGTAATTTCACTCGACTGAACAAGAGCTGGCGCTTCTTTCGTAGCAGACATCGTTCTAAACTTCGTTAAAGACTCTTCATATGTTCCTTGGAACTCTGGCTTTATCTCGTATTTATTTTGTGACTTATTATAGTCCGCAACAAGCCCATCTAGCACGCCTTGTGTTTTTCCACCCATCGCATGCCAAAAACGAATTACAGTTTTATCACCATTTTTTTCAACTGGTGCTACTTTTGCCTGCGCTTCCGGTTTTCCTTCTGTTTTACTATTTGAACAAGCTGCACTAGATAATGCCATTGTTGCTATCATTAATAGAGCAGCACCTTTTTTAACTAGACTCATTTTAATCTCACCTTCTCTTAGTTATTTAATTGCACCTTTTGTTAATCCTTGTTGTAATTGCTTTTGCCCTAAAAATAGTAGAATCAATGTCGGAATTACGATAACCGTAACACCGGCCATTACGCTTCCCCAATCAGTTGCAACTTCTTGAGACTGAAGCTGCTTCACACCAATTTGGACTGTTCTTACCTTTTCATCAGTGGTCACTAAAAGTGGCCATAAGTACATATTCCATGTTGTTAAAAAACTATATACTCCAAGCGTAATAAAACTCGTTTTACAATACGGAATTACAACGCTAAATAAAAACTTTACATTTCCAATCCCTTCAATAAAAGCAGCTTCTTTCAGTTCATTCGGAAGCGTCATAAAGTGTTGACGTAGTAAGAAAATACCGAAAGCTGTTGCAAAAAATGGCACTGTCATTCCAGCGAAGCTATTGATCCAACCAAAGTTTTGAATCGTTAAAAAGTTAGGTACCATCGTCGCTTCCCACGGAATAAGCATCGTTGAAATAAACAGGAAGAAAATAAGATTTCTTCCTTTAAACTGAAGAAAGACGAAAGCATAGGCTGCTAAGCTTGATACGATAAGTTGTCCAACCATAACAACTGTCGATACAATTAAACTGTTATATAAGTATGTAAAAAGCGGTACTTTTTGAAAAATATTAATAAAATTATCAAAAGTAAATTGAGTCGGAAATAACCTTCTCATTTGAATATCGTCTGGTGTCATAAAGCTTATTAAAAATGCATAGAGTACAGGAAAAAACACCATTACTGCACTAATAATGAGCAGCATGTATAATAGGAAATTTTGTTTCCACTGTTTAACGATCATTTATAATGCACCTTTCTCTCAGCAAACTTGAATTGAAGTAATGTAGCAATGAAAATGAAAATAAATAATACCATCGCTTGTGCACTTGCTGTTCCAAATTGATGATTCACAAATGCCTCTTTATAAATCGAATATACAATTAAATTCGTTGCATCATTTGGTCCACCATGTGTTAAAATATCAATTTGTCCGAAGCTTTGGAACGCACTAATTAACGTTACTGTCACGATAAAGAATAAAGTTGGTGATAGCATCGGTAATGTAACACGACGAAGCTTATATAAATAGCTAGCACCATCTATAGATGCACTTTCATATAAAGACGTATCAATGTTTTGTAAACCACCTAATATAACTAAAAATGCAAATCCTGTATTCACCCAAACCGTTGTAACTGATACAGAGAACAATGCCCAATCCGGACTCGTTAACCATGCGATTGCAGGTAGATTCATAGAGGCTAATATATTATTAAATAATCCGACACTTGGATGAAATAAAAATAGCCAAATCACCGCACTAGCAGCTACTGATATTCCCATAGTGGAAGAAAATAACACCCGGAATACCCCAATACCTCTTACTTTTCCATTTGCAATCAATGCAAGAAATAAAGCGAGTATAATACTCGTAGGCACTGTATATACAACAAATAATAAAGTTGACTTTATGCTTTTGTAGAAAGCAGGATCAGAAAATAAGTATTGATAATTTTCTAAGCCAACGAAAAGATTAGCTTCTCCGTGTATATCTGTTAAATAAAAGCTATAGTAAATCGTCCTAAATAATGGATAAAAAAGAAAAATCGAGAATAATAAAATAGATGGCGCTAAAAATAATAATCCTATTCTTAAATCTTTCGTTCTACTCCATAAATTCTTCTTTTTTGCCACCTTTGCTTGGGCTGGTAACTTGCCTACTTCAATCATTATTTCGCCACCACTTTCAACTCTTCTTCAGCTACCACTTTTAATCGTTCATTCGTATTCTGATGAAAGAAGCATAACTTATCTTGTGAGAATAATAATTTTACTTTGTCACCTTTGTTCAAGAGTAGCTGTCCAATGACTTTTGCACTCCAAGTTGTTCCATTTATTGCGAAGTTTAATATAGATTCGTTGCCTAATACTTCTACAGATTGTAGCGTAACTTCTTGTCCTTCCTCACACAGGGCAATATGCTCAGGACGCATGCCTATGCGAATTATTCCTTCTGGTAATTGCTTTAACTGTCCAATAGATAACGGAATTTGCAATTGCCCTATATGTAATACACCTTTTTCTTTGTCTACTTCTCCATCATTTATATTCATCGAAGGAGACCCTATAAAACTTGCAACAAATTCATTTGCTGGTTCGTTATAGATGTCAAGCGGTGTTCCAACTTGCTGTATACTTCCTTTATTTAAAACCATGATGCGATCTCCCATAGTCATCGCCTCTATTTGATCATGAGTAACGTAAATCATTGTAATTCCTAAACGCTGCTGAATTTCTCTAATTTCAATTCTCATTTGCGCACGTAATTTCGCGTCTAAATTCGAAAGTGGTTCATCCATTAAACAAATCGGTGCTTGGCTCACGATTGCTCTAGCAAGCGCAACACGCTGTCTTTGTCCACCTGATAATTGACCTGGTTTCATTTTCACATACTCTTTCAGCCCTACCATATCAATAGCTTCCATTAATCTCTTTTGCCGCTCTTCTTTTTGTACTTTCCTTACCTTAAGTCCAAATAAAATATTTTCTTCTACAGATAAGTGTGGGTATAGTGCGTAATTTTGAAATACCATTGATAGATTACGATCTTTCGGCTCTAAATCATTTGCAACACATTCATTAATAATTAAATCCCCCGAAGAAATTTCTTCTAGGCCAGCGATCATTCGTAATAATGTGCTTTTCCCACATCCTGAAGGCCCAACTAAAACAAAAAACTCGCCCTTCTTAATGTGAACCGATACACCCTTAACCGCTGTCTCTTCTGCATTTTTATATACCTTTGAAACATTTTTCAATTCAATCACAAAGTTGCACTCCTTTTTTCCTCTTGTATCCATACTTCATAGTGACTCGTCGAAATCGCACTCGCTCCTGCACGAATGGCAACTTCTGCATCTTCTCGCGTTTGAATCAATCCGCCTGCAATGATAGGAAATTCTATTTCCTCTGCTAACTGCTTAATAATGGAAGGCATAATACCAGGCATAATCTCTACTGCATTCGGTTTAGTCGTTTTACAATTTTCAATTGATTTTGTAAGAGATAAAGTATCGACAATAAAAATACGTTGGATCGTTTTTAATCCAATTTTATTGGCATTTCGAATTGTCGATCCTTTTGTTGAAATAATGCCTTGTGCTCCGATAACGTCTTGAATATACAAAAGTGCTTCCTCTGTATTCGTATTTAAACCTTGTATAAAATCACAATGAAGAAAGACATCATGTCCATGTTTCTGTAATTCATATACACGCTCTGGTAATTCCAGCATTGAACCCGTCATAAGAAAAACTGTTTTCGTTAATTTTTTGTATGTGTTGTATCCTTTCCAATCCTTTATCATCGCAATATAAGGTTCTTTAAACATTCATTCCACCTAACTTTTCTGTTTTTATCCAAACTAAAAACACCTACTTACATAGAACACCTTTCTCCTTATTTGAACTCTAGGGAATAGAGCACACCTAAGAAAGTGGCACGTTATATGTAAGCGGGTGTTCTCAAATGTTCTCTACCCTAGTTATTTTGTTACCTTTACTATATTACGTATTTATTAAGTCAGTTTTGATAAATTGTTAATTAGGTGTTAATCGAATGTTAATATTCACCATATTTTTAACAATAATCTAAATATATGGATGAATCCCAACCGCAAACAACTATTTTTAAAATTTAAGTGATATGCAAATTCATTCCATAGTTAATTAGTTTTAGTTTTTTTGCAACTGCTTGTGAAGCAAAGTTATCCCAAGAAGTACTATAAAGTGGAATGCGGTTTTCTTCTTGTATTGATATCGCCCAGGCTGTAACAACATCAGTACCATATCCATTCCCTTGAAACTCCGCTAAAGTTTCCACACTCGCCTCAGCAGCTACAGGTGTACTCCTAGCACTGCAACATATAGAAACTACCTTTTCATTTTTTACAATTGCAAAGTAAGGTTGCCTCCACTCCATCTGTTCTATTAGATTAGGAAAATTTTCTCGCAAAAGCTCTTTATTCTTCTCTGTTATCTGTATTGTTCTAGTTGGCTTATGTAAATTATTAGAGAACATGAAAGCAGGGCCCATCCAAATATTTTTTACTGTTCTTTCTTCATTTAATACATGGATAATCTTTGCTATCTCTATATGATTTGAAGGTTCTCGAATTAATTTCTCAATCTTACCTACCGTTTCATCATCCAGATCACAATGATATCTCGTTATACTCCCTTCACGAGTTCTGCCAAGAAAAAAGCGTGGTGCTTTCGTATTTCCTTGTTCATTTACATATTTGATTTTTCCTACTTGATTATGAACAAATAAAACCTCTACTTGAATTACTATTAAATCAAGTTCTGAGAGCCTCATTTATATCCTCCTTAGTTACTTCATATACTATTTACAATCTATTTTTCATGCTCAAAATAAAAATCCCATTTACATACACATTACTGAATCCATCATGCTAACTGATTTCTTCATTCTGTCTATCTAAATGGGATTATTTTTCGTTTTTTATTCTACTGGTTGTTGTGGCTGTACTACTTCATTCGCTCCAGCTGTCCTCAACATATTTGCAATATCTTTAAAACCTCTTTTTTCAGCATATTGCAGTGGCGTAATATTCTCCTTATTGGCCATATTTACATCTGCACCGTGGTCAATAAGCATTTGAATTACTTTCTTATGGTTTTCACTACCATTTCCTAATACGATTGCTTCTACTAAAGCTGTTCCACCACGAGCATTTTTATAATTCACATCAATATCTGTATGCTCTAACAATTCTTTTACGACCTCTACATGGCCACGCTCAGATGCAGAAATAAGTGCTGTTCCACCTGACTTAGTCGTTTCTTTCGTATTAACTCCTGCATTAATTAATACTTTTACAATATCCGTATAGCCTTCTCTACTTGCATAAAGAAGTGGATTACTTTGTTTCTCATCTTTAATTTCAATATTAGCACCTGCACCAATTAATGCTTTCACTGTCTCTACATGATTTTGGTACGTTGCTGCAAGGACAGGTGTTTCTCCGTTGTCACCTTCTACATTTATATTCGCTCCATCTTGGATCAACTTCATAGCTGTTTCTGTGTCTCCAAGAGTTGCAGAAAGTAGCAACTGTTTGTCCATTAAATTTATACTTTTTTCTTCTTTAGATTCTTCCTGTTCTTTATGCTTCTCTTTTTTCTTTTCGTTTTTCACATGAACCGGTTTCGATTCTGGCTCTTCTTGCTTATCACAAGCCACTACGGTCATTAAAAGTCCTAATAACATACATAATAAAATTTTTTGTTTTCTCACAACTACAGCTCCTATGAAAGATAATGTTTTCTTAACCATTCCTCCATCACATACAATAACTCTTCTTGAGTACATTTATCCATAAGCCCTTTATATTCCTTCTTTAATTGGAGTATCTTAAACTTATACTATGTTTCTCAACCTATTGGAATGATACGCCTGATGGCCTCATCATTAACATTATGAAGCAATTAGTTTAGCACGTTTTCACCGCATTTGTATACATTTCTAAAAAGTACATAAAGTGAAACTTTAATCAGTGGGAGGGTTCACCCCACTGATTATTAGTTGAACCAATCGGGTATTTACGGGCTGTTGATCTCCCACCTAACTTCTTTGCTCCTGCCTAATTTTGAGGTGGGAGTTTTACTGCCCGTTAATACTGGGTAAATAATTGCTTTAGGTCACTACATTCCATTGTAACCGTTCTTCTAAAAATTTTACACCTTTTCTATATTTGCACCTGAATAATACTAGAAAAAGACAACTATATAGTTGTCTTTTTCTAGTATTAATGATGCCCACCGTGATTTCCCTTTTTCGGGTTCCCCATCATTTCTTTATTCATTTCCCATTTATGCTCTGCTAGCTCTTTATACGAAAGAACTTTCCCCTTATAGTTAGATACAAAGCTCTCTGCATCTTTTTTGTTTTTAAATGAAATGACATTATAAGCCATTGGTGTTGTAATTGTTTTATCATATACGTAAGTAGCGTCTTCTAACGAAACCCAATCTTTCGAATCATAATCTCGAACAAATTTTTCTTTCGTCTTTACACCCGGATTAATCTCCATCCATTTATACATACAACCGATATCATCAAACTTTAATGCTTTTCCATTTTCTAAAATGATTTCTGTTGCAAATTGATTATCCATTACCCCAATTTGGCAAATATCACACTTATCATGCTTCTCATCAATTGCCACAGCCTCTGCTTGTTTCTTACCACATCCTACAATTGTAAAGACAAAGAATAAGCATATAGCAAGCATCACATACTTTGTTCTCATTGTATTTCCTCCCTAACCTTATCTTCTACAAGGAGCATATCAAAAACTTGTGTGCGATTTGTGAAAAAACGATGTGTCTTTTGTAATATATGGAACAAAAAAGATGTGTAGTCCTCTCTACACACCTCTCATCATTCACAACCTGTAATTACTAAATCATCTTCTATTTTAATTAATAATGTATCTGTATGAATTTGCTGCCCAACAACTACATTTACTAATCTTATATTTCCACTGATGCCAACTGCAACTTTTTCAAGCTCACCGTTATTTTTTCGGATCATCATTAATTTTTCCCACTCATATACGTAAGAAGATTCATTAACAAAAATCTCTTCTACTTTTCCTTCATAAGAACTACAAATCTCTTCCATTCTTGTTTTCATATAAAATCTACTCCCTATTTCACACTTCAATATTTTCATCTTATTCTACCATTCTTATGGAGAGCAGCTTACTTTTTAAAAATTCAAATTAACTACCGTGAACAAAATGACCAAAATAAAAATTATGCTTCTAATGATGTTATTTTTCAAATTATTTACCATTCGAATGAATGCTTTTATGATAAACAAAAAAACTTTTTTCTGAATTTTTATTTTATTTTGAAAGCGCAATCATTTTTGAGGGGGAGATTACATGTTAGCACTACTTGGATTTGCGATGGTATTTGTCTTTATGTTTTTAATTATGACGAAACGTATGTCAGCACTAGTAGCATTAATATTAATTCCAATTACTTTCGCATTAATTGGAGGCTTTTATGCAGACATGGGGCCTATGATGTTAGAAGGAATTCAAAAACTAGCACCTACTGGTATTATGCTTATGTTTGCTATTTTATATTTTGGAATTATGATTGATAGCGGTTTATTCGATCCTGTCATTAGTAGGATTTTGAAATTTGTAAAAGGAGATCCTTTAAAAATTGTTGTTGGCACAGCAATTCTTACGATTATCGTTTCATTAGATGGGGATGGAACGACAACCTATATGATTACTGTTTCCGCAATGTACCCACTATATAAACGCCTTGGGATGAATCCACTTATATTAGCTGGGGTTGTTATGTTAGGTGCAGGGGTGACAAATCTTACACCGTGGGGTGGACCGACAGCTCGTGTTATGAGTGCACTTGGACTAGACGCTTCAGAGCTCTTTACACCACTTATACCAGGAATGATCGCTGGTGCACTTTGGGTAGTTTTCGTTGCTTACTATCTTGGCAAAAAAGAGAGAAAACGTTTAGGAATTATGGATGTACAATATTTAAAACAAATGCAAACAATGGATGAGCAAGCTGCAACATTAGAAGCTGCTGTTCATAAGCGCCCTAAACTTCTATGGATTAACTTTTTATTAACTGCTACCTTACTTGTCTGTCTCATACTAGAAGTTATGCCGTTACCTGTTTTATTTACAATCGCTTTCGCTATTGCTGTTATGATTAACTATCCGAACTTAGAGCAACAGAAAGAGCGTATTGCTTCTCATGCAGGAAACGTGTTAGCTGTTGTTTCTCTCGTATTTGCCGCTGGGATTTTCACTGGGATTTTATCAGGAACAAAAATGGTAGATGCAATGGCTAAAAGTGTAGTAACTCTTATACCAGACGCCCTTGGACCACAACTACCAATTATTACAGCTCTTCTTAGCATGCCATTCACATTTTTCATGTCCAATGATGCATTTTATTTCGGTGTACTACCTATTTTAACGAAAGCTGCTGCCACTTACGGAATTAGTGCAGCTGAAATGGGACGCGCTTCCTTACTCGGGCAACCTGTTCACTTATTAAGCCCTCTTGTCGCATCCACTTATTTATTAGTTGGGATGGCAAAAGTTGATTTTGGTGAACATCAACGTTTTACTTTATTGTGGGCAGTTGGAACGACAATGGTCATGTTGATTACTGGAATTTTAATTGGGATTATTCCAATATAAAATAAAAAACAGTAGCGGACATATATCCTCTACTGTTTTTTATTATGAAGAAACAAGAAAATATCTTCTTTCTGGTCTCCCTACACTCCCATATATAAGCTCCGCATGAACTTTCTTTCCTGATATTAAATATTCTAAATAACGCCTCGCTGTTGACCTGCTTACTCCGACCATTGAGCTTAGCACTTCCGCAGTAATACCTTCTTCATTCACTGTTAACATATGTTTTTTTATTTTTGCTAAAGTTAAGGGATCTATCCCTTTCGGGGCATATTCTATTTCATTTCCCTTTACGCCTCTTTGAGACCATAAATGTTCAATTTGTTCTATAGATAACTGATTATTTTTCTTTAGCTGTACAAGTTTTTTTTGATAATTTTCCAAACTTGTTTTAAATCGATCAAACATAAGTGGTTTTACGATATAATCTGTTACTCCACCTCGCAGGGCGTGCCTCACTACATCTGTTTCCGATGCAGCTGTAATCATAATAATATCTGTATCATGTAAATTATGTCTAATATATGTGACAAGTTCCGTTCCTTGCATATCAGGTAGGTACACGTCTAATAAAACGAGCTGTGGCTTCACAAGATCTAGCCATTCTTTCGCTTGTTCTCCATTCGTTGCTGTTCCGATGACTTTAAACCCCTCAATTTTTTCAGTAAAACGACGATGAATGTCCGCAATTCGAATATCATCTTCTACAATCAATACTTCAATCTCCTCACCCATTACAATTCGCCTCTCTCTTTTGGTAATGCAATAATAAACAATGCACCACCTAAATCCCCTTTTTCGATTGCGATACTTCCATTTAAATCTTCTACTAACTCTTTCACTTTTGCTAATCCATACCCTCGCTTCTCGCCTTCTTTCGTCGAGAAGCCTTTATAGAATATGCTAGTAATGACCTCATCATGAATCCCTTGTCCTGAGTCTTCCACTTCAATGACTATTTCTTCTCCAATATCAGTTACAAACATTCTTACTTTCTTATTATGTTCTTCATTTCTTTCAATCGCTTCAAATGCATTCGTAATTAAATTTCCTAAAATAGAAACGACATAATTACTCTCAATGTGCGGGCTTAATTTGTCTAAACTACTCTCTCTATCTAGCATAAAATCAATCTTCAACTCTCTTGCTCTATTATAGAATCCAATTAAAATCCCACCTAACCACGGATTTTGAATTCGCTTCATAATAAATTGAACAAAATCTTGATAGACCGCCGTTTCCTTATGAATAAGCTCTAAAGCATCTTCATATGATTCTAACTGGATAAGGCCTGAGAGCGTATACAATAAGTTATTATATTCATGTGTTTGCGCTCGTAATGCCTCTGTATATTGCTTCGTCTGAGATAATTCTGCTGTTAACTGATCCATTTCAGATTTCAAACGTAAGCTCGATACAACACCAGTTACTTTATTCTTTACTTTAATAGGTAGACGGTTCGCAATAACAGCCTGCCCTTTTATATTTAATTGACGATCAAACTGTTCTTCCCCAGTTTGAAGTACATCTAGTATCGTTGAATTAGGAATTACATCTAAAATAAATTCTCCAATAATATTTCGTTGTTCATCTAATGAAAGAATGTCATAAGCTGCTTGATTGACTAATCTAATCATCCCATTTTGATCAATGACAATAATCCCTTCACGTACAGATTGAATCACTGTACTATGCTCTTCATATAAAGATGAAATTTCTTCTGGCTCCATACCAAACATCATTCTTTTTATACTGCCTGCTAAATATATAGAACCAATTATCCCAATTAAAAGACCTGCTATTGTAATCCAAAATACACGCTTTCCATACACTTCTACTGCACCATGAATATCATCCATTGAAAATCCAACAGACACCACGCCAATAATTTCATTTTCCTGATTACGGATTGGAACTTTTCCGCGTAATGAAGGGCCTAATGATCCAGTTGCTCTCGAAACATAAGATTTCCCTTCTAATAGAACCCCTTCGTTATCTCCACCAACCATTGCTTCTCCTATTTTATCTCGCTTAGGATGTGCATATCGAATCCCCTCTTTATTTCCAACTACAATAAAATCAGCATCTGTATCAATTCGAATTTTTTCTGCAATCGGCTGAATGATAGAAGCTGGATTTTCTTTTTGAAAAGCTTCCTTTATTTCAGGTATAGCAGCAACTGTTTTCGCAACATGCAAAGCCCGTTTCCCAATTTGCTCTTCTACCGTTTCAGATAATATGTAATAAAATAAGTAACTCGTTAACAGCAGTACAACTAAAATTAGTGTACTAATAGTTAATGTAATTCTCGGTTGTAGTTTTAATTTTTTTAATTTCAAAACCATTCCCCTAACATGATTAAAGATAGAATTTAAAGAATATACAGTCTCTTTAATTATACTTAATCATAACATGGTTACTCTATATTTCTTTTTCTATTCATAAAAAAGAAACGAAGTAAAATTATTACCTCGTTTCTTAGCATTCGTTATTACACTTTAAACTTACCAATCATCTCTTGTAATTCTTCTGCCATTTGTGATAAATGGACTGCTGCTGCATTTATTTCATCTACTGAAGCTAATTGTTCTTCAGAGGAACCAGCAATATTTTGAACGCTTGCTGCATTTTCTTCAATCGTAGCTGCAATTTCATTAATAGATGCACTTACTTGTCTTGCATCTACCGTCATTTGCTTCGCTACATCTACCATGTTATCAATTTGTACAACTGTATCATCCGTAGATTTCAATATTTCTGCAAAGCTTTGCTTCGTTTCATTTGCAACTACAAGCCCTGATTGTACTTCTGTCCCAACTTGCTTCATAGAACTTACCGTTTCCTTTATATCAAATTGGATCTCTTTTACTAGTTTTCCAATTTCCGTAGAAGACTGTCCTGATTGCTCAGCTAATTTTCGCACTTCATCGGCTACAATTGCAAATCCTCTTCCTTGCTCTCCAGCTCTCGCAGCCTCAATTGCCGCATTTAATGCTAATAAATTTGTCTGCTCTGCAATATGTTGAATCACCTCAAGGATTGCTCCAATTTGTTTTGATTTATCATCTAACAAAACAATGACTTTATCTGATTGTGAAACAGACTCATGGATTAATTGCATTTGATTCACAGTTTTTTCAACTAACCTTCCACCATCTTCAGCCTTTTTCTTCGTATACATAGATGCTGTGGATACTAATGAAGAACTATCTGCAACACGCTGAATTCCTTCTGTAACTTCTTCTAATAATGTTGCGCCTTCTTCAACTTCTTTCGTTTGTATTTCCGATCCGCTCGACACTTGCTCTATTGCTTGTGTAATTTGTTCCGTTGCTTCACTTGTCTGCTTCATACTAGCTGTTAATTCTTCTGAAGATGCCGCCACATGACTTGCTGAAGTATTTATATTAGAAATGACCTGATGTAATGATGCCGCCATCTCGTTAAAACTTTCTCCTAGCTGTCCAATTTCATCTTTAGAATGAACTGTAATTGTTTCTGTTAAATCGCCTTCACTAATCTTTTTCGATGATATAACAAGTTGTTTTAACGGACTAATAATAGAAGCAATTATGAAGTAAATTAAAATCCCACCAATTATTAATGAAATACCAATAACAGTTAGCGTTTTATAGAAAATAGGTTCAGCTGCTTCAATAATTTCTTTTGCAGGCATAATTCCTGCTAATTTCCATCCAGTTATCTTATTTGTTTTAAAAGTGATATGACGCTCTTCACCATCTAATGTGAAATTAAAATCACCTGTTTCTTGTTTGTACAACTCTTTTTCAAGCTTCTCTTCTACCTTATCTCCTGGCTTCATCGTCGGATGTGCTACTACATTTTTATCTTGATCAAAAATTGCTACATATCCTTTTTTACCGATATTAACCATCTTTGAAGTGTTTACGATATCATTAATAATTAAATCAATACCTAGAACACCGCTCTTATCCTCATTTTGCTTTGCTATTGTAATAACAATATTTCCTGTCGTTTTTGATTTATATGGAGCTGTAATAATTACTTCTCCACTTTTTTTCACTGCTTCTTTATACCAATCTCTTTCAGTAGGATTATATCCTTCTGGCATTTGAATAGACGGTGATTGAATAAACTGCCCATTGCTCGATCCAGTATAGATGGCTTCTAATTCTGGATGTAACTTATTATATTCTTCTAGTTTATTTTGGATATTTTGTATTTGATCCGTTTGGTAACTTGATTGTGTAAATAACTTCGTAAAATAAACTGCATCTACTTTTTTACTATCCAATTCTTTATTAATTACATTATCCAAAATTTTTATATTATCTTTCGCCGTTTGTGAAATCGTTTCATTAAAGTTTGTCTTCGCTTGCTGATAAGACGTCCAACCAATTACAATACTTGGAAGAATTAAAATGATAACAAATGATACAAGTAACTTTGCTTTTAGACTACTACTCCTTAATTTCCCTTGAAACATATTTTTACCCCTCCATACCGTTTTAAATGTAATTATCTCACATTTAATTTATTTATATAAATTACACGATTAATTGTATTAACTCTTCATCTCTTTTTTTATTAAATAGTTAATACATACCCTTTTCATTCTATATAAATTAAATAATTAAAACAATATATAAAAATGTATATTATTCGAAATATTATAATCCACAGAAAAACCTCTAGCATTGCACTTACTAGAGGTCCCTCCCGCTTTACTATTCTTTCTCTTTTTCTATTTCTTTTTTCTCATCTTCTACTACAGATACAACAGGTTTATCGCTTGATAATTGCTGTACTGCTCCTTTTCCAGCAAATCCTTCTAATAACTCTT
Source organism: Bacillus sp. SSR7 (assembly GCF_055902415.1). Lineage (NCBI taxonomy): Bacteria > Bacillati > Bacillota > Bacilli > Caryophanales > Bacillaceae > Bacillus > Bacillus sp. SSR7. Next base: position 8,621 of record NZ_JBVVXV010000009.1, on the reverse strand, counting down.
TTAAATCAATGCCAGAAGATGCTTTTAACGTTTCTTGCATCGTTGCCATTAAATCAGTCGCATAACCTGCAACTTTTCCGGCGCCGCTATTTTTACCACCGCCGCCTGTATCCACAACTGTAATTTTATCAATGTTACTAAGTGGGCTTGCAACTTCCTTCGCATAACTTGGAAGCATTTTAAGTACCATATCCATAATTGCCGCTTGGCCATATAACTCAAATGCCTCTGCAATTTTTTGTTTCGCTTCTGCTTCCGCTAAACCTTTTAATCTGATAACATCGGCTTCTGCTGTACCTTGTGCTTTTTGTACTTCCGCTTTCGCTTGACCTTGCGCTTTCTCAATTTCCGCCTTCGCTAAACCTTCTACACGTACTTCTTCTGCACGTGCTCTCGCTTCTGCTTCAATCTTATATTGATCCGCATCTGCCTTTTTAATCTGTTTTACTTTTTCTGCTTCCGCTGATTGCTCGACAGCATAACGATCTGCATCTGCTTTTTTCTTTACTTCTGCATCGTATTGCTTTTCACGACGCGCAATCTCTTTTTCTTCTAATTCAATTTGTTTCTCACGCTCAATGATTTTAACGCGCATTTGCTCTTCTGTAACACCTTGTTGCGCTTTCGCCTGTTGTAATTCGTAAGAAAGATCCGCATCTGCACGAGCTTGTTCTTGCTCTCTCTTATAAGATTGTACTTTTAATTCTTTATGTTTTTCAGCTTCAGCAATTTGGGCATCACGTTGGTATTCAGCTTCTTTCGCTTCTTTCTCAGCACGAGCTTTTTCAATACGAGCTTCCTTTTCACGCTCTGCATTTGCAATTGTTGCATCACGCTTAACCGTCGCAATTTGCGGCTGACCAAGTGCATCTAAGTAACCGTTCTTATCCATGATTTCTTTAATGGTAAAGGAAACGATGCGAAGACCCATTTTCTTTAAATCTGTAGAAGCTACTTCATGCACTTTTTGAGCAAATTGCTCTCTATTACTATACGCATCTTCTACTGTCATAGAGGATAAAATCGCACGTAAATGACCTTCTAAAACCTCTTTTGCTTCTACCTTTAACTCTTCTGTTTCTTTTCCTAAATATTGCTCAGCTGCTGTAGATACTTCTTCGATTGTAGAACCTACTTTAATAATAGAAACACCATTTACTGTAACTGGAACACCTTGCTTCGTATACGTATCGCGTGTACCCACTTCTAACTTATAATTTAGTAGGCTTAAAGGTTCTGCTCTTTGCATAATTGGAACTACGAATGTACCGCCACCGCGAATAATCTTAATCTTCTTTCCATCATCAGTGGTAACTACATTTTTCCCACCACCAAGCCAGTTCCCTGTAACAATTAACGCTTCATCTGGTCCAACTGTTCGATACTTCGTAATGAATACTAAAATGAGTAGAATTAAAATTGCAAGTAAAACTCCACCAATAATTAATGGAATCGTCATGTAAATTCCCCCTTATAATTTTGGTTTTTTTAAAGAATAAGCGATGTTTTGTACAAGCAAAACACCATCTTGGACTCCCTCAATAATAACTTCAGTTCCTTGTGAAATATCTTTTTTCCCAATTGTTTTAGCTGGAATTGCATTACTTCCAAATTGGGAGGAGATTAATACTTCACCAAATCCTTCTGTAGGAATTGTCGTAATGACTTCTCCCTTGCAACCAATGAATTCATCCATACGTTGCACAGTATTTTGTTCTGCTTCTGCAATCGGCTTTAAAATTAATATTTTCATTATGAATACACCAATAAAGGATATAGCAAATGCAGCCACGAAAATAAGAATACTATTAAAGGAAAATAAATATTCTCCTATATAACTAAGTCCACATAGCATGGCGAAAAAACTAAGTAATAAAGTAACAACGGATACCGATCCGCCTCCAAAACTAAATATGGATTCAAATATATCCCCAAAAAAGATATAAATCACAGTGAGTATAGTAGCAATAATAAATCCGCATAAATAAATTGTTTCAAGTGGATAACCAAACAAAACCATTTCTTATCCTCCTCTCTTAAACAATCCCTTTTTTGTTATGTGTATGCCCCACCTCTTTCAAAGATTATTGTTCTTAATTTTCAGTTATTTGCCTTTTAAAGAAAAGCCTGTAAGACAGGCCTCCTAAAAAAGAACAGGAGAAGCCTCTTGTGACAGGCTCCTCCTAGTAAATAACCGATATATTATATATCTATATAATATACTATTTTCCACAAAAAGTAAAGTTAAACATACATTGGAAAAGCACTTATTTTATTGATAATTCGTATGTTCCATCGCCATTATCATATTTATATACATACAAGTAATACTTACCTGGTTTTGCATTCATTTTTGCATCTATATGATTTCCATTTGCTTGACCGTAAGCAGCATAATTTTGCATATCTGATTCATGGTGAAGTACCCATGTCATCCCGATTCCATACTCATTTAAAACGGAAATATCGATATCTTTCGCTGATGCTACATTAAATGTATAAACATCAGTGTGATCCTCGCCGATAAGGCTACCTTTTATAGTATTGTTTAGCCCAATCTGATTTGCTTCCTCTGAACGATTATTTGGTTCTAATTCTTTTAAACTTCCCTCTTTAACCGTAACCGTTGTTTCGCTTCTGCTCTCTTTCCCTTTATCATCTTTTACTCTTAACGTTACTTTATATGAACCTTCTCTTTCATATACATGCACTGGATTTACTTCTGCACTTGTGCTTCCATCTCCAAAGTCCCATAAATAAGAAACGATTTTTCCATCTTCATCTTTTGAGCCATCACTTTTAAATTGAACACCTTCTTTTACAAGTCCATTATAAGGGCCGTTTATATTAATTGTTGGAGCTTTATTTTCTCCGTCATCTTTTGCGATACCGTGGAAGACTACATCATATTCAAATTGATTTGAGCTATTCACACGATAATTGACGAAGTATGCTGTAACAGTTTTGTAGCCACTCCATTCTTTTTGCGCCAATTGTTCTAAAGATTCATTTACTCTTTTACTCATTGCTTTCCAATCTTCTGATTCACCTTTTGTGACACTACCTGTATACGTACCTTCTAATGTAAATGTATTAAAGAATTGAGAATTATGTTTTGTCATTTTTGTATCTTTCATAGGCAACGTATCACTAATTTCTTTCTTCACCGCTGCTAACGACTTCGTTGCATGTTCAGCTAAATAATCATCAGCTACTTCTGGTACAGTGTATATATCTTGATTATCAATTAACTGCTGCATATACTCTTGATACTCTTTATTTAACTTAGGATCTTTACTTAGATTTTCACGATATGCATCATAATTTTTCACGTCATTCGCACGAATCAAATCTTGAATTTTATCAAATGTTTCAAACTGATGCGTATATAAGTAAGATTGCAATGCGAACGAGTAATTATAGAAATCCCAAGAACCATATTTAGCAAATAGTGTGCGCTCTGCAGTATAACGGCTTGCAGGATCAGATGATAATCCACTAATGATGCTCTTTCTCGGTACTACATTATTTGTTCGAGTAGATCCTGCGAAAAATTCAGCATTCCCTTCTTGGAACCAAGTTAATCTCTCATTTTGATACATATCTCCTCTTCCGAATAAACCAGGAACTTCATATCTCCCTTGAAGATAATGAGTAAACTCATGGCGAAATAACTCTTCTAAACTATAAATACTTTGTTCTGGCGTGCGCTCATATGTAAAGAATGTTCCTGTTTCTTCAATATAAATTCCACCGTTGTTTGTTTCATATCCATACAATTGTCTATTTAACTGATATTCATCTGGACTATTATAAATTACGATCGTTAATATATCATCTGCATTTCCCGGCTCTAACGCTTTATCATTCCCAATTACACGATGATACTGCGCTTTTACTTCCTTCGCAGCCCAGTACAGTCTCTTAATTTTTTCTTCCGATACTTTATCTCCTGTTTTAAATACGATAGATCCATCATCAAATGTATACGTTTTTGGTAAGTACTGCTCTTTTCCTTCTTTACGTATTTTCTCTAAATCTACTGTATTCCCGCTATAATCTTTTCCGTTATAATTTGTTGTAATTTGTTCTACTGCGACAAAATACGGTTCACTTAAACGTGGATACATATGCATTGCCTGTGTCACAACTTCTAATCCTTTATTTGGATTACTGTGAAACTTCCCTAAACGACTAGCAAAGTAAATTCCATTATTAACGAGCCACTTATTTTCTGGTGTTACTTCATTTAGAAGAGCAATACGATTTATTTCATTAATAAACCCATCTACTTTTCCATACCACATCGTTTCATTCGCTTCTTTACGAGCCTCAATTAAGTAAGACTGTATATCATAGTCAATCCCTTGCATTATATCGTATACAGCTTGTCCTTTCATACGATCGTCTACATACGTATGAAGATTATCATTATATTGTTTTAAAATATTAGCTGCGTATTGAACCGTTTCAACATCACTTGAAGCGTTACTAATCAATTTTCCGTATGCAGATACGACTGTATCTTGTTCATCTGTACCAAGCTTAAAGTTTGGATTTTTTGCGATTGCTTTTAAAGCAGGTAAACATTTGTCCTGGAAGCTTCTTTCATTTAATTCACTTAATTCATTATTATAAAATGCCAAATAAAAAGCTGAACGTAACACTTCCGTAAATGTTTGAATTCCTTTTGAATCATCTTTCGTAAATGTACTACCTCGATGAGCTAATTCATCTATAATAACTTGCATTTTCCCTTTATCTTTATAAAAAGCTTTTGCATCTTCATTAAACTGGAATAAGTCTGTAATTTGGTGCCACTTAATACTGCCTAATGTTTCAACTAATTCTTGATCATTCATTTTGTTTAAATCAGCCATTGAATAGCTTTCTTTAACTTGCTTTACTGTCGCTTTATTCGTATTAGATGCTGGTCGCTGTGAAAAGTCTCCTACTTTTAAACGTTCTTGAAACGATAATGTTTCCTCCGCTTTAGAAACGTGCCCAATCTCATCTACCGACTTTTCAATTCCAACCGGTTTCGTTTTCAACACGTTATACGGTACTTTTTCTTCCGCTGCTACATGAGTTTGAAGTGCACCTAACGATAAAGCCATTGTACTAATGCTAAGCATCACTTTATTGATCTTTGATTTCTTGTTCATATCCTTGCCCCCTATTTTAATATTCCATCCAAGAATTTAACATAAAATCTGGATACAACAATATAAAATGCAATATTTCATATTATTTCTTCCTATAATTTGTACATATCGTGAACGCATTGCTCTGTACCTCCCTAAAACAAATTGCATCCTTTCATATTATAAAAAGGGAATTTTTTGACAATTAAAAACTTAATTGTTATGATTATTATAATTGTTAACTTTATTAAACAAGGGTGGGATTCTATGATAAAAAAAGAAAACAGTGTATTTTATATCTCCTTCTTGCTAACAACATTATTCATTATATGGGGAATTACCCCAGCAAGTTGGATACAAGGCTACGATTTACAAAGTGTTACATCTTCTTTAAACTCATTTATCCTCAATAAATTTGGGTGGTTTTACTCTCTACTTATGACTACAATGATTATTTTGGCTGCTTATTTAGCATTTTCTAAGTACGGTTCTATTCGTCTTGGTAAAGATGGAGAAAAGCCAAAATATAATTATCCATCTTGGTTATCCATGTTGTTTGGGGCAGGAATGGGAATTGGACTCCTCTTTTATGGAATCGCTGAACCGATTTCACATTTTACAGATCCGTTAACAGGAAAAGCAGGTACAGAAGAAAGCGCTAAACTTGCTATGCAATATTCATTTTTCCACTGGGGACTCTTTCCGTGGTCACTATACGCAATGGTCGCTTTAACAATTGCATATTTCACATTCCGCAAACAAAAAGGTAGCACTATCGGGGCTACAGTTACTCCATTATTTAATCGATCGAAAAATTCTCGTATCGGAAAAGCAGTTGATATTCTAGCTGTTTTAGCCACAGTATTTGGCATTGTACCATCTGTTGGGATTGGTGCTCAACAAATCGCCGGAGGATTAAGCTATTTATTCCCTTCCATCCATAACACTTTACTTACTCAGCTCGTACTTATAGCTATCTTCGCTCTTTTATATTTAACAAGTGCACAAACTGGCTTAGATCGTGGGATTAAATATCTGAGTAACTTGAATTTCTCTCTTGCAGGTATTTTACTCGTTTCTTTCTTACTTTTGGGACCAACTGTATTTATTATGAAATATTTCACATCTACACTTGGTTCTTATATTGGTGATTTACCTAGCATGGGATTAAATTTAGGAGCATTTAGTGAAAAATCCTCTTCTTGGATTGAAAACTGGACTATTTTTTATTGGGGATGGTGGATCTCTTGGTCTCCATTCGTCGGTACATTTATCGCCCGTATATCTAAAGGACGCACAATAAAAGAATTTATCTTTGGAGTTGTATTAGTCCCAACTCTTATCTGTACATTTTGGTTTGCAGTATTTGGTGGTACCGCAATCCATATGGAAATGTTCCAATCGCTTGGAATAGCTGATGAAATTGCAAAAAATGGTACAGAGATTGGATTATTTGCTGTTATTTCACATCTACCATTCTCTACATTTTTAACGATTATCGGGTTAATTTTAGTAGCCACATTTTTCGTTACTTCTGCCGATTCAGCAACATTTGTTGTTTCAATGCAAACGAGTAACGGAAGCTTATCACCGAAAAATAGTTTAAAACTTATATGGGGATTAACAATCGCGATAATTGCCGCTATTTTATTACAAGCTGGAGGATTAAATGCACTACAAATTGCAGCTATCATTGCAGCACTACCATTTTCTATCGTAGTCGTTCTTATGGTTACTTCGCTCTTTAAAGAGTTGCAAAAGGAAAATGTTAATTCACAAACAAAAGAAGTTCCCAAAAAAATAAAAAAGGTTATGTAACGATTGGCGCCTCAAATCACTCCTAAATCCTTGATGGATGAGGAAAAAAGTAGATTAATAAAACCCATTCATATGAATGGGTTTTTTACTCTATTATATAGTGTTGTAAACATGCCTTCTCCTCAAAACCCACTTTCTTGTACAACTTCATCGCACGATCATTATTCGTATTCAAACATAGTTCTATCTCTCTCATCCCTTGGAAGGAGAAAATATACTGAATTGCAGCTTGCAATAAACACTCTCCGACACCTTTTTTTCTACTATTTTCAGCAGTTGCAATAAATTCGATATTTGCTTCTTGAAACTCCGGATTTACTTCAACATATACGTAGCCTTCTAACTTATCATTCTTCATACTCACAAATAATTTATTCGTATCACTTAAACGTTCGATAATTTCATTTCCGTCATAATATGTATTAGGAAAAACATTATTGTGTAAAGCGATAAACGGCTCGAATACCTGTGGTAAAGCTTCTTCTACATTACATATAGTATGTTGTTTCACGCCACTATTACTCAACCTGAAAATACTATGTAGCTCTTTTTCTTTTGCATGTAAATCCTTCATTAAGCGGGCACAATTATTATTTTCCACATGATAAAAACCATAAAATTTCTCAATATGAACGGGTACCTTTTCTATAAGTTCCTTCCACATATGTAACGCAACTTCTTCCCAATTCGCTGAAAGAATAAACGGTCCCCATATTTCTGCACATTTCTTTACTTCATCCACATCAAATCCTAATACACCTATTAAGTTATTATTCTCATAAGTAGCAACAAAAGATTGTTCCCACCCTATATCCGAAAAATCATGGATAATTGTCTGTAACAACTCCTCTTTCTCTTCTCCACAATACCCAACATGATGAGTAGCATCTTTATTCATATTCGCAATAAATGATGCTACCTCTTCAATTTTCAAAATCGAACTGACATACATAACCTCTCCTCCTTCTCTAATACATTTACACCTTTTCCATTTATATCCTCCTTAAAAAAACATTATCATAAGCCTATTTCAAAATGAAACTGCCATGATAATGTCTTCTCAAAAACTTATATAATTATTTTGCAATATAATAAGATAAAACGTTATTTACTTCTTAAATAATCTCTTTCTAAATGCAAACATACTCAATGCTGAAAGAACTAATGTTACACCTGAAAGTAACATTGATGTATTCGCTTGTCCACCTGTTGCTGCTAAAGATTTTTTACTTTCTTCTTTCGGCTTGCTAACTTGTTTATCTGATACATTTTCTTCCGTTGTTTGATTCACTACTTCCTGTGCTTGTACCGCTTCACTCTTTTGAACATTCGCCGTTCCTAATCCATTTAAACCCTCTTTTTGTTTCTCAACATTTGTTTCTAGCTCACTTACATTTTCCCTCACTGTTACAGATTTACTTGTCTCTTCTTTCGGCTTCTCTACTTCTGCCTCTGGTTTACTTTCTTCTTTCGGCTTCTCTACTTCCGCCTCTGGTTTACTTTCTTCTTCCAGCTTCTCTACTTCTGCCTCTGGTTTACTTTCTTCTTCCAGCTTCTCTACTTCTGCCTCTGGTTTACTTTCTTCTTCCAGCTTCTCTACTTCTGCCTCTGGTTTACTTTCTTCTTCCAGCTTCTCTACTTCTGCCTCTGGTTTACTTT
>NZ_JBVVXV010000008.1:0-209671 GCF_055902415.1 Bacillus sp. SSR7 | reverse complement strand
CTAATAGATCGAGGACTTAACCATATAATATGTAGCAAATGTTATCTAGTTTTGAAGGAATATGCCTTCATAGTTTGGTGATGATGGCAGAGAGGTCACACCCGTTCCCATACCGAACACGGAAGTTAAGCTCTCTAGCGCCGATGGTAGTTGGGACCTTGTCCCTGTGAGAGTAGGACGTCGCCAAGCAAAAACCTAAGTCGTTTCGACTTAGGTTTTTTTGTGTTTATTTTTATTTAGTAATCTTAATGAGAGAAAAGAATGAAAATGAGGCTATTGAGGGTAATAGTAATGATTTTTTTGCTTTTCAGGCTTTCTAAGTGCCCCCAAACAATCCTTATGATAGGAACTGTTATTTCTATTACAAGTATACATTTTACATAATGAGAGTAAGAAAAGCCCGATTGGTGAGGGCTGATTAAAGTTTAACTTTATACAAAAGCATACGGAATTAATATACAAACCGTTTTGTGTATGGTAGATCTCTAGAAATATATATTCTAATTGCTTATCCTTCTTGCATATAGTTACAATTATTCTTTTGAATATAACTAAAACACGAACGTTATTGATGAGTAATAAAAAAACATTCGATTATTTGTTGACATTGTTTATGAAATATTGTTAATATAGCCATAGAAAGAATAATATATAAGACCTCATATAATCGCGGGGATATGGCCTGCAAGTCTCTACCTAACGACCGTTATTCGTTAGACTATGGGGGAAAGTCACTCGGTATTTTTCTATTCACAAGGGATACGTATGCCTGAGTAGAGCGCTTTCTCTCATAGTAAAAGAGAAACTGTTCTATTTCAGGCTTTTTTTATTTGAATCGGGGGGATTCTAATATGAAATCACTAGTTGGAGTCATAATGGGAAGCACGTCAGACTGGGAAACAATGAAATATGCTTGTGACATTTTAGATGAATTAAATATACCGTATGAGAAAAAAGTTGTATCCGCTCATCGGACTCCGGATTATATGTTTGAATATGCAGAGACGGCTCGTGAACGTGGATTGAAAGTTATTATTGCTGGAGCTGGTGGAGCAGCGCATTTACCAGGAATGGTTGCGGCGAAGACGAATCTTCCTGTAATCGGAGTTCCAGTTCAATCAAAAGCGTTAAACGGCTTAGATTCATTATTATCCATCGTCCAAATGCCAGGAGGGGTTCCAGTTGCAACTGTTGCAATTGGTAAGGCTGGTTCAACAAATGCTGGTTTACTTGCTGCACAAATACTTGGATCATTCCATGATGATATACATGATGCATTAGAATTGAGAAGAGAAGCAATTGAAAAAGATGTGCGCGAAGGTAGTGAGCTAGTATGACGAGAATCATTTTACCTGGAAAAACAATCGGCATTATTGGAGGCGGCCAGCTAGGAAGAATGATGGCATTGGCAGCTAAGGAGATGGGATATAAAATTGCTGTTTTAGATCCTACAAAAAATTCACCATGTGCACAAGTTGCTGATATTGAAATTGTTGCATCATATGACGATTTAAAAGCAATTCAGCATTTAGCGGAGATCAGTGATGTTGTCACATATGAATTTGAGAATATTGATTATAGATGTTTGCAATGGCTTGAAAAACATGCTTACTTACCGCAAGGCAGTCAGTTGTTAAGTAAAACACAAAATCGTTTTACAGAAAAGAATGCAATAGAAAAAGCGGGATTACCAGTAGCAACGTATAGATTGGTTCAAAATCAAGAGCAGCTTACTGAAGCAATCGCCGAGTTATCATATCCTTCCGTCTTAAAAACAACGACAGGTGGATATGATGGGAAAGGGCAAGTTGTTTTAAGAAGTGAAGCTGACATTGATAAAGCGAAAGAGCTTGCAAATGCAGCAGAATGTATTTTAGAGAAATGGGTACCTTTTGAAAAAGAAGTATCAGTTATTGTCATTCGTAGCGTAAGTGGTGAAACGAAAGTATTTCCGGTAGCGGAAAATATTCATGTAAATAACATTTTGCATGAATCTATCGTTCCAGCTCGCATTACAGAAGAACTTTCTCAAAAAGCAATTGCTTATGCAAAAGTGCTGGCGGATGAACTAGAACTTGTGGGAACACTAGCGGTAGAGATGTTTGCTACAGCTGATGGTGAGATTTACATTAATGAATTAGCGCCAAGACCTCACAATTCAGGCCACTATACACAAGATGCATGCGAAACGAGTCAATTCGGTCAACATATTCGAGCAATCTGTAATTTACCTCTTGGAGAAACAAATTTGTTAAAACCAGTTGTCATGGTAAACATTTTAGGTGAACATATAGAAGGGGTCCTAAGACAAGTGAATAGATTAACCGGGTGCTATTTACACTTGTATGGAAAAGAAGAAGCAAAAGCGCAGCGAAAAATGGGGCATGTTAATATTTTAAATGATAATATTGAAGTCGCTCTAGAAAAAGCAAAGAGTTTGCATATTTGGGACCATCAAGAACAACTGTTGGAGGGAAAAAGATGATTAGTCGTTATACACGCCCAGAAATGGGTGCAATTTGGACGGAAGAGAACAAATTTAAAGCGTGGTTAGAAGTTGAGATTTTAGCTTGTGAAGCATGGGCTGAGCTTGGCGATATTCCAAAAGAAGATGTTAAGAAAATTCGCGAGCATGCATCATTTGATATTGATCGTATTTATGAAATTGAAAAAGAGACACGTCATGATGTAGTTGCATTCACTCGTGCTGTATCAGAAACACCAGCATTAGGCGAGGAACGTAAATGGGTTCATTATGGTTTAACATCTACAGACGTAGTAGATACAGCGTTATCTTACATCTTAAAACAAGCGAATGAAATCATATTAAAAGACTTAGAAAACTTCGTAAGCATTTTAGCTAACAAAGCGAAAGAGCATAAGTACACGATCATGATGGGAAGAACACACGGTGTTCATGCAGAACCAACAACATTTGGTTTAAAACTTGGTCTTTGGTATGAAGAAATGAAACGTAACGTAGAGCGTTTCAAGCAAGCTGCTGATACAGTTCGCGTTGGTAAATTATCTGGTGCGGTTGGTACATACGCAAATATTGATCCATTCGTAGAAAAGTATGTTTGTGAAAACTTAGGATTAGAAGCAGCACCAATTTCAACACAAACATTGCAACGTGATCGTCATGCTCATTACATGTCAACACTTGCATTAATCGCAACATCTATCGAAAAGATGGCAGTTGAGATTCGTGGTTTACAAAAGAGTGAAACACGTGAAGTTGAAGAAGCTTTCGCAAAAGGTCAAAAAGGTTCTTCTGCAATGCCGCATAAGCGTAATCCAATTGGATCTGAAAATATGACTGGTTTAGCTCGTGTTATCCGCGGTTATATGATGACAGCTTATGAGAATGTTCCATTATGGCACGAGCGTGATATTTCTCACTCTTCAGCAGAACGCGTAATTTTACCAGATGCTACAATCGCGTTAAATTACATGCTAAATCGCTTTGGTAATATCGTTAAAAACTTAACTGTATATCCAGAGAATATGAAACGCAATATGACAAGAACATACGGCTTAATTTATTCTCAGCGCGTAATGCTTACATTAATCGATAAAGGTATGGTACGTGAAGAAGCTTACGATATCGTACAGCCTAAAGCGATGGAAGCTTGGGAAACACAAGTACAATTTAAAGAGCTTGTAGAAGCTGATGAGCGTATTACGAGCAAGTTAACACAAGAAGAAATTAATGAATGCTTCAACTATGAGCATCATATGCAACACGTTGATACAATCTTTGAACGCCTTGGATTAAACGAAGCGTAAAATTTCATATGGCACAGAATAGAGTCATTCTGTGCCATTCTTTATAAAAACATTATTCACATTTTTCAAACTACAGGGGGCTTGCGAAATGCAAAAGCTAGAATTGCTGTATGAAGGTAAGGCAAAAAGAATTTATCGTACAGAATCAGCAGATATGGTTTGGGTAGAGTACAAAGATAGTGCGACTGCTTTCAATGGGGAGAAAAAAGAGACGATTACAGGAAAAGGTCGTTTGAACAATGAGATTACAACTTTATTGTTCAGAAAGTTACAAGAAGTAGGAATTGAAACACACTTTGTTGAGAAGCTATCTGAAACAGAACAACTTGTTAAAAAAGTGAGTATTATTCCTTTAGAAGTTGTCACAAGAAATGTAATTGCAGGAAGTCTTTCAAAACGATTAGGAATGGAAGAGGGAACTGTACTTGCAGAACCAATCGTAGAATTTTACTTCAAAGATGATGATTTAGGAGATCCGCTTGTAACGGAAGATCATATTCGTGTATTAAACGTTGCATCGCCAGAGCAAGTAAGCGTATTACGAGAGATGGCTCTACAAATCAATCAAGTGTTGATTGATCATTTCGCAAGCTGTCGTGTAAGATTAGTAGATTTTAAATTAGAGTTTGGTGTAACGGATGAAGGAGAAATCATTTTAGCAGATGAAATTTCACCAGATACTTGCCGTTTATGGGATGAAACGAGCAATGAGAAGTTTGATAAAGACGTATTCCGTCGTGATCTTGGAAATTTAACAGATGCTTATGAAGAGATTTTAAAACGTTTAGGGGGAATTTCACATGTATAAAGTTAAGGTATATGTAACATTAAGAGAAAGCGTATTAGATCCACAAGGAACAGCAGTGAAAGGAGCACTTCATAGTCTTTCATTCACAGAAGTACAAGATGTTCGAATCGGAAAGTACATGGAACTAACAATTGATAAATCGGTAACTGACCTTGACGCAAAGGTAAAGGAAATGTGTGAAAAACTATTAGCAAACGTTGTAATGGAAGACTTCCGTTATGAAGTTGAGGAGGTTGTCGCACAGTGAAATTTGCCGTAATAGTATTTCCAGGTTCGAACTGTGATGTTGATATGTTCCATGCAATTAAAGATGAGCTTGGCGAAGAAGTAGATTACGTTTGGCACGATACAGAGAATTTAGATGAGTATGATGCAATTCTACTACCAGGTGGATTCTCTTACGGTGACTACTTACGCTGCGGTGCTATTTCTCGCTTTGCGAATGCAATGAAAGCAGTGCAAAAAGCTGCTGAGCAAGGAAAGCCAATTTTAGGTGTATGTAATGGATTCCAGATTCTTGTTGAATCAGGATTACTACCAGGAGCATTAATGAGAAACGAAAACTTAAAATTTATGTGTCGAACAGTTCAGTTGCGTGTTGAAAATAATGAAACGATGTTTACATCACAATATGAAAAAGATGAAGTAATTAATATTCCAATTGCACATGGTGAGGGGAATTACTATTGTGATGAAGAGACTCTTAAGCAATTAGAAGAGAATAATCAAATCGCATTCCGTTACGTGGAAAACCCGAATGGTAGCGTTTCAGATATTGCAGGTATTGTGAACGAAAAAGGAAATGTACTTGGTATGATGCCACACCCAGAGCGTGCTGTAGATGAATTACTTGGCGGTGCTGAAGGGTTAAAAGTCTTTCAATCTATCTTAAAACAGTGGAGGGAAACATATGTCGTTAATGCTTGAACCAAATCCAACACAAATTAAAGAAGAGCGCATATATGCGGAAATGGGGCTAACAGACGAAGAGTTTGCCATGGTTGAAAAGATTTTAGGACGTCTGCCAAATTATACAGAAACAGGATTATTCTCTGTTATGTGGTCTGAACATTGTAGTTATAAAAATTCAAAACCAGTACTTCGAAAATTCCCAACAACAGGTGAGCGCGTCTTGCAAGGGCCTGGGGAAGGTGCTGGAATTGTAGACATCGGTGATAATCAAGCGGTTGTATTTAAAATGGAAAGTCATAACCACCCTTCTGCTATTGAACCATATCAAGGAGCAGCAACAGGTGTTGGTGGTATTATTCGCGACGTATTCTCTATGGGAGCACGTCCAGTAGCTCTATTAAACTCACTTCGATTTGGAGAATTACAATCACCACGTGTGAAATACTTATTCGAAGAAGTAGTAGCAGGAATTGCAGGATACGGTAACTGTATCGGTATTCCGACTGTTGGCGGCGAAGTACAGTTTGATCCATGTTATGAAGGAAATCCACTTGTAAATGCAATGTGCGTAGGCTTAATTAACCACGAAGACATTAAAAAAGGGCAAGCGCACGGTGCTGGAAATACAGTAATGTACGTAGGAGCATCAACTGGTCGTGATGGTATCCACGGTGCTACATTTGCATCTGAAGAGTTATCTGAAAGCTCAGAAGCGAAGCGTCCAGCAGTTCAAGTAGGAGATCCATTTATGGAGAAACTTCTTATTGAAGCTTGTTTAGAACTTATTCAATCAGATGCACTTGTTGGAATTCAAGATATGGGTGCAGCTGGTTTAACATCATCTTCTGCAGAAATGGCAAGTAAAGCAGGAATGGGTATTGAAATGTACTTAGATGATGTACCGCAACGAGAAACAGGAATGACACCATATGAAATGATGCTCTCTGAATCACAAGAGCGTATGTTAATTGTTGTGAAAAAAGGTAGAGAGCAAGAAATAGTAGACTTATTTGAGAAGTATGGTCTTGCAGCCGTTACGATGGGGAAAGTAACGGAAGACAAAATGCTTCGTTTATTCCATAAAGGTGAAATGGTAGCTGAAGTACCAGCGGATGCTCTTGCAGAAGAAGCGCCAATTTATCATAAACCATCACAAGAAGCAGCATACTTTGCTGAATTCCAGCAGATGAAAATGGAAACACCAAAAGTAGAAAATTATAAAGAAACGTTATTCGCTCTATTACAACAACCGACGATTGCAAGTAAAGAGTGGGTTTATGATCAATATGATTATCAAGTTCGCACAAGCACAGTTGTTACACCGGGTTCAGATGCAGCAGTTGTACGTGTACGCGGTACAGAAAAAGGATTAGCAATGACGACAGATTGTAACTCTCGCTACATTTATTTAGATCCAGAAGTGGGCGGTAAAATTGCAGTAGCAGAGGCAGCACGTAATATCGTATGTTCTGGAGGAGAGCCACTTGCAATTACAGATTGCTTAAACTTCGGTAATCCAGAGAAACCAGAAATCTTCTGGCAAATTGAGAAATCAGTAGATGGTATGAGTGAAGCTTGTCGCACATTACAAACACCAGTTATTGGCGGAAACGTATCAATGTATAACGAACGTAGTGGTGAAGCGGTATATCCAACACCGACAGTTGGGATGGTCGGACTAGTACATGACTTAAAGCATGTAACAACACAAGAGTTTAAGCAAGCTGGCGATTTAGTTTATGTTATCGGAGAGACGAAAGCTGAGTTTGGTGGAAGTGAATTACAGAAAATGCTTCACGGCAAAATTTTCGGCCAATCACCAAGTATCGATCTAGACGTAGAATTAAAACGTCAAAAACAAGTATTAGCAGCAATTCAAGCTGGCCTTGTTCAATCTGCACATGACGTTGCTGAAGGTGGTTTAGCAGTTGCGATTTCAGAAAGTGCAATTGGTGCTAACGGCTTAGGTGCTACTGTGAAATTAGACGGGGAAGCAACAGCGGCATTATTTGCGGAATCACAATCTCGCTTCGTGATAACTGTAAAACGTGAAAATAAAGAAGCGTTCGAGAAAGCGGTAGAAGCAATTCAAGTTGGAGAAGTAACAAATACAAATGAAGTGACAATTCATAATGAAGAAAATGAAGTATTACTTACAGCAAATGTAGATGAAATGAGAAAGGCTTGGAAAGGGGCAATCCCATGCTTGCTGAAATAAAGGGGTTAAACGAAGAATGTGGCGTTTTCGGAATTTGGGGGCATGAAAATGCGGCACAAGTTTCATACTACGGATTGCACAGTTTACAGCACCGTGGGCAAGAAGGCGCAGGCATTGTCGTAAATAATGGAGAAAAAATCGTCGGTCACAAGGGGTTAGGTTTAATATCGGAAGTGTTTTCAAGAGGAGAGCTAGAAGGATTGAACGGGAAATCAGCAATCGGACACGTACGATACGCGACGGCTGGTGGAAGTGAAGTGGCTAACGTTCAACCATTACTATTCCGTTTTTCCGATCATAGTATGGCATTAGCTCATAACGGGAATTTAATTAATGCAAAAATGCTTCGCCGCGAATTAGAGGCAGAGGGAAGTATTTTTCAAACAAGTTCAGATACAGAAGTACTTTTACATCTTATTAAACGTAGTACGAAAGATTCGTTAATTGAAAGTGTAAAAGAAGCTCTAAATAAAGTGAAAGGTGCGTTTGCATATCTTTTACTAACTGGAAATGAAATGATTGTTGCGCTAGATCCAAATGGATTCCGTCCCCTTTCAATTGGAAAGATGGGAGATGCTTACGTTGTAGCATCTGAAACATGTGCTTTTGATGTAGTAGGTGCAACATACATTCGCGATGTAGAACCGGGTGAATTACTTATCATTAATGATGAAGGAATTCACGTAGATTGTTTCACAAACGATGTAGAACATGCAATTTGTAGTATGGAATACATTTACTTTGCACGACCAGATTCTAATATCGCAGGCGTTAACGTTCATGCAGCACGTAAAAACATGGGGAAACGTTTGGCGGCAGAAGCTCCTATTGAAGCAGATGTTGTTACTGGTGTACCAGACTCTAGTATTTCAGCTGCGATTGGCTATGCGGAGGCGACAGGTATTCCATATGAGTTAGGATTAATTAAAAATCGTTACGTTGGACGTACGTTTATTCAACCTTCTCAGGAACTGCGAGAGCAAGGGGTTAAGATGAAGCTTTCAGCAGTAAGAGGTGTAGTTGAAGGAAAACGAGTTGTTATGATTGATGATTCTATCGTAAGAGGAACGACGAGTAAACGAATTGTTCGTATGCTTCGCGAGGCTGGAGCGACAGAAGTTCACGTAAGAATAGCTTCACCACCTTTGAAATATCCATGTTTCTATGGCATTGATATTCAAACGAGAAAAGAATTAATTGCAGCAAATCATACGGTAGAAGAAATTCGTGAAATGATCGGTGCAGACTCATTAACATTTTTAAGTGAAGATGGATTAGTAGATGCAATTGGACGTCCATATGAAGGGAAATACGGTGGCCTATGTATGGCGTACTTCAATGGAGATTATCCAACAGCTCTTTATGATTATGAGCAAGAGCTTTTAGAAAGTATGAAATAAGAAGAAAAAAGCTTCTACTTCTTTTTGATGTAGAAGCTAGCTTCTTTCTTAAAACGGCCCGCACAGGATAGGGAGAAATTAAAAGACGAGGTGTAGATAACGATGGCGAATGCATATAAGCAAGCAGGAGTAGATATTGAAGCTGGATATGAAGCGGTATCTCGCATGAAAAAACACGTACAAACAACAATGAGAAAAGAAGTACTAGGCAGTTTAGGCGGTTTTGGAGGTATGTTTGACCTATCAAAATTTGCATTAGAAGAACCTGTATTAGTATCTGGAACAGATGGCGTGGGAACGAAATTGATGCTCGCTTTTATGGCAGATAAACATGACACAATTGGTATTGATGCGGTTGCAATGTGTGTAAATGATATTGTTGTCCAAGGAGCAGAGCCGCTTTTCTTTCTTGATTATATTGCTTGTGGTAAAGCTGAACCTAGTAAAATTGAAAGCATCGTCAAAGGTATATCAGAGGGCTGTCGCCAAGCAGGTTGTGCTTTAATTGGTGGAGAAACAGCTGAAATGCCAGGAATGTATTCTACAGAAGAATACGATTTAGCTGGTTTTACAGTTGGGATCGTTGATAAAAAGAAAATTGTAACAGGTGAAAATATTGAAGCTGGTCACGTATTAATTGGCTTAGCATCTAGCGGTATTCATAGTAACGGTTATTCTTTAGTACGAAAAGTATTACTAGAAGATGGAGAACTATCTTTAGCTCGCATTTACGGACGCTTAGAGCTACCTCTTGGTGAAGAATTATTAAAACCAACGAAAATTTATGTCAAACCTATTTTAGAACTATTGAAGAAATATGAAGTATACGGTATGGCACATATTACAGGTGGCGGATTCATTGAAAATATTCCACGTATGTTACCAGAAGGAATCGGTGCAGAAATTGAATTAGGATCTTGGGAAATTCAGCCGATCTTTAGTTTACTTCAAGAAGTTGGCAAGTTGGAAGAGAAAGAAATGTTCAATATTTTTAACATGGGTATTGGTATGGTAGTAGCGGTGAAGGAAGAAGATGCAAAAGATGTTGTTCGTCTTCTTGAAGAGCAAGGAGAAACTGCTCGTATTATTGGACGCACTGTACAAGGAGCTGGCGTTACTTTTAATGGAGGCACAGCGCTATGAGTAGATTAGCAGTTTTTGCTTCTGGAAGCGGATCTAACTTTCAATCTCTCGTTAATGCGGTAGAAGAAAAAAGATTGGATGCAGAAATTAGTTTATTAGTGTGTGATAAACCAGAAGCACGCGCTGTTGGGCGAGCACATTATCATCATATCCCGTGTTTCGCTTTTTCAGCGAAAGCATATGAGTCAAAAGAAGCGTTTGAAAAAGAGATATTAAAGAAGCTAGAAGAGTATGAAATTGATTATGTTATTTTAGCTGGATATATGCGTTTAATTGGACCAACTTTACTAGAAGCTTACGGCGGAAGGATTATTAATATTCATCCATCACTATTACCGAGTTTTCCAGGGAAAGATGCTGTTGGTCAAGCGTTAGAAGCAGGTGTGAAAGTAACTGGAGTAACGATTCATTATGTAGACGCAGGTATGGATACAGGGCCAATTATTGCACAAGAAGCAGTAGTTGTTTCTGAAGGGGATACGAGAAAAAGCTTACAAAAGAAAATTCAACAAGTTGAACATAAATTATACGTAAATACAGTGAATCAAATTGTTCAATCTACGAAAGAACCAACTGTTAACTAACATACAACCAGGGGTGAAGGGTAAATGAAAAAGCGTGCATTAGTAAGTGTTTCAGATAAAACAGGAGTAGTAGAATTTGTTAAAGGTTTACTAGAACAAGGGATCGAAGTTATATCAACAGGCGGTACAAAAAAATTACTAGAAGAAAAAGGCTTACAAGTAATCGGTATTTCTGAAGTAACTGGTTTCCCAGAAATTATGGATGGTCGTGTGAAAACATTACATCCAAATATTCATGGTGGTCTATTAGCAGTTCGCGATAATGAAACGCATGTAGCACAAATGAATGAGTTAGGTATGGAGCCGATTGATTTTGTTGTCGTTAACTTATACCCATTCAAAGAAACAATCGCTAAGCCTGATGTAACATTTGCTGATGCAATTGAAAATATTGATATTGGTGGCCCAACAATGATTCGCTCTGCAGCGAAAAATCACAAATTTGTATCGGTAATTGTAGATCCAGTAGATTACGATGTTGTATTAGCAGAACTGAAAGAGAACGGTGAAGTAAAAGAAGAAACGAAACGTAAATTAGCAGCGAAAGTATTCCGCCATACAGCAGCATATGATGCGTTAATCTCTAACTACTTAACAGGGCAAATGGGTGAAGAAAGCCCAGAAACATTAACTGTGACATTTGAGAAAAAGCAAGACTTACGTTATGGTGAGAACCCACATCAAAAGGCAACTTTCTATAAAGCGCCATTCGCAGCAACTTCTTCTGTTGCATACGCAGAACAATTACACGGTAAAGAATTATCATATAACAATATTAATGATGCAGACGCAGCACTTAGCATCGTAAAAGAATTTACAGAACCAGCAGTAGTAGCAGTAAAACATATGAATCCATGTGGTGTTGGGGTAGGAACTGATATTCATGAAGCATACACACGTGCTTATGAAGCGGATCCAGTATCAATCTTTGGAGGGATTATTGCAGCGAATCGTGAGATCGACAAATCTACAGCTGAAAAGTTACATGAAATTTTCTTAGAAATTATTATTGCACCTTCTTTCTCAAAAGAAGCTTTAGAAGTGTTGCAAAGTAAGAAAAACTTACGTTTACTAACTGTAAATATTGAAAAATCGACAAGTGCGAGCAAAAAACTAACTTCTGTACAAGGCGGACTTCTTGTTCAAGAGGAAGATACGTTATCGTTAGATGAAAGTACAATTTCAATTCCAACAAAACGTGAACCTTCAGAGCAAGAATGGAAAGATTTAAAACTAGCTTGGAAAGTTGTAAAACATGTGAAGTCAAATGCAATTGTTTTAGCGAAAGATGATATGACAATTGGTGTCGGTGCGGGACAGATGAACCGTGTAGGTTCTGCAAAAATCGCAATTACACAAGCTGGTGAAAAAGCACAAGGTAGCGCGCTTGCATCTGATGCTTTCTTCCCAATGCCAGATACATTAGAAGAAGCAGCAAAAGCAGGAATTACAGCAATCATTCAACCAGGCGGATCAATCCGTGATGAAGATTCTATTAAAGTGGCGGATACGTATGGGATTGCGATGGTGTTCACTGGCGTACGTCATTTCAAACACTAATAGAGGATGTTTAAAAAGTCCGGTTAAGATAACCTTCGCATGTCGTCGTTGCATTGCCAGTGCGGTACTCATGTAGGAAAACTACACTCCGTGTCCTCCTGGCAAATGCGCCTCGACCTGCTCGGTTCTCTTAATCCTCCTTTTTAAACTTTGATTGATATGGATGTTTAAAAGTCTGGTTAAGATAACCTTCGCATGTCGTCGTTGCATTGCCAGTGCGGTACTCATGTAGGAAAACTACACTCCGTGTCCTCCTGTCAAGTGCGCCTCGACCTGCTCGGTTCTCTTGATCCTCCTTTTTAAACTTACAGTGATATGAAAACAAACTAGGAGCATAGCTTCTAGTTTGTACTTATTTAAGTATTGGGGGATGAAATATGAACGTTTTAGTAATTGGCCGCGGTGGGCGTGAGCATGCTTTAGCTTGGAAGTTTGCACAATCTACAAAAGTGAAAAAGGTGTATGTAGCACCAGGTAATGAAGGTATGCGAGATGTTGCAACGCCAGTTGATATTGATGAAAATGATTTTGATGCATTAGTTTTATTTGCTAAAGAGAATCATGTAGAATTAACTTTCGTTGGACCAGAAATTCCACTTATGAATGGAATCGTTGATCGTTTTAAAGAAGAGGGGCTTCGCGTATTTGGTCCGAATAAAGCGGCTGCTGTTATTGAAGGTAGTAAAGCTTTTACGAAAGAATTGATGAAAAAGTATAATATTCCAACTGCGGCATATGAAACTTTTACAGATTATGAAGAAGCAGTACAGTACATTCAAAAAGTTGGTGCACCAATCGTTATTAAAGCGGATGGCCTAGCTGCTGGTAAAGGTGTAACAGTAGCGATGACGCTTGAAGAAGCATTACAAGCTACGAAAGAAATGCTACAAGATGTAAAGTTCGGCGAAGCAAGTAAGAAGGTTGTTATTGAAGAGTTTTTAGATGGACAAGAATTTTCATTAATGGCATTTGTGAATGGAACAAATGTGCATCCGATGGTAATCGCGCAAGACCATAAACGAGCTTTTGATGGAGATAAAGGTCCAAATACAGGTGGAATGGGTGCATACTCTCCAGTACCACAAATTCCGGAATCAGCAGTTCAAGAGGCGATAAAAAACGTATTGCATCCAACTGCTAAAGCGATGATTGCAGAAAATCGATCGTTTACAGGGATTTTATATGCGGGACTTATTTTAACAAATGATGGTCCAAAGGTAATTGAGTTTAATGCTCGCTTTGGTGATCCTGAAACGGAAGTTGTATTACCACGCCTAGAAAATGATTTAGTTGATGTATGTAACGCTGTATTAGATGAGAGTGAACTAACGTTACAATGGTCAGAAGAAGCAGTTATTGGCGTTGTACTTGCTTCGAAAGGATATCCAGAAGTATATAAAAAAGGTGATAGTATTAACGGGTTAGATGCATTGCAAGATGTAATTGTTTTCCATGCAGGTACAGCGATGAAGCATGGTGATTTTGTAACAAACGGTGGTCGTGTACTATTTGTTGCTTGTAAGGCGAATAGTTTACAAGAAGCGAAAGATAAGGTGTATAAAGAAATCGGTAAAATTGAGAGTGATGGTCTATTTTACCGAAGTGATATAGGATATCGTGCAATTGGGCATGAGATGATGAGAAGCTAATATGTAAAAATCTCGCTGAGAAATCAGCGAGATTTTTTATACATCTTTATCTTTTTTTAATTTACCTTTTTGCTTTGCCATTTCTCGAAGTAAATACTCGATGTGTGCATTGACGCTACGAAACTCATCATTCGCCCATTTTTCGATGACTGCGTGTAATTCAGGATCAATACGTAATGGAAAGCTTTTCTTTTTAGCCATAATGATTTACAACCTTTTAGTATAGGCTTCCTGTATTAATAACTGGTTGCGCACCTTTGTCTGAAACGATGGCAACTAATAAGTTGTTCACCATATTTGCTTTACGCTCGTCATCTAGTTCTAGTACGCCTTCCTCATCTAACATATGGATTGAATCTTTTGCCATCTTCACAGCACCTTCAACAATCTCTTTTCTAGCAGCTAATACTGCTTTTGCTTGTTGACGTTGTAGCATTGCATGGGCAATTTCTGTTGCGTAAGCTAAATGTGTTAAACGAGTTTCTAATACTTCTACACCAGCGATTTCAAGGCGTGCTTCTAACTCACGTTTTAATTCTTCAGAGATTTCTTCAGTATTTCCGCGTAATGTAACGCAGGTTTCATCTTGGAAATTGTCATAAGGATATTTCGTTGCAACGTGGCGGATTGCCGTTTCACTTTGAATTTCTACAAATCGATCATAATGTTCAACGCCGAACATTGCTTTTGCAGAATCAACAACTTTATATACGATAACAGCTGCAATTTCAATTGGGTTTCCGTCGACATCATTTACTTTTAATTTCTTACTATTAAAGTTTTCAACACGTAACGATACAGTTTGACGGAACGCGAACGGAATCGTTAAAAATAAACCGTTTTGACGAATTGTTCCTAAATAATTACCGAAAAACGTAATGACTTTTGCTTGGTTTGGTTGA
Source organism: Bacillus sp. SSR7 (assembly GCF_055902415.1). Lineage (NCBI taxonomy): Bacteria > Bacillati > Bacillota > Bacilli > Caryophanales > Bacillaceae > Bacillus > Bacillus sp. SSR7. The sequence goes on along the minus strand of NZ_JBVVXV010000008.1, from coordinate 194,706 downwards.
ACAATACCAATACCTGTAGCAAGAACTGCGGCTAAAACAATAGTTAATGCTGCTCCTATAAAAATTTCTTGCACGAAGAAAAATACACCGATAGCGGCTAAAATCAAAATTCCAATAATCCCAAGAAAACCATTAACATAAAATACTTGTTTTTCTTTCATATGATCGCCTCCTGATATAAAAATGATATCACTTTTATATCATTTTAAGCAAGAGATTTACACCTAATTTTCTGAATTTTATTGATTATGTATATTTTAATGTTTGAAATGAGAATGTATGTTCTGTTTTATGGTAAAATAAAGAAGACTTAACCGCCCACTGCAGCAGCTAAGTCCCTTTGAGAGCATCTTGCATCGTGACAAATGATTCAAAGCGGTTTTGCCAGGATTATATCTTCAATCGCTGACTCAATCTCTTTGTCAGAAGCGTCATAACTTCCATTTGACTGTGGTTTGTCATGATTGGAAGTTTGGTTCACTTCTTCTTTAGTATGTCCCTTTTCAGCAAAATTCATGCTAGGCATTTTAAATGCCCCCATGTTCATGTATTTTCCGAATTTCCACATTTCAACAATAGGGCAGAAACGAACAATTCCCTCTGCAACTTTCATTGCACCAATCCATAGCAAAATGTTAGACCAAGTGCACCAAGGTTTGCGCACGAGTTTCGTTGCACTACAACCGAAGAGGACAAGTCCGAGTGTAATTCGAATTAGGGCATTTATTGTACCGATATTTTGCTTCATTAGAAAAACACTCCTTTTTATGAAAGTTGAAATAGATAATACTATTTCTCTTATTAGTATCCCGTTTGATTTTGGGGATATGTAATCCAACATTTGACGTGGAAAAAGATGTTGGATTGTGCGTGTGTGTAAGTAGCTTTTTTTGTTATAATGAAAGAATGCATAAAAGGAAGTTCAAAATTAAATCCTCTCGTTTAAAAAATGTGGAAGAGGGGATTCCAAACTTAATTCTCCGCTTTAAACAAATATTTAAGGTGAACTTAAAAAATCCTAATGAAAATAAACTGTTATTTTAAACAGAAATATATAAAACTTGAGAAAAGAAAGGGTGTTTTCATGTACGATATTTCCGGATGGAAACATGTATTTAAGCTTGATCCGAATAAGGAATTAAGTGACGAACATTTAGAAATGATTTGTGAGTCTGGAACAGATGCTGTTATTGTAGGCGGAAGTGATGGAGTGACAATTGATAATGTACTACACATGCTAGTTAGCATTCGTAGATATGCAGTTCCTTGTGTGCTAGAGGTTTCTGATGTAGAAGCAATTACACCAGGATTCGATTTTTATTATATCCCAAGTGTTTTAAATAGCCGAAAGGTAGAATGGGTAACAGGCGTTCATCATGAGGCTTTGAAAGAATTTGGGGATATTATGGATTGGGACGAAATTTTCATGGAAGGGTATTGTGTTTTAAATCCTGAAGCGAAGGTAGCCCAGCTTACAGATGCAAAGTGTGATGTAACAGAAGATGATGTAATTGCATACGCGCGTTTAGCAGACAAGCTATTACGTTTACCGATATTTTATTTAGAATATAGCGGTACGTATGGAGATGTTGAACTTGTTAAAAATGTAAAAGCACAATTGAAACAAGCTAAGTTATATTATGGCGGTGGTATTTCTAATGCTGAACAGGCGAAGGAAATGGCGCAGCATGCTGATACAGTAGTTGTTGGAAATATTATTTATGATGATATAAAAGCAGCGTTAAAAACGGTTAAAGCAGTAAAAGGAGAGTAGGTGCAGGCGTATATGAGTATGACAGATAGACTATTGAATGGTTTAAATCCGCAGCAACAAAAAGCAGTACAAGCAACGAACGGACCACTTCTATTAATGGCAGGCGCAGGTAGTGGTAAAACACGTGTGTTAACACATCGTATTGCGTATTTACTTGGTGAAAAAGGAGTAGCACCATGGAACGTACTAGCTATTACCTTTACAAATAAAGCGGCTCGTGAAATGCGCGAGCGTATTGATACACTTGTCGGACCAGAAGCTGAAGATATTTGGATTTCTACGTTCCACTCTATGTGTGTACGTATTTTACGACGTGATATCGATCGCATTGGTATTAATCGTAACTTTACAATTTTAGATTCAGGTGATCAGTTAACTGTAGTCAAAAAAATTATGAAAGAGCGCAATATTGATCCGAAGAAATTTGAGCCGCGCTCTATTTTAGCTGGTATTAGTAATGCGAAAAATGAATTGTTATCTGCGGATAAATATGCAAAGAAAATTACAATTGCTGATCCATATGAAAAATTAACGAGCGATGTATATACAGAATATCAAAAACGTCTTTTGAAAAATAACTCACTAGACTTTGATGATTTAATTATGACGACGATTCAACTATTTGAACGTGTTCCAGAAGTACTAGAGTTTTATCAGCGTAAATTCCAGTATATTCACGTGGATGAGTATCAAGATACGAACAAAGCGCAGTACCTTCTTGTTAAACATTTGGCAGCACGTTTTAAAAATTTATGTGTTGTAGGTGACTCAGATCAGTCAATTTATCGCTGGCGTGGTGCGGACATTTCTAACATTTTGTCATTCGAAAAAGACTATGAGAATGCGCAAGTCATTCTGTTAGAACAAAATTATCGTTCGTCACAAAATATTTTAAATGCAGCGAATGCTGTTATTGAAAGAAATACGAATCGTAAACCGAAGAAATTATGGACAGATAATGAAGTTGGAAGCAAAATCTCTTACTATCGTGCTGCAACGGAAAAGGACGAAGCATACTTTGTTGCGAAAAAAATTCGCGACGATATTCAAATGGGAAAACGAAAATATACTGATTTTGCGGTGTTATATCGTACAAATGCGCAGTCTCGTATGGTCGAGGAGATTTTCCTGAAATCTAATATTCCTTACAAAATTGTCGGCGGTACGAAGTTCTACGACCGTAAAGAGATTAAAGACATTTTGGCGTATTTACGCTTAATTGGGAATCCAGATGATGAGATTAGTTTCGCACGTATTATTAACGTGCCAAAGCGCGGAATTGGTGCGACTTCTATCGATAAAATTATTAATTACGGTGTACAAAATGGAATTTCATTAACAGCTGTATTCGATGAGATTGAGCATGTTGGAGTAAGTGCAAAGGTTACAAAGGCAGTAAAAGAATTCGCAGGTTTATTACACAACTGGGTAAATATGCAAGAGTATTTATCTGTTACAGAATTGGTAGAAGAAGTTATTGAAAAAACCGGCTATCGCGACATGTTGAAAAACGAGCGTACTTTAGAAGCGGAAGGTCGTCTAGAGAACTTAGATGAGTTTTTATCTGTTACGCAAACATTTGAATCTCAAAGCGAAGATAAGAGCCTTGTTGCATTCTTAACAGACTTAGCACTTGTTGCAGATATTGATCGTGTAGATGAAGACCCAACTGCTGGTGAGGAAGTTATTTTAATGACGATGCACTCAGCGAAAGGATTAGAATTCCCAGTTGTCTTTATTGTTGGTTTAGAGGAAGGAATATTCCCGCATACTCGTTCTCTAATGGAAGAAGATGAAATGCAAGAAGAGCGTCGTCTTGCTTATGTAGGTATTACTCGTGCAGAAGAAGAATTGTATTTATCCAATGCACAAATGCGTACATTATTTGGTAGAACAAGTATGAATGCCGCATCTCGATTCATTACAGAAATCCCGACAGAACTAGTGGAATCATTAAATGAAACAGCGCCGAAGCGTGAAACTTCGTTTGGTGCAAAAGGAAGAACGGTAAGTAGCAGTAAAACGACAACTACAACACGTTCTCGCTCAGCTTTCGCGCGTCCTACAGCTAAGACAACAGGCGGCGAACAAATCGGCTGGGCAGTAGGCGATAAAGCTTCCCACCAAAAATGGGGAATCGGTACAGTTGTAAGTGTAAAAGGTGAAGGTGATGCAAAAGAATTAGATATTGCATTCCCAAGCCCAATTGGTGTTAAACGTTTGTTAGCAAAATTTGCACCTGTGACGAAACAATAGGAAAGGAATGAGGATATGTCAAAAGAGATAGCAAAAAAACGTATAGAAGAACTACGTGATTTGTTAAATACATTTAACTATCAATATCACGTGTTAGACAATCCTTCTGTTTCTGATGCGGAGTATGACCGTAATATGCAGGAGCTTATAAAATTAGAAGCAGAGAACCCAGAGTTTATGAGTGAAGATTCTCCCTCCGTTCGCGTTGGGGGAACGGTTCTTGATATATTTGAAAAAGTAACACACAAGTCACCGATGTTAAGTTTAGGAAATGCATTTAACGAAGGAGATTTACGTGATTTTGACCGACGAGTACGTCAAGGAATTGATGATGCGAATGTAAGATATATATGCGAATTAAAAATTGACGGACTTGCTGTTTCACTTCATTATGAAAAAGGACGCTTCATTCAAGGGGCAACACGTGGTGATGGTGTAACAGGTGAAGATATTACTCAAAATTTAAAAACGATTAAAGCAATCCCGCTTCGTTTAAATGAAGAAGTAACGTTAGAAGCACGAGGCGAAGCTTATATGCCGAAGCGTTCATTCGTTAAGTTAAATGAAGAAAAAGAGCAAAATGGTGAAGATGTATTTGCAAACCCGCGTAATGCGGCAGCAGGTTCAATCCGCCAACTTGATCCGAAAATTGCAGCCAAGCGTAACTTATCTATGTTTGTATACGGTCTTGCGAATGTAGAAGAAAAAACAATCCCATCACATAGTGAATCGCTTGATTTCTTAGGTGAACTTGGATTCAAAACAAATCCAAATCGACGCACATGTGAAACAATTGAAGAAGTTATAGCTTATGTAGAAGAATGGCAAGAAAAACGTCCGCATCTTGATTATGAGATTGATGGGATCGTTATAAAAGTAGATGATGTTGCTCTTCAAGAAAGTCTAGGCACTACAGCAAAGAGTCCAAGATGGGCAATTGCTTATAAATTCCCAGCTGAAGAAGTTGTAACAAGATTAACAGGCATCGAATTAAGTGTTGGTCGTACAGGGGTTGTAACACCGACTGCAGAGCTAGAGCCAGTGCGAGTGGCTGGTACGATCGTTCGTCGTGCTTCTTTACATAACGAAGATTTAATTCGTGAAAAAGATATTCGAATTGGTGACTACGTTGTTGTGAAGAAGGCTGGAGATATTATTCCTGAAGTTGTGAATGTTATTTTCGATAAGCGTACTGGTGAGGAAGAAGAATATCATATGCCAACGCATTGCCCAGCATGTGAGAGTGAATTAGTTCGTTTAGAAGAAGAGGTAGCACTTCGTTGTATAAATCCAACTTGTCCTGCTCAAATTCGAGAAGGGTTAATCCATTTCGTTTCAAGAAATGCAATGAATATTGATGGACTTGGAGAACGTGTCATTACACAACTCTTTGAGGCAGATTATATTCGTACATTTGCTGATTTATATTCGTTGACGAAAGAGCAATTATTACAGCTAGAACGATTTGGAGAAAAATCAGCAACGAATTTAGTACAAGCAATTGAGAATTCTAAAGAAAACTCATTAGAGCGATTATTATTCGGTCTTGGTATTCGCCATGTCGGAGCGAAAGCAGCACGTACATTTGCAGAGCATTTCGAAACGATGGATGCGCTTGTGAAGGCAACGGAAGAAGAACTAAAAGCAATTAATGAAATTGGTGAAAAAATGGCTCAATCCGTAGTAACGTATTTCGATAATGAAGACGTATTAGAGTTATTACAACAATTTAAAGAATACGGCGTGAACATGACATATAAAGGCATGAAAATTGCTGATTTACAAAACGTTGAGTCGTACTTCGCAGGAAAAACTGTCGTTTTAACAGGGAAATTAGAAGTTATGGGACGTAGTGAAGCGAAGAAGAAGATTGAGGCATTAGGTGGAAAAGTAACAGGAAGTGTTAGTAAAAGTACGGATTTAGTTGTTGCAGGTGAAGCGGCAGGTTCGAAATTAGCACAAGCGGAGAAACATAATGTCGAGGTTTGGAATGAAGAGAGGTTCTTACAAGAGCTAAATAAGTAAGAGGTGCAAACTTACCATGAAAAAAATAGCATTAGCGGTATTAAGCCTTGGCCTACTTGTAAGTGGGTGTAGTGCAGGTGCCGACAAAGATGAAAAAGTGGTTGAGAAATCGGGGAAAGCAAAAGAGCAAGCAATCGTCCCGAATTACTCTATTTCGGATGAATATTATAAGACGACTATTCCATTTGAGGGAGGAAACGCACGTGGCTTAGTTGTGCAAGGAGTAAGTAATCGCCTTGATATAGATGAATTTGAAACAGGATTAATGCGTATTGCGAAAGAATCATTTAGTACGAAAGATAATGTTTTAAAAGGCGGAAAATCCCTAAAAACTCAGGATATACAGATGCTTGTTAAAAGAAAGCGTACAGATGCAGAACAAAAGGAACTAGAAGATACACTAAAAAAAGATGCGGTTAAATTCCCGAACATAGGGTTAAATCCTACATTAGGTACAGGATCCGAATCACTAGAAGTGAAAAATAAAAAAAATCCAATATATATTTCAAATATTTTAGAGCATGATTATTATGTGAACAAAGGCGAAAAAAATGAGCGTAGCGGCATTGTAGTTGGATTAGCGATGAATTCGGTTCATTATTATGAGGAAGAGCATGGTTATCCGCGTGAGGCTGCAATTTCGAATGAAAAGATGTTAGCTGAAGGGAAAAAAATGGTGCCAGAAATCTTGAAAGTTATGCATCAACAAGATCCTGAGACAAAAAACCTTCCGATAACATTTGCGATTTATCGTCAGGCTCCAAAGTCTTCGCTCGTACCAGGTAACTTTGTTTCTTATGCGAATGTCGAAAAAGGCAGTGAAACAGTTGAGGATTGGAAACAAATTAATGAGAAGTATTATTTGTTCCCATCTGAACAAGCGAAAACAGATAATAAACGTGAAGACTTGGCGAGAGTATCAAACTTCAAGGCAAAATTAAGTGATTATTTCCAAGGTGACTATACAGCTGTTATCGGTACTGGTATGTATAGAGACGATGAATTAAGAGAAATAAAGCTTGATATTCCTGTCCAGTTTAATGGAAAAGCAGAAATAATTGGCTTTACACAATATGTAGCCGGGCTTGTTATGGAATACTTCCCGAATTATATGAAAGTACAAGTAACGATTAAATCTGTAGAGCGTCCAGAAGCAATTATTATACGTGAAGCGAAGCAAGATGAACCGTATGTGAAAATTTTAGATTAAATAGAAGGGCCGTTCCTTTATGGAACGGCTTTTTTTCTTGGGTAATTTTGTTATAATTTAAAATGTTATAAATAATGGGGTAAGGGGTAAAGCGCATGGACGAATTAAGTTTTCAAGTCATTATTTTATTAATTGCATTCGGTTTTTTAGCAGCTTTTATTGATTCAGTTGTTGGCGGTGGAGGATTAATTTCGCTTCCGGCACTTATGTTTGTTGGTTTACCACCAGCTTCAGCAATTGCAACGAATAAATTAGCTGCAACGATGGGGACGTTTACGAGTGCGATTTACTTTATTCGATCGGGAAAGGTCGATTTTAAAATTGTAGGAAAGTTAATCCCGTTAACTGTTATAGGGGCAGTAGCAGGTGCTTTAGTAGTAAAGTTTATTCCTTCAGATATTTTACGTCCGTTAGTGCTTGTGATGTTGGTATTTATTGCCATTTATATTATTGCGAAAAAAGATTGGGGAAGTGTGTCTACCTATAAGAAGATGACGAAAAGAAAAACATTAATATTTTTCTTTGTTATTTTAATGATAGGTTTTTACGATGGATTTTTTGGACCAGGGACAGGATCCTTTTTAATTTTTGCATTTTTATTAATTGGTTTGGATTTTATTCAAGCGGCTGCATCTGGAAAACTTTTAAACTTTGTTAGTAATATCGTATCGTTAATCACTTTTTTATTTTTAGACGTAATTCATTTTGAATACGGTATTATTATGGGATTATCAATGATTTTGGGCGCTTATTTTGGATCGAAGTTTGCAGTTCAAAAAGGTGTTGGATATGTAAGGACTTTATTTTTGTTAGTAACTATTTTATTGATTAGCAAAAACATTTTGGAATATACTCATATCTTGTAGAGTTATACATTTGTATAACTCTGTTTTTTTATTATATTTTAAAAATTAATTAATTTTTAAAATATAAGTCTAGGAATATTTGAATAAATCTAAATTATCGTGTAGAATAATGTTGTAAAATGTAAACGTTTTTCTAAGGGGAGGCTAAAAGGATGGTAGTAGCATACAAACATGAGCCATTTACAGATTTTTCAGTGGAGGCTAACAAATTAGCGTTTGAAGAAGGTTTAAAGAAAGTAGAATCTTATCTTGGACAAGACTATCCATTAATTATTGGGGGAGAAAAAATCACTACAGAAGACAAAATTGTTTCTGTAAACCCTGCAAATAAAGAGGAACTTGTTGGTCGTGTTTCAAAAGCAAGCCGTGAGTTAGCTGAAAAAGCAATGCAAGTAGCGGATGAAACATTCCAAACTTGGAGAAAATCAAAGCCAGAAATGCGTGCAGACATTTTATTCCGCGCTGCAGCAATCGTTCGTCGCAGAAAACATGAATTCTCTGCTATTCTTGTAAAAGAAGCAGGTAAACCATGGAATGAGGCAGATGCTGATACAGCAGAAGCAATCGACTTTATGGAATATTATGGTCGTCAAATGTTAAAATTAAAAGACGGTATTCCAGTAGAAAGCCGTCCAATTGAATATAATCGTTTCTCTTACATTCCATTAGGAGTAGGTGTTATCATTTCTCCTTGGAATTTCCCATTCGCAATTATGGCAGGTATGACAACAGCTGCTTTAGTTTCTGGTAACACAGTATTACTAAAACCAGCTAGTACAACTCCTGTAGTAGCAGCGAAATTCATGGAAGTATTAGAAGAGGCTGGCTTACCAGCTGGCGTAGTAAACTTCGTTCCAGGTAATGGTTCTGAAGTTGGTGATTACTTAGTAGATCACCCTCGTACACGTTTCGTGAGCTTCACTGGATCTCGTGATGTAGGTATCCGTATTTATGAGCGCGCAGCGAAAGTAAACCCAGGCCAAATTTGGTTAAAACGCGTTATCGCTGAAATGGGTGGTAAAGATACAATCGTTGTTGATAAAGAAGCAGATCTTGAATTAGCAGCTAAATCTATCGTTGCATCAGCATTCGGATTCTCAGGACAAAAATGTTCTGCATGTTCTCGTGCAGTAATCCATGAAGACGTATACGATCACGTATTAAATCGTGCTGTTGAATTAACAAAAGAATTAACAGTTGCTAACCCAGCTGTATTAGGTACAAACATGGGTCCTGTTAATGACCAAGCTGCATTCGATAAAGTAATGAGCTATGTTGCAATTGGTAAAGAAGAAGGTAGAATCTTAGCAGGTGGCGAAGGAGACGATTCTAAAGGCTGGTTCATCCAACCAACAATCGTTGCGGATGTTGCAGAAGATGCTCGCTTAATGAAAGAAGAAATCTTCGGACCAGTAGTAGCATTCTGTAAAGCAAAAGACTTTGACCATGCACTTGCAATTGCAAACAATACAGAATACGGTTTAACGGGAGCAGTTATCTCTAACAACCGTGACCATATTGAAAAAGCACGTGAAGACTTCCACGTAGGTAACTTATACTTCAACCGTGGATGTACTGGTGCAATCGTAGGATACCAACCATTCGGTGGCTTTAACATGTCTGGTACAGACTCTAAAGCTGGTGGCCCTGACTACTTAGCACTTCACATGCAAGCAAAAACTACTTCTGAAACTTTATAAGAAATAGTAGAAGAGATCTTCGCAGTCTGCGAAGATCTCTTTTTTTTGAAAAAATTTTTATATGTGGATTAACATAGTAATCAGTAGAAAAACTAATAAAGTAATAAGGTTTACTTCAGCAAAATGAGGTATATTTATATTTGCTGAATAGATTCTCTTTAAAGATAAGAAAAGTAGGTGAACAAAGTGGGAAAATATCAATTGGATTACAAAGGCCAGGTAGCTGTCGCAAAGTTTCATGAAAAACAGACGCCTGTCAAATTTGATAAAAAGCAACAAATTGAAAAATTGCGTGCGGAGTATTTGAAAAAGAAACAAAAACAAACAGATAAATAATAGGAGAAACTAGTTAATTTGAATTAAAAAACACTTACCATATATTACTACTTGGTAAGTGGAACTAGCTAAACCCTATTAATACCGGGATAAACATGTAAATAGAAATAAAACAACGAGAAAAGTTGACTTATTAGTCACATTTTTTTGTATTCATTTTAAGGATTTCCTGTATAATACAATTTGAAAGAAAATCTATGGTTTGACAAGAAACACTCTTTTCGGTTTTGCTCACTGAAGAGAGTGTTTTTTTGTAGCTAAAAACTCCTCTGTACTCATTACATTTGCATATATGCCATTTAAACTAGCTAAAATTGTGTTATGGATATAAACGGCTGGTATAGTAGCATTCTTAAAAGAAAGGTCTTTTGTAGCACAAGCATCATGTATAACAGTACATTGCAAGCCGAAATCAAAGGCAGCCCTTACGGTAGCATCAATACACATATGAGTCATCATCCCGCATATGACGACGTGTTCAATAGCTAAACGTTGCAATTGCTTTAGAAGATCAGTTTCGCGAAAACTATTTGGATAATGCTTGAGTATAACCGTTTCTTCTCTAAGTGGGCGTACGCTTTCATGAATATGTACACCTTCTGTATTGGGTAGGAAAAAAGTAGCGTCCTCTTTTATTGCTACATGTTGGATATGAAAAATAGGTTCGTTTTTCTTTCTAAAGAGCTGTAGTAGCCGACGGGCATATGCGCTTGCTTCGAATGGATTACGTAATTCCATTTTGCCGTGTGGAAAATAATCATTTTGAATATCAACGAGTAAAAGAGCTGTTTTCATATATTTATCTTCCTCCGATTTCATATTCAAATAATGGTATTCAATTAGTAGAGAAGATTATCCTTTAAAAAAATATGCAAGAGGAGAATTTTACATAACTTTAAAGATTACTATTATTTATTGAATTTTTCATCTGAAAATTTCAATAAATAAATAATTAATATTTTTCTAAAAAATGTATTGACTCTTATTATTCTGAGTTCTATAATGAGAATTAATTAAACGACAATTAAATCGATACATTCTTATCCAGAGAGGTGGAGGGACTGGCCCTACGATACCTCAGCAACGGGTTTTTTTAATACCGTGCTAACTCCAGCAAGCCTATGAAAGGCTTGGAAGATGAGAAGATGTGAACGAGTACATATAAGTGCTCTCCTTCTTATCTTTATGGTTGATAAGAAGGAGAGCACTTTTTATTTTACCTCGAGAGCTCTACTTCAAGTTTTTACAGCATATAGGAGGGGAAAAAATGATTTCTTTTAATAATGTAAGTAAAGTATATGAATCAGGTGGGCAATCTGTTCATGCGGTGGAGGATGTAACGTTATCAGTTGAGAAAGGCGAAATTTTTGGCATTATTGGTTTTAGTGGCGCTGGAAAGAGTACGTTATTACGCCTAGTAAACATGTTAGAGAGACCAACGGCAGGAACGATTTCAATAGATGATAAAGAGATTACATCATTATCGACGAAAGAATTACGGAAGCTAAGACAAAGAATCGGGATGATTTTTCAAAGCTTTAATTTATTTAATTCAAGAACAGTATTTGGGAATATTGCTTATCCATTAAAGTTAGCAAAAGTACCAAAGAATGAGATAAAAGAAAGAGTAAATGAATTGCTGAAGTTTGTAGGGTTAGAAGATAAAGCAAACAATTACCCAGAGCAGCTATCAGGCGGACAAAAGCAGCGTGTTGGTATTGCTAGAGCACTTGCAACATCACCAGATATTCTTATATGTGACGAGGCAACATCAGCTTTAGATCCAGAAACAACGACAGAAATTCTAAACTTATTAAAGAAAGTAAATCGAGAATATAATTTAACAATTCTTCTTATTACACATGAAATGCATGTTGTGAAAGAAATTTGTCACCGTGTAGCTGTAATGGAGAAAGGAAAAGTTATTGAAGAAGGAAAACTGTTTGATGTTTTCACGCAACCAAAAACAAAGACGACTCAAAACTTTGTACGTTCTGTTATTAATGATCATTTACCGGAAAGTGTTTTAGCAAAAATTCAAAATGGTGGTCAGATTTATCGTCTAACATTTACTGGTGAGGAGACAGGACAGCCGGTACTATCATATATCGCAAAAAACTATAATGTTGATGTAAATGTATTGTACGGAAATATTATTGAACTTCAAAATGTGCTATTTGGAAATCTTCTTGTAGAATTGCAAGGCGAACAGAGGGAAATTCAAAAAGCATTACAACATCTAAGACTGCAAGTGCAACTGAAGGAGGTGGAAGCTCATGCGAGTTGATTGGAGTATATTTTGGCCGCGCATACTAGATGCGACGGGGGATACCCTCTTAATGGTAATAGTCACCCTTATATTTGCTACAATTCTTGGTATACCTCTGGGTTTACTTTTATATGTAACGAGAAAAGGAAATTTTTTAGAAAATAAATGGGTCTTTTCTATTCTTAATATCATTATTAATACAATTCGTCCAATTCCATTCATTATTTTCTTAGTAGCTTTAAGTCCACTAACAAGAAGTGTTATCGGAACGACAATTGGAACGGCAGCAGCAATTTTCCCAATGACGTTAGTTGCATCAATTGGTATTGCAAGAATGGTTGAAACAAATCTTGTTTCTGTTCCGAAGGGAGTAATTGAAGCAGCGCAAGCGATGGGTGCTTCACCAATTAGAATTGTTTTTGAAATTCTTGTGCCAGAAGCGTTAGCACCATTAATTTTAGGTGTTACATTTATGACAGTTGGTTTAATTGAATTTTCTGCAGTTGCTGGGCTTGTCGGTGGTGGCGGTCTTGGTGACTTAGCAATGACATATGGTTATCAACGTTTTGATACATCGGTTATGTTCGTAACGGTCGTTTTACTTATTATTCTCGTACAGGTAGCTCAAAACTTAGGAAACTACTTTGCGAAAGTCTTTTTACGCAGATCATAAAAAGGAAGAGGGGAAAAGAAAATGAAGAAAATTTTAGCATTTGCATTATCAGCGATTGTAGGGGTTTCAGCATTAAGCGGCTGCTCAAGTGGAGACACAGGGGCAGGAGCGAAAGAAAAAGTAGTTCGCGTCGGTGTAACTGGAACGGATGGAGACGCTTGGGAAATTTTGAAGAAGAAAGCTGAAAAAGAAGGAATTAAAATTAAACTGGTTGAGTTCTCTGATTACACAACGCCAAATAAAGCGTTAGCTGATGGAGATATTGAATTAAATTCATTCCAGCATATTGCATTCTTAGAACAATTTAAAAAGGAGCATAAGTTAGATATTACAGCTGTTGGTACAACGCAAATTGCACCAATGGGTTTATACTCTGAAAAACATAAGAAAGCAAATGAAATTCCAGATGGTTCAGAAATTGCGATTCCCAATGATCCAACGAACCAAGCGCGTGCATTAAAACTTCTTGATGCAGCTGGATTATTAAAGCTTAAGAAAGACTTTGGCTTATTCGGAGATCCAAGCGGCATTGCTGAAAATCCGAAGAAGTTAAAAATTACACCGGTTATCGCACAGCAAACACCTCGTGTATTAAAAGATGTTGCAGCTTCAGTTATTAATAACGGTGTTGCTGGTCAAGCTGGATTAGATCCAGCTAAGGATCCAATTTTCTTAGAAGATCCAAAGAATGAAAATGCGAAGCCATATATTAATATTTTCGCAGCTCGTACGAAAGATAAAGATGATCCAACACTGAAAAAAGTAATTGAACTATATCATTCAAAAGAAGTAACAGATGCAATTAAGAAAGAAACAAATGATGGTTCCATTTCAGTAGATCTTTCACTTGATGAGCTTGAAAAAATCGTAAAATAGTGATTGGGTTTAATGGACTAACAGAAGGAACCCCTCCGCTGTTAGTTCGTTCAACATATAATCTACTTAACAAACAAAACAAATCCTAATTCTGTACCTTCCAATTCTGTATAACATAGAATCCAATGTTTGTTAAGTAGAGTAATGGACCAGGAGTTTTCCTGGTCTTTTTTTATGAATGAAAGTAGCTAGCGAATAGTAAGGTAATCCAAATTATAATAGGATAAGAAAATAAGCTGAAAGCGAGTGTAATTAAGAATTTATTTTTATGAATTAAGTGTTTTTGGGATGAAAAAAAGAAAATAGAAAAGATGGCAATGAAAGCTGCGGATATTACGCCAGGGTTATAGGAACGGTAAATGAAAAACAAAATAATATGTTGAACAGAGTTGAAGAAAATTGCCCCTTGTATAAAAATAATCCAGTATATAGAAGGCAAGATGTTTAGTTGATATAGAAAGACGATAAGTAAAACAAAGAGAGTCAATATAGAAATAGCAATGGAAAATTGTTGACTAGTTATAAAAGTAATTGAAAATTGATTAGCAAGATATTGTGGCATTTGGAAAAATTCTTCAAGGTTATGAATGAAAAATAAAAAGGGAATAAGCCAAAGCATAATAGTGGGAATTTTTTTTGACAACTTACATCACTCCAATATGGAGATAGAAAGCCTAGAAAGGCCCTCTATCCAGAGATGTTCATTCAATTATAATACTTTTTAAATTATCTTCATGATGCCCTTGTTCTTTTGGATAAGCAGCAAGTTCCTCTTGTAAAATATTTAGTATTTGCTTAGCTGATTGCTGGATTGGGGCAGGTAACTCTTCTAATATATGCATACCGACTTTTATTTTTGTACGGATGACCTTCCTTAGTAGTTCTTCATGCATGTACGACACCTCCAAACCGAATGTTAAGTACATCATCTTCAAACTTAGCCCCTCGAATAGAAAGGTGCGTTAATGTTTTGGGCAATGTGATATTTCGTTTCACAGAACCAGCACGAATGATAAGCTCATCACCTTTTTGATTTAATGCAAGTTCACTTTTGTTAGAGAAGGGAATGGACAGAACGAAAATATACTCATCGCCATCTTTTTTTACATATTGAGTGCGACCGTTAAATTTTACTTCAGTAGGACAATGATCAGTTTTAAATAAAGCATCTCCTACGCGTTCTAACATAGGTAAACCAACAACTTCTTGTTCAAACATTGGAGCTTCGTAAATAGGAAGTGGATCAAAACTATCTTGAATTAATGTTTTATATTTCTTTTGGGTATCTTTCCATGCTTGAAAATAAGGATCGGTGACAGTGTTAGGAATGACACGGTTGATCATAACGGCATCTACGTTATAATCGTATAAATTTAAATACGTAAAGCTGCGCTGTGCTTCTTTAATGACCATTTTTTCAGGATTTACAACGATGCGGATACTTGTTACGTCTCGGTTTGATAAAATGTCTCTCATTTCCCCGAGCTGTTCAAGTGTACTTGTTAATTCGCCCATAATATCATCGGTTGGAAGGGGGACACCAAGAAGTGGTTGAGCTACAGGGCGAACAACCTTTAAAACTTTTCTTTTAATAGGAAAGAGTTTTTCCATCCACCAGCCGAGCATGTCTGGAAAGCTGAGCATTGCTAATGTTTCTCCTGTTGGAGCACAATCAATGATAATAACGTCATATGTGCTTTGTTTATAATAATCGAGCACGCGAAGTAAGCTAATTAAATCTTCCATACCAGGAAACATCGTTAACTCTTCTGTTGTAATATCATCAGCTGCTTTGGAAGTGAAGAGTAGTGTAATATATTTCTGTAACTTTCCCCAGCCCTTTTCCATTTCATAAATTGTATTAATTTCTTGTGCCCACAAATTTTTACGAATTTCTAATGGCTCAGAACATAGCTTTATACCAAATGAATCTCCTAAACTATGAGCCGGATCTGTACTCATTACTAAAGTTTTTAATCCTTGTTTTGCGCTTTGAAGTGCAGTTGCTGCTGAAATGCTAGTTTTTCCTACGCCGCCTTTACCTGTATACAAAATAATTCTCATCATTCATATCCCCCTTGTTTCGAGTATCGAATATTACGAGTGACGAAATAAATGATTGAATAAAAACCCAACTAGGGTTTTATTCAATCGGAATGTTTTTCATTTTAGGTGTAGAAACTTTTTCTTCTGTTTTTTGTTGTGACGTAGCAATGTGATTCATAATCTTTTGGAAGATTTGTAGTAAAAATGTTTTTTCTTCTTCAGATAATGCTTCTGTCACTATGTTAAAGTAATTGGCTGCATTTTGTTTTACTTCTTGAACGAGCATTACGCCGTTTTCTGTTAAACGAATTAATACAATGCGTCGATCGTTTTCATCACGGTACCTTTCAATATATCCTTTTTTTACAAGGCGATTTACAACCCCCGTCGTTGTACTCATTGGTATATCAAGAAGATCAGCGATTTTTGTCATTGTAATATCTGTATTTCGCTCCATCCAAAGTAAACAAAATACTTCAGTTTTAGAAAGTGTTAAATCTAGGCTTACCCATTCTTCAGGATAGAAAAGTTTCTTGGCGTTATCTAGCAGTAAGTCTAAAAAATGTTCATATTGCAACAATTAATTCCACTCCCGTATATTTCGAGGTTCGTAATATTTGTTTTTAGTTTATGTGGGATTGAAATAAATGTCAATCATTTTAACTGTTTTTTCTAATTAGTCGGAAAAATAACGTTGAGCAGTATTTTTTATGCTAGATTTATAAATTTAAAACTAGAATTTACATAAAAGTACATCGTGGTAAATATACTTATCTATAATGGATGTACAGCTAACGAGGGGGAGAATGATGAGAAGACGTAATACGCAAGCGTTCACGTTTTTAGCATGGACTTCATTTGTTTTCGCGCTTTCAGGTATGCTAATTGGAATTTATACGCTAGATGAAACGCTTAGTGTAAAAGGATATTATTTAATTGGAACACTATTTTTAACGATGTCTTGTTTTGTATTACAAAAAACAATTCGTGATAATGAAGAAGATAACGAGAGATTTCCGAAAAATAAACCGTCAGATAAAGAGTAAATCGTAAAGAAAGGCGTTTGCCTTTCTTTTTTTATGTAAAAATGCTGTAAGTGCCGTGTGTTGACTTGCTTGAAGTACTGAAAATTTGGTATCATCAATAGTATTGTAGATTGAACGATATATTATGGAGGTGGCCTAGCCGTGTCAAGAATTTCCGTTGAGAATGTAAAGCACGTAGCACATTTAGCACGTCTTGCAATTACTGATCAAGAAGCAGAAAAATTTCAAAAACAACTAGATGCAATTGTTACATTTGCAGAACAGTTAAATGAATTAGATACAACAGATGTAAAACCAACAACTCATGTATTAACTATGAAAAATGTTATGCGTGAAGATGTACCAGAAAAAGGTTTACCAGTTGAAGAAGTATTAAAAAATGCACCGGATCACAAAGATAATCAAATCCGTGTTCCAGCAGTATTAGAATAGAGGAGGGGAATTTCGATGTCATTATTTGATCATTCAGTATCAGAGTTACATAAGAAATTAAACAACAAAGAAATTTCCGTTACGGATTTAGTAGAAGAATCTTACAAACGTATTGCGGATGTTGAAGATAACGTAAAAGCTTTTCTTACATTAGATGAAGAAAACGCACGCGCGAAAGCGAAAGAATTAGACGCGAAAATTGGTGCTGAAGATAATGGTTTATTATTCGGTATGCCAATCGGTGTTAAAGATAACATTGTAACTAACGGTCTTCGTACGACTTGTGCAAGCAAAATGTTAGCAAACTTCGATCCAATTTATGATGCGACAGTTGTGCAAAAGCTAAAAGCTGCTGACACAATTACAATCGGTAAATTAAATATGGACGAGTTCGCAATGGGTTCTTCAAATGAAAACTCAGGTTTCTACGCTACGAAAAATCCATGGAACTTAGATTACGTTCCAGGTGGATCTAGTGGTGGTTCTGCAGCAGCTGTAGCAGCAGGAGAAGTATTATTCTCTCTAGGTTCTGATACGGGTGGTTCTATCCGTCAACCAGCTGCATATTGCGGCGTTGTAGGTTTAAAACCAACTTACGGACGTGTATCTCGTTACGGATTAGTAGCATTTGCATCTTCACTTGACCAAATCGGACCGATCACACGTACAGTAGAAGACAATGCATACTTATTACAAGCTATTTCAGGTCTTGACCGTATGGATGCAACTTCTGCTAACGTTGAAGTAGGAAACTACTTAGCTGGTTTAACAGGCGACGTTAAAGGTTTACGCATTGCTGTACCGAAAGAATACTTAGGAGAAGGTGTTGGCGAAGAAGCTCGTGAGTCAGTACTAGCTGCTTTAAAAGTATTAGAAGGTATGGGCGCAACTTGGGAGGAAGTATCTCTTCCACACTCTAAATACGCTCTAGCAACGTATTACTTATTATCTTCTTCTGAAGCATCAGCTAACCTTTCACGCTTTGATGGCGTACGTTATGGTGTTCGTTCTGATAATGTGAATAACTTAATGGATCTTTACAAAAACACACGTAGCGAAGGCTTCGGTGATGAAGTAAAACGTCGTATTATGCTTGGTACATTTGCACTTAGCTCTGGTTACTATGATGCATATTACAAAAAAGCACAACAAGTACGTACATTAATTAAAAACGACTTTGAAAATGTATTTGCTAACTATGATGTTATTATTGGACCAACAACGCCAACTCCGGCATTTAAAGTGGGCGAAAAAGTTGATGATCCAATGACAATGTATGCAAATGACATTTTAACAATCCCAGTAAACTTAGCGGGTGTTCCAGCGATTTCTGTTCCATGTGGATTCGGTGCTAACAACATGCCACTTGGTTTACAAATCATTGGTAAACACTTCGATGAAGCGACAATTTACCGCGTTGCACATGCGTTTGAGCAAGCAACAGACTATCATACAAAAAAAGCAAGTCTGTAAGGAGGCGAGCATAGATGAATTTAGAAACAATTATTGGTTTAGAGGTTCACGTTGAGTTAAAAACAAATTCGAAAATTTTCTCTGCGAGTCCAACAGAATTCGGAGCGGAGCCAAATACACAAACAAGTGTAATTGACTTAGGATACCCAGGGGTACTTCCTACTTTAAATAAAGAAGCAGTTAACTTTGCAATGAAAGCTGCAATGGCATTAAACTGTGAAATCGCAACGGAAACGAAGTTCGACCGTAAAAACTATTTCTACCCAGATAATCCGAAAGCTTACCAAATTTCTCAATTTGATAAGCCAATTGGTGAAAATGGCTGGATTGAAATCGAAGTAGACGGTAAAAAGAAACGTATCGGTATTACACGTCTTCATTTAGAAGAAGATGCTGGTAAATCAACGCATACAGCTGATGGTTCATTAGTAGACTATAACCGTCAAGGTATGCCTTTAATCGAGATCGTGTCTGAGCCAGATATGCGTACGCCAGAAGAAGCATATGCATACTTAGAGAAGTTAAAATCAATCATTCAATACACTGGCGTATCTGATTGTAAGATGGAAGAAGGTTCCTTGCGTTGTGATGCGAACATCTCTCTTCGTCCAGTTGGACAAGAGAAGTTCGGTACAAAAGCAGAACTGAAAAACTTAAACTCATTCACTTACGTACAAAAAGGTCTTGAGCATGAGCAAGTGCGTCAAGAAAAAGAATTATTATCTGGTGGTATCATCCAACAAGAAACACGTCGTTATGATGAAGCAACGAAGAAAACAATCTTAATGCGTGTGAAAGAAGGATCTGATGATTACCGTTACTTCCCAGAGCCAGATTTAGTTGAACTTTACATCGATGATGAGTGGAAAGAAGCGGTTCGTGCCTCTATTCCAGAACTTCCAGATGCGCGTAAAGCTCGCTACGTTGCAGAATTAGGCTTACCAGCTTATGATGCACATGTATTAACATTAACGAAAGAAATGTCTGATTTCTTCGAAGCAACTGTTGCAGACGGTGCTGATGCGAAATTAACATCAAACTGGTTAATGGGTGAAGTACTGGCATATTTAAACAAACAACAAAAAGAATTAAAAGACGTTGCATTAACGCCTGCTGGTTTATCTAAAATGGTTCAATTAATTGAAAAAGGTACAATTTCTTCTAAAATTGCGAAGAAAGTATTTAACGAATTAATTGAAAAAGGTGGAGACCCAGAAGAAATCGTTAAAGCGAAAGGTCTTGTTCAAATTTCTGACGAGGGTACACTTCGTAAAGTTGTAACAGAAATTCTTGATAATAATGAGCAATCTATCGAAGACTTTAAAAACGGTAAAGACCGTGCAATTGGCTTCTTAGTTGGTCAAATTATGAAAGCTACAAAAGGACAAGCAAATCCACCGCTTGTTAACAAAATCTTACTTGAAGAGATTAATAAGCGATAATAGTAGTAACTTTTAAAGATTAAGCAGAAAAACACCCGTACATGGGTGTTTTTCTAGGTTAATCAAACGTTTGTTTAAATGAGAGAAAATTATTTAAACAAACGTTTGATTAACTGTCAAAAGTGGAAAAATGTTTGTATAGCAACTATGGTATGATAGTTGCAAAAAGGTGGGAATAATGATAAATCTAGAAATAGAGGTTTTTTCATCTCATGAAATAATAGATAATTATTATTCGTTATATGTAAATTGTTGTGAGGAAATAGATGGACATAAATTTTTTTGTCAAATAAAACAAAACCATTGAAATGAATATTTACTTTTGATGGGCTACACGAATCGGGTTCTTACTGCCTGTTTGAGCGAGATAAAAGAAGGATAGGAAGATGAGAGGAGGTAGGCACGGGAATACTGAATAGAAGTTCGGTATGTTCTTTGTCGATACATAAAGAAATTTCCTGTGCTAATAAATGATGAAGCGAGCAAGAATTATTTATAATCCTACTTCTGGGCGTGAGCTATTTAAGAAGAGCTTACCGGAAGTATTACAAAAATTAGAACAAGCTGGATATGAAGCATCTTGTCATGCGACAACGGGTCCTGGAGACGCAACTGTGGCGGCGAGGCAAGCTGTAGAGCGTAAATTTGATGTTGTTATTGCGGCTGGTGGTGACGGCACGTTAAATGAAGTCGTAAACGGTCTAGTTGGTCATGAATTCCGTCCGAAATTTGGAATTATTCCAGTTGGAACGACAAATGACTTTGCACGTGCAATCGGTGTACCTCGTTCTATTGAAGAAGCAGCGGATATTATTTGTGAAGGAAAAACTGTGCCATTAGACCTTGGTAGAGCAAACGATACATATTTTATTAACATCGCCGGTGGCGGTCGTATTACAGAATTAACATATGAAGTACCAAGTAAGCTAAAGACTGTATTAGGACAACTTGCTTATTATTTAAAAGGTATTGAAATGCTACCATCACTACATCCAACATATGTTGAAATTGAGTATGATGGAAAATTACTACAAGAAGAAATTACGATGTTTTTAATTACGAATACTCGTTCAGTGGGCGGCTTTGAAAAGGTAGCACCATATGCATCGATTAACGATGGCTTATTTGATTTATTAGTGCTGAAAAAAGGTTCGATTGCCGACTTAATTAAAGCTGCAACACAAGCGCAGCGTGGTGAACATATTAACAATCCAAAAGTACTATACACACAAGCGAACCGAATTAAAGTGCATTCACCAGATAAACTAATGATTAATTTAGATGGTGAATATGGTGGAGATGCACCGATGGAATTCGAAAATATGTATCATTGTCTGGAACTATTTGTTCCTGAACATCAAGAGGATGCCCTGTAAAGGCATCCTTTTTTATTATATAGAAGAATTGTAAATTTGAAGTTAGTTTGATTTTTATGGTATTTTTACAATTTGTTTATTTTATATCCATACTTTATTGATACACTGGAGGAGATAAGAGACGAGAGGTAGGGTGCTATGGAGAAGGTAAAAGCAATACTATTTGATAAAGATGGGACATTAATGGATTTTCATTCAATTTGGATAAAAGTAGCTGAAGAACTTGTGGCGGAATGTATCAATTTATATGAACTGCCAAAGTCAATGCAGCCTACTTTATTAAAAGAGATCGGCGTGGAGGGGGTGTTTGTGAACCCTCGTAGCGCAATAGCGGCAGGAACAAGCCTTGATGTAGCAAAGGGGCTTTGTAAGTATATTACGTCATCTAAAGAAGAGGAAATGCATGAATGGGTAAGTGAAAAATTATTTTCGCTTATGTACGAGCACCGTTCCTATATGAAAATGACGGCAGATTTACCGAGAATTTTACAAAGTTTAAAGGATAGAGGATTTATTTTAGGTGTTGTGACAGCTGATGATTTCGCACCGACAGAATTATTTTTAAAACAGTATCAATTAGAGTCTTTTTTTGATTATGTTGTAGCTTCAGATACATTTCCAGCACAAAAACCAGATAAAAGAATTGTAGAATCCTTTTGTGAGAAGTTTCATTTAGAGGCATGTGAAGTAGCGGTCGTTGGGGATACACCGACTGATTTATATTTAGCGAAAAATGGCGGCGATTGCTATGCAATTGGAGTACTATCTGGTACAGGAGATCGTCAAACGTTAGAACCACTTGCTGATTTAGTAGTACAATCTGTTGGGGACTTTATTTCTCATTTAGGTGAGTTTGTTTGGGAAAAAGGAAAGTCTAATGTGTAAGAAAAATAAGTCTATAAAGACTCTTAATGAGTCTTTATAGACTTATTTTTTATGGCGAAATAGAAGGTATGTAGGATGAATACTGAAAAAGAATATTGGCATACATTTTGCAATGAAAAGAGAAAACAATGTAAAGAAAAGGATGAGGTACGTAATGAATACAAAAAAATTTGCTAAAGTAAATGAACAAATTCCTGGACCGAAAGCAGCGTCTTTACTAGAACGCCGCCAAAATATAGTACCAAAAGGAGTAAGTAACGGCATCCCAACGTTTGTACAATCTGCAAATGGTGCTCTTGTTACTGATGTTGATGGCAATCAGTACATTGATTTTGCTGGAGCAATAGGAACAATTAACGTAGGGCATTGTCACCCAGCTGTTAAAGAAGTACTCCATAAACAAGTAGATCAATACATTCATACTGGATTTAATGTCATGATGTATGAGCCATATATTGAATTAGCAGAAAAACTTGCGGCATTAGCGCCAGGAAGTTTTGATAAGCAAGTACTATTTTTAAATAGTGGTGCAGAAGCAGTTGAGAATGCGGTGAAAATCGCTCGTAAATATACAAAAAGACCTGGTATTATTGCATTTTCTAAAGGATTCCACGGTCGTACATTAATGACAATGACGATGACAAGTAAAGTAAAACCATATAAATTTGGATTTGGCCCATTTGCTCCGGAAGTATATAAAGCGCCATTTCCGTACGAATATCGTCGCCCGGAAGGACTAACTGAAGAGCAGTACGATGACTTTATGATTGAAGAGTTTAAGAATTTCTTCATATCAGAAGTAGCGCCAGAAACGATTGCAGCCGTTGTAATGGAACCTGTTCAAGGGGAAGGTGGGTTTATCGTCCCGAGTAAGAAGTTTGTGCAAGAAGTACGCAATATTTGTTCAGAACACGGCATCTTATTTGTAGCGGATGAAATTCAAACTGGATTTAGCCGTACAGGAAAATATTTTGCCATTGATCATTATGATGTCGTTCCGGATTTAATTACGGTATCTAAATCATTAGGTGCTGGTGTACCGATTAGTGGTGTTATTGGGCGCAAAGAAATTATGAATGAGTCTGCACCAGGAGAACTTGGTGGAACGTATGCAGGAAGCCCGCTAGGATGTGCGGCAGCATTAGCAGTACTTGATGTAATAGAAAAAGAGAATTTAAATGATAGAGCGATAGAATTAGGGAAAGTCGTAATGAACCGATTCGAAGAGATGAAAAATAAATATAATTGCATCGGTGATGTACGCGGTTTAGGAGCAATGTGTGCATTTGAGCTCGTTCAAGATCGTAAGACGAAAGCACCTGATAAAACGTTAACAGCTAATTTGTGCACAGAAGCAAACAAACGCGGATTACTTCTACTATCAGCAGGAACATACGGTAATGTTATTCGTGTGCTAATGCCATTAGTAATTACAGATGAGCAACTTGAAGAAGGATTAACAATCATTGAAGAATCATTGCAAGTCTGTTATGAGAAAGCAAATATTGCTCGTGTTTAAAAGTTAAATAATAAAACAGCAAACATTCTAGCTGACTCTATATAAAATGCAGAAAATTCACTTTATAATAAAGGTAGTGAAGTGAATCGATGGATTGGAAGTTAGGGGTGGCTAGGATGGTTGCAGAAAAGGAACGAGTGTTAATGGATTTACAAGATGTATTTGAATATGCGTTTGACGAAATTTTTGTGACTGACGAAAAGGGAATCGTTGTGCGTGTAAATAGTACATGTGAAAGGCACTATCAATTAGCTGCTAAAGAGTTAGTAGGTAAACATGTAAAAGAATTGCAGAAGGATGGTATCTTTTATCCATCAGCAACGTTAGAAGTAATTGAAAAAAAGAGGCCGATTGAACTCGTTCAAACGACAAAATCAGGAGAGTATTTACACGTTCGTACAAGGCCCGTTTTTGATGATGAGGGAAATTTAAGAAGGGTGATTAGTTACTCTCGTGATCTTACAGAACTCTATCAATTACGTCAAAAGGTAGAAGAAATGGATAATCAGTTAAAAACATATAAAAAAGAATTAAGAGAAACATATGAACATGAAGGACTTATTTTTAAAAGTATCGCTATGCAAAAAATAGTCGAGACAATCAAGAAAGTATCGGTGGTAGATAGTACTGTTCTCGTTTTAGGTGAGACAGGAGTGGGGAAGAGTCGATTGGTGCGTCATTTACATGAAGTGAGTAACCGGAAGAATGAAAGTTTCTATGAAATTAACTGTGCGGCATTGCCAACGAATTTAATTGAATCAGAGCTTTTTGGATACGCAGGCGGATCTTTTACAGGTGCGAATCGTGAAGGGAAAAAGGGACTATTAGAATCAGCGCATAAAGGAACTCTTTTCTTAGATGAAATTGGTGAAATGCCGCTTGAAATTCAAGCGAAGCTTTTGCAAGTGTTGCAAGAAAAAACGTTTCGCCCTATAGGCGGAAGAGAATTAAAAAAGGTGGACGTTAGAATTGTAGCGGCAACAAATAGAGATTTAAGTATGATGGTGAAACAAGGAACATTCCGTAAAGATTTATATTATCGTCTGAATGTCATTCCGATTTTAATTCCACCACTAAGGGAAAGAACGGAAGACATCTTGCCACTCATTTATCATTATTTACAACACTTTAACGGGAAATATGGTCGGAATGTAAAATTAGCGCCTAGCACATTGCAAATGTTTGTTGGTTACCCGTGGGAAGGAAATAATAGAGAAATTGAAAATGTGATTGAGCGAATTGTTATAACTGCTGATGATATCGTTACGATAGAGGATTTGCCAATAGCGATGCAAGAATCAACAGTTGAACAGTCTGGTCAAAGTCTCTATAAAATGTTAGAAGACGTAGAACGGAATATTATTTTGAAAGCATATAAAACATACGGATCGAGTTATAAAGTAGCGGAGTTTTTAAAAATAAGTCAATCTGCTGCCACGAGGAAAATAAAGAAACTTATAGAGGAGGAAGAGAACATTGGATAAAAAAGCGATGTTTGTAAATGTAGAGAAAAAGGCGATGTATATAAATGGTGAGTGGATTACATTGCAAGAACAAATCGAAGTAAATAATCCAGCAACGAAGGAAATATTTGCGACTGTACCAAAGGGTGGGGTAACTGAGGCAAAGCAAGCCGTTGATGCTGCTCATGAAGCTTTTAAATCATGGTCTAAGTTAACAGCAGCAGACCGTGCAGTGAAGTTAAAAAAATGGTTCACACTTATCGATGAAAATAAAGAAGAGATTGCAGCGATTATGACGAGAGAACAAGGAAAGCCATTTGCAGAAGCACTTGGTGAAGTGAATTATGCAAATAGTTTTGTTGAATGGTATGCGGAAGAAGGAAAACGCATATATGGTGAAATGATTCCTGCTTCTCATCCGAATAAACGTATTTTAGTTATGAAGCAACCAGTTGGCGTTATGGCAGCTATTACGCCTTGGAACTTCCCTGCCGCTATGATTACGAGAAAGGTAGCCCCGGCACTTGCAGCAGGATGTACAGCGGTTGTAAAACCTGCAAGTCAAACGCCGTTAACTGCGTTAAAATTAGCTGAATTAGCTCATGAAGCGGACATTCCAAAAGGTGTAATAAATATTGTAACAGGTAGTGCAAAAGCAATTGCTGATACGTGGATGGAAGATGGGCGTGTTCGAAAAGTGTCCTTTACAGGATCAACGGAAATTGGGAAAGAGTTAATGGCTAGTGCGGCACAAACGATGAAAAAGGTTTCACTTGAGTTAGGCGGTCACGCACCGTTTATTGTTATGAATGATGCAGACTTAGATAAAGCAGTAGAGGCAGTAATCGGTTCGAAATTCCGTAACGCAGGACAAACGTGTATATGTACAAACCGAGTATTTGTTCAGGAAGAAGTGTATGAAGCGTTTGTAGAGAAGTTCCAAAAGGCAGTAGGGCAGTTGAAAGTAGGAGACGGTTTCGGTGACGGAACGACTGTAGGACCACTTATTGACGAGAATGCAGTTTCGAAAGTACAGGAACATATTGAAGATGCTATTCAAAAGGGGGGAACGGTTTTATATGGTGGCCAAAAGGTTGTAGAGCTAGATGGACACTTTATGCAACCGACTGTAATTGGGTTGGCAAATGATACGATGCTTTGTATGACTGAAGAAACATTTGGACCAGTTGCACCAGTTGCGAAATTTAAAACAGTTGAAGAAGTAATTGAACGTGCAAACAATACACCATACGGTTTAGCGGCGTATATTTTCACAAAAGATATTAGTCAAGCATTCCAAATTAGCGAAGCGTTAGAATACGGTATTATCGGATTAAATGATGGACTTCCATCAGTTGCACAAGCACCGTTTGGTGGCTTTAAGGAGAGTGGCATTGGCCGTGAAGGAGGTCATTTCGGTATCGAGGAATATTTAGAAATTAAATATATTTCATTAGGACTATAAGTAGTATACTAGAATCTCTATAAGGTAACAGAGAAGGAGATTCTAGTATGGTATATTGGCTATTATTACTCGTAACAATTATTTTTGAAGTGGCTGGAACAATTGCGATGAAATTATCAAATGGTTTAACAAAGCTCGTTCCAAGTGTACTGATTTTCGTATTTTATGGAATTTGTTTCAGCGTATTTGCTATCGTCGTTAAAAAGATTCATTTAAGTATTGCTTATGCTATTTGGTCTGGTGTAGGGACATTACTTATTACAATCATTAGCGTGTATTTCTTCAAAGAGCACATTAACTTATTCCAAGCATTTTGTATTCTCTTTATTGTTTTAGGAGTAATTGGGCTTAAGGTTTCATCGGCATCATAAAAGGCTATCTTCCGGTGTGGAAGATAGCCTTTTATTTGTATTAAAATGCCCAGTTACCTTTACGGAAGATTGGTTCATGTCTTCCATCATCTGTAATACCATCGATATCAAGCTCAGCTGATCCGATCATAAAGTCGTTGTGTGTAATACTAGTGTTTGCTCCGTTTTCAGCAAGTTCTTCTTTAGACATTGTTTTTCCGCCAACTAAGTTAAATGCATAAGCGCTTCCGATTGCAAGGTGGCAAGATGCGTTTTCATCAAATAGCGTATTGTAGAATAAAATATTTGTATTTGAAATTGGTGAATCATGAGGTACTAAAGCTACTTCTCCTAAGAAGTGAGAACCTTCATCTGTTTCTACTAAATGTTTTAAAGCTTCTTCTCCAACTTCAGCTTTATAATCTACGATACGTCCGTTTTCAAATGTTAACGTGAAGTTATCGATAATGTTACCTGCAAATGCTAACGGTTTTGTACTAGATACTTGGCCGTTTACACCTGTTTTAAGTGGCATTGTAAACACTTCTTCAGTTGGAATGTTCGCCATAAATGGTACGTTCTTTTCATTTAAGCTACCAGCACCAGCCCACACATGTTTTTCTGGAAGTTCGATCGTTAAATCTGTTCCAGGACCTGTATAGTGAAGAGCTTTATAATGCTTTTCGTTTAAGTAATCAACTTTTGTATGTAACGTTTTATCGTGTTCTTTCCATGCTTCCACAGGATTTTCTAAATCAGCACGAGTAGCCTTGAAAATAGCATCCCATAGTTTTGCTTCTTGTTCTTCTGGTGCAACGTCAGGGAATACTTTCGCAGCCCATTCTTTCGTAGGAACAGAAATGACACACCAGCTTACTTTATCAGCTTGTACGTAATCACGGTATACTTTCATTGCTTCACCAGCTACTTTATGAGCTGTTGCGATACG
This sequence comes from Bacillus sp. SSR7, assembly GCF_055902415.1. Lineage (NCBI taxonomy): Bacteria > Bacillati > Bacillota > Bacilli > Caryophanales > Bacillaceae > Bacillus > Bacillus sp. SSR7. Next base: position 166,275 of record NZ_JBVVXV010000008.1, on the reverse strand, counting down.
CGTTGGTTCTACACCTTTTAATAAATCAGGGTTTTCTGCATAAATAGACATAAATGCAGCGCCTTCTTTTGCTAATTCTTCACGAGCGTGTGCTTTCCAAGATGGGAACTCAGCGAATGCTTCTTCAGGAGCTAGATCGAACTTTAAGCGTGTTAACGTCTCATCATTCCAATCCACATATACGTGTTTTGCACCAGATTTATATGCTTTTTCTGTAACGAGGCGTACAAATTGTACAGCTTCAAGAGGTGCACTAATTGATAATGTTTGTCCCGGTTGAATATTAACACCAACATTGACTGCAAGGGCAGCATATTTCTCTAACGTTTGTTCAAATGACATATGTATAATCTCCTTTAATTTGAAAGATTTCTTACTATATATAATACAAGAAAATTCAAAAAATATATATAAATATAGCCTAAAAAGAGAGCTCAAAATATATTGAGCTCTCATCGTTATTTAATCGAAGAAGCAAATTGTTCTACAGTCGTTGAATTGTGTATGCGAACACGCTTCATTTTTAACAACTCATCGGGTTCACCTTTTGTGATGAACTTTCCGGGTTTTGTTGTCGTCGCAAATTGATAATATTTCTTCGTTTCTGCAACGACTTTATCATCTACATGACCGAATGGATAAGCAACTGCGATAACGGGCTTACCTGTTATTTTTTCTAGCTTTTCTTTCGATCCCTTTAATTCTTCTTCATAGTTTGTAATCTTCGGTAAGTCTGCATGTGTTGCAGTATGAGATTGCATGGAGAAAATGCCGGAATCAACCATTTCTTTTATATCAGATGTAGAAAGAGATCCTTCAGCATCAACATTATTCACAATCATATATTCTGTTGCTGCCGGTTTAAATGTATCGTCTTTTAGCTTTTGTAAAACATGAAATGCGTTCATATTATTTTTCATACCATCATCAAATGTAACAAAGATAGGTTTATTTACTTTATTTATATCGCCCCAGCGTTCAAACGTTAACAGTGTATAACCATTATCCTTTAAATATTTCATTTGGGCTTCAAAGTTAGCAGGTGATACGAATAAGTCTTTAATCCCTTGACCGTGATAATCATCGATTGCATGGTACATAAGAACGGGAACCTTTTGCTCAAAAGTAATTGCAGACTTTGTGAGCGGAATAGTTTTCCCATCTTCTTTCATTCCTATTGCTTCAATTTGGAACTCACCGCGTTTTCCTTCAAATTCTTTTATGTCAAAATGAAGTGAAAATTGCTTTTCCCTTTCTTTAGAAGAAAAAGACTTAGCAGTTTCTTTTCCATCAGCAGTTCGCCAAATTTTGTATTGTATCTCAGTTAAAGTATCTTTTATATCTGTCATATGAATAGTAGTGTTTGTAGATTCATGTGTAATTTGGTTATAAGAAATTTCCCCTTGTTCTTTCACAGTCTCTTCTTGTTTTTTAGTTTCTTGAACCCTTTTCTCTTTTTTAGGTTCTTGACTTACATTGTTAGTATTACAGCCTGCTAAAATAGCAGATGTACATAAAGCAATTGCTGCGTATTTTCTCATAAAATCACCTTCTATTGTGTATTATATTGCATACTGATATTTAAAATCCCCACCGCTGTAAGAGTGGTGGGGACATACCCTTGTTCATCATAGCATTTGAAGAAGATGTATGGAATTAGAAAAGTAACAATAGATAAAAAAATCACCTTACTTCAACGAGTAAGGTGATTTTTCATTAAATAAACAATCCAGCGATTGTCGCGGATAAAATAGAAGCAAGTGTTGATGCAAATAGCATTTTCCAACCGAATTTAGAAACAACGCTTCCTTGCTTTTCAGAAAGGGCACGGATTGTACCAACGATTGCACCAATTTGGCTAATACTTGCGAAGCTAATTAAGAATACTGTAACGATTCCAACTGTACGTGGAGCTAATGTTGTAGCTGTGTCTTTTAAATCAAGGATTGCTACAAACTCGTTTAAAACAATCTTCGTACCCATAATACCACCAGCTGGGATAATATCTTGAGTTGGAATACCCATTAAGAATGCGAATGGAGAAAGTACGTAACCGAAGATTTGTTGTAAAGTAACAGCATGTCCCATTGCGCCTGAAGCTGCACTAATTACGTAGTTTACAACTTCCATTACACCAATAAAGGCGATCATTAATGCAGCAACGATACCAGCTACTTTTAAACCATCAAGCGCACCGTTAATCATTGCGCCGATAAAGCTGTCTCCGAATAGAGTTCTATCAAATTTTTGAATCACTTCATCTTCTTTTTTCGTATCAACTGGTGTTAATAACGAACAAACGATTAAGCTTGAGAATAAGTTTAGCGGAAGAGCTGCTAGTACGTATTTTGCATCTAACATCATTACGTATGATGCTGTAACAGAAGCAGAAACGGAGCTCATCGCAGAACAACAAATGATAAACATACGGTTTTTATTGAAATGCTGTAAATCGTTTTTAATAACGATTAACGCTTCACTTGAACCGAAGAATACAGAGTTTACTGCGTGGAATGACTCAACGCGTGGCAAACCAGTAATTTTTGAAATGGCACCGCCGACAACACGAACGATGAATGGTAAAACACCTAAATAACTAAAGATTGAAAGTAGTGCTGAGAAAAATACGATAATTAATAATACGTTTAAGAAAAAGACAAAATCTCTTTGAATTCCATTAAAGAGAAAATCGACACCTGTTGTACCAAGTTTAATTAGTTTGTTGAAAACTTTACTAATGAAAATAATGATTTGTTGACCAACCTTTGTAGCAAACATAAACCAACCGATTAAAATTTGGAAACCAATCATAATTGCAATTGCACGGAAGTTGATTTTACTTTTATTGTTTGACAAAGCAAAACATAAACCTAACACGGCAATAATACCGATAATGCTCATTACATATTGCATGTAGTTGCCCCTTTCAGAAGTTCGTATAAAGTTTGTACATAAAACGCTCGTTGTATTACTAAAAATAAAACAAAGAGGTTTTATGTCATACGTAAGATGTCTGACCTTTTAGAAAAATAAAAATAAAAAAAGACCCATATGGATTCACTTTCATCTATGAGAGAAAGCTAATCAATATGAGTCCTTTTTTGCACATAGGCTAATATTCATTAGTTTTCCCCATAGTCCAGCAATTTAAGGTTGCCGGGTAGAAACTCTCGATCCATATTATCAAGTATATATGAGGTAACATCGTCCGTATTAAATTAGTAGTAGCGTAACATTAACAGAGAACTATCGTCAATAGCTTTTTTTCTTCCAATAGAAAAAGACCATATAAGTATGATAAAATGTAACGCAGTGTTATGAAAAAGAGAGGTCGGAAAATGAGTACTAAAATGACGCCACCAGTTGAGAAAAACGAGTTTATAGATGTAGTATTTGAAGATTTAACACATGATGGTGCCGGTGTTGCGAAAGTAAAGGGATATCCTATTTTCGTTAAAAACGGATTACCAGGTGAAGAAGCGCAAATTAAAATTATTAAAGTGAAGAAAAACTTCGCATTTGGTCGTTTAATGAAGCTTCATACAGAAAGTCCATATCGTAAAGATGCTGAGTGCCCAGTATATAACCAGTGCGGCGGTTGTCAGCTTCAGCACTTAACTTATGAAGGACAATTACAAGCGAAAGAAAAACAAGTACGTGACGTTATGCAGCGCATTGGAGGACTAGATGATGTTCCTGTTCATCCTGTACTTGGCATGAAGAACCCGTGGGTATACCGCAATAAAGCACAAGTACCAATCGGAGAACGTGAAGGTGGGCTTGTAGCTGGTTTCTATCGCCAAGGAACGCATGACATCATTAATATGGAATCATGCTTAATTCAGGCAGAAGAAAACGATACATTAATTCAAGAAGTAAAACGTATTTGTGAAAAGCACGGTATCACTGCATACAACGAAGAGCGTAATAAAGGAACACTTCGTCACGTAATGGCTCGTTACGGACAAGTAACAGGAGAAATTATGCTGGTCTTCATTACACGTACAGCAGAATTACCGAACAAAAAAGCAATCATTGAAGAAATTGCAGCGAAATTCCCAAAAGTAAAATCAATCGTTCAAAACGTAAATACGAAGCGTACAAACGTAATTTTCGGAGACAAAACGACAGTACTATACGGATCAGAATATATTTATGACTTTATCGGGGACATTAAATTTGCGATTTCAGCACGTTCATTCTATCAAGTAAACCCAGAACAAACGAAAGTGCTATACGATAAAACGTTAGAATACGCAAAATTAAACGGTAACGAAACAGTAATTGATGCCTATTGCGGAATCGGATCAATCTCTTTATTCCTAGCGCAAAAAGCGAAAAAAGTGTACGGCGTTGAAATCGTCCCAGAAGCAATTGAAGACGCAAACCGAAATGCAGCACTAAACAACATGACAAACGCTGAATTTGGCGTAGGAGAAGCAGAAGTAGTCATTCCAAAATGGTACAAAGAAGGCGTAATTGCTGACACAATGGTCGTAGACCCACCACGTAAAGGTTGTGACGAAGCATTACTAAACACAATCATCGACATGAAGCCAAACCGCGTCGTATACGTATCATGTAACCCAGCAACATTAGCACGTGATTTAAAAGTACTAGAAGAAGGCGGATATAAAACACAGGAAGTACAACCTGTTGATATGTTCCCGCATACGACTCATGTGGAGTGTGTGGCTTGGCTTAAGTTAGTATAATAGGAAAGCAGTTGATATAGAAAAAATCTATACCACCTGCTTTTTGGTTTACAAAAATACCATTCATAAGCGATTTTAGTTAAAATAAATATTGCTGATTTTCACAAATTATAAATTGAGATTTTGAAATTGTATTCATAGTGAGAGGATTTGAATTTGAAATGATAGATAATTTTTGGCGTGAATTACCACGACCATTTTTCGTACTTGCACCAATGGAAGATGTGACAGACGTTGTTTTCCGTCACGTAGTAAGTGAAGCTGGTCGCCCAGACGTATTCTTCACAGAGTTCACAAACTCAGATAGCTATTGTCATCCAGAAGGTATGAAAAGTGTACGTGGCCGTTTAATTTTTACAGAAGATGAACAACCGATGGTAGCACATATTTGGGGAGATAATCCTGAATATTTCCGTCAAATGAGTATTGGTATGGCAGAGTTAGGATTTAAAGGTATTGATATTAATATGGGTTGTCCTGTACCGAACGTAGCATCAAGAGGAAAAGGTAGTGGCCTTATTCTACGTCCAGATGTTGCGGCAGAACTTATCCAAGCTGCAAAAGCAGGCGGACTACCTGTCAGCGTAAAAACACGCCTTGGCTTTAAAGAGTTAAGCGAATGGGAAGATTGGTTAACGCATATTTTCAAACAAGATATCGCAAACCTTTCTATTCACTTACGTACAAGAGAAGAAATGAGCCAAGTAGATGCGCACTGGGAGCTAATTCCGGAAATTAAAAAATTACGTGATCGTATTGCACCAAATACACTTCTAACAATCAATGGAGACATTCCTGACCGTAAAACTGGGTTGGAACTTGCTGAAAAATATGGCATTGATGGCGTAATGATCGGACGAGGAATTTTTAAAAATCCATTTGCTTTTGAAAAAGAACCAAGAGAGCATAGCAGTAAAGAACATCTAGATCTTTTAAGACTACAACTTGATTTACAAGATCAATATGCAGAAGTATTACCACGCTCCATCACAGGACTACATCGCTTCTTCAAAATTTATGTAAAAGGCTTCCCAGGAGCTGCTGAACTAAGAAATCAATTGATGAGCACAAAATCAACGGATGAAGTACGTGCATTGCTTGATAAGTTTGAGGCGAGTGTTAATGTGGTAGAAGGTAGTGAAACGGTGTAACTCCCCGAAGTAGAGGGAAATGGATTCTATTTATTTAGTTTTGCGTTCTTTTGTAGAGCGTAATAGAAAGAAGACAATTTTATCCCGCTTTAATGGGCAGTAAGACCCCCCACCTCAAATTTCAGCGAAAGCAAAGAAGTTAGGTGGGGGTCGGGCTGCCCATAAAAGCTCGATTGGTGAGGGCTGATAATCAGTGGGGGATGAAGAAAACCCCCACTGATTAAAGTTTCACTTTATAAATGTATTGAACTAAACAACACCAATATGTTCTCGCTTATATGCTGTATATATGGAGTTTGTAGCTGGTATGTAGAGATAGTTTAAATAGACAGATGGGAATCTTAACTCAGATGAGTAGGGATTCCCATCTGTTTTTTTATTTTAAATTAGCTGAGTTGTATCATAAGTAAATAAATTCTTGGGACTGAAAAATCTTTTATGACCTTTAGTAATAACAACGTATTTATCTTGCAATTTAGTAATAAAAATATTAAATGATTATGCAAATAATTCCTATATTAAATCTATAAAAACCATTATAATAGTGAGAAATATGAAATATTTTGTCGAATTAGTAATAAATACATAGTAAAATGATAGTATTTATTGGTTTTAAATAAGGATTAAAATTTGAATATAAATGGATAATTTCAATGAAATGGAGTTCGTTTTTATGTTGAAGGAACAAACGAGGTATTCTCGACTTGCGAATATAACTAAAATGATTAATACAAAGCTGGATTTGCGTGAAGTTTTAGAGCAAGTCACAATAGCAATTTCTGAAGAAATCGTTCAATGCGATTCTGTGGGTATTTATTTGCCGCAGGAAGATGGGACTTTTAGAGGGTATGTAGGAAAACCGGAAGTTATTAATGGATGGACGTTGGATATGCATGTCATTGATACAGACATTGACCTGCTGGCGAAAGAAGTAATTGAAACAAAAAAAGCCATCTATATACCTGATACATCAAAGGATAGCCGGCCAGATCCGAGAGCAGTGGAAGGGTTTCGAATTAAATCTTTATTCGTCCTTCCTATCTCTTTTGAAGAAGAATTATTTGGTTTAGTTTTTTTATTTGATTATGGAATTCCAATGAATTTAACAGAGTCAGAAATTCAAACTGTTGAAGCATATGTGAATATGGCGGCCGTTGCTATTCAAAATGCGAATAATTTAACTCATAAGGTAAACCTTATTGCTGAAAAACAGCTCTTGCTAGATGTGACACGGGATTTATCTATGTGTTCTTCTATGCAGGAAAGTCTTGATACTTGTTTTTCCTATTTAGGAAAAGTTTTAGACAATTATAATATCGGGATTCATTTACTGGATCCTTTAGCTAAGAAGATAATTAGACCGGTGAAGTTAAGTAAGGATTCAGAATGGAAAGAAGAAGATTGGATTAAGACACATGATAAGATAAAATTTGATAAAAGTAATGATAGAGTCACGCAAGAGGTCATTGAAACAAAAAAGCCAATCTGGATTCCGGATGTTTATGCAGATCCGCGCCCAAATCATGATGTTTGCCGTAATTTTGGTATGAGGGGACTCTTTATGTTGCCATTGGTTTCAATGGGAGAGGTATTAGGGCAAATATCTGTGGTCAACCTAGGAGATAGTAATTTCAATTATTGTGAAGCGCAAATACAGCTTTCACAATCTATTGTTGATGCAACTGCTTCCACGCTATCAAACCTTTTATATATGGAAAAACAGGAGATTATTATCGAAGAGAGGACCTCAGAAATTACGGTTAAAAATAAGGAACTGGAACGAGTAATAACTGAATTACAGCAGCTTAGCCGTGAGAAGGAATTGATTCTCAATTCTGCTGGAGAAGGAATTTTCGGTTTAGACCTTGATGGGAATATTACCTTTTGTAACCCAGCTGGTGCCTCCATGTTAGGTTATGATATAAAAAATGAATTAATAGGAAAACCGTCCAGTATGGTTTTTAACGGAATTGAAGCAGGAAAGAAAAAGCAGGTGGCCTCAGGTTGCGATGGGAATTGGAATCTTTACGATAAAACTGAGCAGTTTTTTAGAAAAGATCAATCCTGTTTTCCGGTGGAGTATGTCATTTCCTCTATAAAAGAAGGGAATGAAATTGTCGGAGAAGTCGTTACCTTTAAGGATATAACCCAAAGGAAACAAATGGAGGAAGAAATAAAATATCATGCTTATTTTGATAGTTTAACAGATTTACCTAATAGAGTTCTACTAAAGGACAGGCTAACTCAAGGGCTGACATATGCTCAATTACATGCTGAAAAATTAGCAGTTCTGTATTTGGATTTAGACAGGTTTAAATTTGTGAATGATACGCTCGGGCATAGCTTCGGTGATCTGCTGTTGCGAGAAGTTGCAAATCGTTTAAGTGCTTGTGTTCCTAAAAGTGCTACGGTCTCGAGACAGGGCGGGGATGAATTTACTATCTATTTACCGAATATCAAAAGTGAAAAAGAAGTGTTAAAGGTAGTAAATTGTGTCATTGATTCTTTTTCAAGACCATTTCAGTTAGTAGATAATGAAATCTATATGAAAACGAGTATTGGTATTAGTATATTTCCTGATAACGGTGATACGACTGAGATCTTAGTTAAAAATGCAGACACGGCTATGTACAAATCGAAAGAAATATCAGGAAGTAGCTATCATTTCTTCAGTGAAGGAATGGATACTAGAACTTTTGAAAGCATCAAGCTAGAAAATGATTTGTATAAGGCATTGGAGCAGGAAGAACTTGTGATTTATTACCAACCGCAAATAAATGGTAAGACGAATAAGATTGAGGGGGTAGAGGCTTTAATTAGGTGGAACCATCGAGAACATGGGATGATACCGCCTGATAAATTTATCCCAATAGCTGAAGAAACTGGATTAATAGTCCCGATCGGTGAATGGGTTCTAAAAGAAGCCTGCAGGCAATTAAAGAAATGGCACGATCAAGGTTTCCCATTAATTAGTATGTCTGTGAATTTATCTGCACGTCAATTTGAACAAAGTGATTTATTTGCCATGGTCAAAAATGTTTTAGAGGAAGTAAATCTATCCCCGAGGTATATACAACTAGAACTCACTGAAAATTTAATTGTTAAAAATACGGAATCAACTTTAAAAACAATGAAGAAATTAAAAGGTCTAGGAATCAACCTCGCTATTGATGATTTCGGGACTGGTTATTCATCTTTAGGTTATTTAAAAAAATTGCCTATTTCAACGTTAAAAATTGATAAATCCTTTGTACAGGACATGACAAAAGATGATGCAGCTATTACGAATACTATTATTACGCTGGCTAAGAATTTGAACCTTGATGTTATTGCTGAAGGTGTTGAGACAAAGGAACAGGTCGAATTTTTATCTGCACGAAATTGTTATTTAATGCAAGGGTATTTTTTCAGCCGTCCTACGATAGCTGAAGACATCGAAAAACTTTTTTTAATAGAGAAATAAATTAAAAATGAATGGAGAATACAAATGAGAGCAGCCCGAAATGTATTAGAATATTTAATAGCTAATGAAGTTAAACATATATTTGGTATCCCAGCCGGTTCTGTAAATGCATTTTTTGATGAGCTATACGATATGCCTGACTTAACACCAATCGTAGCAAAGCATGAAGGAGCAGCATCCTACATGGCTGCCGCTTATGCTAAATATACAAATCAGCTAAGTGTGTGTATTGGTTGTAGCGGACCAGGTGCTACAAATCTTGTAACAGGTGCTGCTAATGCTATGCGAGAGCATTTACCTGTTTTATTCATTACAGGTGCTGTACCTATGAATACGGTAGGCTTAAATGCATCACAAGAATTAGATGTAGAACCAGTCTTCAGACCTGTTACAAAATATAGCGTTACAGTTAATGATGTAAAGGACGTACTTAAAGAAGTCGCAATGGCAATTGAAATTGCTATATCCGGAGTACCAGGACCTGTACATGTTGCGATACCGATTGATATTCAACATGAAAATATAGAAAGTGTTGAAATACCGCCACTTCCTAAAAGACTTCCTATTGTTCCTGATCTAGGCACAATAAAAGAAACAGCTAGAGAATTGGTAAAAAGGGATAAGGGTTATATCTTTGCAGGACAGGGAATAAGAAACTCTGTTGAGTCATTAATAGAGCTAGCAGAACTACTGAATTGGCCGATTATAACAACTCCACAAGCAAAGGGATATATCCCTGAGGACCATCCGCTTTTAGTCGGAGTGTTTGGATTTGCTGGTCATGAGGCTGCTTCCGCATTGATTAATGAAGGGGATGGAAAAGCATTATTGATTGTGGGCTCCAGCTTAGGCGAAACGGCGACAAATAATTATAATGGAAATTTGATAAAAGATCGTTTCTCTGTTCAAATGGATTTTGACCAATCTGTCTTTAATCGGAAGTACAAAGTGGATATTCCAGTACGAGGCGATATAAATTTAAGTTTATTATTGTTAATAGAAGAATTAAAAGCTTTAGGGTTACAAAAGGAAAGTACTGCGCTTACCGTTGAAAAGAAGAAAGAGGAAGAAAATACGGAGGAATATAATACGAAAAATGTTCTTCTGAATCTTCAAAAATGTTTACCGTCAAATACTAGGTATACGATTGATATTGGTGAATTTATGGCGTATGTTATCAACCACATGAAGGTAGTAGATATTGACACCTATAATATTAATGTACATTTTGGTGCAATGGGAAGCGGGATTGGGTCTGCGATTGGCTCAAAACTGGCTGAACCAGAGCGTCCGGTTGTATGTATTACGGGTGATGGCTGCTTTTTCATGCACGGATTGGAAATATTGACGGCGAAGGAATATAATTTACCTATTTTATTTGTTGTGATGAATAATGCCCGTTTAGGAATGGTATATCACGGTCATTCATTACAATTCCGTAGAACTCATCCATCCTTTGAACAGGAATCAATCAATATTAGTGCAATGGCCGCAGCTATGAATATACCAAGTTATAGAGTCAATGAATTAGAAGATATCAATCAAGATGTTATAAACGGCTTAATGAATTCAAATGGGCCAGCAATTCTAGAGGTTGCCTTAGTTGATAATAATACTCCTCCTATGGGAGATAGAGTTAAATTTTTATCGTCTTTTGGAAAATAAGGTTGTTTTATTCACTAATAAAAAAATCATATAGGGATTTCCTATATGATTTTTTTATAAAGATTGATATGAATCGTGAATTACCTTAAGAATTGTTCCGATGATCTGCCCTTTAAATTCGTCTGGAATTGCTTCTCCAGATGGATTTGAGTAATTGTAACATCCCGCCCTTTCATCGCAAGAGAATCCAAAGTTTGTTAATGATTGCTTTAGGTCCTTCGGCAATTCTTCTAATCCAGTTTGTTCAGTGAAATAGTCAGTAGGAAAAACCTTTACATCGATATCCCCTAATCCAGTATGAACAACAAATAAGTCTTGTTCATCCCTAATAACCCACTGATCTTTAGAAAATAAAGAAATTCTTGCCCCTTCTAAAGAGGATATTGCATCTAGGTTAATACCAAAAATTTGATTGATAAGTTGGCGGATTTCTATTCCTGTGGCCTTTCTTCCGTAATGGGTGAGAGTAGAATCTATGGCCATTATAGCAATATTCTTAGTTGAGGAACCTGCTCTTGCCATTATCCATTCTTTTGATAGGACAGGCTTAGTTGTTAAATCAAATTTGAAAATGGACATTACAATGTTACAAATATCGGTACTGGTTATTTTTCCTTGGTGAGAATCAAGATGTTTGTCCATTAATTCTACTTTGTTCACTCGGTCTACACCTTTTTCTAACATTTACCAAAAACTCCAATCATAAAAGTAAAGTATGTTTTTTTATCAATAACATAGAAAGAGTTGAAAAAATTCTTGCCCTTCCGCTAAAAATATAGACTGGATATTCTCCACTTAACTGAAAGCCCTTAAAACGCTGTTATTCTATTATACTAATTAATACCTGTGTATTGTTATAAAAAAATAATATAGGTAAGGGTGACTCAAAAAGTATTCAAATCTCTTCGTAGATTTAATCCCACAAGCATTAATCCACCTAAGACTACAAAACCTCCCTCTAAAATGTTAAAGTAGTAACTTGACGACATTCATTTATACATGCTAAAAGCATTACTATAATCAACATTTCAGGAGGAAACCCAATGGCAATGAGCAACAACGATATATTAAAAAGAGTACGATACGCTTTAGATATAAAAGACATAGATATGGTAGAAATCTTTAAACTTGGCGGGATGGAAGTAACGAAAGAAGACGTAGTTGATATGCTTACCAAAATAAAGAGAGCTCCTCAGCATGAAGCTGAAAATGATGAGGTAGCTGAAGATGAGTACGTATTAACATGCGATATGATGATGTTAGAGGCATTTTTAAATGGATTTATTACTTTAAAAAGAGGAAAACAAGATCCGAAACCAGGGCAGCCTGCACCTGTACAAAGCAAAGAGAGTGCCAATAATCTTCTTTTAAAGAAAATGAAAATTGCACTATCTTTAACGAGTGAGGATGTACTTGATATATTAGATAGCGTGGGCGTTACGGTAACAAAAGGAGAGTTAGGCGCTCTGTTAAGAAAAAAAGGCCATAAAAATTACAAAGAGTGCGGCGATAGATACGCAAGGAACTTCATTAAAGGATTAGCTGTAAAGTATAGAGGATAATGAGTTCGTTAAAGCAGTAAATGATATAATAGGTAGAGTAGGACGTTTGTATCCTACTCTTTTTTATTTGTAAAATAATACGTTAGGTGATGAAATGGTACATACATATTTAGGTGAGACAATTAACTTTCATATAACTTATAAGAAGAAAAAGTCAGTGCGTCTTTTTGTAGATTCGTACGGAAATGTGGAAGTACAGGCTCCGAAAGGGACACCTGTTGAATACCTAGTCCAGTTGCTAGAGGAAAAGTGGGATTGGATTCAGACAACTCGTAAGGAAATGGCGGAGCGAGCGCGTGGACCACAGGAAAAGGATTACGATCAAGGAGAAGGCTTTTTGTATTTAGGGAATACGTATCCGATACAGATTTCCCAAGATGCAAGCATTGAGCAAGACAATGCAATTTTTGAAGAGGATAAGTTACATATTTATGTGAAAGAGCTTAAGGATGAGAAAATACAACAAGCTTTAAAACGATTTTATTATAAGCAGTGTAAAACTTTAGTAGAGAAGAGCATTAAAGCGCATCAAAGTAATTTCAAAACAAAACCACGTTCTATTCGTATTACAGATAGTAGTCGTACTTGGGGTACTTGCGATTCGAATTTACAACTAACATTCAACTGGAAGCTAGCAATGGCACCACAGCGGGTAATTGATTATGTAGTCATTCATGAAATGTGTCATATGGTTCATTTAAATCATGATCGCTCTTTTTGGCGTCTTGTCGGGAAAATCATGCCTGATTATAAGGAAATGGAGAACTGGTTAGCATTATCTAGTTGGAAGATGACGGTTTAATTATTAATTTGGAATAAAATCAAGTAGAACCCTAATACATTAGGGTTCTTTTTGCATATGAATTATCTTCCGAACTTTACAATAAAAGTATCTTCTGTTTTTTCCATCTCATACCCACGATACCCCTCCGAAAGCAATGCCTGTTGTTTCCCAGCATCACTCATCAGAATATGCTTAACATCTGTCCAATCTCTTTCTTTATCACTGCGCAATTCCTTCACAAAAACATACCGCAGACTCCCACCATACTTTTCCTTCAGCACAGCAATCTCCATCCCTTGCGCAAATTTATCTTTCAAACTCGGAATGTTAAAAGGAGCAACGGTGCAGCATACATAATCATATTTGCTATCTTCTTTTTGCAATTCTTCCATAATGACTTTTGCTAATATTTTTTGCACCCCATTTCCTCGGCAGTTCGGATGAACGTTTGAGATTTCTTGATAGATGACGCGGTGCAGTTCACTTTCTGGTAAGCCGATATCAAGTCCTAAATGTTCATCGTCGATAGGAGGGACGAGTAGGGCACGAAATGCGATGAGTTCGTTTTCGATAAAAGCACCGATCATCATGCCATTTCCTTCTAGAATGTATTGAAATTCTTCTTGTGAAAGTGGTTGTAAACGGCTTTTATCTTCTAGTGCTTCAACTACAACGTTCTGTAGTAATAAAATTTGTTCGATGTGCTCTTTGGATAGTAATGTAACATGAAATGGATCGTTATTTTGTTTTAATGATCCTTTGTATAGAACTGTCATGCGTTAGTCCTCCTTTAGCGTAAAACGTCTTGAAATACAGTTAGTTCTTGTAGTGTATCTTCGTTTATTTCAATGCCGAGTCCGGGCTTTTCGTTTAAGCGAATGAATGGCACATCGTAATGTAAGTTTCCGATGTCTTTTGTGAATTTTAATGGTCCTGTTAACTCGACGCTCGTAATGATTTTTTTTGAGAAAGCGACATGGAATCCTGCGGAAGAGGCAACAGATGATTCGACCATTGACCCCACTTGGCATTCAATGCCGGCCATTTCAGCTTGATGAGCGAGCTTTACAGCTGGATATATGCCGCCGCATTTCATTAGTTTTATATTCACTTTATCAGCAGCTTCTAATTTAATAATTTGGCGCATTTCACGAGAACTTTTTAGTCCTTCATCAATCATAAGCGGGAGGTCTGTTTTAGAACGTATATGAGCCATGGCATCAATATCGTCCGCGATAACAGGTTGTTCAATCCAGTCAATGTTTAAATGTCCTAATGAACGTAGTGCTGTTAATGTGTTCGCGCTATTTTTCCAGCCTTGGTTTACATCAACGCGAATCGCAATATCATTTCCTACACGTTCACGTACCGCTTCAATTCTTTTTACATCTTCTTTTACATTTGTACCGACTTTCATTTTGAAAGATTGGTAACCTTTCTGAATCATAGAGAAAGCTTCTTCAGCCATTTCTTCTGGATCTGCGATACTTAAGACGTGAGTGACAGGAAATTCTTCATGGTAGCGCCCGCCAATTAATTGATATATAGGTTGATTTAGTTTTTTGCCCATTATATCAAAACAAGCAATATCTATTGCAGCTTTTGCAGTAGGAACACCGTAAATTGTATTGTCCATCATATCGTGCATTTTCTCGATATTCATTGGATTTTGCCCGATAAGAGCAGGAGCAAGTGTATATTTTAAAGTATGGAAAGTACTTTCCCATGATTCGCCTGTAACGTGATCATCAGCAACGCCTTCACCGTAACCGATAATGCCTTCATCTGTTTCCATTTTGACGATAATAGAAGGCATATCGGAATAAGAGCCATAACTAATAACAAACGGATTGCGAAGCGGTAAACGAATTGCATAAAGATGAATAGCTGTAATTTTCATTAGGTAGAGACCCCTTCCTGTTTACAATAGTTTTGTACATTTGATATAGTTGACGTTAAATAGTCGTTAATTAATGATAAGGAGTTAGAGAAATGATGATAAAAATTGCAGTTGTCGGTTCAAAAGAGTTTATGGAGACACTTTTACCTGTTGCTCATAAACTAGAAGAAATAGAGATTGATCCATATATTTATCTTCATCCGGCAGAATCTTCTGAACTATTAAAGCGTTTAAAGCCTTGTGATTTCATCTTTTTCTCAGGTGCTTTACCTTATTATATGGCAAAAGAAATAAGAGAACAATTACGAATTCCGAGTACGTACTTACAGCAAGACGAGACAACCATCGCATCTTCCATTCTTTCTGTCATGTATCACCAAGGTATTCAACCACATCAAATCTCAATTGATTTAGTAGACCGTTCCTTCATTACAAATGTGTTCCATGATATCGGCATAAAAGAAAAGCCACAAGTGTTTGATTATAAAAATATGCTGTGGAGTAAAGATGAAATAAATAAGGTTATTGATTTTCATGTAGCTAAATATCAATCTGGAGAAGCTCATTTAGCTTTAACAAGTATTCACGCTGTCTATGATGAACTTCAAAAAATAGGTATTCCTTCAGAGCGTATGATAGACCTGAAGCAATCTATTATACTTGGGTTAAAAGATGCAAAAATAAAAGCTGAGTTAGCAAGAAGCCATTCAGCTACTGTTGGTGCTTGTATTATTTCTTCTTTAGAATTACGAGATGTTTTGCTTGAGCAATTAGATGTCATTTCAAAAGAACTACGTGGTTCATTTAAAACAATTGATGAAATGACGTTCATTTTGTATACAACTCGTGGTGATATTGAATCCATTATAAAAACAAATATGATAAATAATTTATTTGCGAGTATAGAGGGAACGATAGCTATTGGATTTGGTTATGGAAAAACTGTGAAAGAAGCGGAGCAAAATGCTAAAATCGCCCAAGGTTTCGCGAAGAATAATCCAATAGATCACTGTTTTTATATACTAACAAGTGATAAAGAACTATTTGGTCCGTTCCCGAAAGAACAGAGAGTACAAGGTTTGAAGAACGATAACCCGGAACTAATGAAAATAGCGAAGGAAACGAAACTTAGCCCAGCAAACTTATCAAAAATTATTCAATTTAGTCAATCACATCCGTCATTGAAGTTTACAGCAGCAGATCTTTCTGAATACTTACAAGTGACTCGGCGATCAACTGAAAGGTTATTAAAGAAACTAGTTGATTATGGGTATGTTCATATTTGCGGCGAGGAAATGCCTTATCAACAAGGACGTCCTCGCGCAATATACGAACTGAATTTACCGTTATCTTTAAGCTTCTAATTGAGCTTTTTGTTTTTTTAGTAGTTCTGCTTTTTCAATGTCAGATAGTTTCGTAATTGTGAGACCAGTTATACCGTAAATAATCGAGATAATAGGTACGATGAAATTCAATATAGCATAAGGAGCATATTCGAAAGCACCTACGCCGATTGTTGCGAGTATAAATACACCGCATGTATTCCAAGGTACAAAAACAGAAGTTAATGTTCCGCCATCTTCTAATGCTCTGGATAAATTTTTAGAATGTAGTCCTTTTTCTGTGTATGCATTCGCGTACATTCTTGAAGGAACAACAATCGAAATATATTGTTCAGAGCAAGTAAGGTTTGTTGCAAAGCAAGATGCGATAGTTGAAGCGATAAGTCCTTTTGCTGATGTCGCTAATTTTAAAATTTGATTTACAATGGAGCGAAGAATACCTGTATGTTCTAATACTCCTCCGAAAGTCATAGCGACAATGGTCATAGAGACGGTATTCATCATAGAGCTTAAACCACCACGATTAAATAGCTCGTCTACTAGCTTGTTGCCAGTGTCTATGACGAATCCACTTTGGAGTGCAGCAACAGCTGATGAGACAGAACCACCTTGAATAAAGACTTGTGATAAAAATCCTAAAATAATACCTACGAGAATAGCTGGTATAGCAGGAACTTTTTTAGCGACCAATACCATAACGACTACAGGTATGATTAGTAGGAAAGGCGAGATAACAAAGTTTTGCTGCAATACTTGTAACGTTTGCTCGATACTTTTGGCATCAATATTGTTAGCGCCGAAGCTTTTTCCTAAGAACGCATAAACGATAAGAGTAATAATTAAACCTGGAATTGTAGTAAATAACATATGACGAATATGTGTGAATAAATCTGTATTTGTTAATCCTGCGGCTAAGTTTGTTGTGTCTGAAAGCGGTGACATTTTATCGCCGAAATAAGAACCGGAAATGATAGCACCGGCAACCATTGGAGCTGGGATTCCCATACTAAGGCCAATGCCCATTCCTGCAACACCAATTGTGCCCATTGTAGACCAAGAGCTACCAATAGCTAATGCAACAATAGAACAAATAATTGTAATTGAAACTAAAAATAGTGATGGAGTTAATAGATTTAAACCGTAATAAATCATTGTTGCGACGATTCCACCACCAATCCAAGCGCCGATCGTTAAACCTACTAGGATAATGATAACGATAGCGGGTAATGCGAGGCGAATTCCTTTATACATTGCTTCTTCAATGTCGTTCCATTTGTAACCGTAACGCCAAGCGACGATAGAAGCAACGGTTGTACCGATAATAAGTGGGACGTGAGGGCTTTGTTTTAATACAACAATTGTAACCATCATAACTGCAACTGTAATGATGATAGGGATCATGGCTACACCAAAAGGTATTTCTTTTTTCATAAATGTCCTCCTTGTTATGTTTGTTTGTATTTTTAGAATTGTCGTAAAATAGACGTTTATTAGGTTATGATAACTAAAAATATATGTAAGCGTCAACGCAAAAGACAGAAAATAAGTAATATTCTAGTTGTTTGTTTAGTTTGTAATATAGATGTAGAGTAAGCTTTTTTAGTGTTTAAAAATAAACAATTGACTTTTTTCTTAAAATTCAATATGTTCATAAAAACATCTGTTTTTCATAAGTATAATTAACCTAAATGGTTTTGGAATTTGGGAAGGAGAATGTAGCTTTGAAAACATTAGAACTACAAGAGCGTTTAACTGAAATTTTTCAGCATTTACATGAAAATCCTGAAGTGAGTTGGAAAGAGTATGAAACGACAGCGTATATTACTAACTTTTTAAAAGAAGAAGGAATTTCATATAAAATATTTAATGATTGTCCAGGCGTGATTGCTGAAATTGGAAGCGGAAACCCTGTTATTGCGATTCGCGCTGATATGGATGCACTTTGGCAAGAAGTGAATGGAGAATTTAAAGCGAATCATTCGTGTGGTCACGATGCTCATATGACGATTGTAATGGGACTTATTTTACAATTAAAGAATATGAGATGGAAAAGTGGTACAGTTAGATTTATTTTTCAGCCAGCAGAAGAGAAAGGGAATGGCGCTTTAAAAATGGTAGAGAAAGGTGCTGTGGATGATGCGGATTTCCTATTCGGTGTTCATTTACGCCCGATTGAAGAACTATCTTTGAAACAGGCTGCCCCATCAATTCGTCACGGAGCAGCAGGTTTTTTAGAAGGTACGATTCACGGAGAAGATGCACATGGAGCACGCCCACATCAAGGGATAAATGCAATTGATGTTATTTCCATGATTAATATCGGTTTGAAAAACATATGGCTACCACCGCAAAGTTCCTATTCAGTAAAGATGACGAGGTGCCAAGCTGGTGGTGATAATTTAAATATTATTCCGGGTAACGGGCATTTTAGCTTAGATGTCAGAGCGGAGAGTAATACATTATTAGAAGAATTGAAGAAAAAAATAGAGCATGTCATAGAATCAGCTGCATCGATGGGATCGAAAACTTCATATGAGTGGATTGATCTCGCGCCAGGAGCTGAAGTTTCAGAAGAAGCTGAGCGATTTATGCGTAAAGGTATTCTTGAAGTGTATGGGGAAGAGAAATGTACGGGGCCACTTTATACGACAGGAAGCGATGATTTCCATTACTACACAGTGAAGAGACCACATTTAAAAGCTGTCATGCTTGGATTAGGAGCAGACCTACAACCTGGATTACACCATCCGTATATGAAGTTCGATCATAGTTGTATTATGGATGGGGTAGAAATATTAAAACAAACTGTATTGAAAGTGTTAGAAGACAGGGGCTAGGGAGCTCCTGTTTTTTTGTAGAAATTTGTCGTTAGGTCGATATCCTTTGTCGAAACGTCGATATATTGATAAAATCGTTCATATAATTTCACGTACCTATTGACTTGATGAAAAATGAGTCTCCAGTACATGGTGTATAATAATAAGTACCATTTCTTAATAGGAGAAGTCGAATGAACGAACAATATTATGATGCAGTTTTAAATATAAAAACAGTCGGTGAGCAAAAAGGATTTAACAAGTCTATGCATTATCATCGTTATGAACCGACGCCGTATAACGGATTAGATGAGTTATTGAATCAATATGAAATAAGAAGTAGCGACCAGATTGTAGACTTTGGATGTGGAAAAGGACGATTGAACTTTTATATGCACCATAAGTGTGGTGCTTCAGCGATTGGAATTGAAATGAATGAAGAGTTTTATAAAGAAGCGTTGGATAATCTTGATCGTTATGCACGCAAGGTAAGAAACAGTAAAGGTAAAATTGGGTTTGAATGCTGTTTAGCGCAGGAATATGAGATTGATCCACGTGATAACCGATTTTATTTCTTCAACCCATTTTCTGTACAAGTATTTATGAACGTAGTAAATAACATTTTACTTTCGGTAGAAGAAAAGGGGAGAGAAGTGGATATTATTTTATTTTATCCTTCTGAGGACTATATTTTCTTCTTAGAAAATCAGACTGCGTTTGAGCTGAAGAGGGAAGTTAGATTGCCAGGGGCTTATGAGAAGAATGGAAATGAGAGGTTTTTAGTGTATAGATTGGAGCGTTAATGTATGGGTGCTTGGGGAGTAGCAATATTATCAGACGATATTGCTGAGGATATTAAGTTACTGTATAAGGATTTGTTAGCAAATGAATACTCAAATGAGGAAGCAAGTCGGATTGTAATTGAGGAATACAAGAATGAATTAGATGATGAAGAAACTATTGTTTTTTGGTTAATATTTGCTTCCATACAATGGAGGTTAGGGAGACTTCAAGAGAATGTTAAGCAGGAGGCATTGCAAATAATAGAGAGTGGTGCAGATTTAGCTCGCTGGGAAGAAGAACCTAAATTACAGAAGAAACGTGAAGTAGTTTTAAATAAATTAAGAGAGCAGTTAAATTCTCCGCAGCCAGAAGCGAAAAAAGTACCGAAGAGATTTATAGCTAATACTTCTTTAAAAGCAGGTGATGCTGTTAGTTATGAATTAGTATCGGGGAATTATATTATCCTTAAAGTCATTGAGATTGTTGAGGAATGGCATGGAGATCGATATCCTCTGTTCGAAATGTGTGATTGGGAAGGAAAAGAGATTCTTTCAAAAGAAGAAATAGACCAATTAGAATTGAAAATAAAGATTTATGAGGGTGGAAAACAGGAAGTTGTAAAAATGGCTATTTATCCGGCCGGAAAAAGAGACAGCACATTAAAAAGAATCAAAGTAGTGGCAGAGGATGTAAAAGTAGTATTGGATATAGGGTCGCCGTATACAATACTATGTTGGAAGGATTTTGACGACTATGTAAATACATTGTAATAAAAAAAGACGCATTACCTAATTGGTAATGCGTCTTTTACTCACGTCTATATTAGTTACGGATTAAGTAATCAAATGCACCTAAAGCTGCGTTTGCACCTGAACCCATAGAGATGATGATTTGTTTGTACGGATTATTTGTACAGTCACCTGCAGCAAACACCCCTGGTACGTTTGTAGCGCCGTGCTTGTCTGTTACGATTTCACCGCGAACGCGTTCAACTGTTTCGCCTAACCAGTCTGTGTTTGGAACAAGACCGATTTGTACGAATACACCTTGTAATTCAACGTGATGAACTTCTTCAGTTTCACGATCGATGTAAGAAATACCGTTTACTTTATCAGTACCAGTAATTTCTTTCGTTTGAACGTTTTTCAGAACAGTTACGTTTGGTAAGCTGTTAAGACGCTCTTGTAATACAGCATCAGCTTTTAATTCTGGCATGAATTCAAGAACAGTTACGTGATTAACAATACCTGCTAAGTCGATAGCTGCTTCAATACCAGAGTTACCACCGCCGATAACTGCTACGTCTTTTCCAGTGAATAATGGACCGTCACAGTGTGGGCAGTATGCTACACCTTTATTTTTGAACTCAGCTTCACCTGGTACGCCAACATTACGCCAGCGAGCACCTGTTGAAACGATTACGCTCTTACTTTTCAGAATAGCGCCGTTTTCAAGTTCCACTTCAATAAGTTCTTTTTTCTCTAAACGTTTCGCACGTTGTAGATTCATTACATCGATGTCGTACTCTTTTACGTGCTCTTCAAGACTTGCTACTAGCTTAGGACCTTCAGTGCGCTTTACGCTGATGAAGTTCTCAATACCCATAGTATCCATTACTTGACCACCGAAGCGTTCAGCAACGATACCAGTGCGGATGCCTTTACGTGCTGCATAAATTGCTGCACTTGCACCAGCAGGGCCGCCACCAACAACAAGAACATCGTATGGATCTTTATCAGAAAGCTCTGATGCATCTGGACCGTTACCCATTTTAGCTAAAATTTCTTCAAGTGTCATACGACCGCTTCCGAAAGATTCGCCGTTTAGGAAAACTGTTGGTACTGCCATGATGTCTTTGCTTTCTACTTCCTCTTTGAATGCAGCGCCATCAATCATAGTATGTGTAATACCAGAGTTAAGAACGCTCATTACGTTAAGAGCTTGTACAACATCAGGACAGTTATGACAACTTAGGCTGATATAAGATTCAAAATGATATTCGCCTTGAATGTTTTTAATTTGATCGATTAATTTTTGTTCAACTTTTGGAGCGCGTCCACTTACTTGTAGTAAAGCTAACACTAATGAAGTAAATTCGTGTCCTAATGGAATACCAGCGAATACGACACCAGTGTCTTCATCAGGGCGGTTTACGCTAAAGCTTGGTGTTCTCTCTAATTCAACTTTTTCTACTGTAATCTTAGATGACATAGTAGCTAATTCGTCTACTAGAGCTAACATATCTTTAGATACGTCATCGTCTCCTGCGCTTACTTTAAGTAAAATATCGTTCTCCATTAATTGAAGATATTGGGATAGTTGTGTTTTTATATCTGCATCTAGTATCATTTTGATCGAACTCCTTAGATTTTGCCTACAAGGTCAAGGCTTGGTTTAAGTGTTGCAGAACCCTCTTGCCATTTAGCTGGGCAAACTTCACCTGGGTTGTTACGTACGTATTGAGCTGCTTTAATTTTGTTAACAAGAATGCTTGCGTCACGGCCGATACCGTCAGCATTGATTTCCATAGATTGGATAACGCCGTCTGGATCGATGATGAATGTACCACGAGCAGCAAGACCTTCTTCTTCCATTAAAACGTTGAAGTTTGTAGTAATTGTGCGAGTTGGGTCACCAATCATGATGTACTCGATTTTACCGATAGTTTCTGAGCTATCATGCCATGCTTTGTGAGTGAAGTGAGTGTCTGTAGATACAGAGTATACTTCAACGCCTAACTCTTTAAGAGTTGCATATTGGTTTTGTAAGTCTTCAAGTTCAGTTGGGCAAACGAATGTGAAATCAGCTGGGTAGAAACAAACTACACTCCATTTTCCTTTTAAACTTTCGTCAGTAACTTGGATAAATTCTCCATTATGGTAAGCATTAGCTTTAAACGGTTTTACTTCTGTGCCGATTAATAACATATTAAAATTCCTCCTAAATGTTGGTTTTGAGCATCAAAAAATAGTGTGCTCATAAAATATATTTTTTAATTAACTATAATAATTCTAATTCGATATTAATTATCATATAGAAGTGGTTATTTTGTCAAGAGAATAAACGAACTTTATATCAATTTAATTAATATTTATTCTCAATTAAGATTGTTAGAGAATTAAAAGGTAATTTTTATGTCATAAATTTTCAATGAGTGTTTGAAAGTGTAGTGTGTATGTTAGAGATATGTTGTAAGTATAAATCATAGGAAGGAAATATTTCTTAGAAGTTGTCTTTTTGAAAAGGAACTGCTTATTTCTATTTTACAAAGAATTGTGTGATAAATAAAATAAAATGAATTAGAATCTTTTTGAACAATTTTTGTCCTCTCAAATATATAATTAAGAAGTATATTGTAATGATAATTAGAAACATTGACTCAAAGTGCTAACAAGATATAATAAAACCTAGATATACATTTCAAAAAGAAGAACATATATTATAGGATGAAAGATTTAATCCTATTATTTTTTATAGCTTTTAGAAAACGCTTACAATTAGTATGGAGGGGAAACCATGTCTAAGTTCACGAAGTACTTTTTAATGGAAGCTAACGATGTGATTGTATATGTGAAAGAGAAATTATCTAAGTTTGAACATGCAAAGGGGCTAAAGTGTAAAGAAATAGGTGATGGTAATTTAAATTATGTGTTTCGCGTTTGGGATGAAAAGGAGAACATTTCTGTCATTGTAAAGCAAGCTGGGGATACAGCACGTATTTCAGATGAGTTTAAGTTGTCGACGAATCGTATCCGTATAGAATCAGATGTTTTGCAGTTAGAGGAAGAGTTAGCACCTGGGCTTGTTCCAAAGGTGTATTTTTTTGATAGTGTGATGAATTGTTGTGTAATGGAAGATTTATCGGACCATACAATATTACGTACAGCACTTATAAATCATCAAATGTTTCCAAAGCTTGCAGATGATTTAACGACCTTTTTGGTAAATACACTCTTATTAACATCGGATGTTGTAATGAATCATAAAGAGAAGAAGGAACTGGTGAAGAATTATATAAATCCTGAATTATGTGAGATTACAGAAGACCTCGTATACGCCGAGCCATTTACAAATCATAATAAGCGTAATGAGCTGTTTCCGTTAAATGAAGGATGGATTAGAGAGCGTATTTATAGTGATAAAGAGCTTCGTATGGAAGTAGCAAAGCTGAAATTTTCTTTTATGACGAATGCACAGGCGCTTCTTCACGGTGATTTGCATACTGGTTCTGTTTTTGTAAGAGATGATTCTACAAAGGTTATTGATCCTGAGTTTGCCTTTTATGGGCCGATGGGATATGACATCGGGAATGTAATGGCGAATTTAATGTTTGCTTGGGTAAATGCAGATGCAACGATGTCAGCTGGAGCTGAGAAAGATACGTATATGGATTGGTTACAATCGACAATGGTAGAGGTAATTGATTTATTTAAGAAGAAGTTTTTAGACGCTTGGGATATTCATGTGACAGAGATTATGGCGAAGGAAGAAGGCTTTAACGAAATCTATTTACAATCTGTATTAGAGGATACAGCTGCGATGACGGGTCTCGAGTTAATTCGTCGTATTGTTGGGCTAGCGAAAGTACAAGACATTACTTGTATTGAGAATGAGGAAGCACGTGCTAGAGCGGAACGTATTTGTCTTCAAGTTGCAAAGAAATTTATTTTACGAGCGAATCAATATAAAACAGGTACAAGCTTTGTAGGAACGTTAAAAGAACAGTCGATGCACTACGCGAAGTAAGGGGAGAAGATGATGGAAGAGCAATTAATACCAATCCAGTGGAAAGAGGATGCTTTAGTTTTATTAGATCAAACATTATTACCGAATGAAGTTGTCTATGAATCTTTTAAAACAGCTGAAAGTGTGTGGGATGCCATTCAAGTAATGAAAGTAAGAGGAGCGCCAGCGATTGGTGTTTCAGCAGCTTATGGTGTGTATTTAGGAGCCAAGGAAGTTACTCAAAATACGGTAGAAGAATTGATAGAGGAAGTAAAAAAGGTATGTGCATACTTAGCAACATCAAGACCGACAGCAGTAAACTTATTTTGGGCACTTGAAAGAATGGAGGTAATAGCGCTAGAAAACGCTCACTTATCAATCGCACAGTTGAAAGATAGATTACTAGAAGAGGCAAAAGAGATTCATAGAGAAGATGAAGAAATTAACCGTCAAATTGGAGAACATGCATTAACGTTATTCCATGATGGAATGGGAGTGTTAACACATTGTAATGCTGGTGCGTTAGCGACGACTAAGTATGGTACTGCAACAGCTCCAATGTACTTAGCGAAAGAAAAAGGGTGGGACTTAAAAATCTATTCAGATGAAACGCGTCCTAGATTACAAGGTTCAACGTTAACAGCATTAGAATTGCAGCGAGCGGGAATTGACGTCACTGTTATTACGGATAATATGGCAGCTATGGTCATGTCACAAGGGAAGATTGATGCGGTAATCGTTGGATGCGATCGTGTGGCAGCAAACGGTGATGTAGCAAATAAAATTGGGACATTGGGTGTATCTATTTTAGCGAAATACTACAACATTCCGTTTTATGTAGCGGCACCAACACCGACAATTGATTTGAAAACACCGACAGGAAAAGAAATTCCGATTGAGGAAAGAGATGCTTCTGAAGTGATCAATCGCTTTGGACAATATTCTGCTCCGAAAGAAAGTAAAGTATATAATCCAGCATTTGATGTCACGCCATATGAAAATGTAACAGCGATTATTACGGAAAAAGGGATTGTAAAACCACCGTTTACGGAGAACTTAAAAAGGCTATTTCAATAAGTAGATAGAGTTAAAAATTCAGTCATCATAAGCTTCATACTTAGGGGGATGTATATGTTATTACAAAAAGAGAGAGAAGAAATTGTAGCGTATGGAAAGAAAATGATTTCTAGCGGTTTAACAAAGGGGACAGGCGGTAATATTAGTATTTTCAATCGCGAGCAAGGTCTTGTTGCCATTAGCCCAAGTGGTTTAGATTATTATGAAACGAAGCCTGAAGATGTAGTTATATTAAACTTAGATGGTGATGTAGTAGAGGGAGAGAGAAAACCATCAAGCGAACTCGATATGCATCTTATTTATTATAGAAAGCGTGAAGATATAAATGCGCTTGTGCATACACATTCTCCTTATGCGAAGACAATTGCATCATTAGGATGGGAATTGCCCGCAGTATCGTATTTAATTGCTTTCGCAGGCCCTAATGTTCGCTGTGCACCTTATGAAACATTTGGTACGAAGCAATTAGCAGAGGCAGCTTTCGAAGGGATGATTGATCGTCGTGCTGTTTTACTTGCGAATCACGGTTTAATTGCAGGTGCAAATAACATAAAAATGGCATTTACTGTTGCGGAAGAAATTGAGTTTTGTGCGCAAATTTATTATCAAACGAAAAGCGTCGGAGAGCCTAAGTTATTGCCAGAAGATGAGATGGAGAATTTGGCGAAGAAGTTTGAAGGGTATGGGCAGCAATAGAATGAAACAAGAAAGACCCTCAAGATTTGACTCTTGAGGGTCTTTCTATGCCTTCTTAAGCAACAAATACATAAAGTAAGGAGCACCAATTAAAGCGACAACAATACCTGCTGGGATACCGTTAGGCTCAACGATGTTTCTTCCGATTGTATCTGCTAATAGTAATAGCCATCCACCGATTAAAAGGGCGATAGGCATGAAGATTTGATGTCTTGGACCTACTAAAGATTTTGCGATGTGAGGAGCCATTAGTCCAATAAAGCTAATTCCTCCTGTTACGGAAACAGCTGCAGCTGCAAGCGCAACGGCTGCAACTAATAAGTATCTGCGTTCTTTTTCAATTTCAATTCCAACGCCGATTGCGACTGGCTCGTTTAATGCTAGAATGTTTAATCGATTTGCCTTATAGAAAACGAACGGAATGAATACGATTAACCATGGGAGCATTGCTAAAACAAAGATCCAGTCATCTCCCCAAATGTTACCGGCAATCCATTTGGCGATAAAGTCCACTTTCATACGATCTGCGGATGAAATAAGGACAATCATCATTCCAGATAGTGCAAATGCAAAACCGATACCGGTTAATGTTAATCGCACCGGCTGAAGTCCAGTTGATTTACTATATGAAAATACGTAAATTAGAACAGCTGTTAGAAATGCTCCGATAAATCCAACGACAGGTAGTAAGTAAAGAAATGAACCTACATCTATTGGAAAGTATAAGAAGAAAATAGCAACAGCAACACCGGCCCCAGAGTTGATTCCAAGAATACCAGGTTCAGCTAAATCATTTCGGGTAAGTCCTTGCAGAATAGCTCCTGATAAAGCGAGAGCCATACCAGCTAATAATGTAATGACAATTCTAGGGAGTCTTAATGAGTATAAAACGAACTCCTCTTTAAAAGTTCCTTGTCCCATTAATGTTGGGAGTAGTCGATCATAAGATAAAGATGCTGAACCGAGCCCCATTCCAATTACAATAGTTGTAATGGTTAGGATAAGTAAAGCGAGTATAATAAGACGTTGTTTTCTTAGAATAGATGGGATCATGAGAACATTTTTCCTCCTTTACGTACAATGAATAGGAAGAATGGTAATCCTACAATTGCGACAATAGCAGCAACTGGTGTTTCGTACGGAGCGTTAATGGTACGTCCGATTGTATCTGCAAGTAGCATAAAGGAAGCCCCAGCAATTGCTGACATTGGTATAACAAATCGGTAATCTGGACCGACAATTGGGCGTACCATGTGAGGTACCATTAAACCGATAAATGCCATATTTCCGACAAGTGCTACAGATGCACCTGCAAGTAAGATAATAATGATAAATAGAATGGTTTTAATAACAATAATTTTTTGACCTAGTCCAATAGCCACTTCTTCACTGAAACTAAGAACTGTCAATTTTTTGGCTAGTAAGATAGCGATAAAGATACTAATTGAAATGACTGGAATAATAACTTTCAATTGGCTCCAAGTAGTTCCGATTACGCCTCCAGCAGTCCACAGTGATACATCTTGTGAAATTTTGAAGTAAATGCCGACCCCTTCTGAAATTGCGAGTAGAAATGCTGAAACGGCAGCACCAGCTAATACAATTCGAAGAGGAGAGAGCCCACCTTTTTTCGCCATACCAATTCCAAATACCATAATTGCGCCAACGGCAGCACCGATAAAGCAAGCTAATGTTAAGTAAAGATAGCTGATGGAAGGGTTGAAAGCAAGTGTTAGTGCAAGTGCAGCATTTGCTCCACCAGATAGCCCTAATAATCCAGGATCGGCAAGTGGATTTCTTGTTAATCCTTGCATAATTGCTCCAGAAACAGCAAGTCCAGCTCCTACAAAAATAGCAGCAACTTCACGGGGCAAACGTATTTCGCGAATAATAGATATTTTATCCCCTTTAGCGGAGGAAGTGAGTGCTAACCATACGTCTTTTATTGAAGTATCTGCAGCACCTAATACCATTGCCACCATAAAAATAAGAAAGAATGCAATTGTGCTTAAAATTAATTTGTATGTAAAAGCTATAGAACGTGTATTGTCATGTTCTTTTGTCATTCGTTTCACATCTTTTCTTTTCATAGAATAAAGGAAGAGGAATTCTTAAATTAAGAATTCCTCATGTTTGTATTATTTACCAAGAAAGCTCTTCTTGAAGAAGTCCAGTTGGAAATCTAATGTAAGTGGATCATTGAAATAGAATTCCATCATGTTTGCTTCGTATACGCGATTATTTTTTACTGCTGGGATGTTTTTATATGATTCTGTCTCTTGGAATGAGTTATCAGTATCTTTGTTTTTACTTACGATTAAGTAATCACCAGCAAACTCAGGTAATACCTCAGTAGATAATGCGTAGTAACCTTCTTTTAATGCTTTTTCTTTTACCTTTTCAGGCATTTTTAATTTCATTTCTTGGTACAGAATTTCTGTTCCGCGACCCCAGTTCTCGCCGTATACATAAAGCTGCTTGTTGAAGTTTTCTACAACAGAAACTGTAGCATCTTCACCGATTTTTGCTTTAATTTCTTTACCAGCTTCTTGTGCACGTTTCTTGAAGTCATCAACCCAAGTTTTTGCTTCTTTTTCTTTGTTTAATAACTTACCAATTTCTAAATGCTGTGTTAAGTAATCAACTTTTCCGTAAGTGTATGTTACAGTAGGAGCGATTTTCTTTAACTTATCAACATTTTTAATATTTGATAAACCGATGATTAAATCTGGATTTAGTTCAGCGATTTTTTCAACATTTTCATCTGATACTTCAGCAACATCTTTAAGTTTGCTATCAAAACGAGGGTTTTGTTTAGACCATGAATCTACCCCAACAAGATTTACACCTAATGACATTACGTTACCAGCGAATGATGATAAAACAACAACGCGTTTTGGATTTGCAGGAACTTCTACTTTACCATTTTCAGATTGGTATGTAATTGTTTCTGATTTACTACCTTTTGCATCATTCTTTTTGTCTGTAGAGCCATTGCTACAAGCACTCATAACAAGGACGAAAAGAACTGTTAGTGAAATAAATAACTTTTTCATCGTCTGTCTCCTTTAAATAGATGATATGTGTATACAATAATTTGTTTAACTGCAATCTTTTTGAAAGAGTAGTGGTAATACAAAATATTTATTAAAAATCTTGAATGTGAGATGTCACAATATAGTATTGACCATACTAATAAAAGAAGATGTAATCTCGAATTTTCTAATTATTAACAAATTGATAATGATTATCACTATTGATTCATTAAATAATATAATTTTATCTAGTTGTATTGTCAATAGTAATTTTAATTGTAAATTTTGCAGAAACAGGTTATATTTTATTGAGAATGATAATCAATGATTAGTAGCTGAGGAGTGAGCACGAATGAATCGAGAAGAATTGTTTGATGTAACTGTGATAGGCGGAGGGCCTGCAGGGCTTTATTCAGCTTTTTATAGTGGACTCAGAGAAATGAAAACGAAAATAATAGAATTTCAACCGCAGCTAGGTGGAAAAATACATGTTTATCCAGAGAAGATGATTTGGGATGTAGGTGGACTATTACCAGTTACAGGTGATAAATTAATTGAACAACTTGTACAACAAGGGCTAACATTTAAGCCGGAAGTTGTATTAAATACAAAAGTAGAATCGATTATTCGTAATAAAGATGGCACTTTTACGTTAAAAGCAAACGATGGAAAAGAACACTTTTCAAAAACAGTTATTGTGGCAACTGGAAGTGGTATATTGAAACCACAAAAGTTATCAATTGAAGGTGCTGAGCGATTTGAAGTATCGAATTTAAATTATACAGTGAAATCTTTAAAGCGTTTCAAAGATAAAACGATCATTATTTCCGGCGGAGGAAATTCTGCCGTTGATTGGGCAAATGAATTAGAACCAATCGCGAAAAAAGTATATGTAACATATAGAAAAGAAGAATTATCTGGTCATGAAGCACAAGTGAAGCAACTGCTGAACAGCTCAGCTGAGTGTTTCTTTCATACATCGATTACAAAATTAATTGCTGGTGATAGTCATGAAGCGATTGAATATGTAGAATTAACGAATCATGAGACAGGTGAAGTTTCTCATTTACTTATTGATGAAGTTATTATTAATCATGGATATGAACGTGACATTACATTATTAGAAAATAGTGAGTTAGATGTTGCGATTATAGATAATTTTTATATTGCAGGGAATGCAAATAGTGAGTCTTCAGTAGACGGATTATATGCCGCTGGGGATATTTTAAAGCATGAAGGAAAATTACACTTAATTGCGGGAGCATTCCAAGATGCTGGAAATGCTGTAAATAAAGCGAAACAATTTATTCAGCCAGATGCAAGTGAGTATGGAATGGTTTCTTCGCATAATGAAGTATTTAAGAAGAGAAATCGTGAATTGATTAAGCAGATGATGAAATAGTAAAGGAACAAGTATACCCCCATTTACTTCTCTATTCAAATGACGAGAGAGATAAATGGGGGTTTTCCTGTTTACTATATTTTCAATCATTATAATGACACCGGTTTCATCAGTTCATGTGACATGAACGTTTTATTTGTAAATCTTCCTAGAAAATAATGAATCTATGCTTTGTTGACGCAGAACAATATTACATTATGCTGTTCCTTTAGCTCGTTCGTTAGGAAATGGCATATTTAATATAGAAGCAATGTACTGTTTTCCATGCATTCGAGCTAATGATTCTAATATTTGGCGAACACGTTTTGTAAGATGACCTTGTTTTTTTATTTCCTCACAATATGCGTCATAGAAAACGTATTTAGCCCAAAGGAAATCCTCTTGTTGGAATAAGAAATGATTTTTGTACCATTCTCCAATTGTATGGTAACAATTGTTTTCCTGTATTGCTGCGCTTTGAGAAAGAATACGATCAGATAAAGATGCAGTTAAATGAGAAATTGTGTTTTCTGTTTCAATTTGTAATGTTTTTTCTAACATTGTAATGATGTGACGAGTAGCCATATGTTAACTCTCCTTTGTGTAAATGGGTAATACCATTCTATATTTAAAAAATTCTTACTATATACTATTATACAATATATGGAATGCATCTACCTGCTTTTTAGGTTGCATTTACAAAATCTTTTTTATTTGTTTACAAAAATAAAGTAAGATACAGTATATAGGAAAAAATAATAAAGGAATGAACGAGTTGTATATAACAGTAGAAGAAGCTGCGGAGTATTTGAATTTACCAAAGTCGTATATTGAAGAGTTAATTCAGCAAAAGAAAATTCGTGCACTATTTGATGGAGAGCAATATTTATTAAATAAAGAACAATTCAATACACATTTAGAACAAATGGAGAAATATAAGCAATTAGTGGAAGAAATATTGAACGAACCAATTCCAGAAGATATGGATGTTAAAGACGAAGATTAAACGATGGGAAATCCCGTATGAAGATAGGCAGAAATGTATCTTCATACGGGATTTTTTTGTTTAAAGATATCAAAAGCCTAAGGAGCGCTTAGTGTTTCTTCGAAGTTTGATAGGTAGTAGTCTACCATGTTAAAAGCATATTTTTTTCTAGCTAGGACAAACATAGAGAACGTAACCTGTACAGATACATATACTATCAGTGCAAAAGCTTATAAATTAATGGAAGGGGTT
The DNA here is from genome assembly GCF_055902415.1 of Bacillus sp. SSR7. Classification (NCBI taxonomy): domain Bacteria; kingdom Bacillati; phylum Bacillota; class Bacilli; order Caryophanales; family Bacillaceae; genus Bacillus; species Bacillus sp. SSR7. The sequence goes on along the minus strand of NZ_JBVVXV010000008.1, from coordinate 133,942 downwards.
TTCTCGTGAGTTTATTTCATTGTAATTTTCTGAAAGACTTAATTGGATCTTTTGTGAGAGTAAACAGAGGTGGTCCAGAGGCCCAAAAAGGGACAATAGTCGCAGTATGCTCGGATTACTTTGTATTAAGGAATGAAAAAGGAGAGCTCTATTACTATCAGATTCGTCATCTGAAAAGTGTTACAAAAAATGTGAAAGATTGTAAAGCAGATGATTGTGAATGGTTGGAATGTGAGTGTGAAGATGACTTTGAAAAGCTGCTTCAAAGCTTCAAATATCGCTGGGTGAAAATTAATCGTGGTGGCCCAGAGAAAGTTGAAGGTATTTTACAAGATGTTTCTTGTGAATTTGTGACATTAATTGTAAAAGAAGAAGTTATATTAGTTGCAATATCCCATATTAAGAGTGTCACAGTAGAGTGCGGAGAGGACGAAGAAAGTAATAGTGAAAGCAATAATTCAGGCCGAGCTCGTGCACAAAGACAATCAAGTAGAGGGAGATAATAAGAAAGGGGGATACAAAATTGGAGAATGTATTATGCTGTGAGCAAATTAAATGCTTGGTCGGCGAGACTGTAAAAGTAAATCTTCGTGGACCAGAGAGTCGAGTAGGGGTACTTGTATCGTTAGGGAGAGATTACCTTACATTACAACTTCCTCTTGGTGAATTAGTATATTATCAATTGAAACATGTGAAGAGTCTAGTTAAGAAAGTGAAAGAAAGTAAATGTGACGATGGCTATGTTTCATGTTCCTACTCTGATGATGATACTTTTGTTGATGTATTATGTGACTTGACGTATAAGTGGGTAAAGATTAATCGTGGTGGTCCAGAGTGTGTGGAAGGTTTATTAAGTGAAGTTCATGAAGAATATATTACACTAGTAAACTGTGATGAAGTTATTTATATCATTAATTATCATATTAAGAGTGTGAGTCAAGTAGTTAAATGTAAAAAGAATGAAGATGAATAATGTTTAATAAATAAGAGGGGCATTATGAGGGAAAGAGAAGAACAATTTCTTATTTCGATAGTATGAAAAGGAATTACTTACTATTAAAACAGAACTTTGCCCTGATTATTTTTTTAGAAATGAAAGACAGGAAAGAGGAAATTCATAGGAAGGAGGATATAGATGAATGAGTTAAACAAAAGGATTGGGGAAAATATATATGTTAAATTAATCGGTGAAAAAAGATTTAAAGGTGTATTAATAGATGTAGGAAATGATATCGTTGTTCTTTACAATGGACAAGACTACGTATATATATCTTTATACCATGTACAATATTATAAATTTTTACGACCACATGATGAAGAAATCTCAAAACCAGATGCAGATTCTGTAATTAAGAGAGAATCTCCTTCTATTTCTTTGAGGAAAGTATTAAGTACCTCTAAAGGGATTTTCACAGAAATTTATGTAGCTGGAAATGCTCCAATACATGGATATGTTACAAGTGTAATGAACGATTATATTGTTTTTTATAGTCCAGTTTATAAAACAGTATATATATCTTTAAAGCATTTGAAATGGTTAATTCCGTATAAAGAAAATCAAGTGCCTTATGCCCTCAATAAAAATGAACTCCCTGTGAATCCGTTAAATATTACGTTAGCTCGAACGTTTGAAGAGCAACTTATTAAAATGTCTGGCAAAATCATGGTGTTCGATTTAGGCGAGGAATCTAATAAGATCGGAAAGATGGCGAAGATTGATGAAGGGCATATTGAAATATTAAAAGCGCGTGATGCGAAAATGTATGTAAATATTCAACATGTAAAATCTGTCCATTGTCCGTAGACTAGTTGAAAGGGCTGGCTTTTTCTTTTATATGCAGAAGAAAAGGTCGAGCCTATTTGTTTAGTACAATTTGAATATGAGGGAAAAAATGAATTGAATATAAATATGTTTGTATGACCGTTGAAAAGGAAACCTTGTGCTAAATTATAAAAAATATGTACGAGCTATCTTTTGGTGTATTCAATTTATTTTTTTGAGGGAGAACTGCTTAACTAATATATTAAAGGGGTTTTGTTGGTGGAGCAGTTTTCAAATTCGTTATCGATTACATTACTTGGTAGTGCTGGTGGAGCAGCAAAAGCAGTTTTAGCGATTTTAAATCAAGCGATAGTAAATGAAAAAGACCCGATTTATGAAGTCATAAAGAATGTTACATTTTATTTGGCTGATATAAAACAAAAAGATAGGACGTATTATGACGAGTTGTTTCCAAATTTGAAAGATCAATTGTTTTTATCCGAAATAGACCTCCAAGATGTAGTGACATTTAAAAAGCATTTAAAAGAAAGTAGTACGAGCATTGTTATTGATGTTTCAGGGGCAGATACGATCAGAGTATTAAGCTGTTGTAATGAACTTGGAATTTGTTATATTAATTCAGCTTTGGAAAATGAGGCAGTAGATCAGGACGATAGTTTAATCGGCTTTCAGCTTACGGAAAGATATACGAAATTTGAGAAGGAAAAAGAGAAATTTACAAATACAAAAGCAATTATAGGATCAGGTATGAATCCAGGTGTCGTTCAATGGATGGCTGTTGAACTTATGAAGGAACGCCCGAATGAAAAGCCAAGAGCATGCTATATAGTAGAACATGATACGTCATTTTTACATGATACAGCACTTATAAAGCCTCATACACTGTATGCTTCATGGGCAGTAGAGCGATTTCTAGATGAAGCGATATGGAGTTATCCGATGTATATGAGTCATCATCGTCCTCTTTACTTTTATGAAGATGTATATGCTTCAGAGTATAAAGTAAAGTTGGGAGAGAAAGAGTTTTATGGTTGTTTAATGCCACATGAGGAAGTTTTAATTTTAGGGAAAAACTTTAACATGGAAGTAGGGTTTCTTTACCGAATTAACGAGTATACAACAAATATAATTAGACAGAATTTAGATAAGGTAGAAGATCTATGGAACTGGAATCGCAAAGTATTTAATCCAGCCGAAGAAGAGATTGCGGGCGAGGATCTAGTCGGTGTATTACTCGTTTATGAAAATAGCGAGACCTATATGTATAACGTGATGAATAGCAGTCAAGTTTTTCATAAATATAAAACGAATGCGACATATTTCCAAGTAGGATGTGGAATTTATGCTGGCTTGTGTAGTTTACTGTTCGATAACTTTAAACAAGGTGCCTATTATGTAGAGGAATTATTATTAAATACAGAAAGTAAGTACGGAGAATATTTGAATTTATATATGAAGGATTTTGTAGTTGGTGGAAATGACTTTACGGATGGATTGTTGCATGATCGAGTAAGGTGGATATAAATTGTGATGAAAAGGAAGGGAAATCTCCTTCCTTTTCGCGTTATAAGGTTACATATTGTCCTGAAAGTAATTTCCTTATCATTTAATGAGATAATATGTAGAGTTTTTGTATTGATCATGGGGAGTATCAAGGAAGTATTGCGATTCAAAGTAGCGTGGGAATAGGAACGAAAATGGAATTTTCTTTACCGACAGCATAATGTGCTAGAAGAAAATATTTTTCAGAAAAGTGTTCTTGTTGCGTAAATATAAACATTTTATAAAATGTTTCGAGAAGGGTTTTTTTTATAAAACACTTCGTTTATAATGGAGGAAAATATCGACATGAGATTTGTTATTCATGTAACGGTTCGGTAGTGTTAGAAAAAGAAGGGGTGCACGCGCATCCTTTTTTCTATGCAGATATTATGAAAGAGGTGGTATGATGGAATTAACATTAAATTCGACTGTATGCTTACACACAATTCAATTTCGAAAAGAGCAAAAGAATTATATTGTAAAAGATACAATTACAGGAGAAAAATATGAAATGCCGCCACTTTGGATTGATGCATTGGCAATGATGCGTGACGGTTTTTTATTGGGGGAAATTGAGGAGAAATTAAAAGAAGAGTATCCGGCTGAAGAAATAAATATGTTAGCATTTACGAGGCAACTGTTAGAGCTAGAGCTTGTCGAAATGGTCGATGGGGAAGAAATAGCTTGTACAAAGAAGAAAGAGAAAGATTATTTAGCTTGGTTACGTCCTCGTGTTGAGCAATTCTTTCTTAGTTTAAATAAAAAAAATAGAAGCAAAGGTCAATGATGATCTTTGCTTTTTTTGTATAGTTTGTTTAAAAAATTACAGCGAATGCTCTTGCGAAAGCGCCATCGCTATTTTTAATTTTTAAAGGTGCTGCTGAGAAAAAGAAACGTTTCGCGTGAATGGCATCTAAGTTTGTTAAGTTTTCGATTAAATAAATATTATTCCCAAGTAGTATGTGATGAATTGGTGATGTTTCTGTCGTTACCTCATCAGGAGAGATGAAATCTAAACCGACAGATTTTACTTTTAATTGGACTAATTCTTCAGCTAATTCTTCGGAAAGATAAAAGGCTTCTTGTTCATACGCTTCTGTATTCCATTTATTAGATAGGTTGGAATGGAAAATGACAATATCACCTTCTTTTATGTCAGCATTGTGTAATACTTCTTTAGGTAGTTTTCGTTCTTGTACATGAGTTACGTCGATAAGAACAGCTTCACCTACAAATTGATCTAGGGGCAATTGATCAATAGTCGTTGCGCCTGAAATGAAATGAGCAGGAGCATCACAATGTGTACCAACATGAACGACAGAATGAAAATCTGTAACTTGATAGCCTGTCTCTTCAACACTTGTAATGGCTTCTAAATTGATTTTTGGTGTTCCAGGAAATTGAGACATATTGTTTTCAAATGTTTGGGATAGGTCAATTACTTTCACTTTAAATACCTCCAAGTATATATTTTGAAATATAAAAAACTCACCTTTCATAATCAAGAAAGATGAGTTTTGCACACAATAGTTACGTTTTATCTTTCAAAATGCAATGCATTTTGCAGGAATTAGCACCTATTCAGTTTGTATAAACTGAGGTTGCTGGGCTTCAAAGGGCCGGTCCCTCTGCCTCTCTTGATAAAGGTATATTCAATTTAAAGTTCAGAATTTTCACTATAATAAAATTGTAATTCATTTCCTTTTTATGTGCAACACAAAATAGGTATTCACCCAAATAAAGTTGCTCGCATATTGTAGCTTATGTAAATAGAATGCTGCGAAGGAGTGAGTGCAGTGACAGGGAATGTATTGAATTATTATGCTGGTGGAAATACAGCTAGAGGATTTCATAATTTATATGAAGAGAATTTAAAAGGACTAAACAGATTATTTATTTTAAAGGGTGGACCTGGAACGGGAAAATCTTCTTTAATTAAGGCAATAGGTCGTGAATGGGCTGAAAAGGGATATGATATTGAATTTTTACATTGTTCTTCTGATAATAAATCGGTTGATGGTGTCATCATCCCGAAGTTAAAAGTAGGAATTGTTGATGGAACACCGCCGCATGTTATTGAGCCAAAAATGCCAGGAGTTGTCGAGGAGTATATTAATTTAGGAATTGCTTGGGATTCAGATAAATTAAGAAAGCAGAAAGTGGAAATTGAACGATTTGTTTCAGAAGCAAGCAAAGCTTTTCAAGCTGCTTACGCTCGTTTTAACGAGGCATTAGTTATACATGATGAGTGGGAGAAAATATATATTAGTAATATTGATTTTAATAAAGCGAATGAACTAACCGATCAGCTCATTCAGAAATTATTTACAGATAAAGTTGGGAAACAATCGCTTGTGAAACATCGCTTTTTAGGAGCAGCTACACCGAAGGGAGCAGTTGATTTTGTTCCTAATTTAACAGAAGGATTACCACATCGTTATTTTATAAAAGGACGCCCAGGTTCTGGGAAATCAACAATGCTCAAAAAATTAGCTAAGGAAGCAGAAGAAAAAGGGTTTGAAGTTGAAGTATATCATTGTGGATTTGATCCAAATAGTCTTGATATGGTTATCGTAAGAGAATTAGGGTTTGCGATTTTCGATAGCACCGCACCACATGAATATTTTCCGAGCCGAGAAGGTGATGAAATTATAGATATGTATGCCCTTATTGTAACACCAGGGACGGATGAGAAGTATGCGGAGGAAATTCGTGACGTCTCTATTCAATATAAAGCAAAAATGAATGAGGCGATGTCTTTTTTAGCGAAAGCGAAATCAGTTCGTGATAAATTAGAACGAATTTATATTGCTACTATGGATTTTTCAAAAGTAGATGCATACAAAGAGGAGATTCAAAAAGAGTTTGAACGAATTGCGGTTAGTGTAACTGAAAAGAACAAGTAAAAAATAACGAATTTTGACAGGCTGTCGGAAATTTTCTGACAGCTATTTTAGTATGTAGTAAACTTAGTAATATATTTGTCGAATTTCCAAGGAAATAATCAAAAAATGGAGAGGGTATGAAATGAGAGAGAAAATTAAGTTGGAGTTAGAACGAATTGAGAAAGAAAATGATGTGAAAATTTTATTCGCTGTGGAGTCAGGGAGTCGTGCATGGGGATTTCCTTCGAAAGATAGTGATTATGATGTTAGATTCGTTTATATGCACCCGGTAGAATGGTATTTATCAATTCATGATAAACGAGATGTAATTGAGTATCCGATTAGTGATGATTTAGATATAAGCGGATGGGATATTAAAAAAGCGTTACAACTATTTGCAAGGTCAAACCCAGCTTTACTCGAATGGATTCGATCACCCATTTTTTATTCAAAAAACTCTAATTTTCCAGAACAGCTTCAGCAAATGAGTGAAAAGAATTTTGATCCAAAAGCAACGATATACCATTACTTACATATGGCTTCAAAAAATTATCGTGAATTTTTGCAAGGTGAGAATGTAAAATTGAAAAAGTACTTTTATGTATTGCGTCCTATTTTGGCTTGTAAGTGGCTAGAGGAGAAAACAACTTTGCCTCCTGTAGAATTCGATCGATTAATTACAGAATTATCAATAGAGCGTAGCGTATTAGATGAAATTGAACAGTTGTTAATAAAGAAAAAGGCAGGTACTGAATTAGATGTTGGATTGAAAATTGAGGTGTTGAATCAATTTTTAGAAGAACAAATTCATTACTATCAGCAATACGTAAAAGGAATTGAAAAGGGATCAGGGATCGATATTGAGAGTTTAAATACATTGTTTCGAGATATGTTGTTTGCGGTCTACGAAAAAGAGCACAACTAAGTTTGTGCTCTTTTTATTTTGTAGGAATAAAGAAAACAGATATAGCCGCGAGAAGAGCTGCGAATGAGAATAAATAAAAATTCCATACTAAGTCATATTGCATTGTCATAATAATACCGACAAGAATAGGACCAGCAATTGCACCAACTCGGCCAAGTCCAAGTCCCCAGCCTAAGGAAGTAGCTCGGATATGTGATGGGAAGTATTGTGTTACATATGCATTTAATATTTGAGTAATTCCAACTGATCCAATTCCAGCAAGACCAATTAAAAGATAGATGATTGTAACAGATGGTTTAATTGTTAATAGTCCAATACATATAGCTGCCATAAGATAGGAGATGCTAATAACAATTTTAGCTCCTATACGATCGGCGATTGCTCCAGCAAATAATGCACCGATAGCGGCAGTAATATTTAGCATAAGTAGAAATGATAAACTAGATCCAAGAGGGTATCCTGCCTGTCGCATCATCTGAGGTAACCAAGTATTTAAACCGTATATTAAAACCATACCCATTATATAAGTAATCCAAAAAAGCAGCGTTGCTTTTCTGTATTCTTTTGAGAATAAAGTAAGAAATCCATTTCTCTTTCGCATATTAGATGAGGGTTGATGAGTTTCATCTTTCACATAGAATTCAATTTGAAAACGATTAAGGATTTGGTCAACTTCTTTTTGGCGATTACGTGATAATAAAAATTGAATGGATTCAGGTAAATAACGAATAATGAAAGGAATAAGGAGTAGTGGAATCATTCCGATGCCAAACATAGCTCTCCATCCGAAACCTTCTAACATAAACATAGATAAAATAGCGCCTAACATGATCCCTAAAGGATAGCCAGTAAACATAAGAGCATAAATAAAAGATTGTCGCTTTTTTGGTGAATATTCAACAGTAAGTGCTGAAGCTGTTGGAATAACACCACCTAATCCGATTCCTCCGATAAACCGAGATAAACCAAATAATTCGGGAGAAGGAGCAAGTGCGGCTAGGCCCATTGTGATAGAAAAAAGTGCTAAACAGCATATAAGGGTCCATTTCCGTCCAATTAGATCTGTAATGGTTCCAACTAGAATAGCGCCAATAAACATCCCGAATAAAGCATAACTGGCAATTGTACCAGCATGTGCTGGTGAAAGTGCCCAGCTCTTATCTTCTAGGAGCTTTGGCAGAACGGCACCATAAATACCTAAATCATATCCATCAGCTAGAATGGCTAACCAGCAAATAAAAACAACAAGTTTTGTAATAGAGCTTGAAAAGATAGTTTCTGTAGATTCTAGATGAGGTGGAGCTGAAGGTTGCATAGTATTCACCTCTTTTATTTGTAGATGAATATATTATTTTATTTTATGTTAATATTTTCCTCCCTGTGTCGAAATTTATCCCGCTTTAATGGGCAGTAAGACCCCCACCTCAAAATTCAGCGAAAGCAAAGAAGTTAGGTGGGGGTCGGGCTGCCCATTAAAGCCCGATTGGTGAGGGCTGATAATCAGTGGGGGATGAAGAAAACCCCCACTGATTAAAGTTTCACTTTATCTGAAAAGGTTTTATAACAAATAAAGAAGCTCAACAGTCATTCTGTTGAACTTCTTTATTTGTTTACTCATTATCAACTCGTTTTAACGGTTGATCTGCCGGACCTTCAATAACATCTCCCTCAATTGAAAAGCGTGAACCGTGGCAAGGACAGTCCCAAGTACAATCACCATTATTCCATTCAACTTCGCAGCCGAGATGTGTACAAGTTGTATCGACAATATGTAATTTTCCTTCTTTGTCTTTATAAGCACCTGCCCGTTTCCCGTTAACATGTACGACAGATCCTTCGCCAACTTCGAGATCTTCTGGCTTACGTAATGCGGTTTCAATCTTTCCTTCAATTAAATGTTTGGCAACATCAATGTTTTGGGAGAGGAACGTTTTTATATCTGGATTTGCATGGAAGCGTGAAGGTGCATACAGTTCTTTATATGGACTGTCTACTTTTAGAATGGAATCCTTTAGTAAATGAGCGGCAGCAGTTCCAGTTGTCATTCCCCATTTACGATATCCAGTTGCAACAAATATATTTGGATTCCTTTCGTTAATATGTCCAATATAAGGGAGTTTATCTAGCGTGATTAAATCTTGTGCTGACCATCTATAAGGAACTTCATCTATTCCAAACGTTGCTTCTGCAAAAGAATAAAGTGCTTCGTAATGAAGTATCGTGTTTATTCCTTGTCCTGTTTTATGACTTTCTCCGCCAATTAAAATTAATTTTTCACCATTGCTTGTTGTGTAGCGTAAGGAGCGTTTTGGGTCATCAATACTTAAATACATGCCACCTGGATAATCTGTTTTTGCTTTAATAGCAAGAGCATAAGAGCGTTCTGCGTACATTCGCGTAAAGAAAAAGCTATTCGCATCATAAAAAGGAAAGTGTGAACAAGAGACAACATATTCACAAGTGATGCGATGTCCGCCCTTTGTAATGACTTGTGGATAATCACCTTTTTCTACATCAATAGCAGTCGTTTGTTCATAAACTTTGCCGCCCATCTCCACAAACTTTTCTAAAAGTGTTTTTAAATAAAGAAGGGGATGAAACTGGGCTTGATTTTTCATGACAAGTGCAGATTGTACTGGAATTGGAATCGATAGAGATTGAACATAGTCACAAGGTATATTTAATTTTTGATAGGCTTCATATTCTTTCGATAAACTTCTTAATCCCTTATCGGTAGTTGTATATAAATATGAATCTTCATTTGAGAAATTACAGTCGATTTTATATGTTTGCACAGTTTCATTAATAAATTGTAGAGCATGATTATTTGATTCATAGTAAAGCCCGGCCTTTTCCATACCGAAATGATTGATTAATTCATCATAAATAAGATCATGTTGCGCTGTTATCTTTGCTGTTGTATGCCCAGTCGTCCCGTTTAAAATAAGCCCAGAATCAATTAACACAACATCGATGCCTTCTTGTGCAAGTAAATAGGCAGTAGTAATACCTGTAATACCAGCACCGATAACAGCAACCTTTGTCTTTATATTTTCAGATAAAGGGGGAAAAGTTGGGATTTGGGTAGATTCAATCCAATAAGATGATGGGAATTGTGGAAACGTATCGCTTGTCATTAAGGAAACCTCCTGATTTAGAACAATTTTCCTTTTAATATTTCCATATGATATGAAATTCATGTGTGTTGTTTTAGAGGGAGGCTATTTTTATTTAAAAGAAAGATAAAATTATCTTAATATAATTATTAAGTGTTGTCGGTATGAAGAGATAGGAGTTGTGTAAAGCTAGATTTAGATGAGTATATTTGTTGTTTACACAGAGAGTTCTTGAATAAGATAGAGTCTATAGCATGGCAAAATACGTATATGCATAATGAATGAAACCTTATAAAATCTATGTTTTTTCTTTAGTGAAATAAAGTATAATTATAAAAATATAACCAACTTTTATTACTAGGTCATAAAAGTTATTGACAATGTGGAAATTCTATTGATATGATTCATCATGTGGAAAGGTTGATAGAGAGTAAAAAGAGAAATGTTTTTCATTGATAATAAAAGCGAAAAATAAGTGACGATAGAGTGAGTATATTTTCCTTATAATAGATGCTTTTTAATCACCTAGTGAAATCAATCTGGAAGCAAGAATTGATAAATGTAAGTTGCGCAAGGCGCGGCATAAGAAAGGGGCAAAAGGATGAAGGAGCTTCATACGTTTGGGTGGTATGCAGCACGTGTATCACCACATTTGCCGAAAAAAGCATTTAAACCAGTTCCTACTCGTTTATTTGGTGGACTGGCTTATTTACTTGTGGCATTGGCGGGGTTAATATCGATTGGTGTATTTGAATTGAATGTGTGGGCTAATCTAGGAATTGCGATCGTTCTTGGATTATGTTTTGCTTCACTTGGGTTTTTAGGGCATGAAATTTTACATGGAACTGTTGTAAGAAAGGCATGGCTTCGTGATTTCTTAGGAGCGATTGCATTTATGCCATTATCAACAGGTCCTAAACTTTGGCGAAAGTGGCATAATGCAACGCATCACGTTCATACACAACATGAAGAGAATGATCCAGATGCATGGCCTACACTTGAGAAGCTTAAAAAGAGTAAGTTTTTGAGCTGGGTATATCGCATGCCTCTTCATGTACGTTCATTCTTTAGTTTTCTGTCACTAACAATTCAATTTACATTGCATTCGACTCGAATGTTCTTTCATTTTATAAAAGAGTTTAAGTCATCCAATCAAAAATCTGTATGGCTTCAACTTCTTTTGCCTTGGACTGTTTGGATTAGTTTATTGTTTATTATGGGACCTGGAAAATGGTTATTTGCATATGTGATTCCATTGTTAATTGCTAACTTTATTGTAATGGCATATATCGCAACAAATCACCGCTTAAATCCAATTGTTCCAGTAAATGATCCGTTAGCAAACTGTTTATCAGTAACAGTGCCGCGTTGGGTAGACGTTTTACATTTCAATTTCTCATATCATACAGAACATCATTTGTTCCCTGCTATGAGCTCTAAATACTACCCGTTAGTAAAAGAGAAAATTAAAGAAATGTGGCCGGAACGCTATCATGAGATGCCGATGACAAAAGCTTTGGCAGCGCTATGGAATACACCACGTGTGTATTATCAAGGAAGTGAATTAGTGGATCCGCATAGAGAGCATTTCTATGGTTCTTTAGGAAATGGGCTAGATCCTCATAATATTTCATATCGTGAGGAACATATAGACGAAGAAGAGAGTATTAAAAAAGTAAATCAGTAAAAATTGATATATGTTACAGTGAAAAAGCAAGCCATCTCAGGCTTGCTTTTTCTTATAAAGAAACTTCCTTTTTATTCTTTGTATGGACTTGGACAGAGTTAGTTTCTTTTCGTTGTAGTCGTTTTTCTAAAAGGTTAACAAGGTACGTGAATAGGAGAACAAGAACAAGATAATATAAACCAACAATTATGTATGTATCTAATTGTTGGAAGTTACCTGCAGCAATCGATAAACCTGATCCCCATAATTCGGACAATCCTACGTAAGCAACGAGGGAAGAGTCCTTTAATCCAATAATAAACTGATTTCCTAAAGGAGGAATAGATTGACGAAATGCTTGCGGTAATACAATACGGCGCATCGCTAAAGGATATGGCATACCTAGAGAGCGAGCTGCTTCCATTTGTCCACGATCGACAGATTGGATAGAGCCTCGGAAAATTTCAGTAATATATGCACCGTTGTGGATTGCTAAAGCAATGGCTCCTGCCCAAAAAGGAGTGAAAACAACAACGGATGTAATCCCAAAATAGAGAATGGCGATTTGAACAATTAAAGGTGTACCACGAATAATGGCGATGTATACGTGAGCAATACTATTTAAAACTTTATTGTTAGAGATTCGAAAGAAAGCGAATAGTAATCCAATTAGTGAACCGAGTAATAGGGATGTTAGTGTTAATTGTAATGTGACAATAGTAGCTTTTAAGAGTGTGGGATAGGTAGACATAAAAATTTCAAACATGCATTTCACCTCATATTGTATAGATTTTAGTAGAGAATGAAATGCCCCACATAAAGTGGGGCATGATTTAGGGAAACTTTGAAGGGCTAAATTACTTCGTTTTTTCCTCTTCACCAAGAATATTACGCCCAAACCATTTTTTACTGATCTTTTCATACGTACCATCTTTAATAATTTCATCTAAAGCTTTATTTACTTTCTCGACCATTTCTTTATCATCTTTACGAATAGCAATTCCCATTTCATCAAGGTTTAGTGGTTTTCCAGCTTCTTTTATATTTGATTTACCTTCTTTGATCATGCGTAAACCGACCATTTGATCAGTGATTACTGCGTCAACACGCCCAGGCTCTAAGTCCATAAGTGCAGTAATATCACTATCATATTCTGTAATTTGATCTGTATGTTTTGCAACAAGGTTTTTAAAGGTACTAGCTTTTACAACACCAATTTTCTTACCTTTCAAATCTTCTGGAGAAGAGATAGATGTATTCTTTTTAGCTACAAAAATTTGGGCACCAGAACGATAATAAGGATTTGAGAAATTAACAGCTTTTAGGCGTTCCTCTGTAATGGCCATACTTCCTAATATCACATCATATTTTTTTGATTGTAGACCTTGAATTAGCGTTTCCCACGGATTTGTAATAGGAGTGGGTTTCATATTCATTTTTTTCGCAAGTGCCTCACCAATTTCCACATCAAAACCGGCAAGCTTTCCATCATTTTCTTTATAGTTAAAAGGTTTATATAAGCCACTCATCGCATAACGAAATTCTTTTTCACCATTTGAAGAAGTAGTAGCACTTTCCTTACTACAGGCTCCTAGTATGAAGGATGTACATAATGTAATACTCGCAACAATGGTTAATAGTTTTCTTTTCATAAAACCCCTCCTATATATTGATCATACGGATGGTTTTAAGTATGTTACTAAGATATTTTATTTGGACAATTAGTTGTGCACCGTATGAATGTATTTCTTTTCGTTTGAAACAGAAGTTACATTATAAAACGTTGCGTAAAAATTGTTTTGCTCGTTCATGTGATGGAGCTGAAAAGAATTGCGCTGGCGGAGCTTCCTCTACAATTTTTCCATCATCCATAAAAATGACACGATCAGCTACATCTCTTGCGAAATTCATTTCATGAGTAACAATAACCATGGTCATTCCTTCTTCAGCAAGTTCTTTCATAACTTGCAATACCTCTCCAACAAGTTCAGGGTCTAAGGCTGAGGTAGGTTCATCAAATAGCATAATTTTAGGATTCATAGCAAGAGCTCGTGCAATCGCAATACGCTGCTTTTGACCACCTGATAGGAGGTGGGGAGTTACATCTGCTTTATCTTGTAGGCCGACTTTTTGTAAAAGCTGATTTCCGATTTCCTTTGCATTTGCAGCTTCTAATTTTTTTACATGAATAGGTGCTTCTATGATGTTTTCTAGTGAGGTCATATGGGGAAAGAGGTTAAAGTGCTGAAAAACCATACCGACATTTTCGCGGACTTTGTTTAAATTTGAATGCTTTGGATCAATTCTTTCACCTTGTAAGTGAATTTCACCTTCATTGTACATTTCTAAAAAGTTAAGACAGCGAAGTAATGTACTTTTACCGGAACCACTGGCACCAATTAAAACAACAACTTCTTTTTCTTTTACTTCTAAATCAATTCCTTTTAAAACATCAAGTGAGCCAAATGACTTTACTAGATTTCGAACCTGAATCATACAAAACCCCCAGTCAAAAATATATTTTACAAATGTTGCCCCTTATTTCTGTTATTAGTCACAAATTGTCAGAATCCTTTATTTTTTTCGGGTGATTTGATATTCAAGAGAATAATGATTTTTAAAATCCCTATATCTTTCTATAACGAAAATATGGATAATAATATATAGGTAGTACTTATATTACTTATAAAAAGGGGGAAAGAAGAGATGGAAAAAGAAAGGAAGGCATTTTCCTTTGGCTTACGTACACAACTTATGCTATTCACTACAGTTTTAGCTTTAATTACATATTCAACAAGTATATTTTTTATTTATGTGATATATGATTATTTTCAAAGTTATGTAAGTCAAACTGCATATAATATTATCGTTATGCTATTAGGGGTAGTATGGTCTGGGATTTTAGCATATGGAGCAGCCATGTTTTTAATTAAACCGCTTAGAAAGTTAGAGGAGGCGGCAAGAAAAGCGGCTGAAGGAGACATTCGTGAAGATGTTCCGTTACCGAAGACTGATGATGAAATTAAATCTTTAAGTGTTGCATTTAATATGATGCTTGGAAACTTAAGGGGCATGGTAAAAAATATTGATACAACATTTTCGTATACAAACAATCAAGTACAGCAAATTAGAAAACAAACAGGCGAAGCAACGAAACAAGCACAAGGTGTTTCTGAAACTCTTGCAGAGATTTCTTCTGGCGCTGAGCAATCAGCGGCATCAATTCAAGCGATTGTTTCCGCTGTTGATACAACAACTTCTATTGCAAGTGAAGTAGAAGAGAAAGCAAAACAGTCTGATGAGTTGTCTTCAGAAATGGTTCAAGCTTTAGGGCATAGTACTCGTGTCTTTACGTCTTTAATTCAAGGTATTCAAACATTGGCGAAAGAAAATGAAGATTCAATGCAAAATGTACAGAAGTTAGAGGAAAGAATGAAACAAGTAGAACATATTGTATCTGTTGTGAGTGAGATTGCTAGCCAAACGAATTTATTAGCACTTAATGCTTCTATTGAGGCTGCTCGTGCTGGAGAGCATGGACGGGGCTTTGCCGTTGTAGCTGAAGAAGTACGTAAACTTGCAGATGAAAGTGACCATTCTGCAAGAAATATATCGCAGTTATTACGGAATATGCAAGAGGAAGTGCAACAAGTTGCAACGAAAATGACAGAACAAGTGAAAATAGCTAAAGAAGAGGCGAAACGTGGGGAAGCTACCGAATTAATTTTAAAAGAAATGTCATCAAGTGTTATGGAAGTGGCGGATGCAACGAAGCAAATTAGTAGCTATATGAATGAACAAGTGAGTCACATTCATCAAACAGGTGCACAGACGAAGGCTGTAGCAGCAATTGCTGAAGAAACGTCAGCTGGTTCACAAGAAGTAGCACGTGTGACGTTGCAACAATCTAAAAATATGATAGCGATCGATCAATTATTAAAGGATTTAGAGAAACAAGCAACAGACTTGAAACAGACAATTGAAAGATTTTCAATGTAGAAAGGAAGAACGGTATTTTGTTCTTCCTTTTTACGTATGAAAGGGTGGGATACTTTGTTGAAAACGAAAAACATTGCAAGGATCATATATGGTTTTCACTTTACGTAATCTTTGAAAATTAGGGCCATAATAACTAGTTTGCCAATTTTTAATGTCGATATCGGGCCAATTGACATAGTCACCTAGTGTATAAGGATTTAAGCTTTCTCGTAAATCTTTAACCCAGCGTATATTTCGATTTTCTTCATCATCACATTTCCAAGAGGTAATGTATTCTTGCGCAATAATTGCTTTGCGATGGAAATAAGCTGTTTCAGTAGGAGGAATATTTTCAACAGCACCTACGAGCGATTGGTGCCAAATACTCGCATCTTTATTTGGAGCATGAGAAAGAAAATGTTGCATGATTTGAATGCCTTTAAGAGGAATAGGTTTATATACGTAGGAACCGGAGCGCTTGAAGTTTTCAGGGATGTTACCACTGTTAAAAAATTCAACAGCCTTTATATAAGGAACTTCATCTATAAAGAGAGAGGGGGTACCAGTTTCAAGAAGAGGAGATAATAAGGAATGGAGTTCAGAGGGAGAGCCAACAAATTCACCTTGTGCCTCAATTTTGTTTTGTTGTTTTGTGAATAATTCAATTGATGAAGTGAGACGTTTGTCTACATAAGGCGCCCAGTTTTGCCAAGCTTGAAAGGCAGCAATAAAATCTTCCCATTCCCATGTAATGGAGAAGATTGATACATTTTTTATAGGGTGTACGCGAAAAGTCAAAGAAGTAATAATTCCGAAGTTTCCACCACCACCACCGCGGCATGCCCAAAACAAGTTATGGTTTTCATGTTCGCTTGCACGAATGATTTTTGCTCCAAATTTACCACATGCTTGTACCATTTCGATTTCTATTAATTGATCACATGTTAATCCAAATAAGCGTGAAAGCATACCGATGCCCCCGCCAAGTGTTAATCCAACAATTCCAACGCTTGCACTTGTACCAGCCGGTATTGTCACACCATAATTCCAAAGCTCTTTATAAACAGTGCCAAGGTTTGCACCAGCTTCAATTGTTGCTGTTAATTTATCTGTATGAACAGTAATGCGATGCATTTCACTCACATCAATAATAAGTCCTCTATTTAAAAGAGAAAAATTTTCATAGCTATGACGTCCGCTTCTTAAGCGAAATGGTACATGACGCTCGCGAGCCCATTTTAAGGCGTTACATACATCAGTTTTATTTTGGCAAAAAACAATAATACAAGGGAGTTTTGGAATACTTAAATTTAAGTTCATTCGGGCTATGTCATAGTCAGGATCTGAAGGAACAACAATACGACCTGTTAATTTTGTTTGTTTCAATTTATCACTCCTTTCTAAAATAAGTAGTGCTTTTTATTAATATATGAAAAGCATATGTAACGTGCGTGGACAAGAGCAGATGAGGAATGAGATTTGCTCTTGTGAGAAATAAATAAAGCATAAGAATAAGGAATCTACATAGAGTTCAATGAAAACAGTTGCAAACTATTCATATTTTGTTATGATAGTGTTACGAAAACGTTTGCATAAAATTTCCGATGGGATGCAAAAGGAGAGAATGACTATGAATAAAACATGGTGGAAAGAAGCGGTTGCTTATCAAATTTACCCACGTAGCTTTATGGATTCAAATGGTGATGGTATTGGGGATTTACAAGGTATTATTGCAAAACTGGATTATTTAAAAGATTTAGGTATAGATGTAATTTGGATTTGTCCAATGTATAAGTCACCTAATGATGATAATGGTTATGACATTAGTGATTATCAAGATATTATGGATGAGTTTGGTACGATGGAAGACTTTGATGCTTTACTAGATGAAGTTCATAAACGTGATATGAAGCTTATTATTGATTTAGTTATTAATCATACAAGCGATGAACATCCATGGTTTATTGAGTCTCGTTCATCTAAAGACAATCCGAAGCGTGATTGGTATATTTGGCATGATGGTAAAGATGGTGCGGAACCAAACAACTGGGAAAGTATTTTTAATGGTTCGGCATGGGAATACGACGAAGTAACAGGACAATATTATTTACACTTATTCTCACGTAAACAACCAGATTTAAACTGGGAGAATAAAGAAGTTCGCGAAGTGTTATACGATACAGTTAATTGGTGGCTTGATAAAGGAATTGATGGTTTCCGTGTGGATGCGATCAGCCATATTAAAAAAGAAGATGGCTTTAAAGATATGCCAAATCCCAAAGAACTAAAGTATGTACCATCTTTTGATAAACATATGAATGTGGATGGTATTCAACCTTTATTAGAAGAGTTAAAAGAAAATACATTTTCTAAGTACGATATTATGACTGTCGGTGAAGCGAATGGTGTTAAGATTGAAGATGCTGAGCTTTGGGTTGGAGAAGAGCAAGGTAAGTTCAATATGGTATTCCAATTCGAACATTTAAGCTTATGGGATGCAGAAAAGAAGAAAGATCTTGATGTTGTAGGACTGAAAAAAGTATTAACGAAATGGCAAAAAGGCCTGGAAAATAAAGGATGGAATGCTTTATATATTGAGAATCACGATAAGCCACGTATCGTTTCAACTTGGGGAGATGATAAACAATATTGGCGTGAAAGTGCGACAGCTCTTGGAGCGATGTATTTCTTTATGCACGGTACACCGTTTATTTATCAAGGACAAGAAATTGGGATGACAAATGTTCAATTCCCAAATATTGAAGATTACGATGATGTAGCAATTAAAAATTTATATCGTGAGAAAATTGCAGAGGGTGTATCTCATCAAGATATGATGGAAATTATATGGGCTTCTTGCCGCGATAATTCACGTACACCTATGCAGTGGAACGATGAGGTGAATGCTGGCTTCACAACAGGTACAACTTGGTTTGGGATGAATCCAAACTACAAAGAAATTAATGTTGAAAAGCAAAAGAATGAAGAGAACTCTATTTTCAATTTCTATAAGAAAATGATTGCCTTGAAAAAAGAGCACGATGTACTGAATTATGGTACGTACGATTTACTTTTAGAAGATGATCCGCAAATTTATGCATATACTCGTACATTAAATGATGAAAAAATCATTGTAATTAGTAATATCTCAAAAGAGGAAGCTGTATATAATGAGGATTCATTTGCACTAGAACGCAAACGTTTGCTTTTAAATAACTATGAAGTTGCGGAACATGAACAAGTAAATTCAATCACGTTAAAGCCTTATGAAACAAGGGTTTATCGTATTTCATAATAAAAAAAGATGCTCTTAGAGCATCTTTTTTTATGAAAAATAATAAATTTCTATTGCAAAGTGAAAACGCTTTTATTAAAATAGATTTATGAAAACGGTTGCGTAAAGATAAAAATGAAGTAACATAAGGAATCGTTTTCATAACAGAAATAGAAATTATAATTTAAATCATTATGTTGTTATAAATAAAGGGGAGGAAGAACAGATGAAAATTACGTCTTTTGATTTTTGGCAAAAGTTCGGGAAAGCGTTATTAGTTGTTGTAGCTGTAATGCCAGCAGCTGGTTTAATGATTTCTATCGGTAAGTTAATTGGAATGTCTGCTGGGGATATTAACGCAGTTCATACAATCGCTCGCGTAATGGAAGACATCGGTTGGGCAATTATTACTAATCTACACATCTTATTCGCAGTAGCAATTGGGGGATCTTGGGCGAAAGATCGCGCAGGTGGTGCATTTGCAGCGCTATTAGCATTCGTCTTAACAAACAGAATTACAGGAGCTATATTTGGCGTAAACGCTGAAATGTTAGCGGATTCAAAAGCGAAAGTTTCTTCAGTATTAGCAGGGGACTTAATTGTAAAAGATTACTTTACTTCTGTACTTGGTGCACCAGCATTAAACATGGGGGTTTTCGTAGGGATTATCACAGGTTTCCTAGGAGCTACTTTATATAACAAATATTATAACTATAACAAACTGCCACAAGCATTAGCATTCTTTAACGGAAAACGATTCGTACCATTCGTTGTAATTGTTTGGTCTACAGTAACTGCAATTGTATTATCACTTTTATGGCCATTCATCCAAAGTGGATTAAATGAATTTGGTCGCTGGATTGCAGCTTCAAAAGATAGTGCACCAATTGTTGCACCATTTGTATATGGAACGTTAGAGCGTTTACTATTACCATTCGGTTTACACCATATGTTAACAATTCCGATGAACTATACAGAGCTAGGTGGAACATATACGATGTTAACTGGCTCAAAAGTTGGACAAGTTGTAGCAGGACAAGATCCTTTATGGCTTGCATGGATTACAGATTTAAATAACTTATTAGCAAATGGAGATACAAAAGCATATAACGATTTATTAAATAACGTTGTACCAGCTCGTTTCAAAGCTGGACAAGTTATCGGTTCAACAGCAGCATTAATGGGTATTGCTTTCGCGATGTTCCGTAATGTTGATAAAGAAAAACGTTCAAAATATAAACCAATGTTCTTATCAGCAGCATTAGCAGTATTTTTAACAGGTGTAACAGAACCAATTGAATTCATGTTCATGTTTATTGCTCCAGTATTATATGTTGTATATGCAATTACAACAGGACTTGCATTCGCATTAGCAGATTTAATTAACTTACGTGTTCACGCATTCGGATTTATTGAGTTAATTACTCGTACACCGATGATGGTTAATGCAGGACTTACTAGAGATTTAATCAATTTCGTTATCGTTTCATTAGTATTCTTCGGTCTGAACTTTACATTATTCAATTTCTTAATTAAAAAGTTCAACTTACCAACACCAGGACGTGCAGGTAACTATATTGATAATGAAGATGAGGCATCAGAAGGAACAGGAAATGTACAAGATGGTTCATTAGCAACAAAGGTTATTGATCTATTAGGTGGAAAAGAAAATATTGCTGACGTAGATGCTTGTATGACACGTTTACGTGTAACAGTAAAAGATTTAGATGTTGTTGCACCAGAAGCGCAGTGGAAACAAAATGGTGCTTTAGGACTGATCGTAAAAGATAAAGGTGTACAAGCGGTATATGGCCCGAAAGCTGACGTATTAAAGTCAGACATTCAAGATATGTTAGGTGCGTAATAATATGAAATTGCTAACTTTAAACTGTCACTCTTGGCAAGAAGAAAATCAAATAGAAAAGATAAAATATCTTGCTAAAGTCATTCAAGAAGAAGAGTACGATGTTATCGCATTGCAAGAAGTAAGTCAGTTGATAGGGGCTAAAAATGTATGCGGTAACAAGAAAGAAGATAATTTTGGGCTTTTACTATTAGAAGAGTTAAATGCGTTACATGTAAAAGATTACAATATTACTTGGGATTTCTCTCATATTGGTTATGATGTGTATGAAGAAGGATTAGCGATTATAACGAAGCATAATGTTGTAAAAGAAGATACATTCTTTATTTCAGAAAATAAGGATACAACGTATTGGAAAACACGCAAAATTGTAAGTGCAACAATTGCTTACAATGGGAAGAACATCACGTTTTACTCTTGCCACCTCGGTTGGTGGAATGATGAAGAAGAATCATTTAAAGATCAAGTGAATCGTTTGATGGAGCGTGTAGATAGCGATGAACTTTCCTTTTTAATGGGTGATTTTAATAATAACGCCCGTTTGCAAGGGGAGGGTTATGAATATATGATGCAAAAAGGTTTGTATGACACATATGAACTAGCAATAGAGAAGGATGAAGGAACAACTGTCCAAGGTGAGATTGCTGGTTGGGATGAAAATAAACATAATTTGCGAATCGATCTAATATTGTGTAACCGAAGTGAAAAAGTTCGTTCTTCAAAAGTTATTTTTAATGGTATAAACCGAAATGTAATTTCAGATCATTTCGGTGTAGAAGTACAAGTAGATATATAATAGAAGAAATCCTCACAGATGATAAAAAGCTGTGAGGATTTTTTTAGGAATACAAGTATTTCCAAGAGAAAATACTTGTATTTTTTATGACATTTCCTATATATTTGTTATTATTGAATGTAAAACCGATTTGGTCATTTTGTATTCATACTTTGACTTACTTCGTTATATAATGTAGTAAGTTAAAGTTAATGGGAAAAAATAGTTCGTTTTTGGTTAATCCACGGTGTAGAAAGTGATATAATTGCAAAATGTATGTATCATTTTCTAAAGAAGGAAAAATATATAATTAGGTGATAACTTCTATGAAACAAATTTGGCGTATTTATAAGACAGATTTACGGAATGTAGCTAAACATTGGGCTGCAATTGTTATTGTTGTAGGGTTAATGATTTTACCATCGTTATATGCATGGTTTAACATTAAGGCTTCTTGGGATCCATATGGAAATACAAAAGAAGTTCCCATTGCAGTTTCTAACCAAGATGCAGGCTCTAACTTAAGAGGGAAAGATATTAATATTGGGAAAGAAATTGTAGATTCCCTGAAGAAAAACAAAAATCTTGGGTGGAAATTTGTAGATGAAAAACAAGCAATTTATGGAGTTGAACGCGGGGATTACTATGCAAGCATTACAATCCCAAAAGATTTCTCTGAAAAGATTGCAACTGTTCTGGATGAAAATCCGCAGAAGCCAGAACTTGATTACTATGTAAATGAAAAGGTAAATGCGATTGCGCCGAAAATTACAGCAAAAGGTGCATCAGGTATTACAGAAGAAATTAGTAAAAACTTTGTTAAAACAGCGAACGGTGAGATTTTTAAAATCTTCAATGACCTTGGAATCGATTTAGAAACAAACTTACCAAGTATCGAGAAAGTAAAAGATCTTGTCTTTAAGCTAGAAGCGCAGTTCCCAGAAATGAATACACTGATGGATAAGGCGTTAGATGATGCGACTCGAGCAGAAGATGTTGTGAAAGTAGCGCAGAAAGAGTTGCCGGTTGTAGAGAGTGTTATTAATGATGGGCAGGATACACTTAAGAGTTTAGATGCATTCTTTGCGAGAAATGATGGAACATTGAATCGTGCTCCGGGAACTATTAAGAATAATCTAATTGCAATGCAAACAGGTTTGAATGGTGCGGCGGCGATTACGGATTTCTTAAAAAATCCATCTGTTGATTTCAATCTGGCGCTTCCAGATCCGGCTACATTCCCGGTGTTGCCTGATATAACTATTCCACAGATACCAGAACTACCGCAGGTGAATGGTCAATTGTATAAAGATATTGCTAAAAATATTGATCAAACTGTAAATAATGTATTTGGCTCAATACGTGTTGGAACAACTTATGCACAAGGAGTTATAAACGGGTTACAAAATGGTAATTTTGACCCGGAAAAAGCGAAACAAGATCTTAATAAGGTTTCTGAGAACCTTCAAGGTCGTGTGGATAGTGTTTCATATTTAATTGATGTCTTTACTAAATTTAAAGAATCTGCACCAACTGATTCTGGAAAAGACTTCTTCCAAAAACGAATAGATAAATTAACGAATCTTAAATCAGCTATAGAAAATGCAAATGGCGGCGTTAAAGATATCGCTAATATTATAGGTACAGGGCAAGAAGTGAAACAAGATGTAAGGGATGCTACTAATAAAAAGTTAGATGCAATAAATAATTTGGTAAACCAAGCGGAGGCAGATTATAATGCAACGTTCGTAGCAGATTTTGAAAAAGCGGTAAGTACGGCTGAACAATTAAAAGATAAGGCTGGAAATGCGCAACAGAATTTAAATCAAGAAATAAACAAAACTAATCAGATATTAGACAATGGTAGAGAAAAATATGATAAGGCTGTAAATGATTACAGCAGATTAAAAACGGAGCTTGGAAAAGCGAGAGAAGACTTAAATAATAAAGGTGTCAACGGACTAGATTCGACAAAAGTAGCTTTAAATGATTTAAATGGGCAGTTCAAAGCGGGGCGAAATTTAGTTAACGATATGATTCCCGTTATGGAAAATGCGAATAAAGTTTTAGCAGATGTAAATAGTGATAAGAACATGAACAACATGATTTCTAAATTGAATAAAGTTAAAGATGGTTTTCAAAAAGGAATCAATTTAACTGATAAAGGAATTGACGCTATTAATAAAGGTCAAAAACCAGCGGCAGATGTTATTGAGAGTATTAATGAAGTATCTAAAAATGTTTCGGGTCAAATAGGTGACATCTTAGCTAAATACGATTCAGAAATCGTTCCAAACTTTAATGAAGCAATTGCTCGTACAAAAGAGATGTCTAAAAACACATCTCAAATTTTAAAAGAAGCAGACAAAAAGCTTCCAGATGTTAAAAAGTTACTAGAAGATTCATCAAAAGGCTTAGTTGACGGTAAAAAGAAATTAACAGACATTAAAGCTGACATGCCGGAGACTGAGAAAAAGATTAAAGAATTGGCAGATAAAATTCGTGATTTTGAATCTGAAGAGGATTTAAAAGACATTATCCGCTTATTGAAAAACGATGTTGAGAAGCAAAGTGATTACTTTGCAAATCCAGTCAATTTAAAAGAGAATAAATTATTTGCGATGCCGAACTACGGTTCAGCAATGTCACCATTCTATACAGTGCTTGCATTATGGGTAGGCGCATTATTAATGGTTTCATTATTAACAGTAGAAGTACACGAAGAAGGCGCGAATTATAAGAGCCATGAAATTTACTTCGGACGTTTATTAACATTCTTAACGATAGGTCTTTCACAAGCGTTTATCGTATCAATGGGAGATATATTCTTACTTGGTACGTACGTAGTCGATAAGTTCTGGTTTGTGTTATTTAGTTTATTTATTGGTGGAGTCTTCGTTTGTATCGTATACTCACTCGTTTCTATTTTCGGAAACGTTGGGAAATCGATGGCGATCATTTTACTTGTACTACAAGTAGCAGGATCGGGCGGAACATTCCCAATTCAAATGACACCGGCGTTCTTCCAAGCGATTTATCCGTTCTTACCATTCACATACGCAATTAGCGCAATTCGTGAAACAGTAGGCGGAATGCTTTGGGATATTGTAACGCGAGATTTACTTGTGTTAAGTGCTTTCGTAGTAGTTATGATTGTTGCTGCGTTATTATTGAAAACACCAATTAACAA
Organism: Bacillus sp. SSR7; assembly: GCF_055902415.1. Classification (NCBI taxonomy): domain Bacteria; kingdom Bacillati; phylum Bacillota; class Bacilli; order Caryophanales; family Bacillaceae; genus Bacillus; species Bacillus sp. SSR7. The sequence goes on along the minus strand of NZ_JBVVXV010000008.1, from coordinate 108,944 downwards.
ATCAAGTGAAAAATTTGTTGAGAATGCAAAAGGAAGTAAAATCATTCACTAAAATAAAAAGTTCCTACCGATAGAGGTAGGAACTTTTTTGTTTAATCAAATTTTAATTTTTTTAATGCTTCTGCGAATGGGTTGTTTAATGGTTCTTCTTCTTTGTTTTGTTGTTTCATATATTTTTGAACATCACGCTTATCAGCTTTGTTTCCAGATTCCTTTTTACGTCTTTCTTGGAATGTGGATAATTTCTCGCGATAGCCACATTTACATGCGAAGATTTGTCCTGCGCCTTCACCACGTAATTCTAACTTCTTCTTACACTGAGGGCAGCGAGCGTTTGTTGTACGAGATACGTTTTTACGATGACCACATTCACGGTCTTGGCAAACGAGCATCTTTCCTTTTTTGCCGTTTACCTCTAGCATTGGTTTCCCGCAGTCTGGACAAGACTTTGTTGAAATGTTGTCATGTTTATATTTTTTATCACTCGATTTAATTTCAGAAACAATTTCTTTCGTATAGTTCTTCATTTCTGAAATGAATACTTCTTTTTTCAGTTTACCCTTTGCAATTGCCTCTAGCTTTTGTTCCCACTCACCAGTTAGTGTAGGTGATTTTAACTCTTCTGGTACTAAATCAAGTAACTGACGGCCTTTTGAAGTAATGTGAATATCTTTACCACGTTTTTCAATTAAGAACGAATTGAATAGCTTGTCGATAATATCAGCACGCGTTGCTACAGTACCTAATCCACCAGTTGATTTTAATGTATCAGCAAGTTGTTTATTTTGCGTATCCATATATTTTGTAGGGTTTTCCATTGCTGAAAGTAAAGTAGCCTCGTTAAAACGTGCAGGTGCTTTCGTTTGGCCTGATGTTTGCATAATTAATTTTACAGTTAATGTATCGCCTTTTTCGATGCGAGGTAAAAGCTGCTCTTTAACATCATCAGTTACATCATCATCTTCAAAGCGATTTTCGTATACTTCCTTCCAGCCGGCATGTAAAATTGTTTTTCCGCGTGCAATGAATGTTTCATTACCAACCTTTGTGCGTAACGTTAGTTGTTCGTATTCGAATGCTGGGAATAAAACAGCTAAGAAGCGTTTTACAACTAAATCATAAATTTTACGTTCTTTATCTGTGAAGGCTGAGAAGTTAACGTATCCTTCTGTCGGAATAATTGCGTGGTGATCGCTTACTTTACTATCATCAACAAATGATTTATTAGCCTTGATAGGCTTTTGTAATACTTTATGTGCTAAGGAACGGTACTCTCCAACACCACATGCTTTTAGACGTTCTGGAAGTGTTCCAACGATATCAGATGAAATATAGCGCGAATCTGTACGAGGGTACGTTAGCACTTTGTGTTGCTCATATAATTTCTGCATAATGTTTAATGTTTCTTTCGCAGAGTAACCGAACTTTTTATTGGCATCACGTTGTAATTCAGTTAAATCGTAAAGACCAGGAGAAAATGATTTCTTCTGTTTTTTATCAATTTCCACAACAGTAGCATTATGTTTATCTAAAACTTTTACAATACCATCAATTTTTTCTTTATTAAAACTGCGGCTATTGCCATTTGCATCTTGCCAAGTTAGTTTTAACTGATTCGTAGTTTGCGCTTCAATGCCGTAGTAAGTTTGGGCTTTGAAGTTCTTTATTTCATCTTCACGATTAGCGATCATAGCAACAGTAGGTGTTTGTACGCGGCCGCAATTCAGCTGGGCATTAAAGCGAGTTGTTAAAGCTCGAGTTGCGTTAAGACCGATATACCAGTCAGCTTCTGAACGTGCAACTGCTGAAGCATATAAATTGTCATATGCCTTACCTGGTTTTAAATTTGCAAAACCATCTTTAATTGCTTTATCAGTAACAGATGAAATCCATAAACGTTTGATTGGTTTGTTAATTCGAACCTTATCAATAATCCAACGAGCAACTAATTCTCCTTCGCGTCCAGCGTCTGTCGCTACAATAATTTCATTTACATCTTTTCTAAGTAGCTGACTTTTTACAGCATTAAATTGTTTCCCTGTTTGTTTAATAACTGTTAATTTCAAACGCTCAGGTAGCATCGGTAAATCTTCTAAATTCCACTTTTTATATTTCACATCGTAGCTTTCTGGATCTGCTAATGTAACGAGGTGACCTAAAGCCCAAGTCACAATATATTTACTACCTTCAAGGTAGCCGTTTCCCTTTTTATCGCACTTCAGTACGCGAGCAATATCTCGTGCAACGGAAGGCTTTTCAGCGATTACAACGCTTTTTGACATATTAAAAACATCCTTTCAAATTTCCATACGTTAACTATAGCATACATCTTCTTGAGATTCAGTTTCACTCTAGATTTGAACGCTTTTTAGTGGAGTGAACAAAATCTGTTCGAAATCAAATGATATCGACAGAACATAGTATGCACCATGATGAGACTATGAAAAAAGATACTTATTTATTATGCTTATTGTTTTATCAGTTTCTTCTATATGAAATAGAAAAGTAAAGAACTTGTTATTTTACTAGAATAAGAGTAGACTTTGAAGTAGATGAATAATAAGCACATGGGAGTTTGTGGATACAAACTGAGAGTATGACTAATCCGTCATTGACCATTTGAACCTGTTGGATAATGCCAGCGTAGGGAGAAGTGTAAAAGCACATGTTCAGGCACTTTGCGTACGCGCAAAGTGCCTTTTTGTGTATCTCCCATCACTATAGTTAGGGGATGAGAAAGATGAATATGAAAGAAATTAGTAAAGTAGTGGATTTGGTGAGAGAATCTAATCCGCTCGTTCATAATATTACAAATGTTGTTGTAACGAATTTTACAGCTAACGGTTTGTTAGCGCTAGGAGCATCGCCTGTAATGGCGTATGCAAAAGAAGAAGTGGCAGAAATGGCTAGCATTGCTGGAGCGTTAGTAATAAATATGGGGACACTTCGTCCTGAAGAAGTAGAAGCGATGTTACTTGCGGGTAAATCAGCAAATGTGAACAATGTACCAGTATTGTTTGATCCAGTTGGTGCAGGAGCAACATCGTATCGAACAGAAGTTGCGAGACATATTCCAGCCGAAATCGATTTAGCAATTATTCGCGGAAATGCAGCTGAAATAGCGAACGTTATTAATGAGAGATGGGAAATTAAAGGGGTAGACGCCGGTGCTGGAAATGGAAATGTCGTAAGTATTGCAAAACAGGCAGCTGATGAATTAAATACAGTTGCGGTGATTACTGGAAAAGAAGATGTTGTTACAGATGGAGAGCGAACGATTCTTATTCAAAATGGTCACCCTATTTTAACGAAAGTTACGGGAACTGGTTGTCTACTAACTTCTGTAATAGGAGCATTTGTAGCAGTAGAAAAGGATTATGTAAAGGCAGCGGTAGCTGCATTAACGTTTTATGGTGTAGCTGCGGAACTGGCAGCTGCTAAGACAGTGGAGCAGGGACCTGGTAGTTTCCAAATTGAATTTTTAAATCAATTAGCAAATACCACTTCAGGTGATATTGAGGAGTATGGAAAGATTGAGATTATATAGTAAGGAGGGGAATTAGATGTCACGTATTACAAAGGCTGAAATGTCTAGGTTGTTATCAGTATATTTTATTATGGGAAGTAACAATTGTACGAAGAAGCCACTACAAGTATTGAGAGATGCACTTGAAGGCGGTATAACAATTTTTCAATTTCGTGAAAAGGGAGAAGGCGCTTTAACGGGAGAGAAACGCATTTGTTTCGCAAAAGAACTACAAGCAATTTGTAAGGAGTACGGTGTACCATTCATCGTAAATGATGATGTGGAACTAGCTCTTGAGTTAGATGCAGATGGCGTGCATGTTGGACAAGATGATGAAGGAATTACTTCTGTTCGTGAAAAAATGGGTGATAAAATTGTTGGTGTATCTACACATACAATTGAAGAAGCACACTGGGCAATTGAAAATGGAGCGGATTATTTAGGTGTTGGCCCTATTTTCCCAACGAGTACGAAAAAAGATACGAAAGCGGTGCAAGGAACGAAAGGTTTAGCTCACTTTAGAGAACAAGGAATTACAATGCCGATTGTTGGAATTGGTGGGATTACAATTGAGAATACAGCTTCGGTTATAGAAGCGGGTGCGGACGGTGTTTCAGTTATTTCTGCGATTAGTTTAGCGGAATCTGCGTATGAAAGTACGAAGAAGCTAGTAGAGGAAGTAAGTAAGAGTTTGTAGAAGAAGGCTATGTAGTATTAAAACGCTACATAGCTTTTTATTTTTTGATATCGGTAGTTAGAAAAAGGGGGAGGATTGTTTGAAAAGGAAACGGTTTGTAGAGTTGCAAAATGAGTTGTTTCGTTTATTCGAAAAAAGGGAATTCGAAGCGATTTATAGATGCATAGATAAAGCAAAAAGGGAGTTTCCTGAAAGAATAGAAAAAACTAGTTTTTGGGAAGCGTGTGCATTTTCGGCAGAAGGTAAGTATGAGGAAGCAATTGTTAGTTTAAACGAAGCTTTAGAAAAGGGGATTTGGTGGAATCCACATACACTTATGCAGGATGAAGATTTAAAGGGATTACGAGAGAAGACAGCTTTTAAAATGATAGTGAAAAAGTGTGAAGAAATCTTTAAGAAACAGCAGCTAACAGCTAACCCGAAGTTATTTACTTATGGAAATGAAAAAGCGAAGGCTGGACTATTTTCTTTACATTGGAGAGGATCACATATAGATGATTTTGCACCATATTGGTGTGAAGAAGAAATACTACATGAGTATATATTAGGTTTTTCCCAATCCTCACAAATACATGGAATGAAGTCGTATAGCTGGGATAATCATGAAATAGCTATAAAAGACGTTATGAAAACTTTTAATGATTTTGTAAATAAATATAACTTGGAGGACATCATCATCGCGGGAGCTTCTCAAGGGGGAAATATAGCGATAGAGTTAGCGCTAAAGAATATGTTAGCGACTCAAAAATTCATTGCAGTTATACCTGCTATTCGAGATGTTAAGGCAATTGAAAGTATAGTTGCATCAAATGATATAACGAATGTAGAAGGATATATTGTTACGGGAGACAAAGATCTATTTTACGAAAACACACTTCAATTAATGTTAATGTTCGAGGAATATAATGTGAACTGTAAATTAATTGTGAGAGAAGGTTTAGGTCATCTTTTCCCAGAGGATTTTAAACAAATATTAAAAAACATAATGGAAGAATGGACAGTTAAAAATATTTAAACAAACGTTTGATTAAAAAAGCACAAACCCTTTAAAACTTTGGGTTTGTGCTTTTTCTTTAAAACATAATTGAAATTAAGAGCATTCCAATTCCGATAGAAGTGAATGTTGCGATTAGTCCTGGAATCATAAAGCTATGATTTAAAACATATTTACCAATGCCAGTTGTACCAGTACGATCAAAGTTAATGGCAGCAACGATTGTTCCATAGTTTGGAATGAAGAAGTATCCATTTACTGCAGGGAACATCGCGATTAGTAGTGCTGGTGGAATACCGAGTGATAATCCAAGAGGCATTAAAGCGCGTACTGTTGCGGCTTGGCTATATAGTAAAATAGATAGAATGAATAATGCGATGGCAAATAGCCATGGTGCACTTGTTACTAGATGCTGAATGGATCCTTGAATCATATTTAAGTTTCCGTTAAAGAAAGTATCTCCCATCCAAGCGATCCCGAAAATAGCAACAACTGCTGTTGCCCCTGCTTTAAAGACGTTACCAGACACGATGCTTTCTACATTTGGTTTACAGAAAATAATAATAAGAGCTGCAATCGTTAACATAACCATTTCAATTGTATTTGGCATGGAAAGACGGGCTAACTTCCCATCAACTATCCATCCTGGACGAAGTGCTTCAAATGAACCGAGAAGTACGACAAGAAAAGTTCCTACTAGGAAAAGGATAACTGATAATTTAGCACCTTTTACACCAACAAATTCTTTTTTCTCTTCAATCTTAGGAATCATTCCTTCTTTTAATCGTTTTAAGTATTCAGGGTCTTCATTTAATTCTTTCCCCATTTTGCTAGCAACAAATGCAGCTACCATACAAGCGATGAAAGTAGAAGGGATACTTACTTTTAAAATATCTAATAAGGTGATTTTATAGTCAGCTAACATTGCTAAAAGTGCAACTGTTGCAGCTGATATAGGACTAGCTGTAATTGCTTGTTGGGAAGCAATTACAGCGATTGACATTGGTCGTTCCGGTCTAATTCCGGATTCGCGAGAGACTTCAGCGATAACGGGAAGTACAGAATAAGCAACGTGACCAGTTCCTGCACAGAGTGTAAATAAATAAGTAACAATTGGAGCAAAGAATGTAATACGTTTTGGATTTTTTCGTAATGCTTTCTCAGCCAGATGAACAAGGTAGTCCATTCCTCCAGCGGCTTGGAGTGCACCAGCAGCTGTAATTACTGCTAAAATCATAAGCATTACATCAATAGGAGGAGCTGTAGGTTGTAAGTGGAAGACGAAAACAAGTATTGCCATACCAACGCCACCCATTACTCCTAGACCAACTCCGCCTAGGCGTGCGCCAATAAAAATGCAGAGTAGTAACGTAAGAAATTGTAGCCAAAACATGATAAACTACCTCCGAAATTCATTAGTTAAGATATATTCGAATAATTTAATTTAAATGAAAATTAAAATAAATACTCAAAACAATCCTTGTGTTATATACATTTTTTATTATATAACACAAGAAATGTAACATTCACGTACTTTGTTAAATTATTTCGAAAAAATAATACGTTAAAAATTTACATTTATATCTCTAAATAGGTAGACATTTTAATTTTTATGTTGTAATCTTTGATAGAGAATAATTACATTCTCATAGAACTCCCATATCGTTCAACTCGTTCAGCGAGAAAGGCAAACTGATGGAAACATTAGGACGCAAAACTACAGGAGCTAAGGCCGAAAGGCTAAGCTAGCCAGTTACCGGACGGATAGGGTTGGTCTTGACCAATGCTTTTTCATTGGTCTTTTTTTTATTTGTGAACAAATGAGAAACCTTATCAGCTGTTGATAAGGTTTCTATTTTAATAGTTTTCCTTTATATTAAGTTAATTAAGAAAGGTGATGTTGATGAAAAAATATTGGCACAAGCTATCATTTCTTCAAAAGAATGTATTGTTAACTGTGCTAGTTATTTTGACGCTTGTTGGTACTATGGGAGCGTTAAGTTTTAACATGTTTCAAAATAGCATGATGTCTATATTTGAAAGGCATTCTTTTGAAACAGGAGATACGGTATTACATAAATTAGACGAAGAAATAGTGAGAGATGTTACAAAAGACCCAGTGGCACAAAGAGAAAAGAGAGAGAAGTTAACAGAGAAATTAGATGAAGCAACGGAAGAATTGAATAGCGTTGGACAAATCTATATTGTTGGAGCAAAAGAAAACGAAAAAGGTGAGTTACTAATCGTCGATTTGTCTACAGAGTTAGCAAATGTTGTTGAAGTAAGGCCGGGAGAATATTATAAACAACCAGACCTTTGGATGAAAGCATACGATAAGGTAATGAGCACGAAAAAAGCAAATATGACAGTAGTATATGAAGATCTATTAGGATCATGGGTAACGATATTAGAGCCAATTAAAGATGGAGATGGAAATATTGTGGCAATTGTTGCAGCCGATGTAGATGCTTCTATTGTTCCTATTACAAAGGAAAAGTTCATTATACAAGGTTTAATGTTTATTTGTATTTCTGTTTTAATTGCAACTGTTATTCAATTCTTAATCGTACGTAACGCACTTGCTCCATTGCGGGATTTACGTGAAGGATTGCGCAGAGTTGGTGAAGGTGATTTAAGTATTAAATTAGAGGAAAGACCAGATGATATTGGTATTATTAATGCGTATTTTAATAATACCATCGAGAAGTTTAAAGGAATTATAGATAAATTGAAGCAGACGGCAGAACAGGTTTCCTCATCTTCACAAGAATTGTCAGTGAGTACGAAAGAAAATAGCATGGCAGTCCAAGGAATCGTAAGTTCTATAGTTGAGTTAAGGGCTGGCGTTCAATTGCAAGAAACGTCAGTACCAAAGTATTTAGATATTGTATATGAAATGGAAGATAGGATGGAAGAGATAACTAATATTGCAAAACAAATGACGAAAGAGTCTGAAGGTACGAAGCATCATTCAGAAAAAGGAAATGGTATTATTGAACAGACGATGAATCAAATGAACATAATACAAAATGCAGTACAAGATTTATCTTCTATCATTTATTCTTTGGAAGTAAGATCAAAAGAAATTAGTGATATTGTAACTGTAATTACAAGTATTTCAAATCAAGCGAATTCGCTAGCTTTACATGCTACTATTGAAGCTTCACATGCTGAGGAAACTGGAGAGGGATTTGCCGTTGTTGCTGATGAAGTGCGTAAATTAGCAGAGCAGACGGAAGCATCAGCAAAAGATATAGCAAAATTAATAGGGGACACACAAGCCGAAACGGAAGAAGCTGTTGTTTCAATGCAAAAAACCTCAAAAGAAGTAGAGTCTGGAATGAAACTTGTTGAAAGTAGTGGTGCTTTCTTTGAAAAAATTTCGAAATCAGCACAAACTGTTACCAATCAAGTTGGAGTTGTTTCTAGCAATTCAAATAATATATTGCAAAATAGCCAAAATATTGTTCGTGTTGTAAATGAACTATCACTTATTGCAAATAAGTATGCGAATAGTAGTAGTAATGTTGAAAAAAGTATGAAAGAACAGGAAATGTCTGTACAGGATATTGCTGAATTAGCCAGTTCTTTAAGCTGGCTCTCACAGGAGTTACAAGAGTTAATTGGGGAATTCAAAAGTTAAATGAAATGATTATACATGCTTTTGTTTGTTCAATAAAATAAATCATGCTACAATGAAAACGAATTAAGGACCGGGGAGCCAATTGGCTGAGAGGATGTGAGCAAACATCGACCCTCAACCTGATCTGGATAATGCCAGCGTAGGGAGTTACTTAAAGTGATGTAGCATATGTTATTCTATAATAACTTGCATACAAGGCTTTCCTACTGCGTAGGAAAGCCTTTTCTTGTTTTAAAATTTAATTTCATAAGGGGGATTTTACTATGTCACAACAAGTTACAATTTCGTTTTCAGTAGTACCACAAGCAAAGAACAAAGATGTGTATTCTGTTGTTGATAAAGCAATTGAGGTTGTACAACAATCGGGAGTTCGTTATGAAGTAGGGGCAATGGAAACAACGCTGGAAGGAGAATTAGATGTACTTCTTGATATCATTAAACGTGCACAACAAGCTTGTGTAGATGCTGGAGCAGAAGAAGTGATTACTTCTATTAAAATCCATTATCGTCCAAGCACTGGTGTAACGATAGATGAAAAAGTTTGGAAGTACCGTGATGAATATGCAAAACCAGAAGCAATCTAAAATAATTACAGCAATTTGGCTTATCCTTCTCATTGCGATATGGGAAGGATCTGTTTCATTATTTAAAATTGAACCGTGGATTTTACCGAAGCCTTCTGCCATTGTTCAAGAATTAATTGGAATGAAAGATTTACTATTACCGAATACGATGCAGACGCTGCAGGAGGTTATAATTGGACTTTTCTTTGCGATTTTAATTGGGACAAGTATTGCAATTCTTATGGACGTTATCCCTTTATTTCGTATTTTAATAAATCCGTTACTTGTTATTTCGCAAACGATTCCAATCGTTGTACTTGCACCGTTATTTATTATTTGGTTTGGATATGGAATGCTACCGAAAGTAATGGTAGTCATACTCGTTTGTTTCTTTCCAATTGCGCTTAGCATTTTAGAAGGTTTCCAAACGGTAGATAAAAATATGTTGAAGTTGTTGCAAACGATGAAGGCAACGAAATGGCAAGTTTACCAGAAAGTAAAGTTTCCGGCAGTGCTTCCATACTTTTTCTCAGGGTTAAAGATTGCAGTTACATATAGCGTAATGGGAGCGATTATTGGAGAATGGCTCGGTGCAAGCGAAGGATTAGGAGTTATGCTTACGAGAGCTACAAAATCCTTTTTAACAGCCCGAGTATTTGGTGTGGCAGCAATTATTGTTATGGTGACATTATGTCTGTATTTTATCGTGGAGTTTATGGCAAGAATAACAGCACCATGGATATATAGAAAGGACGGCAGAAAATGAAAAAAGGTTTAAAAGTTATGTTGGCTGCCTTATTAGCGGTAAGTGTGGCTGGATGTAATCCGGCGAAGAAAGAAGAAAGTGCAAGTAAAGATCAAAAAGTAAAAGTCGTATTAGATTGGTTTCCGAATACGAATCATACTGGCTTATATGTAGCGCAAGCGAAAGATTATTATAAAAAGCAAGGCTTAGATGTAGAAATTATTCAGCCTGGTGATAATGTGACGGCAGAGCAAATGATAGCTTCTGGAAAAGCTGACTTCGCAATAAGCGCGCAAGAAAATGTAACGTTGGCTCGTGTAGAAGGTATTCCTGTTGTATCTGTAGGAGCGATTATTCAGCATAACACTTCAGCTTTTGCATCGCTTAAGAAAGATAACATGACTTCGCCGAAAGATTTTGAAGGTAAACGTTATGGGGGCTGGGGAGGACCAGCGGAAGAAGCTACATTAAAGACAATTATGGAGAAAAATCAAGCCGATTTTAATAAAGTGGAAAAAATCATCTTGGGACAAACAGATTTCTTTAAATCAATTGGTCGTGATGCAGACTTTGAATGGATTTATTACGGATGGGATGGAATTGAAGCGAAGCGCCAAGGAAAAGAGTTAAATACGATTATGGTGAAAGACTTAGATCCAGCGCTTGATTTCTATAGTCCTGTTATTATTACGAGTGAAAAACATACGAAGCAAGATAAAGACTTTGTGAAAAAGTTTATGAGTGCAACGACAGAGGGTTATAATTTTGCAATTAAAGAACCGAAAGAAGCTGCTGATATTTTAATTAAAGCTGTTCCAGATGTAAATAAAGATTTAGTACAAGAAAGTCAAAAATGGTTAAGTACGAAGTATCAAGATGATGCAAAAGCGTGGGGAGTACAGAAGGAAGAAGTTTGGACGAATTACATGAATTTCTTATATGATAACAAAGTTATTAAGAAGAAAATTGATGTGAAAGATGCCTTTACGAATGAGTTCCTTCCAAGTGAAAAATGAGTGGATTACAAATAAAAGATATTGTGAAATCTTTCGATGGAAAGAATGTATTAGCAAATATTAGTGCTTCTATACGAGAGGGAGAGTTCGTTTCCTTCGTAGGACCGAGTGGTTGCGGGAAAAGCACATTATTAAATATGATTGCAAATGTTGAAAATCCAACAAGTGGGAATGTAACGTATAACGATAAACACGTACAAGAACAAGATGTTGTAAGTTATATGCCGCAACAGGATTTATTACTACCGTGGCGATCAGCTTTACAAAATATAGTTCTTCCATTGGAAATCGAAGGGAAACCGAAAAAACAAAGGCTGACAGAAGGAATGGAAGCATTAAAGCAGTTTGAACTAGATGAATATGCAGACCATTATCCAGATGAATTGTCTGGTGGTATGCGTCAAAGAATTAGTTTTCTGCGCACATATTTATGTGAAAAGCCAATTATGCTACTTGATGAGCCTTTTGGTAAATTAGATGCTTTTACAAAAATGGAAGTACATAGCTGGCTTTTAAACTCTTGGCACCAAGAGAAGCAAACAATCGTTATGGTTACACACGACTTAGATGAGGCAATCTTGCTTTCGGATCGCGTATTTATTTTATCTCAAAGACCAGCATCGATAGTTGGTGAGGTACAAGTGAAATTACCTAGGCCGAGAACGATGGATATGTTAACATCACTTGAGTTAAAGAAAGATAAGGAAGAAATTTTGAGAGTATTAGCTCCTTATATGAAAAAATAGAAAAAGCCTCTTAACAGTTTTTGGTATAATTACTGTTAAGAGGCTTTTTTATCTAGGGGGAGGAAGATGAAAACTATAGAGAAAATAGTAGATGAATTAACGGCAGATAATCTTGAAGAAAGAAAAGCTTTATTAAAAAATCATATTTTATTAATGAAGTATGGTATGGAACATCATGAATTAAAAGAAGAAGAAATGACAGAAATTTTAAAGTGGGTTCAAGGTCGAGATCAATTGAGAAAAGATGTTCCGGAGTTACGTGATTTACATTTAATTAAAAAGTTTCAAGCGGTATTAGATGAATTTATTCATTCTATAATTTCAAATGGTTATATAGAAGACGCGGTAGAAATTCTAGAGAGTGTATTAAAAAGTATGGGGGCAGTCGCTCATATTGTAAAAATTATGTTTGTCGGCAAAATGAAAGTTAATAGAAATTCATTGGAAATGGTAGAGGTGTTAAAACGAGAGTGTTACAACTTAATGGAACAACGTGCTGTTGTCGGTTTACATGCTCAAATTTTTCACGTTTTAGGTTTTGTTCATTCAATTCAGTTTGATTTAGAAGAAAGGTCACAGGAGCATGGACGAGTTGTGATAGGTCTTTTAACAGATTTTAAAACGGATGAATTGAAGTCTGTACAACAATTTCAAACTGAGGACCATATTCAAGAAGTGAAAAGTATGGTTAATAAAGGATACGGAATAGAATTACAAAGAAGAATTTATATGTGGAAATCGTTAACGCTCATCTTTACAAGTCCATATGCGTTAGAAAAGATGTATAAAGAAATGTATGCAGAAAACGATAAAACGAGGAAGGAACAAAAGGAAAAGTAGAGAATAGAATATAACAGAGTAGTTTATACTCTTAATATAACAAATGTTAAAGGAGTGAAAGGATAAAATGACTTTATCAACTGTTCTTCAAATGGTTTTAGCTTGATATGGGAGAAGTCTGCCCATTTTTATCGATTAAGCTAAATTGAAGACAGCAGGTAAAGAACCTTAATCCTTTTTTACGATAATATGTAATGGGTAAGGTGTATTCACCTTACCCATTTTTATATGCAAAATTAAATAAGGCTTTATACTGTTGCTCTCTCTATTTAGCTTATGAACCATAAGTAAAGGAGAGAAAAAAATGAGTATATTAACAGTAGAAAATGTAAGTCATTCGTATGGTGAGAAAACCATTTTATATAATGCGTGCTTTCGACTATTAAAGGGCGAGCATGTTGGGTTAGTAGGGAAAAATGGAATCGGAAAATCAACATTGTTAAGGATTTTAACAGGAGAACTTATACATGATGACGGGAACATTGAATGGTTCCCGCATGTGAAGATAGGTTTTTTACAGCAGCATATGGATTTACAAGAGGGGATAACAATTGAAGGCTACTTACAAAGTGCATTTTCTGATTTGTATGCGGTTGAATGTGAGATGTTAAAAATAGCAGAAGAAATGAATGGAGCAGGAGAAGTAGAATTAGAAAAATTGTTAGTAAAGTATGGAGAATTACAAACTATATTGGAAAGTTCTAATTTCTATCAAATTCATACAGAAATTGAAGAAGTAGCAACTGGTTTAGGATTATTTGAAGTAGGTTTGGAAAAGGATGTTTCAAAGTTAAGTGGAGGACAGCGAACAAAGTTATTACTTGGGAAGCTCCTTTTAGAAAAGGCTGATGTTTTATTGCTAGATGAGCCAACAAACTATTTAGATACAGCTCATATAGAATGGTTGCAATCGTATTTGAGACTGTATGAAAAAGCTTATGTAATCATTTCACATGACGAAGTATTTTTGAACAGTATTACGAATGTTATTTATCATCTAGAAGCAGGGAAAGTGAAGCGATACGTAGGAAATTATGAAAAGTTTATGCAAAGTTATCAAGTGCAAACGAAACAATTGCAATCGGCGTATGCGAAACAACAAAAAGAAATTGCTCAGCTAGAAACATTTATTCAAAAAAATAAAATTCGAAAAGCGAAACAGGCAAAAAGTCGAGAGAAAGTATTGGAGAAAATGCAACGGGTTGAAAAGGTTAATCATGTCACTCGATCCCGTTTTGATTTCAATGTGTATGAGGAGCCAGTGAGTCGTATATTGCAAGCTGAGAAACTAAGGATAGGTTATAGTGATCCGTTATTTCCAGAGCTGAATTTACAAGTGAAAAAAGGAGAAAAGATAGCGATTGTTGGTCATAATGGAATTGGAAAAACGACGATGTTAAAAACGTTATTAGGTCAAATAAGGCCACTAAGCGGTTCGATTTCTGTTGGAGAACGAGTAAATCCTGCTTATTTTGCACAGGAAGAGTTTGCTTCAGAAACAACACCATTAGAGAAAGTTTGGACAGAAAGACCAGATATGACAAAGAAAGAAGTACGGCAAGCATTAGCGAAGTGTGGATTGAAAGAAGAACACGTATTAAAACCTATTCGTTTATTAAGCGGCGGAGAACAAACGAAAGTACGTTTATGTGAACTTATCGTAGCGAAAAGTAATGTTTTAATTTTAGATGAACCAACTAATCATTTGGATATAGAAACGAAGAAGGCTTTGCAGGAAGCGTTACAACAATATAAAGGAACAGTTTTACTTGTCTCACATGAGTCTTCTTTCTATGAAGCATGGATAACAAAAGTATGGAATATAGAAGAATGGAACGCTGAACAATATGAATAAAGAAAAGGCATTAGCTTGTATAAGCTAATGCCTTTTCTTTGTGATTAACATGATTTTCGAGAACTTTTACATGAGAATTGTATGAAGAAGCACTCTTATGGTGCGCTTATAAGCGTGCTTTTTCTTTTGTTATATTTATAATAATACTAGATGCCTTTCCCTAATAGGCGACTATCTTTCTTTATATATATAGATAGTTTGAAATGGAATTAAAATAATTCCTATATGTAAAGGATAATGTGATTACTATAGGAAGACAATAGAGCTTAAAGGAAATTCATGTAAAATTCAGATGAACTTCACGCGAACTTCATATTGGAAACTAAATATAATTATAATAGGTTATTATAATGTTCATTTGTGATTTTTCATAAAATTAAAAGTTTGAATTTAGGAGAGAGGAATCAAACCTAAATTCAAACTTTAGTGAAATAATTAGTGGGAGTTACGTTTAGTTTTCGCTAATGGATGCATTTACAAGTTCAGCAGGAGTGCCTGTTCCTGCCCCTCCGATTGTAATCGATCCACCAGAAGGAATTTCACTATTCCATCCTGCATTCGTAATTACGTAATGATTATTAGTTTTACTACTAATTTTAGAATCCCAAACTTGTGTTAAATTGCCGTTATAATCAAATTCTAATTTCCAGTTTTTAATAGGGGTTGTTCCACTATTTTTAATTACAATCGAGAAGTTGTAACCACTTCCCCAATTTGAAGTTACTGAAAAGGTAGCATTGCTATTTCCACCAGGAGGTGTTGTGTTAGCATCATCTGTTTTTACAATAATAGAAGTAGGCTGTGATTTATTCCCAGCGGCATCTTTTGCTATTATTGAAAATTTGTATTCTGTATTAGCTTTTAAGTTTTTAATTGTAATGCTATTTGTTGTTGTACTCCATTTCTCTTCCCCAGCAGTAATTTCATATTCCGTAACTCCTACGTTATCAGTAGATGCAGTCCAGTTTAATTGAACTGAGTTTGAATTTTTATTTGTAACAGCAATATTTTTTACGTTTGTTGGTGGCTCAGTATCTTTTTGAGTAATAGGTCCACCTAGTAATTCTTTTACTAACGTATCAAGTAATTTTGGCCCACTACAACTATATTTTGGACTTGTACGGCAATCTCCGCTAAGCTCCCAAAACATTGCGCCACTTAAACCTTTTGTTTTTATATAGTCTGTTTTATGTTTCATAGATTCATTATCATCGTAGCTAATAAATGTGCCTGTAGTTGCATTATATAAATAAGGTACTTTCGCTACATCGTTCCACCCGCGAACAAAACCATTTTTATTCACATAATTAGCTGCTAAATCACCATAATCATACACACCTGTATCACCGGTAGAATAATCATCCCAAGTACCTTTAGAAGCGAGCTTTCCATCACTACCTGGTTTACAAGGTTGGTATTGTCCATTATTTTCTTTTCCGCAACTTTTCCATCCACGTCCGTAAAAAGGTACACCTAATACGAGTTTATCTGCTGGAACCCCTTCATTTGTATAAATGTCTATCGCACCATCTACGTAAAATTTCGTATCCGCTGCTGGGTCATTTGGATCTTTGTATAGAGCTGCATTATGGTTAGAAGTAGCTTCCCATCCACCGTGGAAATCATATGTCATAATATTAATCCAATCAAGTATTTGAGAGATTTTCTTTAGCTCTGTATGATCGGCATAACGTTGGCTTGCACCTGATGCGATTGTTAGTAAATACTGTTTGCCATCTTCTGCACCAGCTTTCGTTAATGCATTTCGAACTTCTTGAAGGAGTAGGGTGAAGTTTTGCTTATCTTCAGGACGATAACTACCACCAGGAATCGTTTCTACGCCCGGATATTCCCAATCTAAATCAACGCCGTCAAATCCATATTCGCGTAGGAAATCGACTGTAGATTCAGCGAATACTTTTCTTGTTTTTTCATCAGCGGCCATGTCAGAAAAGCGGTTAGACCAAGTCCAGCCACCAACAGAAATAATTGTTTTTAAGTGAGGATACTTAGCTTTTAATCGTTTCAGTTCGCCGAAATTTCCGCAGCGTGCGTATTTATCACAATCTTCCCAAGTTGTACCTGAGCCAGGATAAGATTTTGTGACATCGGCCCATGGTTCACCGAGTACGAGAGTACCATTAGGGACTTCTTTATTTTGCAGTGGTACACCAGATTCTTTACAGTTCCACGTTTGTTTATTTGGATTATCGGGGTGATTAGAAGGGTTTCCATGTTTTCCATTCCAGCAAATATCAGCGAAAGCGTAGTTTAAATGAGTTAGCTTTGATGCATCAATGTCTGCAACTTGATAATTACGTCCGTAAATGCCCCACGAAGGAAAATACCCAACAATTTTTTGACCTTGCTTTGGTGAATCTGCTAATGCGAAATTTGGAGTAATAAAGTTCGTGAGAAAAAGAGGTAAGAAGAGTAGTAGGGATAGTAATAGCGGTGTGAATTTTTTTAATCTCATAGTCATTTCTCCTTTCAAAATAAAAGATATATTTAAAGGCATGCGCCAATAAATCACAATGAATCTAGACGTATGAAACGTTTAGATAAAGTGAAACTTTAAACAGTGGGGGGCTTCATCCCCCAATGATTATCAGCCCTCACCAATCGGACTTTTAGGGGCAGTTGATCCCCCACCTAACTTCGTTGCTTTCGCTAAATTTTGAGGTGGGGGTCTTACTGCCCATTAAAGCGGGATAAAAATGATCAGACATCACGAAGTCTATACAAGGGAGCTGGGGTGATTAAATCGTAGCAAATGTAAGATTTGGTGTAAACGCTTTATTGAATTCGAAAAGACTTTCTCAATATGAAGTGGCTCTAATACAGATTACACATGAAAATAAAATATTGATTGGGGAGGAAAAGGCTTCTTGTAATTAAATTTGAGAAAAAATTGTATGAAGTCAATTTGTAATAGCGTAGCGAGATGAGAAAATATCATGTAAAATAATAGTAAAAATATGTAAAGGAGCGAATGGTGTGGATGTCTTTTTGAACATTGCTGAAGAAAAAATTCGACAAGCAATACGGAATGGAGACCTTAATCATATTCCGGGAAAAGGAAAACCACTACAATTAGAAGACCTTTCAATGGTACCTCCAGAACTTAGAATGAGTTATAAAATTTTAAAAAATGCGGGAATGATTCCACCAGAAATGGAACTACAAAAAGATATATTAAAAATAGAGGATCTAATTGCTTGCTGTTATGATGAAGAAGAGAGAAAGAAATTAAGAGAAGAGTTAACAGCAAAAACGCTTCGTTTTCAGCAGGTAATGGAAAAGAGAAAGATGAAAGATAGTTCAGCTTTTCGTATGTATCAAGACAAAGTATTTCGTAAATTACGCTAAGAGGGATAAGATGACTACATTTAAAACGATAGAAGAATTAGCGACCTATATTGAAGAACAACAATTGGTACTTCTGTTTATTAAAACGGAAAATTGTGGTGTTTGTGATGTTATGCTAAGAAAAGTAAATTGCGTATTAGAGAATTATGATTATGTAGAGAAAATAGAGATATTACTACAAGACATGCAAGAGATTGCAGGGCGATATGGAGTATTTACAGGGCCAACAGTTTTATTATTTTATAAAGGAAAAGAGATCCTTCGCGAATCACGCTTCATTTCACTTGAAAATCTAGAGAGAACCATTCAATTATTCAAGGAATAAGGGAGGATTTTATATGGAATTTATTATTGTCATACTATTATTTGTTGTAGTCGGAACGATCGTAACAGCAGTTCGATCAAACAAAAAGAAGGTAAATCTTGCGAAACAAAATAACATTCATAATTCATCTAACAACTCATCACCATTATTTTTCTTTGCTGGATCTGATAATGATAGCTCGCATGATGGAGGTTCACATGATTGTGGAGGGTCTTTTGGGGGAGATAGCGGGGGAAGCTGCGGTGGTGGTGATTGATGAAAATGCGCCTTATATAGGCGTATTTCTTTTTAAACAAACGTTTGATTAGTCGGCTTACATATGCATAAACACAGTTAAACAAACGTTTGATTAATATTTTTAACATACTAAGGGGAATGGAAATGAAAAGGGAGCCGAAAGTGAAAAACAAGGGGAAAGTAGTGTTATTTTTATTAGCTGCGGGAGGCGTATTTCTAGTTAAATTAGCATTTAAATTTGGAACAATACATACGATTCGAACTTGGTTTGAAAGTACGTTTTCTTAAATAAGGAATATAGCCTCTTGCGATAGAGGTTTTTGATTTGTTATCATTAGACTGAACGGTCGGTTTAAAGAGGTGTGAATATGAGAAGAAGCGCAGAAGAGATAAAGAAAGAAATTGCATATAAAGCAGAAAGTCTGTTTTCACAGAAGGGCTATTCAGCTACATCTATGGAAGAAATTTGTGAAATTACAGAGAGAAGTAAAGGAAGCATTTATTATCACTTTAAAAGTAAAGAAGAATTATTTTTATTTGTAGTAAAACAGCATACGTATGATTGGCTTGAAAAATGGAATGAAAAAGAGAAGTTGTATAGTACGAATACTGAAAAACTATATGGTCTCGCGGAATATCATGTAGAGGACATACAGCAACCAATTTCAAATGCAATAGAGGAATTCTCTATGAGCCAAGTTGTAAGTAAAGAGATTTTGGATGAACTATTAGCTTTAACTAGAGAATCATATGTTATGTTTGAGAAACTAATTGAAGCAGGCATACAGTCTGGAGAGTTTCGTGAAGATAATACGCGCGATCTTATGTATATTGTGAATGGATTATTATCAGGGCTTGGAGTACTTTACTACGAGTTAGATTATAAAGAGCTACAACGTATTTATAAAAAGGCAATAGATGTATTGTTAAAGGGAATGGCAGCTGAATAATAGGTCAGTTGCTTTCTTACAAAACAAAATAGACCGAACGGTCGGTTTATGAAAGGGGAATGTAAATGAACGCTTTATTTAAAAACCGAGCATTTATGCTCGTTATGGCGTCTGATATTTTACAACAATTTGCAATTTGGATCAGAAATATGGCCCTTCTATATTTCATAATGGAGCGAACGAATAATGATCCAGTTTCCGTGTCGTTGTTATCAGTTATGGAATATGCACCTATTTTTATTTTCTCGTTTATCGGTGGTGCGCTAGCTGATCGCTGGAATCCGAAAAGAACAATGGTCGCTGGAGATGTATTAAGTGTCCTGTCTATTATAGGAATTGTCCTGTTGTTAAAACTGGATTATTGGCAGGCTATATTTTTTGCAACACTCATTTCCGCGATTGTAGGTCAGTTTTCTCAGCCATCATCTTCGCGTATATTTAAGCGCTATGTAAAAGAAGAACAGGTAGCAAATGCGATTGCATTTAACCAAACATTACAGTCATTATTTCTGATTTTTGGACCGGTGGTAGGATCGCTTGTGTATACACAACTTGGTTTATTTACGTCACTATATAGCTTAATCATTTTATTTTTGTTATCTGCTATCGCCCTTTCATTTTTACCAAAATGGGTTGAAAAAGAGCAAGTGGCGAGAGATTCATTAAAAAATGATATAAAAGAAGGTTGGAAATATGTTCTTCATACGAAAAATTTACGTATGATTACAATCACTTTCACCATTATAGGCTTAGCTGTTGGATTAACAATGCCATTAGAGGTGTTTCTTGTAATAGAACGCCTTGGAATGGAAAAGGAAGCAGTTCAATATTTAGCTGCAGCTGATGGAATAGGTATGTTAATTGGTGGTATTGTTGCTGCGATTTTCGCTTCAAAAGTGAACCCGAAAAAGATGTTCGTATTCGGTATGAGCATATTAGCGATGTCATTTTTAGTAGAAGGGCTATCTACATCATTTTGGATTACTAGTTTTATGAGGTTTGGAACAGGCATTTGTTTAGCCTGTGTGAATATCGTTGTCGGTACGCTTATGATTCAACTTGTACCAGAAAATATGATTGGAAGAGTAAATGGGACGATTTTACCGCTGTTTATGGGAGCAATGTTAATTGGAACTTCACTAGCTGGAGGATTGAAGGAGATGACCTCACTAGTTACCGTATTTTGTATAGCAATGTTACTTATTTTATTAGCAATAGGTCCGGTTTTACGTATGCAAATAAAGAAAGAAGATGTTGTTAATCAAGAGGAAATGACGAATTCATTGGCTTCGAAATAGCTATTGCAGGGGGGCTGAATTGCTCCCTTTTTTCATGGCGATCTTTTGACAATGAAATGCCCCAATTATATACTGATGATGTAAAAACGATTTTACATGTTAGGAGAAATGGTGTGAAAAATCAAATCTATGAATTACGCACTGAAAATAATATTTCACAAGGTGCATTAGCTGATAAGTGTAAAGTTTCAAGACAAACGATAAATGCAATTGAGAATAATAAATATGATCCAAGTTTAGCGTTAGCGTTTCGTTTAGCGGAAGTATTAGGAACAACTGTTGATAAACTATTTTTGTACAAGCAGTAGGGGGAGTAGTTGTTGGGGAAAGAGAAAATAAACCTTGTAGTTACGGCATTAGTGGCTATAAGTACGTTAGTGTTTGCACTTTACTATTGGTTAACTGAACTTCAAGTAAATTGGTATGCACTATTTATTTGTAGCATCGCGTTACATTATCTATTTAAAAGTTTGGCATCACATAGCGTTGAAGGGGATACTGAGGAGAACGAAGATTTAGAAAAACATGTATTAAAAACAAGTGCCAATGTTACATATTATGTACTCGTTGTATTCATTTTTGGTCTGTTTTTCGCATCGGTAGGCTTTAATAGATGGATTGATTTTCATAACATACCGTTATTGTTTGCACTATGCGCTGCAATAGTTGTAAAGCCAGCTGTAGAATTTTTAATTGTAAGACGTTATAGATAAAAAAGATCCTCTTCTTGGGTGAAGAGGATCTTTTTCTTATAGCGTTTTCGTTTTTGGACTAGGTGGTGTAACGGATGTAGGATTTTCTGGAACTCTAGTTAGTAAGAATCCACCGATAACGAACAGTACAATAATACTAAGGACACCAGCGTTTGTTTTTCCCGTTAATTGCGTTGTAACACCGACTAATACTGGACCCATAATCGCGGCAAACTTGCCAAATATATTATAAAATCCGAAGAATTCATTTGCAGATTCTTTAGGCACTAGTTTCGCAAAGTAGGAACGACTCAGTGCTTGAATCCCGCCCTGAGAAGTGGCAACTAACATTGCTAAAATCCAGAAATCGAGTGTCGTTTTTAAGAAATAAGCATATGTGCAGATAATGATATAAATAATAATACCAACATATAGCATTTTTTTACCGGTAAATGTTTCTGATAGTTTTCCATACAATAAAGCAAATGGGCAAGCGACAATTTGTGTGACAAATAATATGATTAATAGATTCGTTGCACTAATACCGAGGTCTGTTCCGTAAGCGGTAGACATAGTAATAATTGTATCGACCCCATCAATATAGAAAAAGTAAGCAATTAAGAACATAAAGACCGTTTTATATTCTTTAATATTTTTAAAAGTATCAGCAAGGCGTTTGAAGCTCATTACAATTGGTCTTGGATGGCGTTCAATATAGTGCGTTTGCTCTACGTTTTTTAGCATTGGAATGGTGAATAATCCCCACCAAAGAGCTGTTATTGCGAATGAAATTTGACTAGCAATGCCGACTGATAAAGGGATAGTTCCTTTTTGAGCAAGAATAATAAGAGCAATACAACCGATAAATGGAATAGTACTCCCAATATAGCCTAAAGCGAAACCTCTCGTAGAAATTCGATCCATTCTATCTTTAGAGGTAACATCTACTAAAAATGCATCATAAAAAATGTTTGCTCCTGCAAAACCGACTAATGCGAGCATATAGCAGCCTAGTAATAAGTACCACTGAGATGTTGGGACGACTGCTAGCATACTTGTAAATACGATACCGAGTCCAAAGAAGAATGTGAAAAATCGTTTTTTAAACCCTTTATAATCAGCAACTGTGCCGAGAATAGGAGCAAGTATAGAAATTAAAAGTGTAGCGAATGAGTTTGCATATCCCCAGTAGGCTGTTGAAGTTGCACCAGATAGTCCAGCTTCTTTTGCAGCTGCTTTAAAGTAAATTGGAAATAATGCAGTTGTAATGACGAGCGAATATACGGAGTTCGCCCAATCGTATAATATCCAGCTTTTTTCTTGTCTGGACATTTTTTTCATATAATGTTCCCCCTCGAATTTGTTCTACTAACAGTGTACAAAAATAAAAATTATAAAAAGAGAAACAATGATGAATTTTACATAACTTTTACATATATACACAGTTCTTTACAATTGGAGTAAATCCTCTACAATTGATCCGTCTGTTTCACCTAAGTATAAACCGAGTAGTCTTGCGATAGTTGGGCCCTCATCAATAAGTCTCATATACGGTATGGTAATGCCGCTTTGTATCCCTTTCCCAGCAGCTATAAAAATTGTTTCATAGTTAGGTTTTGTTGGAGAGTATCCATGCGTACCAAACGTATATTTTTTACTAGGTGTAACATCTTTTTCAGTAATTTCTTTTATAAAATCTCCTGTATGGTTTTCAGTGAAATAATATCCTTCTCGTGCTTCCAACATAAATAAACAATTACCATCTGCACCGCATTCCTTTGCATCCTCATCATGAAGTATAAATTCAATACCGTTTTGTTTATTTTGAAGCAGTTCTTCAAGGAGTAGTTGTACTTCTCGAATTGTATCTGTATCGTTTTTGTCTTTCACATATACATAGGCGGACCCATCGCAACTTTGGCAATAAGCATTCCAGTCTACTAATTTTCCTTTTGAATTTATAGAGATAAGCCCTTTTTGATGAAATAGTACATTTAATTGAATGGCTTTGTTTTCACTTAAAGCGCTATGATCACCAAGAGCGATAATGGTGCTCTCTTCGTATAGTCCACTGTCTTTTAAAGCTTGAATAATTTTCCCTAGTCGCTCATCATGTCTATGAATTGCCGCTATTGTTTCTTTTGATTCAAAGCCGTGATAGTGTCTTTGGGTGTCTAAATCGGTGAAATGTACAAACATGACATTAGGCTTTTTCGTCTGGATTGTATGCACAGCAGAAGCAAGTACGAAATCATCGAGTTCAGGTTGTGACAATCCATTTCGTATATGGCCGAAACGACGATTTAAATCTAATTGGTATAGCGGACTACCGCTAAATAATGAAACTAAAACTTGATTTTGCCACGGTCTATTTGGAAAGATTTCTGGTAAATTGTAATCAATATTTGCTCTGCCGGTAACAGGCCATAGAAGGGCAGCTGTCGTTAAATTTGCTTTATGTGCTTCATCATATAATGTTGTTCCTTGTATTGATTTTCGGTACCAATGCCAATCGGGGGATTCACGTCCAGGTTGAAGTAACGTATTGCTAACAACACCATGTTTATTAGGGTAATTACCAGTTACGATTGTTGAGTGACTTGGATAGGTTACAGAAGGATAGATGGGCTCTACTTTTTCGACAACCGTACCCTTTTTGATTAGAGATTGGAAGTGAGGTAATTTTTGTAGTATAGGAAAATCTAAAGCTGATAAACAGTCGAATGACAAAATAATGACACGATTCGTTAATGCTTTATCCATAAAGTAATCCTCCTAATTATATGAAACCTATTACTATATATTACTATTAATACCTAGTAATAAAAATATGTTTTTAAATAAAATTTATTATTTATTTTCAGAAAAGTTAAACATATAATTAAGTATAAGGGAATGAATGAAAGGAGGGAATACTATGGATCTGCTAGATGGATTTAGTATCTTTTACATCATTGGCGGAATTACGATTATTCTTGTATTTGCTATTTCGTATTTACTAAAGAAACGGTTTCCAGACAAGCAGTTTGATATTATATTTGCACTTAGTTTAATACTTCTTTGCTTAGCATCCTTTCCCGTTACAATGATGGTTATTGGTGGATGGGAAGGAATGGGATATGGATTTATTAGTTTCTTTGTCCTGCTTGGTACACTTATCGGTATGATTGCACATCAACTTGTGAAAATTACGCGGAAAAGCTACGTATAAAACTGTAAAAAATGAAAAGAATATATAAAAGTAAGAAAATTAGCTATTGTTTTAAAAAAGAATTTGTATTATGATAATCAACAAATTTATTTCGTTATAACGATGAAAAAGGATTAGTACATGTTCAACCTTTTTAGCAGAGAGAGAATCCAGCAGGCTGAAAGATTCTTAAAAAGGCGATATGGAACCTACCTTTGCGTTCTGCATATGCAGCGGGAATTTCCCGTTATCAAAAAGAGAGCATGCACAATTTTTGTGCATGAATCAGGGTGGTAACGCCGGCAAAGCTCGGTCCCTATTTAGGGGCGCGGGCTTTTTTGTATTTTCTAGAAGGAGGAAGACTGACTATGGCAAAAGAACAAGTACAAGCGATTACGAAAATGGAAGAGGACTTTGCACAGTGGTACACAGATATTGTAAAAAAAGCAGAACTTGTTGATTATTCAAGTGTAAAAGGATGTATGATTCTACGTCCGTACGGTTATGCCTTATGGGAAAATATGCAAAAAGTGATGGATGAAAAGTTAAAAGCAACAGGTCACGAAAATGTGTATATGCCAATGTTTATCCCAGAGAGTTTATTGCAAAAAGAGAAGGATCATGTAGAGGGATTTGCTCCTGAAGTAGCATGGGTGACACATGGAGGGGATGAAAAGTTAGCAGAAAGACTTTGTATACGCCCTACATCCGAAACTTTATTCTGTGAGCATTTTTCAAAAATTGTGCAATCCTATAATGATTTGCCAAAGTTATATAATCAGTGGTGTTCAGTAGTTCGTTGGGAAAAGACAACGAGGCCATTTCTTCGTACAACGGAATTCTTATGGCAAGAGGGTCATACAATTCATGAAACAGCAGAAGAATCTCAAGCTGAAACATTAAATATTTTAAATCTATATGCTTCTTTCTGTGAAGACTACTTAGCGATACCAGTAATTAAAGGACAAAAAACAGAAAAAGAAAAATTTGCGGGCGCAAAGGCGACTTATACGATTGAAAGCTTAATGCATGATGGGAAAGCACTTCAAACAGGAACATCCCATAACTTTGGAACGAATTTCTCTGAAGCATTTGATATTAAGTTTTTAGATCGTAACGGTAAGTGGCAATATGTACACCAAACATCTTGGGGCGTATCAACAAGAATGATAGGTGGACTGATTATGGTTCATAGTGATAATAATGGGCTTGTAATGCCACCAAAAGTTGCGCCAGTGCAAGTTGTTATTGTACCAATTGCGCAGCATAAAGAAGGCGTTTTAGCGAAAGCAACTGAGTTACAAGAACATATTCAAAAGGTTGCACGAGTAAAAATAGATGCTAGTAATAAAACACCAGGCTGGAAATTTAATGAGTATGAAATGAAGGGCATTCCAATTCGATTAGAGGTTGGTCCGAAAGATATTGAAAAGAATCAAGTTGTACTCGTAAGAAGAGATACGAAAGAAAAAGAATTTATAGCAATGGATCAATTAGAAAAGCGTATTCCAGCACTACTTGAGGAAATTCATCATTCTTTATTTAATAAGGCAAAAGTATTTCGCGATGAGAATACGTATAGTGTGACGAATTTTGAAGAGATGAAAAAAGTAGCTGATGAAAAGCAAGGATTTATTAAAGCAATGTGGTGCGGGGAATTAGCTTGTGAAGAGAAACTAAAAGAAGAAGTTGGAGTATCTTCTCGGTGTATGCCTTTTGAGCAAGAGCATTTAGCTGACGAATGTATTTGTTGTGGTAAAGAAGCTAAACAAATGGTGTATTGGGGAAAAGCGTATTAATGCTCTTTTGGATAGGAAGGATGAAAAGGACTTTGGGTTGCATAATAAAATGCAATCCAAAGTCCTTTTTAATTTTACAATTTGTTTCATGTATTTTTTAGATGGAGGGATATGTTTTTATTTTGCGTTTTTACGGCGAATGAATAGTAACATACCAATTAGGAATGTTGAAATTCCCATTAAAATAGATGCAGGATAATGTGTTGCAGTATTCGGTAACTTCTCGCCTTGTTTTTTCGCGTTATCTTTTACGTTACCACCTTGAGAACCATTGCCACCAGAGCCATTGCCACCAGAACCATTGCCACCAGAACCATTGCCACCAGAGCCATTGCCACCAGAGCCATTGCCACCAGAGCCATTGCCACCAGAGCCGCTACCACCAGAACCATTGCCACCAGAGCCGCTACCACCAGAGCCGTTGCCATCAGAGCCATTGCCATCAGAACCGCTACCACCGGAACTATTGCCACCGGAACCATTGCCACCGGAACCATTGCCACCGGAACCATTGCCACCAGAACCATTGCCACCAGAGCCACTGCCGCCCGAGTCGTTGCCACCAGAGCCATTGTCACCCGAACCGCTACCATCGGAACCATTGCCACCGGAACCATTGCCACCGGAACCATCGCCACCGGAACCATTGCCACCGGAACCATTGCTACCAGAACCATTGCCATCAGAGCCATTGCCATCAGAACCGCTACCACCGGAACCATTGCCATCAGAACCGCTACCATCGGAACCGCTACCACCGGAACCATTGCCACCGGAATCATTGCCGCCCGAGCCACTGCCACCAGAACCGCTACCGCCAGAACCGTTACCACCGGAATCATTGCCGCTAGAGCCATTGTCACCCGAACCGCTACCATCGGAACCGTTGCCACCGGAACCACTATCGTCCTGAGAACCACCGTTTCCTGGTGGTTTATTATTATCTTTTGAGTTACCTTCTGCAAAATGATCGTTATTTTGTACAATCGCATTTGTTACTGGAGAGAAGTTTTCTGTTGCTGCATTACCGATATTTAAACCACTAAAAAAAGATAAAGAAAGAGTTGATGCTAAAATGAAAATTTTCGTCATTGATTTCCTCCTGAAAAATTAATATTCCATCTAAAATACATCCCTTTGTAATATTTCATAGGAAAAAGAGTTTTATGCAAAAAAAACTATATATAGAAAAAGATGGTATATTTCTAAAGAGAGAAAAGAGTTAGTGTAAACTCTTTGTAAATAGTAGAGCGTGAGAATTTTACACTCATTACAGTAGAGGAAGTGACAGCAGATGAAAGAATATATTGCATTTGATATTGGTGGTACACAAATTAAATATGGAATTGTTTCAGAAACAGGAACAGTACTAAAGCATAAAACAGTTCCAACAGAAATTCATTTGGGTGGGGAACAAATTATTCAAAAACTCATTCTTTTATCAAAAAAATTAATGGGTGAACATACGATTTTGGGAATTGGCATTAGTACGGCGGGAATTGTTGATATTAATAAAGGAATTGTCACGGGAGGTGCGGATCATATTCCGGGTTATAGTACGATTCCTATTATGAATAGATTGCAAGAGGTATTAAAAGTTCCTGTATCCATTGATAATGATGTGAATTGTGCAGCGTTCGGAGAAAAGTGGAATGGTAGTGGAAGAGAGAAAGGAAACTTTATTATGCTCACCCTTGGAACTGGTATTGGAGGAGCAATTTTTATAGATGGAGAGTTATATAGAGGGCATTTGTTTAGTGCTGGTGAATGGGGAAATATGTTAATAGAAGGAAAAACGTTTGAAGAGGTTGCTTCGATTTCAGGATTAATTCGGCTTGTAAGAAAATATAAAGGCAAAGGCGAGTGGAATGGGAAAAGAATTTTTGAGTTGTATGATAAAGGAGATCAGGAAGTTGCTCAAGCAGTTGGGATCTTCTTTAAACATTTGGCAATCGGAATTAGTAATCTTGCTTATATTTTCAATCCAGAAATGATTGTTATAGGTGGCGGAATTACTGATAGAGGAAATCAGTTCTTAAAAGAAGTAAAAGAAGAAGTGGAAAAATATTTACACAAAGAGATTTATAATAATTGTGAGATTGAACTTGCACAAAACGGGAATTGTGCAGGAATGATTGGTGCTATTTACCACTTCTTACATCATCATAAGTAAGTTATATGAATGTTTTCATATAACTGAGAATTTATCCTTTTTATCACTAGGTAAATAATGCTACAATATAAAGGAAGAATACAATATTTTCCGCCTTGGAAAATGCTTTGTAGAAAGGAAGAAACTGCATGCCTATTATTTTAGAAAAAGGTCAAAAGATCGATTTAACGAAAGGACAACCAAAAGTAGCAAAACTACAGGTTGGCTTAGGCTGGGATCCAATTGGGCAATCAGGTGGGTTTCTGTCTTCATTATTTGGAAGTAAACCAAATGTAGATTGTGATGCATCTGTTGTTATGTTAGAAGGGGATCGTTTTGTTAATAAAAACGATTTGGTATACTTTGGAAACAAACTTTCTACTTGTGGTAGTATTATTCATTCAGGAGATAATTTAACAGGTGAAGGCGAAGGTGACGATGAAACAATCTTTGTAGAGTTACATAAAGTCCCAAGTCGTATTAACCGTTTAGTATTCGTTGTAAATATTTATGATTGTGTAAACAGACGTCAAGACTTTGGTATGATTCGCAATGCATATATTCGTATTCAAAACCAACAAACCGGTGAAGAATTAGCACGTTACAACTTATCAGATAACTATGCTGGAAAAACGACTCTAATTGCAGGGGAAATGTATCGACACGGAAGTGAATGGAAGTTCTCAGCAGTTGGAGAAGGTACACAAGATAAAAACTTAAGTGAGATTGTATCACGTTATCAATAAAATAAACCGAGGAGGAATTGTATATGGCATCAATTTCGTTGAAAAAAGGACAAAAGGTAGACTTAACAAAAACGAATCCAGGTCTTTCAAAAGTTCTTGTAGGACTTGGTTGGGATACAAATCGTTATGATGGACAAGCTGATTTTGATTTAGATGTTAGTATCTTTTTAGTAGGTGCGAACGGTAAAGTTTCAGGAGCAGAAGATTTTGTTTTCTATAATAACCCAAAAGGTGCGAATGGTGCTGTAGAGCATTTAGGAGATAACCGAACTGGCGAAGGTGAAGGCGATGACGAATCGATTAAAGTAGATTTGAAAAACGTACCTGCACATATTGAACGTATTTGCTTCACAATTACAATTTACGATGGAGAAGGTCGTAGCCAAAACTTCGGACAAGTTTCTAATTCTTTCGTACGTATTTTAGATGAAGAAAAGAATGCAGAATTAATTCGTTACGATTTAGGAGAAGATTTCTCTATTGAAACAGCTGTTGTAGTAGGTGAATTATATCGTCATGCAGGTGACTGGAAGTTCAATGCAATCGGAAGTGGATTCCAAGGTGGATTAGCGTCTCTATGTAACAATTTCGGTTTAGATGTAGAGTAATAGATTTAGCTATCCATTAGTAAATATATTTTTAAAGATTAAAATATAGAGGTGAATATACATGGCCATTCAGTTACAAAAAGGACAGAAAATCGATTTAGGTAAAACAAGCCCTGGCTTAACAAAAGCAGTAATTGGTCTTGGATGGGATATTAAATCTTATGACGGTGGATCTGATTTCGATTTAGATGCATCTGCCTTTTTATTAGATGCGAACGGAAAATGTACGAAGGAAACTGATTTTATCTTCTATAATAATTTACAGTCTCCTTGTGGATCTGTTCTACATACAGGGGATAACCGCACAGGTGAAGGTGAAGGCGATGATGAACAACTTGTTGTGGACTTAAAGAAAGTTCCAGCAGATGTGCACAAAATTGCTATTACAGTTACGATTTATGATGCGGAAGGTCGTAGTCAAAATTTTGGACAAGTAGGAAATGCTTTCGTTCGTTTAGCAAACGAAGAAACGAATGAAGAAGTTCTTCGCTTCGATTTAGGGGAAGATTTCTCTATCGAAACAGCAGTTGTCTTTTGTGAATTATATCGTCATAATGGACAGTGGAAGTTTAATGCAGTAGGAAGTGGATTCCAAGGTGGTTTAGGTGCGCTTGTAAGAGCGTATGGCTTGGATGCATAGAAAGGAAACGATATTCGTTTCCTTTTTTTGACCTTTCTATAAATCTAGCAAAGAATAGGGGATAAAGGTAAGATGAGTATTTTGCAAGGAATCCTTGATACGTATGCTCAGTTTTTCGACTTGGACATGTGGATTAAAGTGTTACAGGATCCAGTATCTTGGGGATTAATAGGTACACTTGTTGTACTTGAAGGATTGTTATCTGCTGATAATGCACTTGTATTAGCGGTAATGGTAAAACACCTTCCGGAAGAAAAACGTAAAAAAGCATTATTCTATGGACTTATTGGAGCTTATGTGTTCCGCTTTATTGCGATTGGAATTGGAATGTTCTTAATTAAATTAGCATGGGTAAAAGTGTTAGGTGCACTTTACTTAGCATGGCTTTCAGTTAAATACTTCATTGATAAAAGAAAAGGGAATGCAGAAGAAGAGGAAGCTCATGGTATGAACCAAAACAGTGTTCTCTTCAGAATGTTTGGTGTCTTCTGGGGAACAGTTGCGATGGTTGAATTAATGGATATCGCATTCTCTGTAGATAGCGTACTTGCTGCATTTGGTGTATCTAATGAAGTTTGGATTTTACTATTAGGCGGGATGCTAGGTATTTTAATGATGCGTGGTATTGCTGGTGTATTCTTAAAATTGTTAGAGCGTATTCCAGAGCTTGAAACGACAGCATACATTTTAATCCTAATTATTGCAGCAAAAATGTTATTGTCGGTTATTCATATTGAAATAAGCCATACAGTGTTCTTCATTATTTTAGTTGTAGCATTTGGAGCAACATTTATACTTCACTACATGAAGAATTCTGGACAAGCTAAAGAAGAAGTTGCAGCTACTAAAGAAGACAATAAATAATTGAAATGGGTTTGCTCGTTTTACGAGCGCCCATTTTTTATAACCAAAAATAGTTTATAATAGAAGAAAGACTTAGAAAAAAGTAAATGTTTTTGGAGGTGAACTGTTGTGTTTTCACGTTTTACACTTCAACCATATGCATTAAAAGATGAATCAGATTTAAAGCAATTTGAAACACTTTTAGAAAAACGTCCACAATATGAGCTGACAGAGAATGAGATGAAATTTAGTTATATAGCATGTCGAATCCTTGGCGTTCCTAATGATGTAGATGAATATTTTAATGAACTATTTGATTATAGTGAAGCGAAAGGAATCGAAGTTTTACACGAACAAAATTTAAACAAAGTGATCGATTCGGAAAAACTTCGTCATATTCAAGAAGTGTTCGGATTACACCAAGAAGCACCAAATGGTCTGACAGTAAATAGGTTAGTGGCACATTTATCTGGGAAACAACTTTTACCGAAAGTAGACAATCCTGACTTACAGCATTATATACATACGACTTTTATTTCAGTATTGAAATTATATGAGAAACAGCATAATCAGTCGTTAAAGACAGAAGGCTTCCGGCGTTTCTTAATCGACATAATTAAACTAAGCGAAAATTACGTAGCGAAGTGGTTCTCTACGATTAACTATAAGAAACAGATGCCGCGTATCATTTGGTACGGTGATGCACAGGAAAGCCGTATATATTTCTTATACTTTCTTATTATGCTCGGTTGTGATGTGCTTTATTATCACCCAGAAGGAAAAGATGGATTTGAGAATGTTGATGAAGAGGGAAGAACTTTTATTGTGTCTCATCCAGGCCGCATTGCTCTTGAACCATTCCCAGATCGTCGCCGCGAGCGTGTGGCAACAGTAGCGTATCAAGCTTCAAAAGAAATTGAGCAAGTACTTCACCACGATAATTCACTGCTGTACAAGCCGTGGCAATTCCGTTCCTATACGCCTGTAGCTCGTACACTAAAAACAACATATGATGAACTCTTTTTAATTACGAAAGAAAAGGCGTTTGTACGCCCGACATTCTTTGTTGAAAATAAACACATTTATATCCCTTCTTTATTTGCGAAAATATCAGGTGTTTCAAAGAATGATAAAGAGTATTTTCAAAGATTAAAGGCTGTTACATCATTTGATAACAGTTTATTAATTAATACATTTCCGTTTACGAAAGAACAAAAAGCAAATTTCCAATACCATTATCGAGATGCATTAGACCGCGGGGGAAAATTGCATCCAGATTTAATTATGAACAGTCATTGGTGGCCACACAAACGATTGCCAGAAGGATTACAACATGGTATTGCAGAAGCGATTATCCATACGTGTGAAAGTGAAATATGTAAACCAATTGCAAAAGAGACGAAACAAGATGTGGCGCTATATGTTTTCGCGCAACTTTCTCAAATACCACCAAATATTTTGGAACAGCTTGAGAAATTTGATTATTCACAAGATGTACCGAAAATTGTTATATTTAATAATGAGAAGAGTGGAGAGTTAACTCGTTCTGATGCTGTTTTATTACTATTTTTAAATCAAATTGGAGTAGATGTATTCCATTTCAATCCAACGGGAAGAAACGATATTGAACCATATATTGAAGCGGAGGCATTTGATTCACATTGGCTTGAAGAAGTTAATTTCGATCTTGAGTTTCATGGTTCATCAGCCTATAAAAATTTATCACAAACAATAAAAGGACTATTTCGTCCATTTTTATAAGGAAAGGGAGAATACCATATGAATAACCCAGTCGTACTAGATCCGAAAACAGAATTAAATGAGCAAACAGCACAAGATGTTCGCTTGCAACTGAGACAAGATGCGGATGTACAACGTATTTATAATGCGGTAGATATTAAAGATCAATTAGAATTAATTGAACTTGGAAAAGAACCTTCTATGGAAATTTCACGTTTTGCTGATCAAATCTTACATACGATGTCATTATCAAAGATAGAAGATTCTGGTGAATTATTAAAACAGCTTGGTAAAATTATGGACCGATTCGATAGCAAAGACTTTGCGGAAGAGAAAAGCGGTTTCTTCTCACGTATGTTCAAAAAAGCGGATAAAATGATTGAACAAATCTTTAGCAAATATCAAACGATGGGCCGTGAAATTGATAAAGTGTATGTGGAAATTACAAAGTATCAAGATGAAATGAAAAAATCAATTGGTACGTTAGATGGTTTATATGAGCAAAACTTAAAATATTATTTAGACTTAGAAAAATACGTAGTAGCAGGAGAAATGTTATTAGAGCGTTTAAATACAGAGTTAGTTCCGATGTATGAAGAGCGTGTACGTAATAATGATCAATTAGCAGGTATTGAATTAGAGTCGCTTAAAAACTCTGTTGAAATTTTAGAACAGCGTATTGATGATTTAGAAAAAGCACGTATGGTTGCGTTACTTACAGCACCACAAATTCGTATGATTCAACGTGGTAATAATAAATTAATTGGTAAAATCAATACAGCATTTATTACAACGATTCCTATCTTTAAAAATGGTATCATTCAAGCGGTAAATGCGAAGCGTCAAAAGCTTGTTGCAGATTCTATGGCTGAACTGGATCGCCGTACAAATGAATTACTTAAGAAAAATGCACAAAATATTGCGACGCAAAGTGTGGAAGTAGCGAGGTTATCAGGTTCTTCTAGTATTAAGATGGAAACACTTGAGGAAACTTGGAACATTATTTCAAGAGGTATGCAAGAAACACAACAAATTGAAGAGCAAAACAAACGTGAGCGTGAAGAAAGCCGCAAGCGTATGGCTACATTAACTGAAAACATTAAAAAAGAATTACAAGGGTAAATGAAAAGGCAATGAGGAAGAGTCCTCATTGCCTTTTAGTTTCTCTTCACTAATTTAATAATCTCATTCACAATAAGTGGAATGATACTTAATAAGAGAACAAATCCCCAATCTCGCATCGTTAATGCATGCACACCGAATATATTTGCAAGGGGCGGAATGGAGATGATACAAACTTGCATAAGAACACCGATAAGAAGGGAGAAGACTAAATATTTATTTGTAAAAATCCCAATTGAAAAGATTGATTTCGTTCTTGAACGCAAGTTAAATGAATGAACGAGCTGAGAAAAACTAAGAACGACAAATGCCATCGTTTGAGCGTGTAATAGAGCATCCTCATCAATTCGCTCTGGGAAAAGAGGGAATAAATTTGTATCTCCAGTATAGAACTTTGCTCCGGCGATAAAGGCTAGTAGCGTTAAAAGTCCAATGACAACTCCATTGAAAATAAGAAAAGGAACGCTACCGCTAAATAAGCTTTCTTTCGCATGTCGTGGTTTTTCCTTCATCACATCAGGATCTTCAGGATCAACCCCAAGTGATAATGCAGGAAGTGTATCTGTAATTAAATTCACCCACAAAATGTGAATAGGTCGTAGAGGTGTTGCCCAGCCAAGTAAAATGGCTAAAAATAAAGCGATAATTTCTCCGAAGTTACAAGAGAGTAGGAAGAGGATTGATTTTTTTATGTTACGATAAATATTTCTACCTTCCTCAACAGCCTTCACAATAGATGAGAAATTATCATCTGTTAACACGACATCTGCTGCCCCTTTTGCAACGTCTGTTCCTGTAATGCCCATCGCTACGCCAACATCCGCTTGCTTTAAAGATGGAGCGTCATTGACACCATCACCAGTCATAGAAACGATATTTCCTTTCGCGCGTAATGCTTTTACGATCTTTACTTTATGTTCTGGAGAGACCCTAGCGAATACATGTAAGCGATCAATTTTGTTTGCTAGTTCTGTATCTGAAATGTTGTCTAATTCAGTTCCAATCATAATTTCAGATATTTCTTCAGCAATGCCAAGTTCTTTAGCAATTGCAAAGGCGGTATCTTTATGGTCACCAGTAATCATAACTGTGCGAATACCGGCTTTTTTACATTCTGTAATGGAATCTTTCACTTCAGTTCGCGGTGGATCGATCATACCGACAAGACCAATAAAGATGAGATTTTCTTCGAGATGATCTATATCCACATCGTTTGAATTGTATTGTTTAAATGCGAATGAAAGTACTCTTAAAGCTTCTTGAGACATTGACCCAGCGGCTTCTAATATTTGATCTTTATCAGCATCTGTTAGAACCTCGATTTTACCGTTTTTTAATATGTGGGTACATCGAGGTAAGAGTTTATCGATAGCACCTTTCGTCATGCTATAGTAGCTTTCATTATATGTATGCACGGTTGACATCATTTTACGATCTGAATCGAAAGGCATCTCGTTAATGCGCTCATGTATCTTTTCTAAATGATCTTTTTGCATGTTAAAAGTGCTTCCAGCAACGAGAAGAGCAATTTCAGTCGGGTCTCCGGTTTGTGATTCGTTATTGTAAGACGCATCGTTACATAGCACCATATTTTCTAACAATAGACGTTGCGCATCATTATTTGCATTTAAATTTTCTAAATAATCATATGTGTTATCACTATAAAAGTGAGTAACGGTCATTTTATTTTGCGTTAACGTACCTGTTTTATCTGAACAAATGATTGTGACAGAACCGAGAGCTTCAACAGCTGGTAGTTTACGAATAATAACGTTTTGTTTAATCATGCGCTGCACACCAATTGCAAGAACGATGGAAACGATAGCTGGCAAACCTTCCGGAATAGCTGCAACGGCTAAACTAATTGCAGTCATAAACATTTCTAGTGTATCTCGTCCTTGTAAAAAGCCGATGAGAAACATCACGATACAAATCGCTACAGCAACAAAGCCTAAATACTTTCCGACTTGTGCTAAGCTTTTTTGAAGTGGTGTCATATCATCGTCTGCTTCATGTAAAAGGGTTGCAATCTTACCAATTTGTGATTTCATACCAGTTTCAACAGCAATACCGACGCCTCTTCCGTATGTTACAAGAGTAGACATAAAGGCCATATTTTTTTGATCGCCGAGTGGTACTTGTTCATCACTTTGCATGGAAGGGTGGTAGATTGCATCTTTATCAACAGGGACAGATTCACCAGTTAGAGCAGATTCTTCAACTTTTAAATTTGCGGTTTCGATTAGGCGTAAATCACATGGGATATATCGTCCGGCATCGAGCATAACGATATCACCTGGAACGACGTGCTCAGATGGAATTTCTCTTAGTTCACCATTTCGCTTGACGATAGCTTTAGGTGTCGCCATCTTTTTCAATGCTTCTAAAGCTTGTTCCGCTTTTGATTCTTGGACGACGCCAATAACAGCGTTTAAAACGACAACGAGCGCAATAATACTTGCATCAGCCCATTCACCTACAAAGGCTGAAATAAGGGCAGCAATAATAAGGACATATACGAGGACGTCATTAATTTGAGCGAAAATACGCTGCCATAAAGTGCGTTTTTGTTTTGTAGCTAATTCATTAAAACCATATTGCTTTAAACGTTCATTTACAATTTCATCTGTTAAACCGTGTTGTTCATTTGTTTCTAGGTCGATTAATGTTTGATCTTTCGTCTTACTGTACCAATTGCTCATAAGTAAGCACCTCCAGTAAAAACAGTTAGCAATGGTAGTGTTGCTATTATTTGTGAGTAGTATGTATGGAGGAAAAAATCTAAGGTGGGGTTCTACTTCTATTGTACAATATTTTACAGTTGGTTGAGGGAAAGAGAAGAGTTGTCATGAATTTGTTGGAAATAAAAAAGAGCCTCATAAGGAGGCTTTTTACTTTTTAATTAATGTACCTAATTCTTCTGTAATAGCTTGCATTTCACTAATGCTGAATGTTTCACGTTTCATAACATGCTCATAAATGTCACGTAAGTCTTCGTACATTTCTTCATTAAAGCTAGCAGCTCTCATCGCTCCAGCATTAACCATACGTAATTTTTCTTTAATAGCTTCGACCATATATTCAACGTTTTCTTCTGACTTTACGGATAAATCCACCGAAGTGTCCCCCTTTAAAATAACATAAGGCTATCTTAACATTTTTTATCATTTTCGTTAATGAATCTTTTCAATCCTATTAAATTAGTAGGAATTTCCTTTATATTCACTAATTGGTTGTTTATACTATAAGTATATATAAAGAAATGCACCAAGAAGGGAAGAAACAAAATATGGTTCAAGTATTGTTTGTTTGTCTTGGGAACATTTGCCGTTCTCCGATGGCAGAAGCGATTTTTCGAGATCTTGTCGTAAAAGAGGGACTCGAAGAGAAAATTGTCATTGATTCTGCAGGAACTGGAGATTGGCATGTTGGCCATCCGCCACATAAAGGAACACAAAAAATTTTAAAAGAAAATGCAGTCACTTTTGAAGGAATTAAAGCAAGGCAAGTAGAAAAAGAAGACTTAACAAAGTTTGATTATATTATTGCCATGGACAACAAGAATATAGCAGATTTAAAAAGTTTAGGTAAAACTGGAGGCTATATTGGTAGGCTGTCCGATTTTGTTCCAGACGGTGGCTGGACAGACGTTCCCGACCCTTACTATACAGGGAATTTCCAAGAAGTGTATGACCTTGTAACAGAAGGGTGTGCAAAGCTATTAGCTTTCATTCGAAATGAACAAGGAATATGAGGAAGCTTAGAAAGAAATACTTTCTAACATAAGAAATGAAAGGGTGAAGGAATATGGCAAAGAAAAATAATATTGCTCGAAACATTGCGATTGGTGTAGCTGCAGGTGTAGCTGTATCTATGTTGAAGAAAGAAAACCGTGAAAAAGTAAAAAATACTGCAGAAAAAGCAAAAACAAAGATGATTGAAATTGGTGAAAATGCAAAGATCAAAGAAAAAGTGCAAACTGTTACAGATAAAGGGCGCGAACTTGCTGATTTAAATGTAGTGAAAGCGAAAGTAGCAGAAATTAAAAAATTGACGCCGTCTGTTGTAGAGACGTTAAAAGAAACGAAAGAAATTTTTAGTAAGAAAAAGGTTGAGCCAGCAGAGAAGCCAGAAACGATTGAAATTCAAGCTGTATCTCCAAAAGTAGATGAATTGAAAGCAGAAGAAGAGCCAGTAGTTGCTGAAGATGGCGGTATGAAAGAAGCGCGTGAACTATTTATGAAAGACTCCAATGTAGAGGAAAAAAAAACTGAAGCGTACATTGAGTTGAAACAAGATAAAGAAGAGAAGAAAAGCGTTTAACCATATATGAGAAAAATTTTAGAAAAGGTGAGAAGAAATCGTACGTATTCGTTTGGTAAAGATTTGTATGACCGGACGATGCGCGATGATGTAGCGGGCTTGGCAGCACAGCTCGCTTATTTCTTCTTGCTTGCGATTTTTCCTGGGCTTGTTTTCTTAATTACGCTTCTTGGATTCATTGACCTTCAAACAGAAAGTGTGCTCAATTTATTAGAACCGTACGTACCCGAAGATGCAATGTCTTTAATTGAAGTAAACGTTGATAAAGTTGTAAACCAGCAAAATGGTGGTTTATTATCATTTGGTTTATTATCGATGTTATGGTTTGCTTCAAACGGGGTAAATGCGGTTATGAATGCTTTTAACCGTGCGTATGATGTAACAGAAACGCGTTCTTTTATTAAAACGAGAGCGTTATCAATTGTGTTTACATTAGCGATTATTTTTATGATTGTGTTTGCGTTAATTGTTCCAGTGTTTGGACAAGTCATTGGGGCAGCGGTATTTAAAGCAATTGGTTTATCGGATAGTTTTTCTTACGTGTGGAGCATTACACGATTAGTAGCGAGTTTCTTCGTACTATTTGCGTTGTTTAGTTTTTTATATACATTTGCACCAGATCGAAAGTTGAAAAGAAGAGAAGTCATTTCAGGAGCAACATTTGCTACTGTAGGATGGATTGTGGTATCGTACTCATTTGCATATTATGTAGATAAGTTTGCGAATTACGCGAATACATATGGTGGTCTCGGTGGTATTATTATTTTAATGTTATGGTTTTATTTAACTGGATGGGTAATTTTGCTTGGCGGTGAAATTAATGGTTTACTCCATCATTATAGGACCGGTGACAATAATTCCCGTAATGAAAAGTGAGCTTTTGTTCCATAATAATAAGGAACAGGGGGGATATTTCATGAGTAATAATAAAAAGAATCACAACAATAAAAATAACAATAAACAAAAGAGTAGTTCGCATCCAAAGCATAAAACGAGTGGTAGTGCGAATGGGCATAATAGCTACCATTAGAAAAAACGGGTCCTCTATGAGGGACCCGTTCTTATTTATTTCCTTTTAATAATCGTAAGCCATTCAAAATAACAAGAATCGTACTTCCTTCATGCCCGATAACACCGAATGGAAGAGCTAAAAATTGTAAGAAGTTTGAACAAATGAGCATTGCAATTACAGCTAGTGAAAAGATCACGTTTTGCTTTACAATACGGTTCATTCGCTTTGATAAACGGATTGCTTGTGAAAGTCGAGATAACTCATTTTTCATAAGTACAACGTCTGCCGTTTCTAAAGCTACGTCTGTTCCTTCTCCCATCGCTACACCAATGCTAGCGGTAGCGAGTGCAGGGGCATCATTTATACCATCTCCGACCATTGCTACTGTCCCGTATTTTCCTTTTAGCTTTTTAATCGTTTCAACCTTTGTTTCTGGTAAGCATGATGCGTAATACTCCTTTATGTTACTTTCAGAGGCAATAGCTTTTGCTGTTTCTTCATTATCTCCAGTAATCATAATGGCTTCGACACCGATGCTTTGTAATTCGCGAATAGCAGCTATTGTCTCTTGGCGAAGAGTATCTTTTAAAGCGATAAGTCCAAGGATGCCATCCTCATCACTAATATAAACGACAGTTTTACCTTCTTTTTCAAGTGAGGCAGAAATACCATTATGAAATGTCTTTGTTTCTTCACCGATAAAATCAGCTTTACCTATTTTATAAGCTTTGTTTTCGAATATTCCTTTTAGCCCAAAACCAGTTACATCTTCAACGTTTTCTGGTTTTTGTAATGTAATGTCATACGCATGTTTTGCATATTTCACGATAGATTCAGCTAAAGGATGTGTAGAATGACTTTCAATTGCTGCTGTAATAGAAAGTACTTCTTTTTCTGTCATATTTTCTCTAACATATACATCTGTTACAGTAGGTTTTCCTTCTGTTAATGTTCCTGTTTTATCAAAGGCAATTGCTTTTACTGAAGCGAGACGTTCTAAATGTATGCCACCTTTAAAGAGAATTCCGTTTCTTGCGCCGTTAGAAATAGCAGATAACGTTGCTGGTGTAATGGCAGCAACGAGTGCACAAGGAGATGCGACTACAAGTAAAATCATAGCGCGATAAAACGTTTCATTCCAGCTCCAATCCAGCAAGAAATGAGGGACGAACATCATAAGCGCAACAACGAGTAGTACACCTTTTACATATGTTCCTTCAAACTTTTCGATGAATAGTTGTGATGGTGATTTTTCACTTTGTGCACTTTGAACGAGACGAATAATCTTTTGGAATAATGTTTGATCGCTCGGCTTGGTAATTTTAACTTCGATAGCACCGCGTAAATTTACAGTACCAGCAAATACTTCATCACCATATTTTTTTTCATTTGGAATAGGTTCACCAGTAATCGCCGCCTCATCGATATTTGTTTCACCGCTATGAATCGTACCGTCAGCAGGAACGCGCTCACCTGGCTTAATTAGAATAATGTCGTTAATTTGTAATCGTCCAACAGGAACACGTTCCTCGGTTCCATTTGAAATACGTAATGCTTCTTCAGGTTGTAGATCAAGAAGCGCTGAAATTTCTTTTTGGCTTTTACTTAATGTATAAGATTCCATCGCACCGCTTAGTGCGAAGATAAAGATTAAAATTGCACCTTCTGCCCAGTAGCCAATGATTGCAGCGCCGATAGCAGCAAAGAGCATAAGCATTTCGACATTTAGCTCTTTCTCTTCGATGGTATCTTCAATACCTTCTTTCGCTTTTGCATATCCACCAACTATATAAGCAAGGATATAGCAAGTAATGCCTACATTCATTACATTGTTCTTTGTGAATAACCAGCCAGCTAAAATGAAAATACCAGATGCGATTGCAAATATAAGTTCATAATGTTTCTTTAATGTATCCCATAAAGAGGGATGAGAAATAGACTTTTGTACTTGTAATGTTTTTACTTCTGAGTTCATTACTACTCGCTCCTTCCAAATTCTTATTGAGAAAAAGAATCAAAATCGAAACCCCTATAAAACGACGAAAGCTGCCATCCATAATGGATAGCAGCATTTCTGTTGAAACTGATTTTAATAGTTATTATGTTGTAATTATTCTATAGTATAGCACATGTTTTCGTTAGATGATATGTTTTTGTTTGTTTAGAAACTGAAAACTTGTGTTTTCTCAATTCCTTTGGTATATATGAATACTGTTCATAAAAAGGTCGGAAAGGAAGACAACAAGTGAAGACAGAGAAATTTTTTACCCATCCGATTGGCGTGTTTATTGCTGCAATAGTAGCAACTTTTTTATGGGGAAGCGCATTTCCTTTTATTAAATTAAGTTATGCTGAACTTGGAATTCAGCCACAAGAAGTTGGGGAGCAAATATTATTTGCTGGCTATCGTTTCTTTTTATCTGGGGTTATGCTTTTATTCTTCTTTAAAGTGTTAGGAAAAGATATGAACTTTAAAAAAGGAACGGGGAAGCAGTTAGTACAAATTGGTTTATTTCAAACATTTCTTCAATATATATGTTTTTATATTGGGATGAGTTATAGCTCTGGTATTGAAGGAGCTATCATTTCAGGAACATCATCATTCTTTCAAATTTTACTCGCGCACTTCTTATATAAAGATGATGCTCTCAATATGAGAAAAATAATTGGAGTCTCTATCGGATTTTGTGGTGTCGTTTTAGTAAATGTACCGAGTGATGGTAGTTTGTCATTCCATTTCGGAATCGGTAGTTTATTACTTCTTAGTGCAGCAATGTTGTATTCATATGGGAATATATTAGCGAAAGAAGGAAGTAAAACATTAGATGTTGGCTATATGACAGCCTACCAAATGATTTTTGGTTCTATCGGACTATTATGTATAGGTGTTTTGCAAGTTGGAGTCATGCCATTTACATTTAATATACATGCAATACTTATGCTGATTTACTTATCTTTCTTATCCGCAGCAGGATTTTGCATTTGGAATACAATTATGAAGTATAACAAGGTTGGAAAAGTATCAATGTACATGTTCTTCATACCCGTATTTGGTGTGTTATTATCGAGCATGATTTTAGGAGAAGCGATTCATTCATTCGTACTATTCGGTTTAGCGTGTGTAGCTGCGGGAATTATTGTGGTGAATCGGACACCAGCTAAGCAAAAAATAGAGCAAGAAAAACAAGTAGCATAGACAAAGGGAAGACGATTACAATGGAAGAACAGTACTGTTCTTCTTTTTTTGTATAGAAAAAGGATAATAGACTAGGTGTCACGAAAAAAGATACAAAAAGCATTTATTGGGGAGAACATATTATGAATCTACTTTACATGGTGTTAATTGGACAAATCATTCTTTTTTTAATGGGTGCAATGTACGCAATAGGGCAGACAAAAAAGACAAGAAATAATATGCCGTTACCTTTAGCGGTACGTCTTATTCTTAGTTTTTCTTTAACAGCAAGTGCAATTTGGATATGGTTACAAGATCCATCAGTAGATTATAGTACGTGGGTTGCACTAGGTATGACGTTATCAACTGTAGGGGATTTATTTATGGCAGGTTTAATTCCAATTGGTCACAGGCTAATTGGAGGGATGATTACTTTCGCGCTTGCGCATTGTTTTTATGTAAAAGCATTTTTGCAAACAGGCATTTCATGGAATGGTTTTTGGATTGGTTTACTCGTATACGGACTTTTTCTCATTATAGGATGGTTCTTCTTTATTCGAAATGAGAAACAAGATAAATTGTTTACGATAGGAGCGCTAATTTACGGATTGTGGGTTGGAGGAATGGCTTGCTTTGCGTTCGCCTTATACTATGAGAATACAGGAATATGGTGGATACCAGCTTTTGGTGGCTTACTATTTGTCATTTCTGATTTTATTATTGGCGTAACAGATATTGGAGGGCGCAAATTAAAGTATGAACCACTTTGGATTTGGTTTACATATGTAGCGGCTCAAATGTGTATTGTATATGTGGGAATATAAAAAGATACTCTTCGAATAGTGTATAGACTATTTGAAGGGTATCTTTTTTGTTACTATGCTACAATATTTTTTTGTTGTAGAGCAGAAAGGCTGTATTCATCTGCTGCTTTATAACCTTGGGATAATAAATCATTGATGTAAAGCTTGTTGTAAATAAAGCAGAAGACTAAGTTAGAGAATCCGAATGTAAACATACTAGCGACTAAAATAATTAAAAACCATTTCCAGTCTCCACGGAATATAGCAGGGAAGAAACCAAAGAAAAATACAGTCCAACTAAAACCAATTTTTGCTTGTTTAATTTGACCGGTATTTTCATTTTTAAGCATAACTTTCATAGAAAAAATCCTCCTAAGTAACTAAAAATATAATGATAAATGCAAGATATAGTATAT
Source organism: Bacillus sp. SSR7 (assembly GCF_055902415.1). NCBI lineage: Bacteria > Bacillati > Bacillota > Bacilli > Caryophanales > Bacillaceae > Bacillus > Bacillus sp. SSR7. The sequence continues at coordinate 64,879 of NZ_JBVVXV010000008.1, read as the reverse complement.
CAAAATAATACATTCTTGAATATTATTATTTGTATTTTTGTAATATTATAATTGTGTAATTCAGAATTTTGTGGAAAATACATGGTTGAAGTCTTTATAATAAAAGTAAAAAGATAATGAGATGGTGGAATGATGCAAAAGAAAAAACGTTTGCGTGAATTCTTTGGAACAATTGCAATTGCTTGTTTGCTCGTGTCTTTGGCGAAAATTTTCGTGTTTTTTCCTACGACTGTAAAAGGGGCGTCTATGAAGCCAACGTTACAAGATGGGGATAAGGTGATTGTGAATAAGTTGGCAAAGCAATTTGAAAGTTATGGGAGAGAAGATATTATTGTTGTAAAGACAGATAATTTTTATGTGAAAAGGGTTATTGGTTTGCCTGGCGATGTTATTGAGGTGAGAAATGATCAATTATATGTGAATCATGAAGTGATAGAGGAAGCGTATTTGTATAGTAATAAAAAACAGGCTGAAAAAAAACTTATGAATTTAACGGAGGACTTTGGACCGATTACAGTTCCTAAAAATAAGATTTTTGTTATGGGAGATAATCGCTTAATAAGCAGAGATAGTAGAAATGGTTTAGGACTCATTGATAAAGCGGATGTATTAGGAGAATTAGCGGCAATTTATTATCCATTTGAACATATGAAAATAATGAATTAAAGTAAAAAACCAAGCAAATTTCAGTTTGCTTGGTTTTTTATCCCGCTTTAATGGGCAGTAAGACCCTCACCTCAAAATTCAGTGAAAGCAAGGAAGTTAGGTGGGGGTCGGGCTGCCCATTAAAGTCCGATTGGTTCAACTAATAATCAGTGGGGGATGAAGCCCCCCACTGATTAAAGTTTCACTTTATGTTAAATCGTAGGAGACTCATTAAATTCATAGACGTCTTCATTGTTTTTGTTCGTACTTAAAACGAATTTGTGCTGCAATAGTTGCAGTTTAAAGAATGCTAACGGATCGTGATAAGTTTCTGGGTTGCTTCTTAGCGTTGCTAATGTTTGCTCGTCTTCCTGTATTTCAAGTTGAGCGGCTTCTACATTTTGCTTCAATATGCTAAGTGGATCTTTAAAGAACATCATGATATCTCGTTCTAATGCGCCTTCAAATACTTCAAATTGAAGGAAGAATTGTTTTGAGATTGTTTGAGCAATTTCCGTATAATCTTCCGTTTCAATGTATTGTTTATATTTGTTTGCAAGCATAGATTGATTTTTTTGCATGTTACCAAACAGTTTTCCTGCACTCTTTAAGAAAAATTGTGTCGGTGTAAAGCGTAATAAAATATTGATGTTCGATACTGTAATTCTATTTGTCATACGTACAACATCTCGATGCCAATCATCTAGTAATTTGAAATCGCAAGGAAGTTTCATACGTTCTTCTTTATATAATTTATTAAACGTTTCACTCATTTCATCTAAATAAGATTGAGCTTGAATAAATTCATTATGAGCTGTTTCAATCCACTCTTGAATAAATCCAGTAAATTTAGGGAGAAGCACTTGCTGTACATGTTTTTGAATTCGTTCGTTCATCGCAGTATTTAATTCTTCATGAACTAATTTGAAATCACTATCTTCTTGAACAAGGTCAGAGCAGCTCTGTAATAATTCAGGAATTTGAGAATGAATATCTCGTGTGATTTCTTCTTTCGTTAAAAGATAAGATTCTGTAATAGAACGAATTTTATCTTTTTCAAGAGCAGTGAGATTGTTAATAAATCCGTTTAGTTTTACTGAGATATGTTTATTCCAACGTACTGATTTGACTAATGTATTTTCTAATTCCACACGTTCATTTACAAGGTATGCGATGGTCTTTTGAGTAAACCATATTAGTTTTTCGATACGTTCTTGTTCTATATCGCGTTCTGCTAGATTAGAAAGAATAGACTCTGTCACGTCCCCAAGTTGTTGGCTCCCCTCTTGTGAAGGAGAGTATGGGAAGAACTGCGCATTTGGGAAATGGACTTTCATCTTACTCATTAGTTTTTCGTTCGTATCCGCACTATTTGTGTGTAATACGAAATGAATTTGTAAGTTCGGTACTTGTTCACGTAAATAAAGTAATGTATCAAGTTCTTCACCATGTAACGATGAAGCAGAATTTAATACGTAAATAAGGCTATCTGCGGCTTGTAAGTATTCAAAATATGAGCTGTTTTTATCCACTTGTCCTTGAACAGATGGTGTAACAAGAAATGCAAATTTATTCTTTCTCAAAAATCTACTTGGTAATTTAATTTCTATACATTTGTTTTCAAGTTCTGATTGTTCAGGTGTAGCCATTATTTGATGGAATTCATCAAAGTTTGGTATATTGTGCACATCTAACGCAGTGAATTCTGTTATTTCAGTTTGGCTATCATCTTTAAATAGAATAGGAGTTGTTATAGTTTCAGTTAAGATGTTCTCTCCTAATATTGAATTGACGAATGATAATTTATCATGGTCACTAGTTCCCGCAATTAGTAATTTTGTAACATTTAAATCACATAGTTCATGAACGAGTAACGTAAATTGATGACTTAAATCTACATCATTTTTTTCAGCCCATACAGCAATTGTTTCGAATAAATGAGAAACAGTTTCCATATTCACATTTGTTTCAGCTGTTGAATTAGAGAGTAGGGCTCCTGCACTTTTTACGAGTAATGACTCTAAAGTTGTAGGTGAAACTTCATTCCACGCTAACACTGCAGCAGAGACGAATAGGGCGTCTTTTGCTCTCGTTAAACTAAACCAATTTGTTAATAAGTCAGGTACAAGTCCTTGCATTTCATGCATGAAATGTTCACCAGTAATTAATTCAAAGTACGTATCTTGATAGCGTTCAACAATTTCATGCCAATCGTCATTGTTGTCTGTTTCAATATGTAAGAATAAATGATTTATTGTTTGAATCCAAGGTAGATGCGATTTTTCATTTTGATAGCTATTCCAAAGAGCGATAACAAGTTCCTTAAATTGGACTTGATCAATTGCATATAAAGCTTTTAAAGATTCATAGAAATATTCTGGTTTGATTTGTTTCGTAAATCCTTGATTCACATAATTAATTAAAGTATCGAACCAATGTAATGATTTTGTTCGAATTCCTTCTTGAACGGCAAGTTCGATGGCGTTATTCCAATCTTCTTGTTTTTCATAGAACGAGCGAGCAATTGAAGTAATATTTGGATAGTCAGGTTGAAATGCAACAGCTTCACTAATCGTCTTAAATGCTAGACCTAAACGATCTTGTTCGATATAAAGAGAAAGAAGTTGTAAGGAAACTTCCATTGTAAGAGTGGTATCTTCCGTTTGGATAGATTGATACATTTCTTCTGCTTTTGGTAAGAATCCTAGTTCAAAATAAGCATCTGCAATATTTTTGGTTGCCCAAAGTGCAAGTTCGTTATTTACTTTCTCCCATTTAAATATCGCTGCTTCAAAGTCTTTATTTTGGTAATACAATTCACCTTGAGCAAAGCGAATATTAGAAATGTTGGAGAATTCATTTGTAGATTCATTTATATATGCTTCACCGAGTACTTCTGATACTGGAGTAGAAGTTTCTTCTGTTAAAAATGTTTTATAGTAAACCTTTTGGATAAATTGATTTTCAATGGTCATGTTCGTTCCCCCTGTATAATTTAGAAAAATGATGTTGTATGTAAAGGGTGCATGTTCTTTTAATAGGTAGAAGTTGCATTATATCGACCAAACTATGTTTTTGCTAGGTATATCATTTTTCCTGAGAGTTAAACCGTTGCGAAAAGTAACTTTCCTTTATTGTAACAAAAAAATAAGCATATGAATTTTTATTTTTTAATCCCGGTATTTGTGGATAGTAAGATTAGCCCTTCAAGAAGAGATAGATATAAGGGAAGAAGGCGGGAGTCTAGCGCATGATTGATGTGTACTAAGAATGAGAGAGGTCACTGATTAATAGTTCAATTTCCTCCTGCTAAAGGAATGGATAGAAGTAGAGTTCATTATAAAAACAATGTATAGTGAATATGTATACCATGTTTGTCTGAAAGATAGAAAGGGCACAATATGGAATAACGATCGTGTATAGGATGTGTCTTCCGAATGGAACAACATATTGGCGAGTTAATCGCACATTATGGGTATTTTGGAATTATTATAGCTTTGGCCGGTGGGATTGTTGGATTACCGATACCAGACGAGTTTTTATTGACTTTCGTTGGTTATAACGTTTCAAAAGGAGTTATGTCAGGAACTGCTGTTTTTTTAAGTGGGATGGCTGGTGCGATGTTAGGCATTACATTAAGCTACATATTAGGTTTAAAACTTGGACTCCCTGTTTTAAAAAAATATGGACCGAAAATTAGAATTAAGGAACATCACATTGAAAAAACACATATTTTATTTGAAAAATATGGCCCATTTCTTTTAATAGTTGGTTATTTTATCCCAGGAGTACGTCATTTAACAGCATATTTTGCTGGGATGTCGAATTTAACACTTTGGCGTTTTTGTTTGTACGCTTACGGTGGTGCGTTTATTTGGATAAGTGTTTTTATTGGACTTGGCTGGAAGTTAGGAGAGAAGTGGCGTTTCGTTGAGTATAGTTTGCATCATTATGGAATATGGATTTTATCCATTTCAGTAGTTGTTACATGTGTCGTATGGTTTTACATAAAGAAAAAGAAAAACCGCGAGTAGCGGTTTTTTTAGCTGAAAGCAATAAATAGTACACCAGCTGTAATAAAGACAACACCAATACCAGTCATAAAGTTTAATTTTTCGCCGAGTATAATCATAGCGAGAATGATAGAAAATACGACGCTTAATTTATCGACAGGAGCTACTTGTGAAACTTTTCCTGTTTTAAGGGCAAGAAAATAAAATAGCCATGACGAAGCACCTGCAACTCCACTTAATGTGATAAAAAGCAGTGCTTTTTTATTTAGAAGTACGTCGCTAATATTTTGAAATTTACCTTGTATAATAATAACGCCTACCATAAATAATGCCATGATAATAGAACGAACCGTCGTAGCAACATTGGCATCGATTCCATCTAAACCAATCTTACCGAAAATAGATACAAGGGCAGCAGCAATTGCTGATAATAGTGCGAATAAGAGCCATGAACTCATAGTAAAATTCCTCCAATCTTACATTATTATACATGAAAATCATTCTCATGTATAAAGTAAATGGGGTTTTACCGCCTCGCAAAGAGCTGGATAGATAACGAAATAATCCCCACCTTATATTTTTCATAAGGTGGGGATTATTATACTACTCTGCAATTTCTTCATATAAAAAGTACGTTACATTATAAATATGTTCTACTTCATCATCTGTCATAAACAATAATTCGTCACGCTCAATCCCTTTTTTCTTTTCGATAAACTCAATCATGTTTTTACGTTCTTCTCTTTTCATCAATTTTATTTCTCCTCTCAATCTGTTTTAATACAGTTTATTTAAGTTACTGCTATTATATAACAGAATCTTTAGAAAGTTCCACCTATTTTATTGTTTTTTTCAGAAGAACTTTTCGACAAAACAAGCCCACCTAAAGGGGGGCTTGTTTCACTTTATAGTCGTAAAAACTCGGGCTCCGTCGTGCCGGCACCATCGATGTAATAAATTGTATCGGGGTTGATTTTAATTAGTACATAATTAGGGTCTTCAGGACCGAGTAACCAACGCTTTAAGCTATTATTCCAAAACTTGTTTTTTAATGTGGAGTCTTCCTCGATGGAGGCTAAGCCTTCCACTTCGATATAATCTTCATCTAATTTTTTTCCTTCACGACCAAGTAGTACATGTACATTTGGATTGTTTTCAATATCTGTTATCTTTTTTGATTGTCGATCTGTTGCAACATACAGTACAAAATCTTCGTGGAAAAACATCATAAAGGCGCTATGAGGTTTCTCATTTCGTACTGTAGATAATACACCGGTACGTTGACCTTGAATAATAGTTGCGATTTTTTCTTTTAAGTGCATAATTTTAACCCCTTTTCATAATTTATAATTCTGTCTGTTTCAACAAGATAATTTAAATATCTTTCATACTGTTTTCTTCAATCCGATTTTTTAAACGCAATTGTGATGAAATCGGACAAGTTAGGAGAAGAATAATAATAATATCGAGGAGAAATACATACGATGGAAGGATGAAAAGCATGTTTAATAAAATATTTCTTATAGTAGCGCTTATAGGTGTACCACTGTCTGTACTTGGGAAAACACTACATTGGCCTCAAACAATTATGTTCGCTGTGTATTGTATTACGATTATCGCATTAGCGGGTTTTATGGGGAGAGCGACAGAAAGTTTGGCAATTGTATCTGGTCCTAGAATAGGTGGATTATTAAATGCTACTTTCGGTAACGCTGTTGAACTAATCATTTCAATTTTTGCACTTCAGGCAGGATTAATTGAGGTGGTGTTAGCTTCTTTAACGGGTTCTGTACTTGGAAATTTATTATTAGTAGGAGGGCTATCCTTCTTTGTAGGGGGGCTTAAATATAAAAGACAAAGTTTTAATGTGTATGATGCAAGGCATAATTCAGCTTTATTAATCTTTGCTGTAGTAGTAGCATTTGTTATTCCAGAGATTTTTTCAATGAAGATGGACGCTGGAAAGACGTATCAGTTAAGTATTGGTGTTTCGATTATTATGATTATTATGTACCTTGCTGCATTGCTATTTAAGTTAGTTACGCACCGTGGTGTATATCAGCATAAAAGTGATGAAGTCGCTCATGAGGAAGAACCAGAGTGGTCGAAAGGGAAAGCACTACTCATTTTAGCGATAGCAACAATTGCGGTAGCGTATGTATCAGAGGCGCTCGTGCATACATTTGAGACAGTTGCAAAATCATTTGGTTGGTCAGAACTATTTATAGGGGTTATTATCGTCGCAATTGTTGGTAATGCAGCGGAACATGCATCTGCAATTATTATGGCGTATAAAAATAAAGTAAATATTGCAGTTGAGATTGCAATAGGTTCTACATTACAAATTGCCATGTTTGTTGCTCCTGTATTAGTACTGCTTTCTATGTTTTTCACGCAAAGGATGCCTTTAGTATTTACGATACCAGAACTTGTTTCTATGATTACAGCTGTTTTTTTAACGATTGCGATTTCAAATGATGGAGATACAAATTGGTTTGAAGGTGGTACTTTATTAGCAGCGTATGTCATTATGGGAATTGGTTTTTATTTATTATGAAAAATAGGCATAACAATTGTGCCCAGAGAAAACAATAAACAAAGTAGTATATATACCTTTACATAGGAAGGAGCCAGACAGGTGAAACGAGTATACAGCATATGTCTTTCAACTATGGTCTCGTTTATTCTATTATTTCCTAACATGAGTTTTGCAAAGACAACGGTAGAAACAAAAATGCCTTCATCTGTTTTAAATATTTCTAAAGACAATACGTTTCCGAATGATGCGCAAGATTTACCGCGTTTGCAGCCGAGTAAGTTTGCTCAAGAACTATTGAAAACAGCAAATATTAAAATTGAAAACCCAGACTTAATTCGAATGTTTAATGAAACGACAATTTCGAATGCACCGCTTGCGGTAGGGTACCGAGCGAAGATTTATTTAGGTCAATGGGCTTTGCATTATGAATCGGTTGATACATCGATTAATTGGGAATATAAACAAGTAAATCGCAATGTGTATGATAATCGAGGAGGAGATCGCCTATATCCGCTACGCTATAAGCAAGAAACGCAAAAGACGGTTGAAGGCGATTTAACAGCAGATATGAAAGATGCTGCAGATGTGAAGAAAATGATGCTTCTCAAAGCACTTGAAAAGGTACAATTGCCGCTTTCATTTAAAACGACCATTGGTTATGGTACCGGACATGAGCGTGTGTATAATATTAGTCCGAGTCAACTTGGATATTTATATGCTTATACACCAGCAGTAAATGAAAAAGGGAAAGTAACATTTGGAGAAGTATACCTTGTATTAAAGGGAAATCAAAAAAGGCTTGTTGTAAAAAATATTACTTCTCAAGGAATTGGAGCGGCTATTCCAATTCATGATCATTTATTCTTTAAATTCATTTCTTCTTCTCACTCGCAATAACATGAAAAAACGTCAGCTTATAAGCTGACGTTTTTTTATAATGTAATGTTTGCTGTTTTTGATAAGAAGTCTTCTGTCGGATAGTAGCTGTTTTTTACAAGAACATTTGGTCCAAGACATTTTACTGCAGGACAGTGGCAGCTTAATGATTTTGCTGTTTTTGAAGCACTCCATTTTTCATATGCTTCTTGTAATGTGTTTGTTTGTATGTTTCCTAGAAGTGGAACATCACCAAAGTCCGTCACAATAATATTTCCATCGAAAATATTTACATTTAAACGAGAACGGCCATCTGGATCATTACGAACAGTTACATTTTTGCTCTCTTGTAACTTTTTAAATGTGGCAATGTCTCGCTCGTCATCGCTACAAGCATAGAAAGGTAAAGTTCCAAATAACATCCATACATTTTCATCGCGAATTTCTAGTAAATGCTCAATCGTATCACGAATTTCAGCTTTTGTTAAAATCTCTAGATTACTCGCGAAGTCACTTGGATACATGGGGTGAACTTCATGACGTTTACAGCCCATTTCTTCGACGATTTGGCGGTGAATATGTTCAATATGTGGTAGAGTTCTTTTGTTTAGCATTGTTTCGGCCGATACAAGTACACCTGCATCTGATAGAGCCTTACTATTTGTAATCATTCTTTCGAATAATTTTGCACGTTGTTCGTAAGTAGGCTTACGCTCCATCATTGCAAATCCGCCTTCAACGAAGTCGTCAATTGTTCCCCAGTTATGAGAGATATGCAATACGTCTAAATAAGGAATAATCTGTTCGTAACGTGCTAAATCTATAGTTAAGTTAGAGTTGATTTGAGTGCGAACGCCTCGTTCATGGGCATATTTTAAGAGTGGTGTTACATAGTTGTCGACGGATTTTTTTGAAAGCATAGGTTCGCCGCCAGTAATACTTAAAGAACGTAAATGAGGAATCTCATCTAATCGTTTTAATAAAAGATCCATCGGAAGCGGATTTGGGTCTTTCGGCTGTAACGTGTAACCAACAGCGCAATGCTCACAGCGCATGTTGCATAACGTCGTCGTTGTAAATTCAACATTTGTTAATAGTAGTTTGCCGTACTCTTCAAGGTCCATATACGCTTCCCATGGATCGTAAGAAGGAGTAATCGGCTTCATTTTTTGTGATATCGTCATATGAAATACTCCTTTGACTATTGAAATAACAATTTGTCCATTCTCTATAATAGAAGAATATGTGCTTTTTATAAAGTGAAACTTTTTAGCATGGAAAGAGAGAGGGCTTACATTATAGTGGATGACTGTGACAAAATTGATGAAATTTCATGCCCATAGCAATCGTTTTTGCGGTATAATAAAAGCAACTCGAATTAAAAGGAGAGTGCCTTCATGGGAAAAGCAATTCAAGATAAAGATACACAATTAGTATATTTAAAAGAACGTTTAAATATGTTCATTGAAGTAATTGATACAATTGAACCTGAAGAAGTAGAATTAGAAGATGTAGATCGTCTTCTTGCAATGTTAGATGAATTAGAATTAAAATGTGAGCAATTTAAAAAAGACGAATAATATATTAAAAAGGCTACCAATTCTAATTTGGTAGCCTTTTTCTGTTCGGGTAATAGAAGGACGATAGAAAAAGAGGTATAATCAAGTTGTGAAAAATTTCATTTATGTTTTAATAGCGTGAAACAAATAAAAAGCTAAAGAGCATAAAGATGGGATTTTCAGCTCATAACGTTTTGGTAGCGTTCACAATTGAGGGGGAAGTAACAATGGAAAAGCTTCAAGAAAGCATGTATCAACTAATTGTTGAAACGTCAACGAACTTACCGAAAGATGTTCGTCGTGCGATTCAACAAGCGAAAGAGCGAGAAAATGCAGGGACTCGTTCTGCGATGGCACTTGGCACAATTACAAATAATATTAAAATGGCTGATGATAACATCTCACCGATTTGCCAAGATACAGGGATGCCAACGTTTAAAATTTATACACCAGTTGGTGTGAATCAATTAAAGTTGAAGGAAGCTATCTATAATGCGCTTGAGCGGGCGACAAAAGATGGTAAACTTCGTCCCAATTCTGTTGATTCTCTTTTTGGAGATAATAGTGGAAATAATTTAGGACCAGGTACACCGGTGATTAAGTTTGAACAATGGGAACAAGATTATATTGATGCACGTTTAATCCTAAAAGGTGGTGGCTGTGAGAATAAAAATATTCAATATAGCTTACCGTGTGAACTAGAAGGACTTGGACGAGCTGGCCGTGATTTAGAAGGGATTCGTAAATGCCTTCTTCATGCAGTATATCAAGCACAAGGTCAAGGATGTAGTGCAGGTGTAATTGGTGTTGGTATCGGGGGAGACCGTACATCAGGTTACGAATTAGCAAAAAATCAATTATTCCGTACATTAGATGATGTCAATCCAATCCCAGAATTACAAAAACTTGAAGAGTACGTATTAGAAAATGCAAATAAGCTTGGTATTGGTACGATGGGATTTGGCGGAGAAACAACTTTACTTGGTTGTAAAATTGGCGTGTATAACCGTCTACCAGCTAGCTTCTACGTATCTGTGGCGTACAATTGTTGGGCATATCGCCGCCTTGGCGTAACAATCCATCCTGAAACAGGAGAAATTATGGATTGGCTATATCAAGAAGGTGAGGATACACTTCAGCAAGAAGCGCAAGAAAAAACAGAGCAACGTGAGATCGTATTACAAGCACCAATTACAGAAGAGCAAATTCGTGAACTTCGCGTTGGTGATGTTGTAACAATTAATGGCATGATGTATACAGGTCGTGACGCAATTCATAAGCATTTAATGGATAACGATTGTCCAGTAGATTTAAATGGACAAGTTATTTATCACTGTGGCCCAGTTGTTGTGAAAGATGAAAATGACAATTGGCAAATTAAAGCGGCAGGTCCAACGACAAGTATTCGTGAAGAACCGTACCAAGGTGATATTATGAAGAAATTCGGTATTAGAGCTGTCATTGGAAAAGGCGGTATGGGTGCGAAAACATTAGCAGCTTTAGAAGAACACGGCGGTGTATATTTAAATGCAATCGGTGGTGCAGCGCAATATTATGCTGAATGTATTAAAGAAGTGAAAGATGTTGATTTCTTACAATTCGGTATTCCAGAGGCAATGTGGCATTTACGTATCGATGGATTTAAAGCAGTTGTAACAATGGATTCTCACGGTAATAGCTTACATGCAGATGTTGATAAAACATCACTTGAAAAATTAGCTAGCTTTAAAGAGCCAGTATTTAAGTAAACAAAAATGCATCTCGAATCATTCGAGATGCATTTTTTTGGTATATATAGAAAAACATGTTCAGCATGAAAGAATGCGTAGCAACAGAAACTACAAGTACGATTATATATGGAAAGGAGACTATTTATGAAACATAAATGGTTATATATCGGTCTCATTTTTTCAATTATGATGGCACTTGTTCCAGTTTCGGCATTAGCTTATACAAATACTCCACATAACTGGGGAATCCCGCGCCCTAAAAATGAAACAGTACCAGATGCAGGAAAGTTATATACAGATTTACTACAAAAAAATGGCGGTTTTTATTTAGGGGATACGAAGAAAAAAGATATTTATTTAACATTTGATAATGGTTATGAAAATGGATACACTGGGAAAATCTTAGACGTATTAAAAGAGAAAAAAGTACCAGCAACTTTCTTTGTAACGGGGCATTACATTAAAACACAAAAAGATTTATTGTTAAGAATGAAGAATGAAGGACACATTATTGGAAACCATTCTTGGAGTCATCCTGATTTCACAGCGGTAAACGATGAGAAACTTCGTGAAGAATTAACGAGTGTAACGGAAGAAATAAAAAAAGTAACTGGGCAAAAAGAAGTGAAATATGTACGTCCCCCACGCGGCGTATTTAGTGAAAGAACGTTAGCTCTTACGAAAGAAATGGGCTACTATAATGTATTTTGGTCACTTGCATTTTTGGATTGGAAAGTAGATCAGCAAAGAGGATGGCAATATGCGCATAATAATGTTATGACGATGATTCATCCAGGATCTATTTTATTACTTCATGCCATATCAAAAGATAATGCAGAAGCACTTGCAAAAATCATTGATGATTTGCGCGAGAAAGGGTATCATTTTAAAAGTCTAGATGACTTAGTAAAAAGCAATCAACCGTAAGCATGTATGCTTGCGGTTTTCTCATGCTATAATGATGTGTAAAAAGGATGGGGAAACGTATGTGGAGCGAACATGTTACGTTAGAGTATCCGTATCATTTTGAAGAAGTATTAAAACGTTTATCTTTTGATCCTCTTAACGTCATTCAATTAGATGAGAAAGTTATTTATGTCCCGCTTTGTATAGACGAGGAACAGATTGTTGTTCGCCTGCAAGGGATTGGTACTGTTCAAAATCCACAGTTTTGGATTTCTAGTCAGACAGGAGATTCAGAGAAAGTCATGAAACGAATGAGGACCATTTTTCATTGGAATGAACCGTTTCAAGATATACAAAATCATTTTTTAAACACATCATTACGTCCACTATTTGAAACATATGCTTATACTCCAATTATTTTAGAATTTGATTATTTTGCTTGTCTTCTTCGCTGTATCATTCATCAACAAATAAATTTGAAATTTGCTACTGTGTTAACAGAACAGTTTGTGAAACGATATGGAACAGAGAAGAACGGTGTATTCTTTTTCCCCACTCCAGAAATAGTAGCAAATATTTCAATAGAGGAATTGAGAGAGCAAAAGTTTAGTCAGCGAAAGGCTGAATATATGGTAGGATTAGCAAAGTGTATTACAGGTGGTAAGTTAGATTTAACTAGAATAGAAAACGAAACAGAGGAAGAGGTTGCAGCACAATTGTTACCAATTAGGGGGATTGGTGCATGGACAGTGCAAAACTTTTTAATGTTTGGACTTGGACGGAAAAATATGTTTCCGAAAGCAGACATTGGGATTCAGCGTGCAGTACAAGGTGTATTTCAATTAGATGATAAACCTGATGATGCATTTTTAGAAAAAGTGAAACAAGAGTGTGAACCATACCGCAGTTATGCAGCGTTATATTTATGGAAAAGTATAGAGTAGAGGTGTAATAATGATACAAAAGCAACATGAGAGTAAGTTGGAAGTTGGTCAAACGTTTCCTGTGACAATTAAACGTCTTGGGATTAACGGAGAAGGCGTTGGTTATTTTAAGAGACAAGTTGTTTTCATTCCAGGGGCATTACCAGGAGAAGAAGTTGTTGCAGAAACGACGAAAATTCAGCGTGGCTTCGCTGAAGCGAAAGTGAAAAAGGTTCGTAAAGCTTCACCACATCGTGTGAAAGCGCCATGTCCGGTATATGAAGAGTGCGGCGGTTGCCAATTGCAACATTTAGACTATAAAGAACAATTAAATCAAAAGCGTGATATCGTTGTACAAGCATTCCAGAAGTATATGAACAACGGTTTGGAAGAGAAAATTCGTCCGACGCTTGGCATGGAAAATCCATGGCATTATCGTAATAAGAGTCAACTACAAGTGGGGCGTAAAGACGAAAAGGTTATTACAGGGCTGTATAAACAAAATTCACATCAGTTAATTGATATTGCTCATTGTATGATTCAACATAAAGCAACGAATGAAGCGACAAAAGTTGTAAGACGTATTTTAGAAAAATTAAATGTTTCCATTTACAATGAGAAAAAACAAAAAGGTTTAGTACGTACAATTGTGACACGTACTGCAGTTCAAACAGGGGAAGTACAAGTTACACTTATTACAACAAAAGAAGAGTTGCCAAATAAAGAACAATTTATTGCAGAAGTACAAAAACAGATGCCAGCTGTTAAATCAATTATGCAAAATGTAAACTGGCGTAAAACATCTGTTATTTTTGGTGATAAAACATTTAAATTAGCTGGAAAAGAAGTAATTCAAGAAACACTTGGTGATTTATCATTTGAATTATCAGCACGTGCATTCTTCCAGTTGAATCCAGAACAAACGGTTGTTTTATATAATGAAGCGAAAAAAGCCGCTGCCTTAACTGGCAATGAGAAAATTGTAGATGCGTATTGTGGTGTTGGTACAATTGGACTTTGGCTTGCAAATGATGCAGCGGAAGTACGTGGTATGGATGTAATTCCAGAAGCAATTGCAGATGCAAGAAAAAATGCGAAGCGTCACGGATTTACAAATACGAAATATGAAGCAGGTAAAGCTGAACAATGGTTACCGAAATGGGTAAAAGAAGGATGGCGTCCAGATGTAATTGTTGTTGATCCACCACGTACAGGTTGCGATGATAAATTACTGGAAACAATTTTAAAAGTGAAGCCGAAACAAGTTGTTTACGTATCTTGTAACCCTTCTTCATTAGCGCGTGATGTACAAGCGTTAATGAAGAGCTATGAAGTGGAATATGTACAACCAGTTGATATGTTCCCGCATACAGCTCATGTAGAAAATGTAGTGAAGCTTGTTAGAAAGTAAAGTTTATTCATATTCCCTCATGGTATGAGGGAATATTTTCTATGAAGGAGAATATTATGCATAATTATAAATTAACGATTCAGTACGACGGTGCACGTTTTAAAGGATGGCAACGTCTCGGTAATAACGATAATACGATTCAAGGAAAAATTGAAAGTGTCATTTCTGAAATGGTCGGAAAAGAAACTGAAATTATCGGTTGTAGTAGAACAGACGCTGGTGTACATGCTTTGAATCAAGTTGCTAACTTTCAAAGTGATGAGAAGTTAGTGGAACATAAAGTGAAAAAATATTTAAATCAATATTTACCCAACGATATTAGCATTACGAATGTAGAAGAAGTTCAAGATCGCTTCCATGCTCGTTACAACTCTAAAGCAAAAACATATCTGTATAAAATTTGGAATGAAGAGCATACAAATCCATTTATGCGTAAATACAGCATGCATGTTAATAAAAAATTAAATGTGAAAAGCATGAAAGAAGCTGCGAAACATTTAGTTGGTTCACATGACTTTACTGCTTTTTCAAATGCAAAATCAAAGAAAAAGTCTATGGTGCGAGAAGTATATACACTTGAAGTGATGGAAGAAGCAGGATTTGTACAAATTAGAGTAAGTGGTAACGGATTCCTTCATAATATGGTACGAAAAATTGTTGGAGCATTAATTGAAGTTGGGTTAGGACAATTAGATGCCGAGGCGATTCCTCAAATTTTAGAGGAGAAACAACGTAATCAAATTAATTGTCTTGCTGAGGCGAGTGGTTTGTATTTGGAGAATGTTGAGTTTTAATAGTCAGTAAAAAAATCGAGCTGTTTAGGCTCGATTTTTTATGTTCTGGCGTTAAGAAGATTTCTCTTTCTTCATACGTATCTTCAAATTCCAAAAAGCAGCAAGCATAATGGCTGCAAAAGATCCGCTAATTGTCGCGAATAGCTTTGCATAAGGAAAGTTGTTCATATCCATGAACAACATCATACATACAATGGTAGGGAAGAAGGCTAAGTATTGTAATAACTTTAATTTTGTATCACTACTCATATATATCATTCCTTTCAAGTATGTTATATGTTAATTATAGCATATTTTACCAAAAAATTATTTGTACTTGGAAACAGAGTGATCCCGTTTGAGTAGGCAATAAAAGTCTAATCGGTGAGGGCTAGTAATCAGTGGAAGATGGACAAAAACTCCACTGACTGAATTCTTATTTTATATGTGTAAATGCAGTTTTTTAATTCGATATTGTAAGTTTTGCCTACTTAATCCTAAAAACTTTGCAGCTTGTGAAATATTACCATGATACTCTTTTAAAATTTGATTGATGTAGTTCTTTTCCATTTCTGCTATTGTGTGTTTTAACGTTTTTTGCGTATCAGTATCGTTATTAGTTAGGAGGGGGGGCATATTGAATTCTTTTTTTATTCGTTCGCGAAAGCGAGTGGGAAGATGAAACGCTGTAATGATATTTTCATCTTCAACTAAATTCATTGAACCTTCAATGACATGTTCCAACTCTCGTACGTTTCCAGGCCAATCATATGCATACAAGAATTCTCTTACATGTACATCTAGATCCGTCACGCCGAGTCCGAATTGAATGTTGTACTTTTCGATAAAGTGCTGAACAAGAGCTGAAATATCTTCTTTTCGTTCGCGTAAAGGCGGGAGACATAAAGTAACGACGCTTAATCGGTAATATAAGTCTTCCCGTAATCGATTGTGTGTAATAGCTTCAAGAGGATCCTCATTAATAGTTGCTATAATACGAACATCAATTTCTTTTTCTTGTGTGCCTCCGATTCTTCGTATTGTTTTTTCTTGTATAGCTCGCAGTAACTTCGCTTGAAGTGCTGGACTTAACGAATTAATCTCATCTAATAACAAAGTTCCTCCGTTTGCTTCTTCAAATAAACCAGCTTTATCGATGGCTCCTGTAAATGCACCTCGGTTCGTACCAAATAATAAGCTTTCCATGAGCGTATCAGGTATAGCGGCACAGTTTTGTGAAATAAATGGTTTGCCTGAACGCTGGCTTTCATTATGGATACTTTGTGCAAATAGTTCTTTACCGGTCCCTGTTTCTCCTACGAGAAGTATGGATGAGGATGTACGAATGACTCTCTTCGCTTCTGTAATGACGGATTGAATAGCACTAGAATCACCGATTATGTGGTCAAAGGTAAACTTATTATTTGGTTTTCGATAAAGGTTTGTTTTCATTGTTTGTTTGGAATGGCTAATCTCTGTTGAAATTTCAATAGCACCTTTAATTTTTCCATTTTCTATTATAGGAAAAGTATTGTTAATCGTCGTAATTTCTTGCCCTTTATTGTTAAAGTATGTTTGTTTTATATTTTTGTTTGTTTTTCCTAACTTTAATGCTTCTATAAGAGTACTATTTTTATTTTCTTCAAATGCGAATACTTCTAAAGGATTTTTATATAACACATCTGAGCGTTCCATTGATTCAATTTCCATCATTTTGCGGTTATAGATAATCGTTTTACTTTCCTCATTAATAATATGAATCCCGATATCGAGTTCATTGAGTAAAGTTTCATATAGCATATTCATTTCCATGATCTGTTTTAAATTAATTTCTTCTGTACGCATAGATTATCTTCTCCTCATTTCACCCTATGAAGACTGACTTTTTATAATTTTATTAAAATTCTTATAAAATCGCAAAATTTTTTTGCTATTTTCCTTTTAAAATCTCTTAAATGATAGAAAAATTTTGCGGTTATGAAGTTTTTTTTGTGAGAAACCTTCATTTTAAGTAGGAATTGGAGATTGGTACGCATTTTGCATAAATAATAGTTGAAATCTTTAAAGGAGGGATATGCAACGTTTCAGTACCAACTAATAAGAAGGAGGAATTTATAAAGTGAAGACGGTTATAGAAGGCGTGTATAGTCCTTGTTACGGGAAAGTAGAGAAGTTATTTGTTACGGAAAGTTCTTACGTATACGAATGGGAGAAATTAGCGCTCATTGAAACGATAGATAAACAGAAAGTAGAAATTAAGGTAGGAATCAGTGGGTATATCGAATCATTAGAAGTAGTAGAAGGGCAAGCCATCGCTGATCAAAAGTTATTAATAACAATGAGGGATGATCTTTTAATAACAGGTAGTGATTAATACTATGTATTTTGCTATTTTCAATAATTATTTTTGTTATGAATGATTTTAAAAACGCTTACATGAAATGAGTTTTCAAAGGGAAGAGGGGGGATTTATATGATGGATCAAAACCAAGGATTAAAAAGAGAATTGAAAAGCAGGCACATATTTATGATTGCACTAGGGGGAGTTATTGGTACCGGCCTTTTTTTAGGATCTGGGTATACAATTCATGAGGCTGGCCCTGGAGGAGCAATTGTAGCGTATCTTGTTGGGGGATTTGTTATGTATTTAACGATGCTCTGTCTTGGAGAGTTAGCTGTTGCGATGCCTGACGCAGGATCTTATCAAACGTATGCAACGAAGCACATTTCCCCTGCAGCTGGTTATGTAGTCGGATGGATGTCGTGGTTAAACTGGTCAGCTACGATAGGGATTGAACTCATTGCAGTTAGCATTTTAATGAAACGATGGTTTCCTGATGTCCCTTCATGGATTTGGTGCGTAGTGTTTGCGGTACTGCTTTTTGCTATCAACGCGTTATCTTCAAGAAGTTTTGCAGAAGTTGAATTTTGGTTTGCAAGTATTAAAGTAATTACGATCATAGCATTTATTATTTTGGGCGGGGCAGCAATGTTTGGTTTTCTAGATATGAAAGGAAATGAACCAGCACCGATGTTCTCTA
Source organism: Bacillus sp. SSR7 (assembly GCF_055902415.1). Classification (NCBI taxonomy): domain Bacteria; kingdom Bacillati; phylum Bacillota; class Bacilli; order Caryophanales; family Bacillaceae; genus Bacillus; species Bacillus sp. SSR7. The sequence continues at coordinate 46,463 of NZ_JBVVXV010000008.1, read as the reverse complement.
GCTTTACTGATTACGGTGGACTGTTTCCGAATGGTTTATCAGCTATTTTAGTTACGATGATTGCAGTTAATTTTTCTTTCCAAGGAACAGAACTAGTCGGCATTGCAGCAGGTGAGAGTGAAAATCCAGAGAAAACGATCCCGAAGGCAATTAATAATACAGTTTGGCGTATACTTGTGTTCTTTGTATTATCTATTTTCATTCTTGCAGGATTATTCCCTTGGCAACAGGCGGGAGTAATAGAAAGTCCATTCGTAGTTGTGTTTGATAAAATTGGTATTCCTTATGCAGCCGATATTATCAATTTCGTTATTATTACAGCGGTTCTATCCGTTGCGAATTCAGGATTATATGCAACTTCTCGTATGCTATGGTCTATGTCTAATCAAGGAATGATTAGTCCGATTTTTAGTAAGTTATCTAAAAATGGTGTTCCAATTTATGCATTGATTGTAAGTACAATTGTAGGTTGTCTCTCATTACTATCAGGTATTTATGCGGAAGATACAGTTTATTTATGGTTGCTTTCTATTGCTGGATTTGGAGCAATACTAGTTTGGGCATCTATTGCTCTATCTAACTTATTAGCTAGAAGGGCATATATTAAGCAGGGCGGGGATGTTAAGGACTTGAAATTTAAAACCCCGCTATATCCATTCGTACCATTGCTTGCGTTAGTATTAAATGTAACGGTAATCGTAGCTATGGCTTTTATCCCAGAGCAAAGAATGGCGTTATATTGTGGGATTCCATTTATGATTGTTTGCTTACTGTTTTACCGTGCGACAAGAAATAAGGCACGTAAAGTAGAACGTATAGAAAGGACAAATACAACAGAAGTAGAAGGATTATAATATTGAGTAATTTGGAGACTGTACAATTGTAAACAGTCTCTTTTTTTGTGAAAATAAAGCTGGAAACATACTACGTATGCAAAGGGGAATTTAGTGATGAATCCAGAAGTTTCGCAGTTGCTAAAACAAATAGATGTAAGGAAAGAGGAATTGCTAGAACTTACAAAAACATTAATCCGTTTTGAAACACCAGCACCGCCAGCGAGAAACACAAATGAGGCGCAAGAATTTGTTGCAGAGTTTTTAAGAAAACGAAATTTTAGTGTTGATAAATGGGATGTATATCCGAATGATCCGAACGTTGTTGGGGTGAAAAAAGGGATAGAAAGTGACACACATAAAAGCCTTATTATTAATGGACATATGGATGTAGCTGAAGTGACAGCAGATGAGGCGTGGGAGACGAATCCGTTTGAGCCATTTATAAAAGATGGTTGGTTAGTTGGACGTGGTGCGGCTGATATGAAAGGGGGACTAGCTGGAGCGCTATTTGCTGTTCAGCTTTTACAAGAAGCTGGCATTGAATTACCTGGAGATTTAATCTTTCAATCCGTAATTGGGGAAGAAGTTGGAGAGGCAGGAACACTTCAATGCTGTAAAAGAGGTTATGATGCTGATTTTGCAGTCGTAGTGGATACGAGTGATTTACATATGCAAGGACAGGGGGGCGTAATTACTGGATGGATTACTGTGAAAAGCCCCCAAACGTTTCATGATGCAACACGCAGGCAAATGATCCATGCTGGAGGACGTTTATTCGGAGCGAGTGCGATTGAAAAAATGATGAAAATTGTGCAAAGTTTACAAGAATTAGAGCGTCATTGGGCAGTCATGAAAACATATGAAGGCTATCCATCTGGAACAACAACAATTAATCCAGCTGTTATTGAGGGCGGAAGACATGCAGCGTTTATTGCGGATGAGTGCCGGTTATGGATAACAGTACACTTTTATCCGAATGAAACACATGAACAAATAATAAAAGAAATTGAAGAGTATATTGGGAAAGTAGCAGCTGCCGATCTATGGTTAAGTGAAAATCCACCACAATTTAAGTGGGGCGGAGAATCAATGATTGTGGATCGTGGTGAAATTTTCCCTTCTTTAGAAATAGATAGTGAACATGCAGCTGTAAAAACGCTTAGCTCAGTACATGAATCAATTTTATCTAAAAATGTAATTTTAGATATGTCTGCAACGGTAACGGATGGTGGTTGGTTTAGTGAATTTTATATTCCAGCTGTTATTTACGGACCAGGTACATTAGAAGAGGCTCATTCAATAAATGAGAAAGTTGAAGTGGAACAGTTAATCAAATTTACAAAAGTAATAACAGCATTTATATATGAATGGTGTCATACGAAAAAATAGATTAGTATGTTGAAATCGTACAGGTATGTATACTTGTACGATTTTTTAGTGAACTATTTCAGAGTTGAATAGAAACAACTGAAATAGTTCTTTATTTTTCTATGTCTTTCGTTTTAGTTCGATTAATTTCTCTTTTGCTAATTCAACAGCAATTGCATCATCTAAATAGCCAATTGGAAAGAGATAGTCAGGAATAATATCTGTCGATAAAATGAAATACAGTAATGCTCCTCCAAGAACTGCACGCTCTTCTTTTGGAATCGTTTCATTGCAAAATTGTTGATACATATCCGTTAATTGTTCAATGAAAGGACCAGCACTATCAATTTGTTCTAGCTTACTTGCAAAACTGTCATGAATACGTTTTTCTCCTTCTGTTGTTTGAGCATATCGTTCATAGTTTTCAAGTTCTTGTTTCACACGGGTTGTTGTGTAGTCGAAATCGAATAAGTTAGAGGATTGTAGCGTTTGCTGAATGGTATCAAGAGATGTGTACATATCCGTCTTTTCTTTATTAATGTGAGGAGAATCAGGATACATTTCATCAAATAATAATTGGGGTGGAACTTGCAAACATTCTGCAAATTTTTGTAGATGTTTTTGTTTTGGCGGTTGTTTACCATTCATAATTCTTGAGATTGTTGCGGGATCAATATTTGTAAGCATTCCGAGTTGGCGCATAGATAAGGCACGTTCTTTTAAAAGTTTTTTTATTAATGTACTAAGCCGCTCATTTGGATTTTCTTTAGGCATAGCGAAGGCACTCCTTTTTGTTGTTGAAAAAATGTTGAGCATTTATTACATGTATATGAAACAGACAGGCACAGTTGCTCAACATTTTCATAAGATGCATGGAAAAGTGAGAAAAAGGGGTGGCTGTTTATGAGTACGGCAGGTCTATTTTCAATTCTTTTAATTGGGATTGCTTCTAATTTAGATAATGCAGGTGTTGGGATTGCATATGGCATTCGTAAAATTAGAATTTCGTGGTTCAACAATTTTATCATCGCATTTTTTGGGTTTTTATTTACTTTATTAGCTGGCTTTTTTGGGAGTTGGATCGCATTATTTATTTCAGATTTTACGGCAAATTTGATAGGGGCAATTGTTTTGGGAATAATTGGAGTGTTTATTTTATGTCAGCCTTTCTTGAGTAAAAAAGAGAGCGTAGACTCTAAAGATGATAGTGTACTTATGGGGATTTTACGTGATCCAGAAAAAGCAGATTTTGATGGTTCTAAAACAATTAGTTTTTCAGAAGCAATTGTTTTGGGCGTTGCATTATCAATTAATAATATTGCAGGTGGATTTGATGCTGGGGTAACAAATTTAAACCTTTGGCTTACAGCGATTATTTCTGGTGTGTTTAGTTTTATTTGTATAAGTGGTTTTACGTATGTAGGAAAACGATACTTAGCAGAATACTTAGGGAAATGGGCTACGGTTATTGCGGGAGTGTTATTAATTCTTATTGGGATCGATCAGTTGTTGTAAGGAGAACAAAAAAACGTTCGAGTATTTCCTTGGAAATATGGCAAAGGATTGCATATATCGACGTACTTTTCTCCATACTAATACGGATTTCTTTTAAAGAAAGGGGGATCCGTATGGGACGCGGAAAAGCATTTGATCATAAGAAAAAAGGGCATGACCATCAACCACCTAAAGGAGCATTCATTCATAAAGATGTAAATGAACATACTTTAGAAGAGGAAGAGCTACCAGTAAATATTGAAACGTATAAAAATAGTTTGAAAAAACATTAAAAGCACCTACATAGGTGCTTTTTTAACGTATATCTTCAATTAATTGTTCCGATTCTTCATGCATACTGTACTCACTTAATACTTGGATACAAAGCCACTTTAATTCTTCAATCGTATGCTCAAATTCTTCGGGAAGCACATGATGAATGTCTTCAAGTCCCATTCCGAAATGAATAAGTTCAAGTACTTGATCATCGATGTTCCGATCCATTAATAGTTCAAGTACTTCTAAATTGAATATGTATCGGTGAGCTTCATCGAGTGAAACAACTTTTAACTTTAAGCTTTCTACAATACTCAATATAAAGAGAAGAATTGTTTTTTCAAGAACAGGCTGTTTTCCCATTTGAAATATTAGTTTCATCTTTCACACCTCCACATATAGCGCTAGGTTGTACTATATTATTCAGGAGGGGGGAGCAAATATGCATAATATAGAGAAACTTTCAGCACGGTTTTTGTAAGGGGATCGGTAGCTAATAAAGTTGAGGGCTTTATGCAAAAAAAATCCTGCTAGTATAGCAGGATGGTTCTGAATTAGAAAATGCTCCAACCTTCTTGAGCAGAAAGAAGTTCAAGGATTTTAAAACCAGCGATGCTATTTCCGTTTGCATCTAAAGCTGGTCCGAAAATACCAATTCCCATTTCTCCTTTTACGCAGCCGAAAATGCCACCAGCTACACCGCTTTTTGCGGGGATACCAACACGAATCGCAAATTCACCAGACTCGTTATACATACCGCATGTAACCATAAATGTTTTACAAATCTTTGTAATATGCTTAGGGATAATTTGTTTTTTCTTATATGGATCATATCCATCCATCGCAAAAATTAAGCCGATACGTGCTAAATCGATACAGTTTACCTCAACTGCACATTGACGAGTGTATAAATCCATCAGCTCTTCAATGTCACAATCGATAATTCCGTTTTGTTTCATATAGTAACAAAGTGAGCGATTTAAGTAAGCTGTCTCTAATTCTGAATTAGCAACTTTAGAAGAATAATTAATAGTAGGATTATCTGTTATTTCACGTACGAAATGAAGAATGCGCTCCATTTTTTCTTCATTATCTTTACCTGCTAACATGCTTGTAATAGCTAGTGCCCCCGCATTAATCATTGGATTAAGTGGTTTAGAAGGACTTGTCGTTTCTAACTTAATAATAGAATTAAATGGATCACCAGTTGGTTCCATTCCAACTTTAGAAAATACATATTCTTCACCACGATCTAAAAGGGCAAGTGCAAGTGTAATTACTTTTGAAATACTTTGAAGAGTGAATAGTGTTTGTGAGTTGCCAGCATGGATGTATTCTGTTTCTTTATGGAAAATGGCAATCCCTAAATCATCTGGATTGGCATTTCCTAGTTCGGGGATATAAGTAGCAAGCTTTCCTTTTTTCGTATATGGTTTTACTTGTTCTAACAACTGTTGTAAGTTGTTTGTTTCAATGCACTGCATAGTACCAACGCTCCTATTTCGAATTAACTAAGTTTACTTTTCCCGATATGCTCGGAAATAAATAATAACATGAAAAAGTGGAATGATAAAACGAAAGTTGCATGTTCTATAGAGGCTCTTTCGTTTTGAATATTCTGTAGTAAAAAAGGAGAAATTTCCTTTTATATAACAGTTTGGAAATAGGAGATTTATCCATAAAAAATTCGAAAATAAAAACTACACATCTATACAACTATATGTTATTATGGTTATGTAAATAGAAAGCGTTTTCTAAGGCGTACTTATAATGATAACGATTTCATAAATTTGATAGGGGGAATTAAAATGTTGCAGTTTCTACAACGTATTGGTAAAGCGTTAATGCTTCCAATTGCCGTACTACCAGCAGCAGGATTATTGCTTCGTTTAGGACAAGAAGACGTATTTAATATTCCTGTTATGGCACAGGCCGGTGCAGCAATTTTTGATAATCTAGCACTTATTTTTGCAATTGGTGTTGCAATCGGTTTGTCTGTTGACGGTAGTGGAGCAGCTGGACTTGCCGGAGCAATCGGATATCTTGTTTTACAAAATACAACGAATGCTCTAAGTAAGGCGTATTCAGCAGCAGAGTTAAATGATAAATTAAAAAGTGTTCAAGATTTAGTCGGTTCAGTAGATCCAACTAAATTAGCAGATACAATGACAAAGGTTTCAAAAGCAGCGGCGTTAACGCCGAAAATCAATATGGCCATACTCGGTGGTATTATTGCAGGGGTTGTTGCGGGATTACTATACAACAAATTCCATAAGATTAAACTGCCAGAATGGTTAGGGTTCTTTGCAGGAAAACGTTTCGTACCAATCATTACTTCAATCGTAATGTTACTTTTAGGATTAGTATTCGGTCAAATTTGGCCAACAATTCAAAGTGGTATTGATGCAGTAGCACATGGTATCGTAAACTTAGGTTCAATTGGTGCTGGTTTATTCGGATTATTAAACCGTTTATTAATTCCAATCGGTTTACACCACGTAATGAACACATACTTCTGGTTCGTACTTGGTGACTTTACAAATGCGGCTGGCGATATCGTTCATGGTGATATTGCACGTTTCTTTGCAAAAGATCCATCAGCAGGTATGTTTATGACTGGTTTCTTCCCGATCATGATGTTCGGTTTACCAGCAGCATGTTTCGCAATGATTGCAGCTGCTAAACCAGAAAAACGTAAAATGGTTACAGGTATGTTAGGTGGTCTAGCATTAACTTCATTCTTAACTGGTATTACAGAGCCAATTGAATTCTCATTCATGTTCTTATCACCAGTATTATATGGTATTCATGCTGTATTAACAGGTCTGTCTCTATTCATTACAACAACACTTGGCATTCACGATGGTTTCTCATTTAGTGCTGGGGCAATCGATTACTTCTTAAACTTCGGTATTGCAACAAAACCAGTATTATTAGCAGGAATTGGTTTAATTTACGCAGCAATTTACTTTGTAGTATTCTACTTCTTAATTAAGAAGTTCGACCTAAAAACTCCTGGTCGTGAAGATGAAGAGGAAGTAGCTGAAGGTGAAGAAGCTCCAGTTGCAGGTTCAATTGGTGAAACTTACGTAGCAGCTTTAGGTGGAAAAGAAAACTTAACAGTTATTGATAACTGTGCAACACGTCTACGCTTACAAGTGAAAGATGCTGGTCAAGTAAACGAAGCAGCATTAAAACGTGCTGGTGCAAAAGGTGTTATGAAATTAAGTAACACAAGTGTCCAAGTTATCGTAGGTACAAATGTTGAATCTGTTGCCGATGACATGAAAAAACACGTATAAATAATGAGATAAGAGGATATCCAAAAAGATTGATAACATCAATTTTTAGGGGATATCCTCTTTTTTATGTTAAAAATTTAACAGCAATCTTACTTTTATAAATTTTCTTTTTCTTTTTTATACATATAGGTTGGTAATATGTGCAGTGCGTGATAAAGTAGGAATGACGTCGAATGGAATGTCGAAAATCTATGAAAAAGATCCGGAATGAATCTTGTGTAGTGGAATTAAATTATCGGTAAATAAGGGGAAAAAAGCAATCATGGATCAAGAAAAAAATAATGCGAATGGGAAGTCACGTCGGCCGATTGTATACATAAAAAGGACAATCATTCTCGTCTTACTATTTTCACTTGTATATTTCATGTATACAAAAATTGTTGCGCATAATAAGAAAGAAGAAACTTTAAAAGCAGCGGCAGAACTGAAGAAACAAGAAGAGCTAAAAAAGAAAGAAGAAAAGAAGCAAGAAGCAAAAAAACAAAAAGAGCAGGAAGAACAAGTGAAGCAAGTACAAGCTGTGGAAAAACCTGCTGAGGGACCACCTCAAGAAATTAATGAAAACGCTCAATTAGACCAATATTTACAAAACGCAGGATTTAGCGGAACAGCTGTTATTGTGAAGAACGGAAAAGTTCTTTTGAATAAGGGATACGGTATGGCGAACAAAGAGAAACAAGTACCGAATAATTCAGAGACAACTTTTTATATTGGTTCTATTTCAAAGGCGTTTGTAGCGACTGCTATTATGCAATTAAAAGATCAAAATAAATTAAACGTAGAGGATACGGTTGCAAAATATATTCCAGATTTCCCTCAAGGTAATGGTATTCAGTTAAAACATTTACTAACACATACATCAGGAATTCCAGAGTATGAACAGGGAACAGAGGATATCTCTCATGAAGAATTGATAAAACGAATAGGAAAGCAAAAGCGTATTGGAAGTCCAGGAGAGAAATGGAAGTATTCCGATTCGAACTATTCGATACTTGCCTATATTGCTGAGAAGGTAAGCGGACAACCGTTGGAAGAGTATATTAAACAACATATTTTTGCTACTGCTGGTATGAAACATTCTGGTTTTGGTAGAGAGCTAGAACAAACAAGATTTCCATCGACAGGTTATAAAATAGTAAATAACAATATGACAACACCTAATATTCCAAGTATGTCACAACTTTATGGTTGTGGTGATATATATACAAGTGCCCATGATTTATATTTATTTAATGAAGCGCTCTTCTCTGGAAAGTTAATTTCTAAAGAGAGTTATAATCAAATGTTTACAGCCGTGAAAAAGGATTATGGATTTGGTTGGTATGTAGATCCGGGAAGTTATTCGAATCACGGTGTAATGCCAGGCTGGAACTGTTTAAATGGATTTAGTAAAAATGGTAGTGTGTATGTTGTTTTATTATCTAACATTCAAAACAACATTAAATCCTTTGGTAAAGTGAATAATGACATTTATACGATGTTGCGAAATATTGAAGTGTAAGAGGCTATCCTTTTGGATAGTCTTTTTTTTATTGAGGAAGTTTAGGGGCAATGAGATAATGAAATAAATGGAAAAGGAGGAAGGGGATTAGTATATATAAGCATCACGCACGAAATGCGAAACGCATTTTTTTTGTATCTGTCATTGTATGGATTATCGTCGCAATTGGATTAGTGATGGAATATAAAAAAGGGACGCTATTCACTTCGGAGAAAGAAAATTTGAAATTAATAAGTGTTGTAATACCGGCAATTGGATTATTAATATATAGCTTTATGGAAAAACGAAGATCAAAAATGCTTAAACAGGAAAATAATAATATAGAGACTTCTGAATTATTTGAGCAACAAAAATTTGTTGTTCGCAAAGAGGTAGGGGTATTTCAAGTAATAACGTACTTTGGATTAGATGGGAATACAGTAGGTTTTTTAAGAGAAGAGTATAATTCTGTTATTCAACGTGTATGGCAAGCTGTACTTTCTTTTCTTTTTCAGGGACTACGTAAGCAACAATTTTATTTATATAATTATTCGGGAGAAAGATTGTTGCGTGTTCAAAAGAAGATGGCGGTACGTAACTTCTATATTTTTTATGATGTAGATGGAAAGAAAATTGGAGAGTTGAAACAAGTACTAAGTTTAACAAAGTGGGAATGGATTTTTTTAGGAGTGGATGGTAAAGAATTTGGTAAAGTGACTGGGGACCTTTCAGCGACAATGCAGAAAATAGACTGGCGAGATGGAACTCATATTGATGTGAAAGAAGATGGTATTCCATTAGAAGCTGTTAAGTATTTTTCGGTAAGCGGTGGTTCTCTTGTTACAGCTTCTATAAGTGAACAGGCAGAATTACCAAGAGCGGTTTATTACAGCGTCTCTGCGATAGTTACAATTAAAAATTAAAATATATATAAAGATAGATGGGATACCATCTATCTTTTTTGGTGATTAGAACATATTGTTTCGTTGAAAAATGTATGTCTTACCTATCACAAAAAGAGTCTGCTTTGTATACATTAAGATGTATGGATATATTTTTATACTTTAAAAATAATAGGAGGAGAAGTGTATGTGTTTGTTCGGTAAGTATTGGAAAAAGTTATCGAGATTGTTTAATAGACAATTAGATTATTTTTTAGATAATAAGTTATTACCTGCTGTGGAGCGACTTTTGTTTTCGCAAAACTTCGCGAGATTTATTCAAAGAAACTCCAAGCAAGCTACAGAAGAATTTATTGAATCAAGTAGATTTCAATCTATTATTTGTAACATTTTAAAAGAATGTAATACATCACCTTTTAAAGAAATTGCAGAGCAGTATTTAGGTAAAAATGTTGAAATTACTGTGACAGTTGGACAGTTAGCAGGTGTAATTGTAGCAGTTGGTGATGATTTCTTAACACTGCAAGAAGGAATAGGAACAGAAGTTTTATTACCATTTACAAGTATTATATCAATTAAAGAAGCGTAAGAAAGGAGACTTATATATGTTATTTACTGAAGAATTACGTAACCATGTTGGTGAGCTAGTGCAAGTTGTGACAGCGGTCGAAATTGTTGCGGGTATTTTGTTATCTGTGACAGACGGGGCAGTAAGTGTTCGTACTTCTCCTTCTTATGGACCACCTGAAGATGTAGTTGTACGTATTCCTATCATTTCTTATATTCGCTTGGAAGGGTAAGCGTGGTACAAGTATGAGGGTATCAGTTATTATTCCGGCGCATAATGAAGCGAGTACTTTATCACAAGTCCTAGTAGAAGTGGAGAAATTGAAACCATATGAAATTATCGTAGTAGATAATGGATCGACAGACGGAACAAAAGAAATAGCCTTACAACATCATTGCCATGTCATTTATTATAAATATTCTCTTGGTAATGATGTTGGACGGGCAATTGGTGCAAGAGAAGCAAAAGGCGACATTGTTTTGTTTTTAGATGGTGACATCGTCATTGATAATAAAGAATTGCAACGTTTCATAAAAGGCATTCAGCAAGGTAACCAAATTGTTGTGAATAATTTAACATGGTCTGTTTATTTAAAGATGAGACCGCATTATACGACAGTTGGAAAGTTTATGTTGAATCGTTATTTGGATAAAAAAGAGCTTGTTGTTGGTTCTTTAATCGCTATTCCACATGCAATGAGTAGAGAAGTTATTCAAAAGTTTGGTTGGTGGAATTTAGCCGATCCAGCACTATTTCAAGCGATGGCGATGTCTAGAGGAGTAGATATTGTCGATATGGCTTCGGTCGATGTCATTCATACAAACAAAGTTCGTCCTGTTCATACTGGTACATCAACCGGTTCTCCTTATCCGAAAGCGACTAGCCGCATTATGGGGGATCATTTACGTGCTTTGCAATACGTAATCGAAACCTATGGTAAGCGTGGTGGTTTTTCGGAAGGAAATAGGGATAGAGAGTTTATAGGAAAGTATAAACCAGTTATATTACAAAAGAAAAAAGCAAAATATAGTGCCATTATCCCTGTATCAGAAGAGAAGATGACTATAAGATCTGTTATACAGGAAGTAAAAAAAGCAGGAGTAGATGAAATTATAGTTGTTGCGAATGGAGCCGATGGAGCGACAATTGAACAAGCGAAGTCAGAGAATGTTATTGTTCTTGAATTTACGAAGGCGCTTGGACATAATGTAGCACGAGTGATAGGTGCCATGCATGCCACGGCCGATATTTGTTTATTTGTCGATGGTGATTTTGTTATTCCGGGAAAAAAATTAATTCCATTTTTACATGCGATTGAAGATGGGCATGATGTGGCATTAAATGATTTACAGTGTCTATTAGATATGTTTCATCCAGCAGACCCAATTAGTATGGGGAAATATTTTGTGAATTTGGTAGCGAAACGACCAGATTTATGGAATAACTCATTAACGGCAGTACCACATGCTATGCATAAAAAAGTAATAGAGAAAATCGGATATGATTCTCTTATCATTCCGCCACTCGCTCAAATGAAAGCTATTTTGGAGGGATTCTCTATTACAGCGGTAGAATTTGTAGATGTTATAAAAACAAATCGAGTAAGACCAGAGCAACATGGATTTGTAAATGGACGTATTCCAGCATTTGACCGTATTTTCGGTGATCAACTTGAGGCAATTGCATATTTATTGCAATCCACAGATGAACGCGGGAGTTTTACAGATGGAGAGCGGGATAGAAATATAATTCAACAATTGAGAAAGGAAGAAGAGAATACAGATGAATGTTAGTAGTACAGTTGCTATTATCGGATTAGGATATGTTGGCCTTCCTTTGGCAGTTCATTTTGCAGAGAGAGGACATACAGTAATTGGATTAGATAAAGATACTAGAAAAATAGAATCGATTATAAAAGGAGAAAGTTATATTCCAGATGTTGCTTCTAAATTGTTACAAAGTTTATTGACTAGAAAAAAATTAATAGTAAATACACCGGATCAAGGTATTGCTGATTTTCAAAATAGTAATTACGTTATTGTCACTGTTCCGACTCCAATTAATGAAAAAAGAGAACCAGACTTAAGTGCCCTCATTTCAGCCTCGCATTATATACAACAACACCTTCAAAAAGGACAAACCTTCATTTTCGAAAGCTCCACATATCCAGGTACGCTCGAGGAAGTTATCATTCCGATTATTTCTCAAACAGGAAAAAAGGTAGGAGAAGATTTCTATATCGGATATTCCCCTGAGAGAATTGACCCAGCTAATAGTCAATATTCCGTTCAAACGATTCCAAAAGTCATTAGTGGACAAACAGAAATGTGTAAACAAAAAGTACAGGCTTTGTATAGCACTATATTTGATGTAGTTGTTCCAGTTAGCTCCCCAAAAGTAGCAGAAATGTGTAAGCTATTTGAAAATATTCAGCGCTTAGTCAATATTTCATTAGTAAATGAGTTAAATACACTATGTGAAAGTTTAGGAATTGATTTTTATGAGGCACTTGAAGCGGCATCTACAAAACCATTTGGATTTACCCCATATTGGCCAGGACCAGGAATAGGGGGACACTGTATTCCGGTAGATCCTTTATATTTCCAGTGGAGAATAAAAAAGAATGGAGCAATGAGTCAATTAATTGAGGCGGCACATGTAATTAATGAGGAAATGCCAGAAAAAATGGTCCGGAAAGTAAAAGGTGTGGTGCAATCACCTGCAACGGTTTTAATTGTAGGGATTGCATATAAAAAAGATGTAAATGACTTAAGAGAATCACCGGCGTTACCAATTATTGAATTGTTAATAAAAGAAGGATATGAGATAGAGTATCACGATCCATATATTTCTTCTGCAAAATTTGGAGATAAGGTGTATCAATCTGTTTCTTTGGATGAACAAGTCGTTAAACAAGCGGATTGTATTTTAATTTTAACAGACCACTCTAATATCGATTGGAAGGTTTTTAAAGGGATAAAGCAAGTCGTAGATACACGTGGAATTATAAAGAAGGTGAGTGTATGAGTAAGAAATGTTTAATTACGGGTGGAGCAGGATTTATTGGATCGCATTTAGCTGAAGAGCTGGTGAAAAGAGGTTATGATGTCACTATCGTTGATAACTTCTATAAAGGGAAAAATAAATATCATGATGAGTTAATGAAAGAAATTCAGGTTATTCCAATAAGTGTTTTAGATCAAAATTCTATTTATGAATTAGTGAATCAACATGATGTAGTGTTTCATTTAGCAGCAATTTTAGGTGTGAAAACGACAATGGAAAAGAGTATAGAGCTTATTGAAACGAATTTTGATGGAACGAGAAACATTTTACAAGCAGCGCTAAAAGGAAAGAAGAAAGTAGTTTTTGCGTCTACTTCAGAAGTATATGGTAAGGCAAAGCCGCCCTTTTCTGAAGAAGGAGATCGATTATACGGTGCAACCTCTAAAATACGTTGGAGTTATGCAATTTGTAAAACGTTAGAAGAAACATTATGTTTAGGATACGCTTTAGAAGGTTTACCTGTAACGATTGTTCGTTATTTTAATATTTATGGTCCAAGAGCGAAAGATGGTCCGTATGCAGGGGTAATCCCACGATTTATCCGCGCAGCACTGCGAGGAGAAGACATTCTCGTATATGGAGATGGAAAACAGACACGTTGTTTTACGTATGTAAGTGATGCGGTAGAGGCAACGATTCGAGCAATGGATGAGAAGGTAAATGGTGAGATTATTAATATAGGTTCTGAGAATGAAAAGAGTATAAAAGAAGTAGCAGAAGTAATCAAAAAGCTAACGAAATCTTCTTCAAAGATTGTTCAAGTTCCTTTCGAAGAGGTATATCCACATGGCTTTGAAGAAATTCCAAATAGAAGACCAGATGTAACGAAATTAAGAGAACTTGTTCAATTTCAAGCGAAAGTAACGTGGGAACAAGGGTTGAAAGAAACTATTAAATGGTTTCGTGAAGAAAACAATGGCTAAGTCACTATCCATTATTATACCTGTATGTAATGAAGTGGATACGATTTCAGACGTTATTCAATCGGCAAAAGGATTAAATCCAGTAGAGATTATTGTAGTAGCAAACGGTTGTAATGATGGTACAGAAGAGGTTGCTGATCGTTTAGGGTGTAAAGTAATCAAGTATACAGAGCTATTGGGGAATGATGTTGGCCGTGCAGTTGGCGCAAAACACGCGATAGGTGACGTATTACTATTTATAGATGGAGATTTTGCTATTCAAACTTCAAAATTACAATTATTCCTAAATCCAATTTTACATGATCAGGCCGACATCGTTTTAAATAATTTGGATGCGTTATTTTTAAAGAAACAAAAACCGCACTCAGTGACAGTATGGCGCCAAATATTAAATGCAATGCTAGAGCGTGAAGAGTTAAAGATTGATTCTTTATTATCTGTACCTCACGCGTTGACGAAGGAAGTTGTTCAAAGTATTGGGTATGAATGTTTTGTTAATCCAATTGTCGCTCATTTACGTCTTGTTCAAAGCAAATGGAGAATTAGTCGACATTGTGCAATTGACGTTATTACACCAAATAAATTTCGGCCGACCGAGCATGCTGCGTATGGCACGGGGCTTTCTCATTCTGAAAAACGGATGATAGGTGACCATATAGAAGCTTTAGCGGAGCGAATAGTAGGTAGCGATGAGCGCGGAGGGTATTATGATGGAAATAGGGAAAGAGATAGTGTCTATCATACTTTAGATTTTGAAGATTTTTATCAAGGATGGGGCGTTACATCTAATTTGTATAAGGGAAAGCAATTATCGGTCATTATTCCTGTACAAGATGAAGAGAAAACAATTGGAAACGTTATAGAAGAGCTTCGCAAAATTGAACCTTTTGAAATTATCGTTGTTGTAAATGGTTCGTCTGATCAAACAGCAACCATTGCAAAAGAAAAAGGAGCAACGACAATTGTATATAAAGAAGCACTCGGAAATGATGTGGGGCGCTCACTTGGAACGTATTTTGCAAAAGGAGAAATTGTGTTATTTATAGACGGCGATTTTGTTATTCCAGCTAGGGAATTATATCCTTTCGCAAAAGCTATTGCAGATGGAATGGATGTCGCCTTAAATGATTTAAATCATTATTTAGATTTAAGAGTACCGCTTCATCTTGTAACTGCATTTAAATATGCATTAAATTTAGCTTGTGATAGAAAAGATCTAGGAGTAGGCTCTCTTATCGCTGTACCGAATGCGTTTAGTCGTAAGTGTTTGAAAGAAATCGGATATAGATCCTTACTTTCACCTTGTGTAGCCCAAGTGAAAGCTATTCTGTCAGGATTCGAGATTGCGTGTGTAAGTCGTGTAGAGGTCGATAAGATGAACCGTATTCGTCCCAGTGAACATTTTGCTAAAATAGGTCATCCACCAGCTGTACTTCGAATTATTGGTGATCATATGGAAGGATTAGAACAATTAATTGTATTAACAGGCAGTCGTGGTGGATTCCATGATGGAAATAGAAAAAGAGATGTTTTAGAGTAGTAACAAAAAAAGTGTACAACATATGTACACTTTTTTGTTCTGCTATAAAAACTATAACAGATTAGGAGATAAGAGTATTACAGCTCTACAATGGGTATTGTTCTTATATTACAAAATAGGACTCGTATATAAGAATACCAAAAAAATACAATTAAGGAAAGGGTTAATTTTAAAGACTTTCAAATGAAGTTAACACTATGTATATAGTAGTTTGCTCAATATTTCACAAACATGTCACAACTATTTCGTTCACTTTCGTAAAAAAGTAGTATTCTAAGTGTGTAAGCTGTTATATAAAAAATCTTAGTCCTGTACTAATCAAAAATGGAGGAGATTAGGATGACTCAAGTATTAGAAAATGTTAAAAACGCATGGGAAAACTTTAAAGGTGAAAAATGGAAAGCAGAGATTGATGTTCGCGATTTCATTTTAAATAATGTAAACGTTTACGAGGGAGATGAATCTTTCTTAGCGGGAGCAACTGAAGCAACGAAACAACTTTGGGATCAAGTAATGGATTTAACAACGAAAGAACGTGAAAACGGTGGCGTTCTTGATATGGATACAAAAATTGTTTCTTCTATTACATCACATGAACCAGGATATTTAAATAAAGAGACTGAAAAAGTAGTCGGTTTCCAAACTGATAAACCATTTAAACGTTCTTTACAACCATATGGTGGTATTCGTATGGCGGAACAAGCTTGTGAATCTTATGGATACGAAATGGATAAAGAGCTTAGTCGTATTTTCAGAGATTGGAGAAAAACTCATAACCAAGGTGTATTTGATGCTTATACACCAGAAATGAGAGCTGCTCGTAAATCAGGTGTTATTACTGGTCTTCCAGATGCATACGGACGTGGACGTATTATCGGTGACTACCGCCGCGTAGCATTATATGGAGTAGATCATTTAATTGAAGCGAAGAAAGTAGATTTAAATTTAACTGGCGGTGTAATGAGTGAAGATACAATGCGTTTACGCGAAGAGTTATCTGAGCAAATGCGTGCACTGCAAGAGTTAAAACAAATGGCTGCTTCTCATGGCTTTGATATTTCTAAGCCAGCAACAACTGCTCAAGAGGCATTCCAATGGTTATACTTCGCATATCTTGCAGCAATTAAAGAGCAAAACGGAGCTGCAATGAGTCTTGGACGTACTTCTACATTCTTAGATATTTATATTGAAAGAGATTTAGCAAACGGTACTTTAACAGAAGAAGACGTACAAGAAATTGTGGATCACTTCATTATGAAATTACGTCTTGTGAAATTTGCAAGAACACCTGATTATAATGAATTATTCTCTGGTGACCCAACTTGGGTAACTGAGTCTATCGGTGGTATGGCATTAGACGGTCGTCCATTAGTAACAAAGAACTCATTCCGTTTCTTGCATACATTAGATAATTTAGGACCAGCTCCAGAACCAAACTTAACAGTTCTTTGGTCTAAACAATTACCACAGAACTTTAAAAACTACTGTGCGAAAATGTCTATTAAAACATCAGCAATTCAATACGAAAATGATGACATTATGCGTGCTGATTACGGTGATGATTACGGAATTGCTTGTTGTGTATCTGCAATGAGAATTGGTAAACAAATGCAGTTCTTCGGTGCACGTGCAAACTTAGCAAAAGCATTACTATATGCGATTAACGGTGGTAAAGATGAAAAATCTAAAGCACAAGTTGGTCCTGAGTACGCACCAATTACTTCTGAAGTATTAGATTATGAAGAAGTTATGCATAAGTTTGATATGACAATGGAATGGTTAGCGGGTCTATATTTAAACACATTAAATGTTATTCACTACATGCACGATAAATATAGCTACGAACGTATTGAAATGGCTCTTCATGATACAAATGTTCTTCGTACAATGGCAACAGGTATCGCGGGTCTATCTGTAGTAGCAGACTCTTTAAGTGCAATTAAACATGCAAAAGTAAAACCAATTCGCGATGAAAACGGAATTGCAGTTGACTTTGAAATTGAAGGAGATTTCCCTAAATACGGTAACAATGACGACCGTGTAGATGAAATTGCTGTAAATCTTGTGAAAACATTTATGAATAAACTTCGTAAACACAAAACATATAGAAATTCTGTTCATACAATGTCAATCTTAACAATCACATCTAACGTTGTATACGGTAAGAAAACTGGTAACACTCCAGATGGTCGACGTACTGGAGAACCATTTGCACCAGGTGCGAATCCAATGCATGGACGTGATACAAAAGGTGCGTTAGCTTCATTATTATCTGTAGCTAAATTACCATATGAAGATGCACAAGATGGCATTTCTAATACATTCTCTATTATTCCAAAAGCACTTGGTAAAGAGGATGAAGTACAAGTACGTAACTTAGTATCAATGCTTGATGGTTATGCAGTAAAAGAAGGCCATCACTTAAATATTAACGTATTTAACCGTGAAACATTAATGGATGCAATGGAACATCCTGAGAAATATCCACAATTAACAATTCGCGTATCTGGTTACGCTGTAAACTTTATTAAATTAACTCGTGAACAACAAATCGATGTAATTAACCGTACAATGCATGAAAGCATGTAAATGAAAAAAGTGTCCCTCTGCATTTTATAAATAGCAGAGGGAGGCTGTTTCAATAAAGGAGGAAGTAACATGGTAAAAGGAAGAATTCATTCTGTAGAGTCTTGTGGTACTGTTGATGGCCCAGGAATTCGTTATGTCATATTTACACAAGGGTGTTTATTACGTTGTCAATATTGTCATAATGCTGATACGTGGGAGATCGGTAAAGGAAAAGAAATAACAGTCGAAGAAGTAATGCAGGATGTGACATGTTACCTTCCTTTTATTGAAGCTTCCGGAGGCGGTATAACAGTTAGTGGTGGGGAACCATTATTACAGCTAGATTTCTTAATTGAATTATTTAAGAAATGTAAGGAAATTGGAATCCATACAACAATTGATTCTTCGGGTGGTTGTTATTCTGAAGAACCAGAATTCCAAAATAAGCTAGACATTTTAATGGATTACACAGATTTAGTTTTACTGGATTTGAAACATATTGATTCAAAGAAACATCGTAAATTAACAGGAAAACCAAATGAACATATTTTACAATTTGCCCGTTATTTATCGGATAAAAATAAACCGATTTGGGTAAGACACGTATTAGTTCCTGGTATTACTGATAATGAAGAGGATCTACAAAAACTATCTAGCTTTATTCAAAGTCTATCTAATGTTCAGAAAGTTGAAGTGCTACCATACCATAAGCTTGGTGTATATAAATGGGAGGCGCTTGGACATAAGTATCCACTCGCAAATGTAGAACCGCCTACTGAAAAAAATGTAGAAGAAGCAAGACATATTTTACAAGCAGTCTAATCCAAATGTTGGATTAGGCTTTTTGCTTTCTTTACAATAAAACCTAGAGTATATATGGAGAAAAGAGTATACTGAAAATAGAATATCCATATTTTTGTAAGGAATAAGTAGAGAAATTTACATAATTGTAAAGGGAAATCAAAATAGTAAAAAGAATTAAGAAGTAAAAGAGTGAGTATCATGGAATAGAGAACATTTGTAAGTTATTGCGAAAGCTCTTATAGGAAAGTATAATGTAAAGATATGAGCACAGATAGGATTAAGGGGTCAATCTTATATGCTTTGCATATCCACGACAGGTACATAGCTGAAAGAGAAATATTAGAGTCTGTTTATGTAATTTTTAAGGAAAATGTTTTTCCTATTGTCGTATATGCAATATGGAGAAACAATAAGCTAGGAGTGGATTTGTTTGATAAAAAACCCCAAGGTTTTAATATTAACTGCACATTACGGAAACGGTCATGTGCAAGTAGCGAAAACATTAGAACAAACATTTCGCCAAAAAGGAATTAAAGATGTAATTGTATGCGATTTGTTCGGAGAATCACATCCGGTTATAACCGATATTACAAAATATTTATATTTAAAAAGTTATACAATAGGAAAAGAATTATACCGCTTGTTTTATTACGGCGTAGAAAAAATTTATGATAAAAAAATAGCATCTTGGTATGCGAACTTTGGAAGAAAACGTTTGAAATTACTTTTACAAGCGGAGAAACCGGATATTGTTATTAATACTTTTCCGATCATAGCTGTACCAGAGTTAAAAAAGCAAACAGGTATTTCAATTCCTGTGTATAACGTATTAACGGATTTTTGTGTGCACAAAATATGGATTCATCGGGAAGTAGATCGTTATTTTGTAGCAACTGATCACGTAAAAAAAGTTATGGTTGATATTGGTGTACCTGCGGAGCAAATTGTTGAAACTGGAATTCCGATTCGTAGTAGTTTTGAGTTAAAGATCAATCCAGACATTATATATAATAAATATCAGTTATGTAAGAATAAAAAGATTTTACTAATTGTAGCAGGTGCTCATGGGGTATTAGGAAGTGTAAAAGAACTATGCCAATCATTTATGTCAGTACCTGATTTACAAGTAGTTGTCGTTTGTGGGAAAAATGAAGCGTTAAAACAGGATTTATTGGGGTTACAGGAAAAAAATCCTGATGCATTAAAAGTATTTGGTTATGTAGAAAATATTGATGAACTATTCCGTGTTACTTCTTGTATGATTACAAAGCCAGGCGGTATTACGTTAAGTGAAGCAGCAGCATTGCAAGTACCTGTCATTTTATATAAGCCTGTTCCAGGACAAGAAAATGAAAATGCGATGTACTTTGAAAGAAAAGGGGCTGCAGTTGTCATTCGTGATGATAGTGAGGTTTTTGCAAAAACAGAGGCGTTATTACAAGATGATATGAAGCTTCTTCAAATGAAAGAAGCGATGAAAAGCATTTATCGTCCAGAGCCGGCTGATCATATTGTGGATACAATTTTGGCAGAAAACCATGTAGAACCGAATCATATACCTATTAAATCGCCTGCTCTTGCACAATTATTTACTTAATATGAAACCCTCTTTTGTATGTTTAAAGAGGGTTCTTTATTGTTTTCCAAGATAAAGACTTATCCACATGAAGATTACGCTTTCATTAAACAGTAAAGTCGGAATATTAACAACCATATCCACATTATCCACAATTTTTAGAAAAATATCCACAATTCTAACATTTGATGTGCGTTACAACATACAAACTTGTGAAGGGTTTTTATAATTTATTCACAATTCTATCAATTATGTGGATAACGTTATCCACAGAAAAAAGGTTCCTTATTTATAAGGAACCTTTTTTCTACTCTATCACGTAGAAAAAATATGTAATGAGAATGAATAATTAGGGGGGAGAACTTCTAATTATTCATTCTCACTTTAAATACTTTTCGAGCGATAACCCGCTGCGCGATCTGCTTTACGAAATTCTCGTTGGTAGAGAACTTCTTGTGTACTAGATAATGCGTTTTTTGCTTTGTCACGTTTCTTTTTATCCATTACAAATCACCTCGTGTCCTAAAGTCACTATATATCGTTTCCAAAGACATGGGGTGATATACGTATATATCAAAATGTTAATGGTTAATTATTATTTCTGAAAATTTAGATTATGCTTCTTTTAAGTGATGAGAATCTTGGAACGTTGTATCTCGCATTGTAGCAAGTGTATATTGATCTTTTGGAATTTCATATAAGTTATATACTTCTTCATTCGCGTTAATTTCATCATAAACGGATTTTCTTGTTTCGTTTGCTAGATTTACATATTGTAATTTTTCTGCAGCTTTAATAGAACGAATATTTATTTTGCGAATACGCATAAAGATCGTTTCAATATCTAACTCGTAGAAAAGTTCGCTAAAAAATGAATCTTTTGCCAATTTATTGTAGCCTTTTCCGTGATAAGGTTTGCCAAGCCATGTTCCAAGGAAGCCGGCTTTTTCTTGCACATCAAATAAAGTAATTGTTCCGATAGGGTTACCCCATTCGTCTAAAATTGTGCGTGAAATTAATTCCCCACGCTCTTCAGCTTCAATCGTTTGTTTCGTTAAAAATAAATATTCCTCATAAGAATAAGCCTTTTGACGCACAAAAGGGAAGACAGCTGGATCCACCATTAACTCGTATAGAACGTGGCTGTCGTGTAAGTCGCGTTTTTTCAACATACTAAATCCTCCTCACACGAGGGTAGCATGACGAAAAAACACCCCACCCTCGAAATTTTTATATCAATCTTTAAAAAATTTCGGGGTGGGAATCGAACCCACTAGAACCAGTTTCTAACGCTGGTGGCGCACCATTTGCCTTCCCCATTCATCAATTTGAAAATGATAATCACGACACAAATTGATTATGGTTTCATTCAGTTTATAATCGTATAATACTTTATCTAGTCAAAAAAATAAACTAGTTTTTTTTATTTTTTTTGTAAATTATTTTTCCATCAATCATAGTTAGTACAGGCTTGGCTAAATAATGGAAAGGATGATGGGTCCAGAGCACAAGATCAGCGTCTTTTCCAGCCTCAATGCTTCCAATTCTATCCTCTAAACGTAAATTTCGCGCTGGAAATATAGTGATTCCTTCTAGTGCAGTTTTTTCGTCTAATCCTTCCCTTACTGCGACAGCAGCACAAACATTTAAATATTGAATGGGTGTATAGGGGTGATCTGTTGTGATGGAAACTTCCACTCCATTTTTTGATAATATATGGTAAGTATCCCATGTTTTATTTTTTAGTTCGATTTTAGAACGGCGTGTAAGCGTGGGGCCAACTGAAACCTTCAAATTGTGTTTTGAAAGTTCTTCAACAATAAAGTGTCCTTCTGTACAATGTTCAATACGTAAATCAAGATTGAACTCTGTTGCAAAGCGTAGAGCAGAACTAATATCATCTGCTCTGTGAGCGTGGATACGTACGGGTATTTCACGGCGTAATGCTTTTAAGATAGGAAGCATTCGAAAATCAGCTTCATGCCCGTAGTGTTGTGCTTCATAGAATGATTCCCGAAGTAATCCCATAATTCCCATACGCGTAATGGACTCTTTTGTGCCATTACTATGGACCTTTTTAGGATTTTCTCCAAAGGCAATCTTTAAGCCAGCAGGTTCTTGAATAATCATATGATCAATACAAGTTCCAGCTGTTTTTATTACACAAGTAGTACCACCGATAATGTTTTGACTTCCTGGCATAACGTGAACAGTTGTGATTCCATTTTGTACCGCATCTTGAAATGCAATATCAAAAGGGTGAATTCCGTCCAAAGAACGGATATGTGGTGTTGAAACTTCAGATGTTTCATTTGCATCATTGCCAGCCCAACCAGTACCTTCATCATAGAGACCAAGATGGGTATGGACATCAATAAATCCAGGTAAGAGATGAAGAGCACGTGCGTCTATAACTGTCATATCTTGAGTAGGTTGAATGGAAGGCTTGACCTCAGCAATTTTTTCTCCTATAACGAGTACATCCCCTTGAAATTTTTGGGATGTAATAGGATAGACAATGGCTTGTTTGAGCAATATTTTCATAGGTACCTCATTTCTGTTACTTTATAATGTTAATGGAATGTAAGGGAAAGTAACTGAAAGATTATTTGTGTAATAATGCTCCGGATGCTAGAAAATAAAAGTTTTGAAAGGGCCCTCTGTAAAACTGTGTTTTAGAAGTACTACATTGTATGCGAAAGTATATTTTGTAATGCATGGTCTATTGACGGAAATGTGTATTGATACCCATGCTCAATTGCTTTACTAGGTAATACATGTTGCCCTTCTAGTACAAGTATGCTCATCTCGCCTAATAAAGCATGAAGCATAAATGAAGGGACAGGTAACCAATGAGGTTTTTTTATTATAGTTGCAATGATTTCTCCAAATTCCTTCATTCTTATAGGATCAGGAGCTGTAATGTTAAGAGGTCCATCAATTTCTTCTTTGTGTATGATGAAATCAATCATGCGAACGACATCATCTATATGAATCCATGATAACCATTGGTTTCCAGACCCGACTGTACCTCCGATATAAAATTGATAGGGAAGTAGCATCTTTGGAAGAGCTCCTCCGTCTGGCCCTAATACGACTCCGAATCTTGCGTAGATTGTCCGTATTCCGAGAGCACGTGCTTTAGATGCTTCTTGTTCCCATGAATATACTGTATTTGCTAAAAAGTCATTTCCAGGAGTCACATGCTGTTCTGTAAAAGACTCGGTTTCAGACGTTCCATAGTATCCAATTGCACTTGCGTTAATAAATGTGTGTGGTTTTGTAGGGAGTGCCTGCAATTGTTTAATGAGTCCTTTTGTTGTTTGAATTCTACTGTTTAAAATGACTTTCTTTTGTTTCTTTGTCCATCTACTATTAATAGACTCTCCAGCTAGATTAATAACTACATCAATAGAAGAGAGGGGGAAGGTTTGTAAATCTGGTGTCCATTGTACATACTGAAGGTTAGGATCGGAAGTTTCAGCAGTTTTTTTTCGTGAGAGAATGTAAACAGTATATCCTTTTTGAATAAAAAAAGTAGAAAGGTATTTACCGATAAAGCCGGTACCACCAGAAATTGCGATTTTCACAATTATTTCCTCCTCATTATATATATTCTTGAAAAGCAAAAACGTTCCTTGACTATGGTGAACTACCCACCACTTAGTATCTCCTACGAGCTTACCCCGAGTGGGGGCTTCTCGGTTCATCGCTACTTTTGATAGCTAGCGAATTTGTCTTAAGACAGCCGAGCTAACTCCCTTGTTCCAAAGGTTATTTTTTACGGTTTATATCAATGCGAATAACCGCATCGCTTCCTTTTTGATATTGATAGCTGCGTTATAGTCACGACTGATTGTTAGTCCACACGAACACGCATACGTACGTTCAGATAGTGACATTTCTTTTTTGTTTCCACAACGACTACACATCTTTGTAGAAGGAAACCATTTATCTATTTTCACAAGCTGTTTTCCTTGTTCTTGTAGCTTATATGCTAAAAATATCGTGAACATCCCCCAGCCGTTATCAGCTACACTCTTACCAAAGCGAAGTGCTCGTGACATTCCTTTCATATGTAAATCTTCGATTGCTACAACGTCAAAATGAGTAGCCAATTCTTTAGACTTGTGATGAAGGAAATTCTTACGTTGATTTGCAACCTTTTCATGCAGCTTCGCTACACGAATGCGTTGTTTATTCCAGCGTACCGAATCTTTCACACGTCTGGCTAATACTCGTTGTGCCTTCGCTACTCACATATAATTCAGCCATTGCAAAGTCTAATCCAACTACACTTTGTACTTCTTTTTGTACAATCTCTTTTTCATATTCAGTCAAGATAGACACATAGTATTTACCGGTAGGTGTCATCGAAATCGTACAAGATTTGATGATATGATTTGGCGGTATCTCCCTATGTTGCTTCAGTTTCACCATTTTCAATTTCGGTAATTTGATATAACCATGAAATAACATAATATTTCCGTTTACGCGATTCGTTGTATAAGATTTTCTACTCTTTCTACTTTTGAATGTAGGAAAATCACTTTGACCACTAAAAAAGTTCTTATACGCAGTTTGCAAGTTTAATTGCGCGTTAGCCAATGCTAAGGAATCGACCTCTTTAAGCCATTCATACTCCACTTTGTATTTCGCAGGAGTAGGGGATTTTTGTTTCTTCAGCTCTTCCTTGTTCTCTTTATATGTTTCGTATATTTCTTTCCGCTCAGCCAGCATTTTATTATACACAAAGCGTACACATCCGAACGTTTTACGTATGAGATGAGCTTGTTCTTCTGTAGGATACAGACGAAATTTGTACGCCTTATTCTGCTTTAGCATTTCCATTCACCTCAGTTTTCGCTTCATTTCCCATAAGCTATGACGGTGATCACACAACCTGAACATTACATTATTATCTACTTTCATTGTTATACCAAACTTTACCTCTTATAAGAATGATTATATCAGAGGCAAAAAAAATCAGAAAACCAAATGTTTGGCTACGCCAAACCGAAATTCATCCCCCACCTACCGCTAGACTATCGTCTTTCACACGCCCTAGGAAGGAGACTTCTTTCGGATAATACGTTAAAATAATAGAGAGGTGAGAGTATGGCTGTCATTACAAAAATAGAAGTGCAAAAACGATCGAAAGAACGGTTTAATATTTATATCGATAAAGGTCAAGGTGAAGAATACGGATTTAGTGTGAATGAGGTAATCTTAATAAAACATGGATTACAAAAGGGCTTAGAAATTGATGAAATAGCGTTAGGAAATATTTTGTACAATGAAGAGGTACAAAAAGCATATTTACAAGCAATCTCCTATTTATCCTATCAAATGAGAACGAAACTAGAAATAGAAGATTTTTTACGAAAAAAAGAAGTGGGGCAAGCCATCATCTCTGAAGTCGTTTCGAAATTATTACATGACCGATATATTAATGATAAAGAGTATGCTATTTTATATACGAGAACGCAAAGTAATGTGAATCGAAAAGGTCCAACGGTTATTAAAAGAGAGCTGTTAAATAAAGGTGTTCAGGATCTAATTATTACGCATAGTTTACAAGAATATCCGAAGGAAAAGCAAATTGAGAATGCTTTAATTCTTATAGAAAAGAAGAAAAAATCTTATCAAAAGCACTCCTTTTTACAAATGAAGCTAAAGTTAGACGAAATGCTCGTTCGTAAAGGATATTCTAGAGATGTGATTCAAATTTGTTTGGAAGAATTGAAAGACGAGAAAGATGACGAACAGCAACAAGAAGCGTTACACTATCATGGGAATAAATATTATGAGAAATATAAGAAGTATGATGGATGGACATTCGAAAATAAGATGAAACAAGCGTTATATCGCAAGGGATTCTCTATTGATGAGATAGAGATATTTTTGCAGATGAAACGCGAAGAGGGATGAGGGGAAATAAGATGAATATGCCAAAGCGCTATAGTGAAATGACACCACATGAGCTAAGGGAAGAAATTGGCCTTTTGAAAGAGCAAGCAATAAAAGCTGAGCAACTTGGAATTGTAAATGAGTTCGATGTATTAATGCGAAAGATAGCAATGGCTCGCGCTTATATGACTGACATAAACAAATTCCATATTGGTGAAACGTATGAATTAGTAGAAGAACCTGGTATATTATTTGAAATTACGTATTTCAATGGGGTATTTGCTTGGGGACATAAGCAAAATGATAATGAAGAGATCGGAATCCCGATTTCTTTATTACAAGAAAAATAAAAACCAGAGAGCGAATATCTCTCTGGTTTTCATCTTTGGTAGGCGTTACAGGAGATAGGAGATTCTAAAATTGGCGTTTTTTACATTCATTCGCCAATATAATGAGAGACTGGGTTTGTTGCGTCTGTCCGTTAACTTGCGCTTTTGCATGTTTCGGACGAGTCCACGTATGGTTAAATAATTCAGAACGACTATCTAAGCGATCACGGTAGCTCATCTTTATCACCTCGTGTAGGAAGTTAAATTACTTTGTACTACTCTTCCTGCTGATTTGCAGCACGCATACGTTCTTGTGGGTGCGTGTTAATTGTGCCGTTAGGTCGTTTCGAAGCGAAGCGTGATTTCGCTTTCGGTTGACCGTCGATTTTGCTGTTGTTTTTTGACTCAGACCAAAATTCGGCTTGTTTACCCATTGCGAACGCCCTCCTCATCATCAGTTGATACCTCTTGAAGAAGTATCAATTATAGAATGTGCAAAATAGAAGAAACTATCCTTTAGAAATGAAGGGATAATTAGGTAAAGGAGATTAGAACATGAATGATATTTATGAAGCATTAACGAAAGAACTATTAGACAAAAATGACAAACTTTCTTACGCACAAGCTCGTGCGTGGGTTGAATTACTGTGGGAAGATTTTCAAACAACTTATGCGAAATCAGGTCGTTATCAAGGAGAAGAAATGACTGAACAAGTGGTGCGATCATGGATTAATAATCATGGAGTACGCCTTCATGAAATGCGTACAAATAATCCGAAATATAGCCATTTAATCAATCAAGAAGATCATTTGAAACATTAAAAAAAGCGACTTAAGTCGCTTTTTTTAATGTGGAAGTAACTCCAGTTTTTTTCGAAGTTTTTCTTCACTAAAGATCCATCCTGTATAGGAACTAATAATATTTAAATTATGATCGAGTTGAACGATTGCAACGAATGGATAATAGTCTTTACTACGATATCGCAAATCAATGAATCGAACTTCATAATAATGATCATAATCGAAAATGTCCCAGCGATATACAGGGGAGAAAGATAAAAATGCTGAGATGTTTTCATCTTGTTTAGCAGCGCGCATAATAGCATTATCTGGGAACGGTACCCGGTCGAATTTATCATATACCATGATGTTACCGCGATGCCATCTAGCAACGTAGTAATAATTGGTTGTAACGATTGCTAAATGATAATGATAAAATCGATAAGAAGGAGAAATAATTATCTTCTCAACATGTTTGAAACGTTTTTGTACAACGCTTCTTATATTTCTATGCATCATAATCCGTCCGATATAGTAAACGATCATCAATATATACGCTGCTAAGGCAGTATACCCTTTATGAGAACCTACGAGCATACAAGCAATTGCGAGTATATGGATGAAGAAAATGACGGTATCGAATGTATTAATGATACCTAGCGCTACCCATTTTTTTGTGAAGGGTCGTAATGCCTGTGTACCGTAGGCATTGAAAATATCTACAAAGACATGAAGAAAGACGGCAATAAATGACCAAAGTAGTAGATGCAAATATGGAGCGTCTGAAAAGAAGGCGAAAGAGATGCCACTTATAAGGAATGACCAAAGAATCACTGCAGGAATGGAATGAGTAATCCCGCGATGATTTCTTATATATTTAGCGTTATTACGTAATTTTAAAACTGTATCGATATCAGGAATATTGGAACCAGCAATTGTAGCGAGCATAACTGCTTGTGGCCCAATATCACTTTGTGCTATGGCTGGATCTAACGTGGCCAAGCTGCCTAGAGTAACGCCCATAACAAGGTGAGTGGCTGTGTCCATAGAAATCCACCTCCGTTTTTTATTAATGTAACTCTTTTTATTCGATACCTCAAGTCCTTTGCCTTCTATTTCCTATGTCATCTTACTTAAATTTTTTCCTAAAATCTTTATAATAGTACTTATATGCAAAAAAATGAGGGGGATCAAGTTTGACACTTGAAATATTAAATAATTTTAACATAGAGCAGTTTCAAAATGATTTAATTGGTTGGTTTGAAAAAGAGCAACGCGACTTACCGTGGCGTAAAAATAAAGATCCATACCGTGTTTGGGTTTCGGAAATTATGTTGCAGCAAACTAGAGTGGAGGCTGTAAAACCATATTACGCGAATTTTATGGGGAAGTTTCCTACTCTAGAAGCTTTGGCAAATGCTGATGATGAAGAAGTGTTAAAAGCATGGGAAGGTTTAGGGTATTATTCTAGAGCAAGAAATTTACATGCGGCCGTAAAAGAAGTAAAAGAAGTATATGGCGGGATAGTACCAAGTGATGTAAAGAAAATTGAAAAATTAAAAGGAGTCGGCCCCTATACAAAAGGTGCTATTTTAAGTATCGCCTATGGTATACCAGAGCCGGCAGTTGACGGAAATGTAATGCGTGTATTGTCTCGCATTTTATCAGTATGGGATGACATTGCAAAACCAAAAACGAGAAAAGTGTTTGAAGAGATTGTGCGTGAAATTATTTCGGCTGAAAATCCATCTTATTTTAATCAAGGTTTGATGGAATTAGGAGCACTGATTTGTATTCCTAAAAATCCAGCGTGCTTACTTTGTCCTGTACGTGAGCATTGCAGGGGATATGCAGAAGGTGTTCAAAAGGAACTACCAGTAAAAAGTAAAGCGAAAGCTCCTACGATGGTACCGATTGTTGCAGGAGTACTTCAAACGGAAGATGGTCGTTACGTCATTAATAAACGTTCAAGTACCGGTTTATTAGCTAATATGTGGGAGTTTCCGAATATTGAACTTGGCGAAGGAATTCGTAATCAGAAGGAACAGCTTACAGATTATATGAAAGAAAAATTTGAGCTTTCGATTTCTATTGAAGAATATGCAATGAATGTACAACACACGTTTACACATCGCACTTGGGATATATTCGTATTTTACGGAAAAGTAACTGGTGATATTGTTGAAACAGATACATTGAAATTTGTATCGAAAGAAGCATTTGAGCAGTTACCTTTTTCAAAATCGCATCGTACGATTTATGAGAGTTGCGTTGAGAAAATTACAATACAATAAATAAAAAAAGTGTTCCCAGATTGGGAACACTTTTTTTAATCGTAAGAAATTCTTGTTCCATGAGTCCAACTAGCGTCACCTTCTTGTAAGCCACCTCTTGATTCAATTTCTATTACAATTTCTTTGTAAATACTTTGACCTTCTGCGTTTAAATACGGCAGAATTTGTTGTAATGAATGATGAAAATAAGCTAATTCGTCTTCTTTCCATTCACTTTTTGAAACCATCGTTAATTCAGTCATATCGCGTCCTATATACATATTTCCACCTCCATTTTCTATAGTTTGAATGAGTGATAAGAGATATATGCGTAATTTTTTAAAAGAAAATTACGGATAGCTTTTAGTTGAATTGGTTACATTATTGATTGTGGAGGTGAGAAAGATGAGTAAAAAACAACAAGGTTATAACAAAGCAACTTCTGGTGCTAGCATTCAAAGTACAAATGCTAGTTATGGTACAGAGTTTTCAACTGAAACAGATGTGCAAGCAGTAAAACAAGCAAACGCACAATCAGAAGCAAAGAAAGCACAAGCTTCTGGTGCACAAAGTGCAAACGCTAGTTATGGTACTGAATTTGCAACTGAAACAGACGTGCATGCTGTGAAAAAACAAAATGCACAATCAGCTGCAAAACAATCACAATCTTCTAGTTCAAATCAGTAATGAAAGAAAAACACTTCTCTAATTCGGGAGAAGTGTTTTCTTTGTGCCTTGGTCATGGTAATGAAAATAAAACGAACGACATAACTTCTAATAAGTCAACAAATGTAGTCAAAGGAGAAGGAAGTTAAAGATTAGAAATATGTAATGAGGAAATAATAACTGATAAATAAATCCAAGAGGGGGTAAGTAATGAACGATTTTGATAAGTTGGTAGGAGAGCAATTGGAAACGATGGATGAGTTGTTGAAGTTACAAGCTCACCTAGAGAAGTATCAGCAAATTGAAATGAGCGAAAAGGATACGTGCGATAAAAAGGAATTACATTTTATTCGCCAAGAAATATATAGAACAGAATTAGCACTTAAGTTATTACATGAGAAATTTGAAGAGCAAACAAATAGTGTGATTCAATCTTTTGAAACTGAAAAAATGATTTCAAATTTAGGATAAGATATATTGTTGCCTTCAGGTGAAAGGTCCTTCTGTACATGGAAATGAGGAAGGCCTTTTTTTATCCCACTTTAATGGGCAGTAAGACCCCCGCCTCAAAATTCAGCGAAAGCAAAGGCGTTAGGTGGGGGATGAAGAAAGCCCCCACTGATTAAAGTTTCACTTTCTTCTCCTTTCCTCGTTTGGCCCTGTCCCCTATGAAAGACTATGGATATGGTATTCAGTGTGAAACATAGAGTCTTATCGCTTTAGTTTTAAAATTTCGACAAAAAAGTTATAATAGAAAAAAAGTGAATGCAGTTTAAAGGGCATTTGCAGTTGAAGGAAGGGAGCATATATGGGATTTCCCAAAGAAGGAGAAAAAGTACAAATACATAGTTATAAACATAATGGCTCCATTCATAGAATGTGGGAAGAGACAACGATTTTAAAAGGGACACAAAGTCTTGTGATCGGAGCAAATGATCGTACAGTAGTGACAGAATCAGATGGCCGAACATGGATTACTCGTGAACCAGCAATTTGTTATTTTCATGCAAACTACTGGTTTAATGTGATTGGAATGTTAAGGGAAGAGGGCGTATATTATTATTGTAATTTAAGCTCACCTTTTGCATATGATTCTGAAGCGTTAAAGTATATTGATTATGATTTAGATATTAAAGTGTATCCAGATATGACATATACGCTTTTAGATGAAGATGAATATGAAAAACATAGTCAAATTATGCAATATCCACCTGTGATTGATACGATTTTAAAACGAAATGTAGCACAATTAACACAATGGATTCATCAAAGAAAAGGGCCATTCGCACCAGACTTTGTAGATATGTGGTATGAGAGATATTTAATGTACAGAAATTAAAACAAACCTGCAGGGGATTTCCCCGCAGGTTTGTCCTATTAGAGGGGGGATTATGTGCAAGGTATAAAAAGATATTTGCAATTTGTTAAACCATATCGATGGCTTATTGCTATTACGATTATGATTGGTCTAGTTAAATTCGGCATCCCGCTCATTATGCCGTGGTTATTAAAGTATATTATTGATGATGTCATTCAGGGCGGAGGGTCACTTCAAGATAAGACGTCCCAACTAGTAACAGCGATTGGGATTGCTTTTTTTATTTTTGCAGTGTTAAGACCGCCGATTGAATATTATCGTCAATATTTTGCGCAGCGTATCGCAAATACAATACTATATGATTTGCGAAAACATATTTTTGGTCATTTACAAAAGTTGAGTTTACGTTATTATTCGAATACAAAAACAGGGGAGATTATTTCACGTGTCATTCATGATGTAGAACAAACGAAGGATTTTGTAATTACTGGTTTGATGAATGTTTGGTTAGATACAGCAACAATTGCTATCGCTATTATTGTTATGTTTTCTATGAATATAAAATTGACATTTGTTGCGCTATTAATTTTACCTATTTATGTAGTGGCAGTGAAATATTTTTTCGGGCGTCTTCGAAAATTGACGAAAGAGCGTTCACAAGCGTTAGCAACGATGCAAGGGTATTTACATGAACGTATTCAAGGGATGCAAGTGACACGTAGCTTTGCATTAGAAGAGTATGAAGGGAAGCAATTTGAAAAAAGAAATAATGAATTTTTGACGAAAGCGTTAACGCATACGAGTTGGACGGCGAGAACATTTTCGGCAGTAAATACGTTAACAGATTTAGGGCCGTTACTCGTGATCGGTTTTGCAGCGTATGAAGTGATTCAGGGGCAGTTAACATTAGGAACTATGGTTGCCTTTGTTGGATATATGGATAGTTTGTATAGTCCACTTCGCCGCCTTGTTAATTCCTCTACGACATTAACACAGTCTTTCGCATCGATGGATCGGGTGTTTGAACTGTTAGACGAAAAATACGATATTGTGAATGTACCAGGTGCGGTACAAACGAAAAAATTAAATGGTGAAGTGATATTTGATAATGTATCTTTTCGTTACAACTCGGATGAAAAAGAGGTATTACATAACCTTTCGTTAACTATATTGCCAGGAGAGAAGGTAGCACTTGTAGGAGCGAGTGGGGGAGGGAAGTCATCTCTTGCTAGTTTAATCCCGCGTTTCTATGATGTCTCTTCAGGCGCAGTTTATGTAGATGGGATAGATGTTAGAAAGTATGATATGAGAAATTTACGTAGTCATATTGGAATTGTACTGCAAGATAATTTGTTATTTAGCGATACAATCGGGGCAAATATTTTATATGGGAATCCGAAAGCTACAGAGGAAGAAGTAATTGCAGCTGCCAAAGCTGCGCAAATTCATGATTTTATTATTGAGTTACCTGATGGTTATGATACTGTCGTCGGGGAACGCGGTGTGAAGTTATCTGGTGGGCAAAGGCAACGTGTAGCGATTGCACGCGTGTTTTTAAAGAATCCATCGTTACTTATATTAGATGAAGCGACTTCCGCTTTGGATTTAGAAAATGAAAGATATATTCAAGAGGCGCTTCAGACGTTAGCTGCTGATCGAACGACGATCATAATTGCACATCGATTGGCGACGATTACGCATGTGGATACGATTATTTACATTGAAGATGGTGAAATTAAAGAAACAGGATCTCATGAAGAATTAATGAAAAAAAGAGGATATTACCACAATTTATATCAACTTCAACATATAACAGAAACAGCTCCTTTAGCGTAAAAGGAGCTGTTTTTTATTCGTCTTCTTTTTTATCGTCGATTTTGAGTTCTGCTTCTGGTTTATGGTATGTGTAGAAGCTATCCACAAGTAAATCTAAATGCTCTACTTCTTCACTATAGTTAATAATAGCAGAAATAAGAGGGAAGAGATGTAGCCATGTTTTATATGCCTCTTCATCATCCTTGTTTTGATATTCCATAAAGATATCAATTAATTCCTGTTTACCTGTTTCAACTTCATCAAGCATTTCAACGGACTGTTGTTTTTTTGCTTTACCAATAAATTTTAATAAAACTTGTTCATGATAATGTGTTAATGAATCAAGTTCGTTCTGAATAGATTCCTGGAATTCTTCTGGCATATAGCGCAGTTCGTTTTCAGTACGATGTAATGATTTTAACGTACTTAAAGCACGACTTGTCGTCGCTAACATTTGTCTGAATAAAACAAGCTTACGAATTTTTGCGAACTTTACTTTTTTCGTATAGCTTCTTTCTTCTTTATACAGCAAATAGTAATGGTTTAGTTTGATCATTTTTTCTTTCATACGATCAATATCAGTTTTTAATGTTGTAAAATCAGAAGCTTGCCTGCTATTCATTCGAATCCATTTTACAATTTCTTCTGTATTATCAACGATGCGATGATATAACTTTGTTTCGTATTTTGGCGGCATAAACACTAAATTTACAAGTGAAGCCGCAATAATTCCAACCATAATCGTCGCAAATCGAAGTAAGGCAAAACTAAAGAAATCTTCACCTTGATACTCCATAATAGCGATAACTGTTACTAAAGCAATTGATATTGTGTTTTCTAATCGTAATTGCAATGTAAGAGCAATTACTAATATACATGTTAATCCAATAATAAAAGGATTATGTCCAAAAGCGGTAGCAAATGCGATAGCGAATACCGCACCAATGACGTTTGCTTGAATTTGTTCAAGTGCAGTTAAATACGAACGGTATACAGACGGTTGAACAGCGAAGATAGCTGAGATTCCCGCAAATACTGGACTCGGTAAGTTAAGTAAAATACAAGCAAATAAAGCTAATGTGATGGCAATACCCGTTTTTAAAATGCGAGCACCAAGTTTCATACCCTTAATAAGATCCTTTCTCTTGTCATAATGAATGTACAACATGATACTATACATTCATTACAATATGTTAGCAAGTGATATTTTAGTGACGTTAATAAGAAATTAAGATTCATTTTATACTTTTTCCTAATTCTTTTTAAACATCAATTTTTAGTAAAAAAACCTGCTGAATTTCAGCAGGTTTCAAATTGTTACTATAGATTACTATGAGAAGTGTACTTCGTCAATTTTTTTCTTGAAGATGAAAATTAGGCATATCACTCTGTTGAGATAGATGGATCAGCCTGCTCTTTTTTCGGGATGATTTCAAAAAACTGTTGCTGCATATCATCGAATAACGGTGTCAATAAAGCAACTTCCTCGTATTGCTCATGTTCATTTAATACACGGATATAATCTAGTAATAACTCGGTCACATCTTGCACACCATTTTTACTAATTGGTTGTAATGTAACATTTGCTCCTTTTGCGATTCTTCTTTTTAATGCCTGTTCTGTTAAACCTAAGCTTGAATCATGGCGTAAATAAACAACCCCGCCAGTCATACCAGCGCAAATCCATGGACCAGGATCCCCTAAAACAAGAGCGCGCCCATTTGTCATATATTCAAAAGCGAAACCTTTAATATTAGAGTATGCTCCTATATTCCCTTGCTCTTTTTCACGGAGTGGCTTTGTCATGCGTCCGCCAATTATCATGTCTGCTCCAGAGAGGCGAATGCCAGCGCGAGCATCAGCGTTACCTTGAACGTATAGCGCCCCTTTTTGTGCACCGTATCCAAAACCTTTTCCGACAGAACCGTTATAATATAGACCGTCTTTTCCTTTTGCTTTCGTTATATAAATACCACCACCAAAGGAGGTTTTACCAATACCATCTTGTGCGCCGCCGTTTACGTGTATAAATAAGTTCTCACTATTGTAAGCACCTAATCCATTTCCAGGAATCGAGCCATTCGTATACTTTAATGTAAGTGGTTCAAGCTTCGTGTCTTCATATAATTTACTACGAACGCGATAACAAGATTCTAGACCACCCATAACGCGTTGCTCTACGCCAACGCCTACTAATTCTTTTGAATGAGGAGAATGAATTGTTTCAAATTGTTTTTCTAGTACGTGTTCTGTTTTTGTACCAGATGGATGTTCTATCGTTTGTAGTAAATTACATAAGTTTAATAAATTTTTGCCTCGAACTTGTTCTAATAAATCGGAACGCCCGACAATTTCTTGTAAATTTGTATAGCCGAGATTTCCTGTTAATCGTTTTAGTTCTTCGCCAAAAGTAGTGAATAAATGTAATAATCCAGCCACGGCGCTTTCTAATTCACGCGGGACGAAGCGGCGTAATCCGTGTTCTTTCGCTTGAGCTTCAGATTCAATCTGTGTTGCGATTCCAACGTGGCAAGTATCTAGATGACATCCGCGGCAAGTTGTACAGCCAATTGCAATCATGGATAATGTACCAAATCCAATGCGGTTTGCTCCAAGGAGCATAATTTTCAAGGCGTCATTCACACTTCGAATACCACCATCAGCCCAAATTTCTACTTTATGTCTCATATTTGCTTCTAATAAAGCATTGTGAGCGGCTTTCACACCAATTTCTACAGGAAGCCCTACATGTTGCAATGCGTGGATACGTGCAGCCCCTGTACCACCATCAAATCCGCTAATGTTAATAAAATTAGCACCAGCTTTTGCGATACCAACAGCAATTGTTCCAATGTTAGGGACGACAGGGACTTTTACAGCTACTTTCGCAAGTTGATTAGCCGTTTTAATTTCTGTAATCATTTGAGCTAAATCTTCAATGGAATAAATATCATGGTTGTTAGAAGGTGAAATTAAATCTGATCCAATTGTCGCATTACGTGCTTCAGCGATTTTGGCTGTTACTTTTGAACCTGGCAAATGTCCACCTTCACCAGGCTTTGCGCCTTGCCCAATTTTTATTTCAATTAAGTTTGATGAATTGAGTAGTTCGGCGTTTACGCCAAATCGTCCGGACGCAATTTGTTGTCCACGTGTATGTGGATATTTTCCAATCATATCTTTAATTTCGCCGCCTTCACCGTTCAAACTAATCATATTTAGCTGGTCGGCTGCTTCTGCATATGCACGAAAGGCAATTTCATTTTGAGAACCGAATGACATGGAACTAATAATAAATGGTAAATCATGATTTTGAATACTGATGGACACTTCTTCAGCCGGAATGACATGTTTTGTTTCTTTCGTTTGAACAAGATGTCTAATTGCGATTGGGTTATTTTCTTCTAATTCACTTAATTTTTCACGGTAATCATCATAAGAGTTTCCTTTTGCAACATCGCCAATTGCTTTCCAAATTCGCGGGAATATATGAAAAGATTTTCGCATTCTAACTTTAGGATTGTTATAATCGTTCGCTCGCATTTGTGCATCTTCAGCAAGTGATTCAAGAGAAAAAGCTAAATCATTTGAACCTAAGAAATTCGTGATTTGCAATATATTTGTGATTTCTTCATGTAACCCGATAGAAGAATAGAGGCGACCGTAACCACGCAATTCATGAATTCCAATTGTTGAAATGACTTTTTCCAGTCCTTTATTAAGAGCATTGTATAAATTCGTAATTGGTGTTTTTGTCCCATCATTTACGGTTGCAAATAATAAATATGGATTAATACTATCTGCTCCTAATCCATACAGTGTGACGATATCATGTAAGGAGCGAAGGGCACCCGAACGTATAACGAGCGAACAGTTTCGGCGTAATTTATTTTCGCTTAATACTTGATGTACTTTCGCAGTAACTAAATGGGGATCAATCCATAACCGTTCATTTAGATGAGCGTTGGCATCGTCTATTAATAGTAGGGAAGCCCCATCGTTCACAGCTGTTATCGCTTCGGAACTAATTCGACTTAAGGCGCATTGTAAAGTTTCTGCCTGACTGAATGTAGCAGAGATTGTAGCGATAGAGCTATGAGTATTGAATAGTTGTATAAGTTGCTCGTACGTAACTGTGTGTAATTCTTCTGCAATAGATTGTGCTACACTTCCTTCTAAAATAATCGGGGAAAGCATCTCAACTACAAATGGTTGTTTAGCACCGCTTAATAAACTTGGTCGCTCTCCAAGTATCGTTCGTGTGGAGAAGTGTTCGACCTCTCGATCGCGATCAATTGCTGGATTTGTAACAACAGCTACACTTTCCTTAATGAAATCAGCGATATTTCGTCTATCAGTATCGAGTGCAGCGAGTGGTGAGTCATGCCCGAGTGAGCGAATTGGCTCAACGCCTTTTGTTGCCATCTGTTCAAGAAGCTGAATATGTTCACGATCCCATCCGAAAGCAACGTATTGTTTCGTTTCAACTTGCATAGAATCACATAATCCTTGGATTTCTTTCGTTTCAGGGGTAGATAAGTTTAAATGATAATCTTTAGTATCCACTCGTTTTTTAAAACGGTCATATACTTGAGCTTGGTATTTGTCATATTCATAAAGAACAAGCTCATCTTGTTCATTCCACTTTAGTCCGACTTTTTCCCCTGGAGCGAGTGGTTTTGGTTCTGCTACATATTCAGTTGGTGATACAACTCCAGGTTCAGAAGAGAAAATATAAGAGCTTTCTGTCTCTACTTTCCATACTGGTCGTAGCCCAAGAGAATCCACGCTGAAAACAGCTTCATCTTTATAACGTGAAATAATGCCAGCTGGACCTTGTGCAAAATGGCCCCATGCTTCACGTATATACGTATATAAATCTTGTAAATGTGGTTCATAAAGTTTAATTTCATTAATAATTGGCGGGAATAGTATATCCATTGCTTCAAATAAACTGTAGTTGTATTGAACAAGTAGAGTTTCTAAGGTGCGGTTTAAATCTTGGGAGTCACTGCCCCCAGCAGTAAGTGGAACGTGAATCATTTCAGCTTGATCGCGTAATTTTGCAATTGTGTTAATTTCACCATTATGTCCGAGGATACTAAATGGTTGTACACGAAAGAAGTTAGATAATGTATTAGTAGAATAGCGATTGTGTCCTAGTGTCATAGTTGAAGCAATAAGTGGGTGTTGTAAATCATTGTAATAGGCAACAAGTGTATCCCCAGCACCTAGAACTTTATATACAACGTGATCACGACTTAAGGAAGCAACATGAATCGCTTCATTTTCTTCTATTTTTATCGTTACTGTAAATAATGTTTGCTCAATATTTGCAACTTCATTTTCTGCGATAAGAGCAACTTGCCAAAATAAAGGTTCTTCTTGTTTACCAAGTGGACCGAGTGCATCGGAGTTTATTACATCATCACTTTCGAAAAGAATTGCAAAGTTTTCGTTGTTTAATTGTGTACGAATATGATTTTTTAAATTAACTATATTTTCGTTTTTATTTAGAAAAAAATGTCCAACGATAAAGTGGGGATGATCCACGATCGTTGGATTATATCCGCTACTTTTTAATTTTTCATTCCAAAGTGCTTTTGGTATATCAATGTGAATGCCGATTCCATCACCTTCGCCATTAATGAAACCAGCTCTATGATTCATTTTGACGAGCGATTGTATGCAAAGGTCAATATTTTCTTTTGTAGGAATTTTTTGTTTCTCCATAACGGAAACGATTCCACACGCATCATGTTCTGCATTTTTGTAATCTCGAAATAAAGACGGTGTCCATGTATTTGTTTTATTGAGCATCCGTCAATCCCCCCTCTTATGAAAGTTTGAATAATCTTACTATTTAAGGCGTGAGCAGCCTTGTATACAAAGATAGTAAGGATATAAAAGAAAATTAAACAGATAATTATGAATAATTATACTATTGATAAGGAATTTATGAAATAGAAAAAAGGAAAAAAGAAAGGTGTGCTTTCTTTTTTCCTTTTAATGACGGGATTATTTATTGTTTGCTAAAGCAGCAAATGCTCTACCTACAGCTTCAATTGTATATTCAATATCTTCTTTTGTATGTTCTGTCGTTAAGAACCATGCCTCATATTTAGAAGGTGCTAAGTTAACTCCTTCTTGAAGCATAAGCTTGAAGAATTTACCGAACATTTCTCCGTCTGTATCTTGTGCTGCATCGTAATCTTCAATTGTATTCGTTGTGAAGTATACAGTTAAAGCACCTTTTAGGCGGTTTAATGTAATATCGATATTATGTTTTTCAGCCTGCTCTAAAATTCCTTTTTCAAGCATTGCACCAAGTTCATCTAATTTTTCATAAAGCCCTTCTTGTTGAAGAACTTCTAGACAAGCAATACCAGATGCCATAGAAGCAGGATTTCCTGCCATTGTACCAGCTTGATATGCAGGTCCAAGCGGAGCGACTTGTTCCATAATTTCTTTCTTACCACCGTAAGCACCGATTGGAAGTCCGCCGCCAATAACTTTACCAAGCGCCGTTAAGTCTGGTGTTACGCCAAGTAAGTCTTGAGCACCACCGTACATGAAGCGGAAAGCAGTAATAACTTCATCATAAATTACTAGTGCACCAGCTTCGTGAACAAGTTCATTCACTTTCTCAAGGAATCCAGGTTTTGGCTCTACAATACCGAAGTTTCCAACAATCGGTTCTACAAGGATAGCTGCTACTTCATGTCCCCATTTATCTAATGCTTCTTTTAAAGTTTCTACATTATTAAATGGAACGGTAATAACTTCTTGAGCGATACTTTGTGGTACACCGGCTGAGTCAGGAGTTCCTAGTGTAGAAGGACCAGATCCAGCCGCTACAAGTACTAAATCAGAATGACCGTGGTAACAACCAGCGAATTTCATAATTTTTGTGCGGCCTGTGTAAGCGCGAGCGACACGAATTGTTGTCATTACAGCTTCAGTACCAGAGTTTACGAAGCGGACTTTATCTAATGCAGGCATTGCTTCTTTTAACATTTTTGCAAATTTTACTTCTAGCGCTGTTGGAGTTCCGTAAAGTACACCATTTTCAGCAGCTGTTGTAATTGCTTTTGTAATGTGCGGGTGAGCATGTCCAGTAATAATAGGACCGTATGCTGCTAAATAATCGATATATTTATTTCCGTCTACATCCCAGAAATAAGCACCTTTTCCACGTTCCATAGCAACAGGAGCGCCGCCTCCAACTGCTTTAAAAGAACGAGAAGGACTATTAACACCGCCAACGATATGTTCTAAAGCTTCTTTATGTAATGCTTCTGATTTTGTGAATTTCACTACCATTCATCTCCTTACAAAAATCTATGTATTATTCTAACATGTTTTTCGAAAAGACGTATTGTTTGTGATAGGGAAGGCAGTTGGGTAAACTATTCGTTGTGACATTTAGGAAGGGGGTCCGATTATGAAATCGGTAATTGAGGTACAAGGGTTACGTAAAGAATTTACAGCCTATTCAAGTCGTCCAGGTTTAAAGGGTGCATTTCGCGATTTAT
This sequence comes from Bacillus sp. SSR7, assembly GCF_055902415.1. Lineage (NCBI taxonomy): Bacteria > Bacillati > Bacillota > Bacilli > Caryophanales > Bacillaceae > Bacillus > Bacillus sp. SSR7. The sequence continues at coordinate 5,134 of NZ_JBVVXV010000008.1, read as the reverse complement.
TAAATCGTAATTATAAAATAGTACCAGCAGTAAATGATGTATCTTTTACTGTGAAACAAGGTGAAATGGTTGGATATATCGGTGAGAATGGTGCTGGTAAATCAACGACAATTAAAATGCTTACGGGGATTTTGACTCCGACATCAGGAGACATTTTAGTAAATGGGATGAACCCGCATAAGCAGAGGGAAGAATTTGTAAGAACGATTGGTGTTGTTTTCGGTCAACGCTCACAGCTTTGGTGGGATATTGCGGTACAAGAATCGTTTCGTTTATTAAAAAAAGTGTACGGTGTATCAGACGCTCAGTATAAAGAACATATGGAGCACGTGATCGAAACGTTAGATATTGGTCCTTTATTAGATAAGCCAGTTCGAAAGCTATCTTTAGGTCAAAGAATGCGTTGTGAATTAGCGGCAGCATTAATTCATAATCCACCGTTATTATTTTTAGATGAACCAACAATTGGACTAGATGTACTTGTGAAATTGAAAATACGTGAATTTTTAAAAGAAATGAATGAACGTTATAAAACAACAATTTTATTAACAACCCATGATATTACTGATATTGAAGCATTATGTGAGCGCGTTATCATGCTCGATGAAGGAAATATTATGTATGACGGTTCTTTAAATAATCTTCGTACCCAGTGGGGAGCAGAGAAGGAAATACATTTTCAGTTTATTGCACCAGTTTCCTATCAGGCTTTATCAATGGTTATGCCAGATAGTCATGTCGTTTGGTCGAAAGCGAAAGAGGAAAACGCGTGGATTGCCAAAATACCGAATGAAGAAGTTATTATTTCAATGCTTATTTCTAAAGTGGTACAGGCCTTTCAAATTAAAGATTTAAAAATTAACGAAGTGTCTACAGAGGAAATTATTCGTAACATTTATGAAGAAGGTATGAAACATGGGTAAGTACATTGAAATGATTCGAATTCGCTTTTTAATGATGCTTGCGTATCGTACAAACTACTATAGCGGGATTTTAATTTATACAATTAATATCGGCGCATATTATTTTTTATGGCAAGCAATTTATAGCGGAAAAGAGAATATTGAAAGTTTATCTATTTCGCAAATGACTACGTATATCGCAATTGCGTGGATGGCACGTGCCTTTTATTTTAATAATATAGACAGGGAAATTGCGATGGAGATTCAAGAAGGACGTGTAGCGGTAGAACTGATACGTCCATATAACTATTTAGGGATGAAAGTGATGCAAGGTCTTGGTGAAGGAATATTTCGCTTTGCCTTCTTTTCAATTCCGGGTATGGTCATCGTTACCTTATTATTTTCATTGCAAATTACAACGAACTTTCAAACGTGGTTATATTTCTTCTTATCTTTAATATTTAGTTTTATTATTAATACACAAATTAATTTAATGACGGGAATGCTCACATTCTTCTTATTTAATAATAGCGGAATTATGTATGCAAAACGTGTTGTTATTGATTTATTTTCTGGTCTATTATTACCGATTAGTTTTTATCCGTTATGGGCCCAAAAGGCAATGGTGTTTTTACCATTTCAGGCCATTAGTTATATTCCGAGTATGATTTTTTCAGAAGGTATACAAGGAAGTAAATTGTATGAGGCATTATTATTCCAAGTAATTTGGGCAATTGTACTTATTATTCCAATTGTACTCATGTGGAGAACGGCGAGAAAACGTCTAATTGTACAAGGGGGATGATGAGATGATATATATAAAACTATTTTTGCAATATGCAAGCCAATATATAAAAACAAAATTGGAGTATCGGGGCGATTTTATCGTTGGATTACTTTCTGACTTATCACTACAGGCTGTTAATTTAATTTTTATTCTTGTTGTGTTTGGACATACACAAGCATTAAAAGGCTGGAGTAGAGAAGAAGTCATCTTTATTTATGGTTTCTTTTTAGTGCCGTTTGCCATTTTCTCAGCTTTCTTTAATATATGGGACTTTAATGATCGTTACATCATTAAAGGAGAAATGGATCGTATATTAACGAGACCAATTCATAGCTTGTTTCAAATTATATTAGAAAGAATGGAACTTGAGTCTTTAATTGGGGCCATTACAGGAATGATTGTAATGGGGTATGCAGCTGTGGAGTTGCAATTATCTTTTTACTGGTACGATATCTTCTTGTTCTTGTTGATGGTAGGAGGGGGCGCCCTTGTATACGGAGGTATATTTGTTACGCTTGCGAGTCTTGGTTTTTGGTCGGATGCGAAAAGTTCAATTATGCCGCTAATGTATAACATAGGTAACTATGGTCGCTATCCAGTTAATATTTATAACCGTGTGATTCGTTTCATTTTAACGTTTGTATTACCATTTGCGTTTGTCGGAGTGTATCCAGCAGCATACTTTTTAAGAAAAACAGAGTGGAATAGCTATGCGTTTGCAACACCGTTCGTTGGTGTTATCTGTTTTACGATTGCAATTACTCTTTGGAATCAAGGGGTAAAAAGGTACCGTGGTGCAGGGAATTAATTATAAAAGCTTGTTTGTTTCTAAGGGATAAATCTAATGGCTGTCTCATACATATAAAATGAGGTGGAGGACATGTTATGGGGATTTATTCTATTAATTGCAGCAATTGCTATTTTGAGGAGTGTCCAATTATTATGGAGTTCCTATTCGGATTCAACGCGTTTTTTTTCGCTGTATAATTTAGCTACATTATTTTTGATTTATACAACAGTATTGATTGCATTTGGATTAAGTTACGTTGTATTAGAGGAAATGGGTTTTGCAGTTTTGAAAGAGGATGGAGAAAGTTTAAATGCTCACTCTTTTCAACTGGTTGAAATTTGTTTATATTTTAGCGCAGTTACTTTATTGTCTGTTGGATATGGTGACATATCTCCGATTGGAATTGGGCGATGGATTGCGATTGGAGAAGCGCTAATTGGATATACATTACCGTTTGCTTTTGTAATGAGGTCCGTAATAGACAATGAAAAATAAGGAAGCATTTGTTATAGTAAAAAAAAAGAGTAGGAGTGATAACAATGATCACAGTAGGAGAAATGGCTCCAGAATTTACATTAGAGGGAAGTAACGGGGAACAAGTTCGCTTAGCTGATTTTCGTGGTAAAAATGTAGTTCTATATTTTTATCCGAAAGATATGACTCCAGGGTGTACAACTGAAGCATGTGATTTTCGAGATGCATATGGATTATTTCAAGAGAAGGATACAGTTATTCTTGGCGTAAGCCCTGATTCAGCGAACAGACATCTGAAGTTCATTGAGAAGCATGAACTTCCATTTGTACTTTTAGTGGATGAAGATCATAAGGTAGCGGAATTGTATGATGTTTGGAAGTTGAAAAAGAACTTTGGGAAAGAGTACATGGGAATTGAGCGTTCTACATTCCTTATTAATAAAGACGGTGAGCTTGTAAAAGAGTGGCGTAAAGTGAAAGTGAAGGGACATATTGAAGATGTTCTTTCTTATATAAAGTAAATCCATTGTGGAGATAAAATATATAGAAGTAAGGCGAGTGTCTATACATATTTTATTGTCTTACATAAAGTGAAGTGTAGGGCATACCTCCTCAGATGATAGTATTCCAAGTGCGATTATGTCGCACTTTTTTCTATGTAAATGTATAAAAAATGGGTAAAGATACATAAGAATAAGGCTATATACAAAAATAAAACACATACTTATAGTAGAAATATTGACGATTTATAAGAAAAGGAGTAAACTCTTTATAAGAATTATAAAATAATAATCCGTATAGAATCGGGGTGCATGACGGTGGTCAAAGAAGAATTAAAAGAAGCGCTAGAAATGCTGAAAAATACGGGTGTACGCATTACTCCACAGCGTCATGCTATTTTAGAGTACCTTGTGGAATCTATGACGCACCCAACAGCGGATGACATTTATAAAGCATTAGAAGGTAAGTTTCCAAATATGAGTGTTGCAACTGTTTATAATAACCTACGTGTATTTAAAGAGGTTGGACTTGTAAAGGAATTAACTTATGGAGACGCTTCAAGTAGATTTGATTATGTTACAAGTCAACATTATCATGTGATTTGCGAAAAATGTGGTAAGATTGTTGATTTTCCTTATGGAGGCTTGGAACAGCTTGAAGAGGAAGCTGCGAAAACGACAGGCTTCGTTATTAATAGTCATCGCTTAGAAATTTATGGCGTTTGTCCAGAGTGTCATAAGGCGTAATATATAATAAAGAAAGAGGCTGACGGCTTTACGTCAGCCTCTTTCTTTATTATATAGGGTAATTACATTAGGTTCAGAAGGGTTTAAAATGTTCAGTACACAACCTAATTTAATTAAAGATAAATACAAAAGGTGATTTCTTGGTTAAGAAATCACCTTTTCATGTTTAGTTTTGTAAGGATGTATTGTCTCCGTATATACTTATGACTTATAGCTCTTCTTATTATATTTTTCATCAAATTCTTTTCCTTCTAGATTTCGATCCATTGTTAAAGGTTGGTTGCAATGCATACATGCGTCGACACGACCGAGCATTTTTGTAGGTTTATCGCAGCTTGGACAAATAATTTGTACAGTTTTAGTAGATAACATACCAATCCAAAAGTAAACGACAGTACTAGCGATTACGGCTAAGAAGCCAACCATCATAAATGTTGTCATAATAATAATGTTTTCACGGAAAAAGACTCCTAAGTATGCAATGAAGAGGCCGATAAATACTAAACTTAATGCAAAGGTCCGGATTTTATTAATTTTGTTTGAATACTTAATGCTCATTCTCACCACTCTCCTATAATAACAATAATAACATAAAATTTAGAATTTTCATTCGTTAAGAAGCGTGATAAAGTGATAAGATATGAAATGTGGATTAGGGTAAAGAATGAAGAGAAACTATATGGATTTTTGAAACGTGTTTTTAAAGTTTTAACGGGATGTGAAATTTTTTTGTGAAAAGTATTGACCATGTATGTACTGCATGATATATTAATAACCGTCGCTGATGCGGAAACGCAGAAAACGACAAAAAATAAATTAAAAAACTTAGTTGACATCGAAAAACGAAGATGTTAACATAAGGAAGTCGCAAATGAGCGACTAAGTAGTTCTTTGAAAACTGAACGAAACAAACAACGTGAAACGTCAATTTTTA